>NZ_JAIWPR010000010.1 GCF_021191635.1 Alterluteimonas quercicellularis
CCCCCCACCGGGCGCCGGGCCCCCCCCCGCCCCCCCGCGGGGGGGGGGGGGGGCGCCCCCCCCCCCCCCGCGACGGTTTCCGAAGCCTCCAAGAATCAGTGCCGACCGCCGTTCGCCGACGCCCGCGCGTGGGGACGCGTTCTTCTGCTGCCGCGGGCCAGATGGTACCTGGCCCTGTCGCGCGCCTACATCGCCTGTTCGCAGAAGCGTTCGCGGTACTCCAGCGCCTTGGGCATCAGCGCCTGCAGGTTCTGGATGCGGGTGCCCGGGTTGGGGTGGGTCGAGGAGAACTCGGGCGCCGACTCCCCGCCGCCGGACTGCCCCATCCGCTCCCACAGCGGCACCGCCTCGCGCGGATCGAAGCAGGCGGCCGCGGCCAGCATCAGGCCGACCTCGTCGGCCTCGGTCTCGTGCTTGCGCGCGTAGGGCAGCAGGTAGCCGTAGCCCATCGCGGCCATCACCATCTGCTGCTGTTGCGGGTCCATGCCGCTCATCGCGCCGGCCATCTGCCCGACCTGGGTCAGCCGCTGCTGCGCCATGCGCTGCGCACCGTGCCGCAGCAGCGCGTGGGCGATCTCGTGCCCCATCACCACCGCCATCGCGTTCTCGTTCTGCGCCACCGGCACCAGGCCGGTGTAGACCGCCATCTTGCCGCCGGGCAGGCAGAAGGCGTTGGCCTGGTCGGAATCGATCACGTTGACCTCCCACTCGAAGGTCTGCGAGAACCGCGTCGGCTGCATGCCGTGCTCGGCGGCCAGCGCCGCCTCCACGTCGTCGACCTTGGCGATCAGGCGGTCGGCGATGCCGCGGATCTCCTGCGAGATCGGCAGCGACGGGTCCACCGGCCGCTCCTGCGACAGGATCTCCTGGTAGGCCTGCAGGCCCAGCGACTTCTCGTCGTCGACCGACAGGCTGCGGTCGATCAGCACCTTCTGCCCGGTGACCGGGTCCTCGGTGCGGTTGGAGAAGTAGTAGTAGGCGCCGTAGGCCGCGAACAGCAGCAGGATGCCGATCCGCAGGCCGCCGACGCGGCGCCCGCGCCCGGGGGAAGGCTGTTGTCGGCCGAACGGGTCCTGTCTCATGTGCGATCTCCGGCGGGAAAAGGGGGCGCGGCGGTGCGCTGCGACCGTGTAGCACGCCGGCCGCCAGACCGCGGTGAGGGCGGCCCGGCGGCATCATAAGCCTCGCGCGCGGCCTTGTCGGGGCGGCTCTCGACCCGTCGGGTTCCGCAGGGGCGCGCCGGCGCGGACGGGCTCTGCCGCACCGCTGTCGCGCGCGAGCGCGCTCCTACGGAAGCCGGGCTTCGCGGCCGCCCGGGCGCCTAGATCTCGCGCACCACCCGGAAGCCGATGCGCGCGTTGGTGGTGTCGCGCTGGGCCGGCATGCGCCAGGCCGAGCGGGCCTGGTCGGGGCCGCTGGACCATGAGCCGCCGCGGACGACGTGGTTGCGGCAGCCGGGGTTGACCCAGGCGGAGGCGTCGGCCGGCGCGCGGCGGTAGTTGTCGTGCCAGCAGTCGGCCACCCATTCGCTGAGGTTGCCGGCGAGGTCGTGCACGCCCCAGCGGTTGGCGGCGAAGCGGCCCACCGGCGCCGGGCCCCAGTGGCCGTCGCCGTAGTCGGGGAAGGCGTTGCTCCAGCGCCGCCCGCCGGGGGAGCGGTCGAGCGCGCCGGTCAGGTTGCCCGCGCCCTCCGGCGGCGCGCCCTCGCCCCAGGGATACGGGCCCTCGCCGCCGGCGCGCAGCACGTACTCGAACTCGGCCTCGCTGGGCAGGCGGTAGCGCTGGCCGCTCTCCTCCGACAGCCAGTCGGCGTAGGCCGCGGCGTCCACCGCGCTGACGTGCAGCACCGGCGCGTCGTCGCGCGCCTCGCGGCCGAGGTCGTCGTGCCGCCAGTCCACGCCGCTGCGGCGCACGAAGTTGCCGCTGCGCTCGTCGTAGACCATCGAGAAGCCGCGCCGCGCCGAGCGGGTCTGGTAGCCGGTGGCGTTGACGAAGCGGCGGTACTCGCCCACGGTCGTCTCGGTGACCGCCATCGCGAAGCCGCGCTCGAAGCGGACGTTGCGCTGCGGCCGCTCGCTGTCCGACGATCCGGCCTCCGTGGCCGGCGCGCCCATGGTGAACGCGCCGTGCGGCACCACGATCATGCGCGGGCCGCGCGCGCCGCCGGCCAGCGCGTCGGTGAACACCTGGCCGGGCCGGAACAGGCCGTAGTGCACGGCCAGGTCGATGCGCTCGCGCAGGTCCGCCGCCAGCGGGTCGCCGGGCGCGGCGACCAGCAGCAGCTCGGCGAGGATCGCGCGCGCCTTGGCGATGCCGTCGAACTCCGACAGCGCCGCCACGCCCTGGTCGCGCAGGCGGGCGATGCGCAGCGTGCGCATGCGCTCCAGGCGCTCGCGCGCATCGGGCACGGTCTCCATGCCCGGGCGGATCGCCTCCGCGTGGTCCAGCCACTGCGCGGCGGCCGCGAACTCGCCCTCGGCGGCGGCGTTCTCGGCGCGGCGGATCAGCCCGCTCTCGACCGCGGCAAGGTTCTGCATCGCCCGCGGCTGCTCCGGGGCCAGCTCCAGCGCCTCGCGCAGCCTGGGCAGCGCGCCCTCGCCCGATTCGCCCAGGCGCCCGGCCTCGAGGTCGGCCTCGGCGGCGCGGTTGAGCTCCCACAGGCGGTCGGCCACGTCCACGCGCTGCAGGTAGGCCTGGGTGGCCTCGTCCTCGGGCCAGACCACGCGCGCCACCGCCGCCGCGCTGCGGGCGCGGCGCAGCGCCTCGGCGTCGTCGCCGCTGTCGGCCAGCGCCGCGTCGCCGCGCGCGATCAGCCGCGCGCGCGCGCTCGCCAGGCCCTTGCGCGCGCGCGCATCCTCCGGATCGCGCTCCAGCACCGCCAGGAACAGCGGGATCGCCGCGCCCTCGCCCTCGTAGAGGCGGTCGGCCTCCAGCGCGGACTGCGCGCGCTCGCGCGCCTCCCCGAGCGCGTCGGGCCCGTCCTCGAGCGCCACCGCGGGCCGGCGCCAGGTCAGCGCCGCGGCGGCGGAGTCGTCGCCGCTGATCGTCACGCTGCCCGACGGCCCGCCGTCCGCCCCGTCCGCGGCGCCCGCATCCGGCGCGGGATCGCGCGAACAGGCCGCGCACAGCGCGAGCAGCAGGGCGAGGACGAGGACGGCGCTACGGCGCAAATCGGATTCCCGGCGGGACCCCGGGGGGCCTGGAGCCTGCGACGGTAGGGCGGCCCCGCGGACGCGTCAATCGGCCGCCGGCGATCGGGGACAGGCTCTACACTGGCGCCATGCCACGACCCCAGACCCGCTGGATCTCCGATCCCGACGCCCTTGCCGAACGCCTCGCCCACCCGCCCGCGCGCGTGGGCCTGGACACCGAATTCATCCGCGAACGCACCTACTGGCCCCAGCTGGCGCTGGTGCAGCTGGCCATCGACGACGAGATCCTGTTGATCGATCCGCTCGTGCCCGGCATGCCCGAGGCGCTGCGGCCGCTGCTGAACGATGCGGGGGTGCTGAAGATCATGCACAGCGCCGGCGAGGACCTGATCGCGTTCGCGCACGCCTGCGGCACCGTGCCTTCGCCGCTGTTCGACACCCAGGTGGCGGCGGCGCTGGCCGGGGTCGCCGCCGGCATCGGCTACCAGAAGCTGGTGCTGGAGACGACCGGCGAGGCCCTGGCCAAGGGCGAGACCCGCTCGGACTGGCTGCGCCGGCCGCTCTCGGAGGCCCAGCTCGACTACGCCGCCGACGACGTGCTGCACCTGCTGGCCCTGCACGACGCGCTCGACGCGCGGGTGCGCGCGCTGGGCCGCAGCGACTGGCTGGCCGAGGACTGCGCGCGCCAGGTCGCGCAGGCGCGCGCCGGCGAAGGCGAACGCTGGCCGCACCTGTCCGTGCGCGCCGCGCAGTACCTCGATCCGCCCGCGCAGCACCGCCTGCTGCGCCTGCTGCGCTGGCGCGAGCGCTACGCGCGCGAGCGCGACCGCCCGCGCAACTGGGTACTCGACCCGGAACTGGCGGTGCTGCTGGCGCGCGATCCGCCGGCCGACGCGCAGGCGCTGCAGCAGGCGCTGGACCGCCACCCGAAGTCGCCGCGCAAGCTGACCGCGCAGATCCTGCAGGCCCTGCACGCGCCGCTGGCCGACGAGACCGAGGCGCCGGCGCCGCGCACCGAGGAAGTCGACCGCAAGGCGCTGCGGCGCCTGCAGGAGGCGGTCTCCGCGCGCTCGGCCGAGCTCGGCCTGCCCGACGGCGTGCTCGCCTCGCGGCGCTGGCTGGAGGCGCTGCTGGAGCGCGGCGAGTGGCCGGGCGCGCTGTCGGGCTGGCGCCGCGCGCAGCTCGAACCCGCGCTGTCGCCGCTGCTGGCGGCCGAGCGCGCCTGATCGCACGGGGCAACGCGCCCGTCTAAAGGCCCTTGGCGCCGCGGCGCCGGCCTGTATAATGCGCAGCCTCGTGGGGCGGTAGCTCAGCTGGGAGAGCGTCGCGTTCGCAATGCGAAGGTCGGGAGTTCGATCCTCCTCCGCTCCACCAACTTTCCAGCCGGAACAGCGTCTTGCGCTTCGCGTGCGAGGCGCTGATTCGTTTTGGGAGGGCGCGATCCGCGGGCCGTCGCGCCGCGCGGCCGCGCGCCGGCCACGCCCGGCGCTCCGGCATCCGCCCCGCCTCGCGGCGCCCGGCGGCCGCCTCCCCTGTCCGTCCCGACGAACGACCGCATGGCGCAGACCCCACGACGTACGACTCTTCGCGGCCCCACGTTCGTCCACCAGCTCGCGCGCCTGACCGGCGCCGAGCCGGCGCCGCCCCGGCAGGCGCCGACCGAACGCCTGGGCCAATGGCTCGACTGGACCCACGCCATCGCGCTGTCCGCCGCGCTCGACGCGCCGCCCGCCGGCGCGTCCGCCGCGGCCGAACCGGTCGACGGCGATGCGGACGACGACTGCG
This sequence comes from Alterluteimonas quercicellularis, assembly GCF_021191635.1. Lineage (GTDB taxonomy): Bacteria > Pseudomonadota > Gammaproteobacteria > Xanthomonadales > Xanthomonadaceae > Luteimonas > Luteimonas quercicellularis. The sequence continues at coordinate 4,937 of NZ_JAIWPR010000010.1, forward strand.
CCCGCGTGCGCGCCGCGCTGGAGGCGGCGATCGCCGGCGATCCGGCGTTCTCCTCGACCGAGGCCGGCGCCGACGCCGCGCTCGATTCGGCGTTCTTCCGCCAGCGCTACGTCGCCCTGCAGCGGACCATGGAGGCGCACATCGGCCGCCTGCGCGGCCGGCTGCGCGATCGCCTGGCGGCGACCGACGGACTGGCACGCCTGGCGGCGGTAGACGCGGCCATGGAGCGCGCGCTCGCGCGCCGCGAGCAGGCGCTGCTGTCGGCCGTGCCCGCCCTGCTCGACGCGCGCTTCGCGCGCGCGCACCGCAGCGCCGACGGCGATGCGGCCGAATCCATGCCCACGCCCGCCCCCGCCCGCGCGGCCACGCCCGCCGCGCAGCTCGAGGCCTTCCGCCGCGACATGCGCGGGCTGCTGCTCGCCGAACTCGACACCCGCCTGCAACCGGTCGAGGGCCTGCTCGCCGCCCTTCGCCCTCGCGAACCTGGACGCCATGCACAGACACCTGCTTGATCTCGCCGTCTTCCTCGCCGGCCTCGTCGCCGTGTGCTGGATCGGCGCCGGCTACGCCGGCGCGAACCCGCTCGCGCTCGGCGTCGTCGCGCTGATCCTGGCCTGCTACCTGGCCGGCGCGCTCGAACTGCACCGCTACCGCCAGGCCACGGCCACGCTGGAGCGCGCCGTCGCCGACCTGTCCGGGCCGCCGCCGGCCCTGGGCGACTGGCTCGACCGCCTGCACCCGTCGCTGCGCAACGCGGTGCGCCTGCGCATCGAGGGCGAGCGCGCGGCGCTGCCGGCGCCGGCGCTGGCACCGTACCTGGTCGGCCTGCTGGTGCTGCTGGGCATGCTGGGCACCCTGCTCGGCATGATGGCCACGCTGCGCGGCACCGGCTCGGCGCTGCAGAGCGCCTCCGACCTGGCGGCGATCCGCGCGGCGCTGTCGGCGCCGGTAGCCGGCCTGGCCTTCGCGTTCGGCACCTCGATCGCGGGCGTGGCGGCCTCGGCGATGCTCGGCCTGCTGGCCGCGCTGCGCCGGCGCGACCGGATGCAGGCGGTGCGCGCGCTGGACGCGAAGATCGCGACCGCGCTGCGCGTGCATTCGCAGGCCCACCAGCGCGAGGAGGCCTTCCGGCTGCTGCAGCGCCAGGCCGAGGCGATGCCGGCGCTGGTCGACCGGCTGCAGGCGGCGATGGCGGCGATCGAGCGGCAGAGCGCGGACGCCGGCGAGCGCCAGTCCGCCGGCCAGCAGGCGTTCCACGAGCGGACCGAGGCCGTCTACGCGCGCCTGGCGTCGTCCGTGGAGCGCTCGCTGCAGGAAAGCGTGGCCGGGAGCGCGCGCGCCGCCGGTGCGGCGCTGCAGCCCGCGGTCGAGACCACGATGGCGGCGCTGTCGCGCGAGGCCGCATCGCTGCACGAGACCGTCGCGCGGTCGGTGCAGCGGCAGCTCGATGCGCTGACGACCGGCTTCGAGACCTCCACCGCCACGGTGGCGGAGCGCTGGGACCAGGCCCTGGCCGGGCAGCAGCGCGCCAACGAGACGCTGGCCCGCGACCTGCGCGAGGCGCTGGACGGCTTCGCCGGCCGCTTCGAGCAGCGCTCGGCCGCGCTGCTGGAGGGCCTGTCGGTGCGCCTGGACGCCGCCGCCGCGCGCGTGACCGACGACTGGCGCCAGGCGCTGGCGCGGCAGGAGGACGCCCATGTGGCGGACGCCGAGCGCCACGCGCAGGCGCTGGCGACGGCGTCGGCCGCGTTCGAGGCGCACGCGGCCTCGCTGGTCGCCGGCGTGGACGAGGCGCAGGCGCGGTTGCAGGCTGCGCTGGCCGCGCAGGACCGCGAGCGGCTGTCGGCATGGACCGAGGCGCTGGCAGGAACGGGCCGCGCGCTGCGCGAGGACTGGGCGCAGGCCGGCGCGCAGGCGGCGCAGCGCCAGCAGGCGATCTGCGACACGCTGGAGCGCACCGCCGCCGGACTCGCGGAGCGGACCCAGGCGCAGGCGCGCGAGACCATCGCCGAGACCTCGCGGCTGCTGCAGGCGGCCGCGGAAGCGCCGAAGGCGGCGGCGGAGGTCGTCGCCGAGCTGCGCGCCGGGCTGTCGGAGAGCATGGCCCGCGACACCGCGATGCTGGAGGAGCGCAACCAGCTCATGGCCACCCTGGGCACCCTGCTGGACGCGGTCAACCACGCCTCCACCGAGCAGCGCACCGCCGTCGACGCGCTGGTCGCGACCTCCGCCGACCTGCTGGACCGCGTCGGCGGCCGCTTCGACGCGCAGGTCGGCGCCGGCACCGGCCGGCTCGACGCCGCGGCCGCGCAGGTCGCCGCGGGCGCGGTCGAGGTGGCGAGCCTGGGCGAGGCGCTCGGCGCCGCCGTGGCCTCGTTCGGCGAGTCCAGCGGCCTGCTGGCCGAGCGCCTGCAGCGCGTCGAGGACGCGCTGGAGAAGTCGCTGGCGCGCAGCGACGAGCAGCTGGCCTACTACGTCGCGCAGGCCCGCGAGGTCGTCGACCTGAGCATGCTGGCGCAGCGGCAGATCGTCGAGGACCTGCAGCAGCTCGCCGGGTCGCGCGCGGCCGCCGCGGCCGAGGCGGCATGAGCGCGGAGGTCGAACGCGGCGCCGACGGCGACGCCGACCTCGCGGTGCCGGTGTGGGCCGGGTTCGGCGACCTGATGTCGGTGCTGCTGGGCGCCTTCATGCTGATCCTGGTCGGCGCGATCGGCATGCAGCTGCTGCTCGCCCACCGGCTGGACGAGGAGGTCCGCCAGCGCGAGGCCGGGGCGCAGCGGCTCAGGACGCTGGAGCAGGCGCTGGCCGGCCCGCTCGCGGCGGGCCGGGTGACCCTGGTGGACGGCCGCATCGGCATCCGCGGCAGCGTGCTGTTCGCGCTCAACTCCGACCGCCTGCAGCCCGAGGGGCGCGAGGTGATCGCCAGCCTGGCCGGCCCGCTGGCCGAGTACCTGGGCGCGCGCGAGGAGATCCTGATGGTCAGCGGCTTCACCGACGACCGGCCGGTCCACGACGGCAACCGCCGCTACGCCGACAACTGGGAGCTCTCCGCCCAGCGCGCGCTGACCGTGACCCGCGCGCTGATCGACGCCGGCCTGCCGGCCTCGTCGGTGTTCGCCGCCGCCTTCGGCGCCGAGCAGCCGGTGAGCCCGAACGACGACGAGACCGGCCGGGCGCGCAACCGGCGCGTCGAGATCGCGCCGGTCCCGCGGCCCGCGCCCGCCGATGCGCGCTAGCCCGGACGCCGGCGCCACCCTCGCCGCCTGGCGCGCCGGCGGCGCCGACCGCATGGACCCGCCGCGCTTCCGCCGCATCGAGGCGATGCACCGCCGTGCCGCGGACCACCACGGCGAGGCGCGCCGCCTGCTGGACGCGCGGCTGGCCGGGCTGATCGCGGAGTACGCGGCGGACCTCGCCGGCCCGACGGTGGACCTCACGCCGTCGCGCGACGCGTCGCCGCCCGCGCGCGGGCCGCTCGGCGCACTGGCCGATGCGCTGGCGCAACGCGCCGCGCTGCGCGAACGCGGCCGCCCGGCGGACGACGGCGGCTTCGCCGAGCCCGCGGCGCTCGACGACCTGCGCAGGCTGTGGACGCGGATCCGCGCCGAGAGCCAGCTGCGGCGCTCGCTGGCGCAGGCGCCCGAGGACGCCGGGCCGCTCAATTCCGACCGCCTCGTACACCGCTCGCTGCTGCTGATGCGCGAGCTGTCGCCGGGCTACCTGGAACGGTTCCTGTCCTACGTCGACACGCTGTCCTGGCTGGAGCCCTGGTCGGAGTCCGGGTCGAAACTGGCCGGCGACGGCGCCGCACCCGCGGTGCCGGACGCGCCCCGCGCCGCGCCCGCTACGAAGCGCCCGCGCAAGCGCGCGCCGCGCCGCGGCTGACCCTCACGCCGCCGGCGGCGTGTGCGGCGGCGCTTCCATCCACGGCGGCGACTCGGCGTACATCTCGTGGCAGATCGCGCGGATCTGGCCGGCCAGGCCGGAATCGTCGTTCCTGCGGTAGCTCATGATGATCGGCGAGGTCACGCGCTCGTCGTCGATCAGCCGGTAGTGCAGGTCGCGGCGCATGCTGCGCGCCGAGGCCGGCAGCACGCAGATGCCGCTCTCGGCGGCGACCAGGCCGAGCGCGGTGTGCAGCTCGCGCACCTCCTGCAGCGATTCCGGCCGCAGCGCGTGGTCGCGCACCAGCGACAGCACCTCGTCGGCGAAGCTGGGCCTCGGCGTGCTCGGGTAGATGATCAGGCGCTGCCCCGCGAGGCCCGACACCGGCAGCGCGTCGTGCCGCGACGCCAGCGGATGCGAGGGCGGGATCGCCACCACCAGCCGTTCCTCGCGCAGCACCTGGCGCTCGATGCCGTCGTCGCTGCTGCGGATGCGCCCGAAGCCGACGTCGATGCGGCCGGTCTTCAGCGCCTCCACCTGCTGCACCGACATGATCTCCAGCAGGCGCACGTCCAGGTCGGTGCGGCGCTGGCGCAGCCGCCGCACCACGGTGGGCAGCCCGCCGTACAGCGTCGAGGCGACGAAGCCCAGGGTGACCACGCGGCGCTCGCTGCGGCCCACGCGCCGGGTGCCCTCCTTCATCTGCTCCACGCGCCCCAGGATCTGCAGTGCTTCCTCGTAGAACAGGCGTCCGGCATCGGTCAGCCGCAGCGGGCGGGTGCGGTGCAGCAGCAGCACGCCGAGTTCCTCCTCCAGTTGCTGGATCTGGCGGCTGAGCGGCGGCTGCGCCATGTGCAGCTCCTGCGCGGCGCGGGTGAAGTTGCGCGCCTTGGCGACCGCGATGAAGGCCTTGAGTTGTCGCAGATCCATGGTCGGGCTCCCTCGGCGTGCGCTCGATCCCGGAGCCTGAACAGTATGTCCGCACGATATGTTGCACTGCACCAAGCCCATGCAGCCAAGGGCTTTGCGAACGAATATACCCCCAAGGTATCGAACGAGACCAACATCGTCTTGGACATGCCGCGCCGGCGCACGTAGAAAGCTGCGCCATGGAACGCACGCTGATCCCCTTCTCGCAGGCCCCCGTCGTCGAACGCGTCGAGACCTGCCTGCTCGACCTGCCCACCGTCCGCCCGCACCGCCTGTCGATGGCGACCATGCAGGGCCAGACCCTGATGCTGGTGCGCGTGTTCTGCTCCGACGGCGTCGTCGGCATCGGCGAGGGCACCACGATCGCCGGGCTGTCCTACGGCCCCGAAAGCCCGGAGAGCATGCAGTCGGCCGTCGACCTGTACATCGCCCCGGCGATCCTGGGCGCCGACGCCACCCGCGTGCAGGCGCTGATGCAGCGCGTGGGCCAGCGGGTGAAGGGCAACCACTTCGCCAGGAGCGCGGTCGAGACCGCCCTGCTCGACGCGCACGGCAAGCGCACCGGCCTGCCGGTCAGCGAGCTGCTCGGCGGCCGCGTGCGCGACCGCCTGCCGGTGGCCTGGACCCTGGCCTCCGGCGACACCGCGCGCGACATCGAGGAGGCCGAGCGCATGCTCGACGCGCGCCGCCACCGCGTGTTCAAGCTCAAGATCGGCGCGCGGCCGCTGCACGAGGACGTCGCCCACGTCGCCGCGATCAAGCGCGCGATCGGCGACCGCGGCGCGGTGCGCGTGGACGTCAACATGGCCTGGAGCGAGCTGGAGGCCGCGCAGGGGCTGGCGGCGCTGGCCGACGTCGGCTGCGAGCTGGTGGAGCAGCCGGTGGCCTCGGCCGCGGCGCTCGCGCGGCTGGCGCGGCGCTTCCCGGTCGCGCTGATGGCCGACGAATCGCTGTACGGCCCGGCGTCCGCGTTCGAGCTGGCCAGGGTGTCGGGCGCCGACGTGTTCGCGGTCAAGGTCGAGCAGTCCGGGGGGCTCTACGCGGCGCAGCGGGTGGCGGCGATCGCCGACGCGGCGGGCATCGGCCTGTACGGCGGCACGATGCTGGAGGGCGCGGTCGGCACCGCGGCTTCCGCCCACGTCTTCGCCACCTTCCCCGGCCTGCAGTGGGGCACCGAGCTGTTCGGCCCGCTGCTGCTGACCGAGGAGATCCTGGCCGAGCCGCTGGCCTACGCCGACTTCCACCTGGCCGTGCCCGACGGGCCCGGCCTCGGCATCGCCCTCGACGAGGACCGCGTGCGCCACTTCCGCCGCGACGGCCGGCGCGCCCGCGCCGCCGCCCCCAGCAGCGCCACCGGAGGCTGACCGATGCTGTTCCACGTGAGAATGGACGTGCGCCTCCCGCACGATCTCGACCCCGGGCAGGCGGCGCAGCTGAAGGCCGACGAGAAGGCGCGGTTCCAGGAACTGCAGCGCAGCGGCCAGTGGCGCCACATCTGGCGGGTGGTGGGCGAGTACGCCAACGTCAGCGTCTTCGACGTCGACAGCAACGCCGAGCTGCACGCGCTGCTGCTGTCGCTGCCCCTGTTCCCGTACATGCGCATCGCGGTCACGCCGCTGTGCCGGCATCCCTCGTCCCTGCACGAGGACGACCGCTAGCCGAACGATCCAAGGCGCTTCCTCGGGGAGGGGAAGTCTCAAGGCAGCCGAAACGCAACCAAGAGAGAGAGGACACACGATGAGCGTCAAGATCTTCGACACCCCGGACGTGCAGGCCTTCCTGCGCAAGGTCAGCGGACTCGACCAGGCGGGCGGCGATCCGCGCACCAAGCGGATCGCGCACCGCATCCTGTCCGACCTGTACCGGGCCATCGACGACCTGGACGTCACGCCCGACGAGTACTGGGCCGGCATCGCCTGGCTCAACGAGCTGGGCGCCGCCGGCCAGGCCGGCCTGATCTCGCCCGGGCTCGGGCTGGACCACTTCCTCGACCTGCGGCTGGACGCCCTCGACGCCGAGCTGGGCATCGAGAACCGCACCCCGCGCACCATCGAGGGCCCGCTGTACGTGGCCGGCGCGCCGGTGGTGGAGGGCTTCGCCCGCCTCGACGACGGCCGCGACCGGAACGGCCACACCCTGGTCATGCACGGCGTGGTCAAGGGCGACGACGGCGCGCCCGTGCCCGGGGCGCGGGTGGAGGTGTGGCACTGCGACACCCGCGGCTTCTACTCGCACTTCGACCCGACCGGCGAGCAGGCGCCGTTCAACATGCGCCGCACGATCGTCGCCGACGAGCAGGGCCGCTACGGCTTCCGCAGCATCGTGCCCAAGGGCTACGGCGTGCCGCCGGGCAGCCCGACCGAGCGCCTGCTGTTCGCGCTGGGCCGGCACGGCCAGCGCCCGGCGCACATCCACTTCTTCGTCAGCGCCGACGGCCACCGCAAGCTGACCACGCAGATCAACATCGCCGGCGATCCGCTGGTGAACGACGACTTCGCCTACGCCACCCGCGACGGGCTGGTGCCGCGGATCGTCGAGCGCGACGACGAGGCGGGCATCCGCGCTTACGGGCTGGACGGCCCGTTCGCCGAGATCGCGTTCGACTTCTGGCTCAGCCCGCTGGTCGACGGCGTCGACAACCAGCTGGTCGAGCGGCCCCGCGCCGCGGCCTGAGCCCGCATCGCGGCGGCGCGGACGCCGCCGCCGCCGACACCTCGCCCCCCGCGCCCCATCCAGGCGCCGCGCAGACCTCCCGGGAGACCCACCATGTCCGCCATCCTCGACAAAGCCCAGGAACTCGACCGGCTGCTGGCCACCGCACTGGTCGACGACCGGGACGCCGGCGTGTTCCGCTGCCGCCGCGACATCTTCACCGACCCGGACCTGTTCGAGCTGGAGATGAAGCACATCTTCGAGGGCAACTGGGTGTACCTGGCGCACGAGAGCCAGGTCCCGGAGCCCAACGACTACTTCACCACCTGGATCGGCCGCCAGCCCGTCGTGGTCACCCGCGACAAGCAGGGCGAGCTGCACGCGGTGATCAACGCCTGCGCGCACCGCGGCGCGATGCTGTGCCGGCGCAAGCACGGCAACAAGGGCAGCTTCACCTGCCCCTTCCACGGCTGGACCTTCAGCAACAGCGGCAAGCTGCTGAAGGTCAAGGACGGCAAGACCACGCAGTACCCGCCGCAGTTCGGCACCGACGGCTCGCACGACCTCAAGCGCGTGCCGCGCTTCCAGAACTACCGCGGCTTCCTGTTCGGCAGCCTCGACCCCGGCGTGCAGCCGCTGGAGGACTTCCTCGGCAGCACCCGCGTGATCATCGACCAGATCGTGGACCAGGCGCCCGAGGGCATCGAGGTGCTGCGCGGCAACTCCTCCTACATCTACGACGGCAACTGGAAGCTGCAGATGGAGAACGGCTGCGACGGCTACCACGTCAGCTCCGTGCACTGGAACTACTCGGCCACGGTGGGCCGGCGCAAGGCCGAGGGCACCAAGGCGGTGGACGCCAACGGCTGGTCGAAGAGCGTGGGCGGCGTGTACGGCTTCGAGAACGGCCACATCCTGCTGTGGACCAACACCATGAACCCCGAGGTGCGCCCGGTCTACGCGCACCGCGAGGCGCTGAAGGCGCGGCTGGGCGAGGAACGCGCCGACTTCATCGTGCGCCAGACCCGCAACCTGTGCCTGTACCCGAACGTCTACCTGATGGACCAGTTCTCCACCCAGATCCGGGTGACCCGCCCGATCAGCGTGGACCGCACCGAGGTCACCATCTACTGCTTCGCGCCGAAGGGCGAGAGCGCCGCCGAGCGCGCCACCCGGATCCGCCAGTACGAGGACTTCTTCAACGTCAGCGGCATGGGCACGGCCGACGACCTGGAGGAGTTCCGCGCCTGCCAGACCGGCTACGCCGGCGCGGCCGCGCCGTGGAACGACCTCAGCCGCGGCGCGCCGCTGTGGATCGAGGGGCCGGACGAGAACGCCCGCCGGATGGGCCTGGAACCACTGCTCAGCGGCGAGCGCAGCGAGGACGAGGGCCTGTTCGTGCGCCAGCACGAGTACTGGGCCAGGACGCTGCGGCGCGCGCTGGCCGCGGAGCGCGGCGAGGCCGCCGAGCCCGCGCCGCAGGAGCGGGCGGCATGAGCGTGGACCTGCGCTCGGTCGAGCGCTTCCTGTACCGCGAGGCGCGCCTGCTCGACGACCGCGAGTGGGACGAATGGCTGACGCTCTACGCGCCCGGGGTCGTCTACTGGATGCCGGCGTGGGACGACGACGACCGGCTGACCGAGGACCCGCACAGCCAGATCTCGCTGATCTACTACCCGAACCGGGACGGCCTGGAGGACCGGGTGTTCCGCATCAAGACCGAGCGCTCCGGCGCCAGCACGCCGGAGCCGCGCACCAGCCACACGGTGAGCAACGTCGAGGTGATCGAGGACCGCGGCGACGCGATCGACGTCCGCTACAACTGGGTCACCCACAACCACCGCTACAAGGTCACCGACGTCTTCTTCGGCACCACCTTCGTCACCCTCGACCGCGACGGCGAGGACTGGCTGATCTCGCGCAAGAAGATCGTGCTGAAGAACGACTACATCCGCCAGGTCATCGACGTCTACCACGTCTGACGCCACCGGCCGGGAGGACAACGACATGAGCCACCAGATCGCGCTCAACTTCGAGGACGGGGTCACCCGCTTCATCGAATGCCAGGACGGCGAGAAGGTGCTGGACGCGGCCTTCCGCCACAGGATCAACCTGCCGATGGACTGCTCGGACGGCGTCTGCGGCACCTGCAAGTGCCGCGCCGAGAGCGGCCGCTACGACCTGGGCGAGGACTACATCGACGATGCCCTGAGCGAGGACGAGGCGGCCGTGGGCCTGGTGCTGACCTGCCAGATGGTGCCGGCCTCCGACTGCGTGATCGCGGTGCCGGTGCCCTCCACCGCCTGCAAGACCGGCACCGGCCGCTTCGCCGCCACGGTGGCCGCGATCGCGCCGCACCGCGACGCCGCGCTGACGCTGGAGCTCGACGCCGACGGCGATGCGCCGGCCTTCCTGCCCGGCCAGTACGTCAACATCGACGTGCCGGGCAGCGGCCTGAGCCGCTCTTATTCCTTCAGTTCCGCGCCGGGCGAGCGGCGCCTGTCGTTCCTGATCAAGCGCGTGCCGGGCGGGCTGATGAGCGCCTGGCTGGACCGGGCCCAGCCGGGGCAGCGGCTGGAGCTGACCGGCCCGCTGGGCAGCTTCTACCTGCGCGAGGTCGCGCGCCCGCTGCTGTTCCTGGCCGGCGGCACCGGGCTGGCACCGTTCCTGTCGATGCTGGAAACGCTGGCGCGGCACGGCAGCGAGCGGCCGGTGCGGCTGGTCTACGGCGTCACCCGCGACGACGACCTGGTGCTGCTCGACCGGCTCGACGACTACGCCGCGCGGCTGCCGGACTTCGGGTACGTCACCGTGGTCGCGGACGAGGCGTCCGCGCATCCGCGCAAGGGCTGGGTCACCGCGCACCTGCCGGCCGAGGCGCTGCACGGCGGCGACGTCGACGTCTACCTGTGCGGACCGCCGCCGATGGTGGACGCGGTGCGCCGGCACTTCGCCGATGCCGGCGTGGCCCCGGCGAGCTTCCACTACGAGAAGTTCACCCCGAACGCGCCGGCGCAGGCGCTGCCCACGGAGCGGGCCGCGTGAGCGCGCGCTTCGCCGGCAAGGTCGTGCTGGTGACCGGCGCCGCGCAGGGCATCGGCCGCCGCGTGGCCGAGCGCGCCGCCGACGAGGGCGCCCTGCTCGCGCTGGTGGACCGCTCCGAGCTGGTCCACGAGGCGGCCGCCGCGCTGCCCGCCGCGGCGCAGGCGCTGGCGCTGACCGCCGACCTGGAGCGCTTCGACGAGGCCGAGCGCGCCGCCGCCGCCGCGCACGCGCGCTTCGGCCGCATCGACGTGCTGGTGAACAACGTCGGCGGCACGATCTGGACCCGGCCCTACGAACACTACGCGCCCGAGCAGATCGAGGCCGAGGTGCGGCGCTCGCTGTTCCCGACCCTGTGGGGCTGCCGCGCGGTGCTGCCGTACATGCTCGAAGCCGGCGGCGGCGCGATCGTCAACGTGTCCTCGATCGCCACGCGCGGCGTCAACCGCGTGCCCTACGGCGCGGCCAAGGGCGGCGTCAACGCGCTGACCGCCTGCCTGGCGTTCGAGAACGGCGAGCGCGGCATCCGCGTCAACGCGGTCGCGCCGGGCGGCACCGATGCGCCGCCGCGGCGAATCCCGCGCAACCCGGACGCGCAGGACGCGCAGGAGCGCGCCTGGTACCGGCAGATCGTCGACCAGACGGTCGCCAGCACGCACATGAAGCGCTACGGCACGCTCGACGAGCAGGCCGCGGCGATCCTGTTCCTCGCCTCGGACGAGGCGTCCTACCTCACCGGCACCGTGCTGCCCGTCGGCGGCGGCGACCAGGGATGAGCGCCCGCGCGACGACACCTCCCGGAGGCGCACCATGATCCATCCGCCCTGCCCGTTCCGTTCCCGCCGGCCCGCAGCGCCGGAGCGCGCGCCATGAGCGCCGCGCGCCCGCTGCGCGTCGGCATCGTCGGCGGCGGCATCGCCGGCGTCGGCCTGGCCCTGGGCCTGTGCCGCCACCGCCACCTGGACGTGACCCTGTTCGAGTCCGCGCGCGCCTTCGGCGAGATCGGCGCGGGCGTCTCGTTCGGCCCCAACGCGGTGCGCGCGATCGCCGGGCTCGGCATGGGCGAGCCCTATGCCGACCTGGCCGACCGCACGCCGGCGCCGTGGCAGGACGTCTGGTTCGAGTGGCGCCGCGGCGAGGACGCGCGCCTGCTCGGCGCCACGCTCGCGCCCGGTGTCGGCCAGTCCTCGGTGCACCGCGCCGACTTCCTCGACGCGCTGGCCGCGCGCCTGCCGTTCGGGATGACCCGCTTCGGCAAGCGCGCGGTCGGCGTCGAGCACGCCGCCGGCACCGCCCGCGTGCGCTTCGCCGACGGCAGCCACTACGACGGCGACGTGGTGATCGCCGCGGACGGCATCAAGTCGGCGCTGCGCGCCGAGGTGCTGCGCGGCCTGGCGCAGGCGCCCGCGGAACCGCGCTTCACCGGCACCTGCGCCTACCGCGGGCTGATCGAGCGCAACCGCCTGCACCGCGCCTTCGATGCGCGCGGGATCGATCCTCACCTGATCGACGTGCCGCAGATGCACCTCGGCCTGGACGCGCACATCCTCACCTTCCCGGTCAAGCACGGGCGCCTGATCAACGTGGTCGCGTTCGTGTCCGACCGCAGCGACCCGGCGCCGCAATGGCCGGAGCGACAGCCCTGGGTGCGCGAGGCCAGCCGCCGCGAGATGCTCGAGGCCTACGCCGACTGGGGCGCCGCGGCGCGCACGCTGCTGGAATGCATCGACGCACCCACGCACTGGGCGCTGCACGACCTGGCGCAGCTGCCCGGCTACGCCGACGGCCGGCTGGCGCTGATCGGCGACGCCGCCCACGCGATGCTGCCGCACCAGGGCGCCGGCGCCGGCCAGGGCCTGGAGGACGCCTGGTTCCTGGCCCGGCTGCTGGCCGATCCGGCGCTGGACCGCGAAGGGATCCCGGAACTGCTGCGCGTCTACGACCGCATCCGCCGTCCCCGCGCCTGCCGCGTGCAGCAGACCTCGTGGGAGGCCGGCGAGCTGTACGAGCTGCGCGACCCGCAGGCCGGCGACGACGACGCGCGGCTGGGCCGCACGCTGGAGACGCGCTTCGACTGGATCTGGAACCACGACCTCGACGCCGACGTCGCCCTGGCGCAGCGCGCGCTCGGCGCGGCGGCGCCGGCCTGAGCGCGCCGCGCCGGGCGACACGGGAGCGCGCGACCCGACACGGACGTCGACCACACGCACAACAAGCGGCATCACGTCTCTTCGGGAGGGGACCCACATGCGCAACATCGACGTCAACGAAGTGATCGACGGCGCGAGGTTCTCGCGCTTCCACTGGCTGGTCATGGTGCTGTGCGCCGTGCTGCTGATCTTCGACGGCTACGACCTCTTCATCTACGGAGTGGTGCTGCCGGTGCTGATGGAGGAATGGGGGCTGAGCCCGGTCGAGGCCGGCGCCCTGGGCAGCTACGCGCTGTTCGGCATGATGTTCGGCGCCTTCATCTTCGGCCCGCTGGCCGACCGCATCGGCCGCAAGAAGGGCATCGCGATCTGCTTCCTGCTCTTCAGCGTGGCGACCTTCGTCAACGGCTTCGCCACCTCGCCGACCGAGTTCGGCATCTGCCGCTTCCTGGCCGGCCTGGGCTGCGGCGGCCTGATGCCGAACGCGGTCGCGCTGATGAACGAGTACGCGCCCAAGCGCCTGCGCAGCACCCTGGTGGCGGTGATGTTCAGCGGCTACTCGTTCGGCGGCGTGCTGGCGGCGGGCCTGGGCATCTACATGCTGCCGCGCTTCGGCTGGGAGGCGATGTTCTTCTCGGCCGCGGTGCCGCTGGTGCTGCTGCCGGTCATCCTCTGGCTGCTGCCGGAATCGCCCGGCTTCCTGCTGCGGCAGGGCCGGCAGGCGCAGGCGCGCCGGCTGCTGGACAAGGTGGCGCCCGAGCTGGCGCTCACCGAACAGGACCGGCTGGTGCAGGCCGCGCCGCAGGGCAAGGCCGCCTCGGTGCTGGAGCTGTTCCGCGAGGGCCGCGTGGTCGGCACGCTGATGCTGTGGGTGTCGTTCTTCTGCTGCCTGCTGATGGTCTTCGCGCTGGGCTCCTGGCTGCCGAAGCTGATGGCCAACGCCGGCTACAGCCTCGGCTCCAGCCTGTCGTTCCTGCTGGCGCTGAACTTCGGCGGCGTGGCCGGCGCCATCCTCGGCGGCTGGCTGGGCGACCGCTACAACCTGCCCCGGGTGGTGGTGGCGTTCTTCGTGGTCGGCTCGGCGTCGATCCCGCTGCTGGGCATCCAAAGCCCGATGCCGGTGCTCTACGCGCTGGTCGCGATCTCCGGCGCCACCACCATCGGCACCCAGATCCTGCTCTACGCCACCGTGGCCCAGTTCTACGGCCTCACCATCCGCTCCACCGGGCTGGGCTGGGCCTCGGGCGTGGGCCGCACCGGCGCCATCGTCGGCCCGCTGCTGGGCGGCGCGCTGATGGCGGCGGCGCTGCCGCTGCAGGCGAACTTCATCGCCTTCGCCATCCCCGGGGTGATCGCGTGCGTCGCGATGGCGGTCTTCGCGCTGCGCGCCCGGACCCCGGCGCCGGCGATGCCCGCGCCGCTGCCGGCCGCCGGCCGCTGAGCGCAGCCTGCCGCCATGCCGCGCCTGCAACGGTTCCTGCGCGACGCGTCCGTCACCGCGACGGTGGCGGGCGTGGTGTCGACGCTGGTCTCCTTCGCCGGCCCGCTGGTGATCGTGATCCAGGCCGCCGCGGCCGGCGGACTGGACGCGGCGCAGACCTCGTCCTGGGTGTGGTCGCTGGCGCTGGGCAGCGGCGTGCTGTGCATCGCGCTCAGCCTGTGCTTCCGCGCGCCGGTGGTGATCGCCTGGTCGATCCCGGGCTCGGCGCTGTTGGTCGCGCTGCTGCCCGAGCTGGGCCTGGCGCAGGCGGTCGGCGCCTACCTGGTGGCCGGCGCGATCGTGCTGGCGATCGGGCTGACCGGCGTGTTCGACCGCATCGTCTCGCGGATCCCGGGCGCATTGGCCGCGGCGGTGATGGCCGGCATCCTGTTCTCGTTCGGCACCGGCGCGTTCGCCGCGGCCGACACCGAGCCGCTGCTGGTGCTGGCGATGTTCGCCGCCTACCTCGCCGGCCGCCGCTGGTGGCCGCCGTATGCGGTGCTTGGGGTGCTGCTGACCGGCATCGTCCTGGTCGTGGCGGGCGGCGGGCTCGACACCCGCGCGATCGCGTTCGGCTGGGCCACGCCGGTGTGGATCGCACCGGAGTTCACCTGGCGGGCGACGCTCAACCTCGCGCTGCCGCTGGTCATGCTGGCGCTGAGCGGCCAGTACGTGACCGGCCTGGCGGTGCTGCGCGCGGCCGGCTACGCGACGCCCTCGCGGCCGCTGGTGATCGGCAGCGCCGCCGGTTCGCTGCTGCTGGCGCCGTTCGGCTGCCACGGCCTCAACCCGGCGGCGGTCACCGCGGCGATGTGCCTCGGCCCCGACGCGCATCCCGACCCGGCGCGCCGCTACGTGGCCGGCGTGGCCGCCGGCGTGACCTATGTGGTGCTCGGCCTGCTCGGCGTGGGCGTGGTCTCGCTGTTCGCCGCGCTGCCGGCGCAGATGGCCGCGGCGCTGGCCGGGCTGGCGCTGTTCGGCGCGATCGCGGGCTCCGTGGCCGGCGCGATGCAGGTGCCGCGCGAGCGCGAGGCTGCGCTGGTCGGCTTCCTCGCCACGGCCTCCGGCATGTCGCTGCTCGGCCTGTCGGCGCCGTTCTGGGGCCTGGCGCTCGGCGGCGTCGCCTACGCCCTGCTCGGCCTGCGCCGCGATGCGCCCTCGCCCGCCGTCGCCGGCAGTGCCCGCCGGGCGTCCTGAACATGCCGCGCCTCGCTTCCTTCCTGTCGCCTCCCCCGCGCCGGCAGAGACCGCCGCCGGTCCGCACCGCCGGACCGCCAATCCAGCCACGAGGAGACACCATGCCGCCATCCCGTTCCGCTCTCGCCGCCGCCTGCGCGGCGCTGCTGGCCCTGCCCGGCCAGGCCGCTGCCGAGGAGGGTTTCCTCGCCGGCGCGCGCCTGGACCTGCAGACGCGCACCTACTACTTCAGCCGAGAGTTCCCGGACGCACCGGCCGGCGCGCCGTCGCGTGCGGAGGAGACCGCGCAGGGCCTGATCCTGGACTTCCGCTCCGGCTACACGCCCGGGCCCGTCGGCGTGGGCCTGGACGCGCTGGGCCTGCTCGGCGTCAAGCTCGACAGCGCCCCGCACCGCACGCGCACCGGGCTGCTGCCGGTGGAGCCGGACGGCCGCGCCGCCGACCGCTACGGCCGGCTCGGCCCGACGCTCAAGCTCAGGGCCTCGCAGACGGAACTGAAGATCGGCGAGCTGCGCCCGAACATCCCGGTGCTGGTGCACAGCGACATCCGCCTGCTGCCGCCCACCTACCAGGGCGCGGCGCTGTTCTCGACCGACATTCCCGGCCTGCAGCTCGGCGCCGGCCAGCTGCGCTCGGCGCGCTCGCGCGACGCCTCCGGCACCCGCGACATGTTCGCCCTGATCAGCAACGGCGCCAGCCCCGGCGCGAAGCTGCCCGGCAGCGACTCCGACCGCTTCCACTACCTCGGCGGCGACTACGCCTTCGGCGGCCAGCGCACCACCGCCTCGTACTGGCTCGGCCGGCTCGACGACATCTACCTGCAGCAGTTCGTCGGCCTCAAGCACAAGCGGCCCGTCGGCGACTGGACGCTCGGCGCGAACCTGGGCCATTTCGACACCCGGGAATCGGGCGCTGCCCGCGCCGGGCGGCTGCGCAACCAGGCCAGCTACGGCCAGCTCACCGCCGCGCGCGGCGGCCACAGCGTGCTGCTCGGCCTGCAGAAGATCTCCGGCGAGACGAGCTTCATCCGGCTCGATCCCAACATCAGCGCGCTCGGCAACGAGGTGCCCACCTACGAGTTCGGCACCACCGGCGAGCGCTCGTGGCAGGTCCGCTACGACTTCGACTTCGCCCGCATCGGCATCCCCGGCCTGACCGCCGGCGTGCGCTACATCGACAGCAGCGGCGCGCGCCTGCCCGGCGTCGCCGACGGCGAGGCCTGGGAACGCGACTTCGACCTCGCCTACGCCTTCCCCGACGGCCCGCTGAAGCATTTCGGCCTGCGCCTGCGCAACGTCGCCGCGCGCTCGAACTTCCGCACCGACATCGACGAGAACCGGGTGATCGTCACCTACACCCGCCCCCTGCTGTAGAGGAGCCCCATGCGCAACTCCCCCGCGACGCCGCGCCCGCACCCGGAACGGAGGCGGCCATGATCGACAAGACCCTGCCCTCGTGCGAGGCGGCCGTGGCCGATGTCCACGACGGCGCCACCGTCATGGTCGGCGGCTTCGGCACCGCCGGCATGCCCTACGCGCTGATCGACGCCCTGCTCGCCCAGGGCGCGCGCGAGCTGACCATCGTCAACAACAACGCCGGCAACGGCGACACCGGCCTGGCGGCGCTGATCCGCCACCGGCGCGTGCGGCGGATCGTCTGCTCGTTCCCGCGCCAGACCGATTCCCAGCACTTCGACGCCGCCTACCGCGCCGGCGAGATCGAGCTGGAGCTGGTGCCGCAGGGCAACCTGGCCGCGCGCATCCACGCCGCCGGCAACGGCCTGGGCGCGATCTTCACCCCGACCGGCTACGGCACGCGGATCGCCGAGGACAAGGAGACGCGCGAGATCGACGGCCGCCACTACGTGCTGGAGTACCCGCTGCACGCCGACTTCTCGCTGATCCGCGCCCACCGCGGCGACCGCTGGGGCAACCTGGTGTACCGCAAGACCGCGCGCAACTTCGGCCCGCTGATGGCGATGGCCGCGAAGTGCACCATCGCCGAGGTCGACGACGTGGTGCCGCTGGGCGGCCTCGACCCCGAGGCAGTGGTGACGCCCGGCATCTTCGTGCAGCGCGTGGTCGCCACCAGCGCGCACCGACGGGAGGCCGCATGAACCGCCTGAGCCGCGACGCCATCGCCGCGCGCGTGGCGCGCGACATCCCCGAAGGCGCCTACGTCAACCTCGGGATCGGCCTGCCGACCCGGGTGGCGGACTTCCTGCCGGCGGACAAGGAGATCTTCCTGCACAGCGAGAACGGGCTGCTGGGCATGGGCCCGGCGCCGGCGCCCGGCGAGGAGGACCCGGACCTCATCAACGCCGGCAAGCAGCCGGTGACCCTGCTGACCGGCGGCTGCTATTTCCACCACGCTGACTCGTTCGCGATGATGCGCAGCGGGCGCCTGGACGTGTGCGTGCTCGGCGCCTTCCAGGTCTCCGTGTACGGCGACCTGGCCAACTGGAGCACCGGCGCGCCGGACGCCATCCCCGCCGTCGGCGGCGCGATGGACCTGGCGATCGGCGCGCGGCAGGTGTTCGTGATGATGGACCTGCTGACGCGCGACGGCGCGAGCAAGCTGGTGGCCGAGTGCAGCTACCCGCTGACCGGGCTGCGCTGCGTGTCGCGCGTCTACACCGACCTGGGCGTGTTCGCCGTCGGCGCGCAGGGCGCGCGGGTGATCGAGACCGTCGACGGCGTGTCGCTGGACGACCTGCGCCGGCTGACCGGCGTGCCGCTGGAACCGGCGACGCACGAGGAGAACGCACCATGAGCGAGGCTTTCGTCTGCGACGCCGTGCGCACGCCGATCGGCCGCTACGGCGGCATCCTGGCCGGCGTGCGCGCCGACGACCTCGGCGCGGCGCCGATCCGCGCGCTGCTGGCGCGCAACCCCGGGCTCGACCCGGAGGCCATCGACGACGTGTTCTACGGCTGCGCCAACCAGGCCGGCGAGGACAACCGCAACGTCGCGCGCATGAGCCTGCTGCTGGCCGGGCTGCCCGCGGGCGTGCCCGGGGTGACCCTCAACCGGCTGTGCGCCTCGGGCCTGGAAGCGGTCGGCCAGGCCGCGCGCGCGATCCGCAGCGGCGACATCGGGCTGGCGATCGCCGGCGGCGTGGAATCGATGACCCGCGCGCCGTTCGTGATCGGCAAGGCCGAGAGCGCCTTCGGCCGCGGGCAGCGGCTGGAGGACACCACCATGGGCTGGCGCTTCGTCAACCCGCGCCTGCAGGCGCTGTACGGCACCGAGACCATGCCGCAGACCGGCGAGAACGTGGCGAAGGAACACGGCGTCTCGCGCGAGGACCAGGACGCCTTCGCGCTGCGCAGCCAGCAGCGCGCCGCCGCGGCACAAGCGGCCGGCTTCCTGGCCGAGGAGATCGTGCCGGTCGCGGTCCCCGGCGCGAGGAAGGGCGAGACCGCGCAGGCGAACGTGGACGAGCACCCGCGCGCCGGGACCACGCTCGACGCGCTGGCGGGGCTGAAGCCGCTGTTCCCGGACGGCAGCGTCACCGCGGGCAACGCATCGGGCCTCAACGACGGCGCGGCGGCCCTGGTCGTGGCCGGCGAACAGGCCGTGGCGCGGTTCGGGCTGCGCCCGCGCGCGCGCATCCTCGGCCTGGCCGCGGCGGGCGTCGAACCGCGGGTGATGGGCATCGGCCCGGTGCCGGCGACGCGCAAGCTGCTGGCGCGGCTGAGCCTCGGCATCGGCGACTTCGACGCCATCGAGCTCAACGAGGCCTTCGCCAGCCAGTCCCTGGCGGTGCTGCGCGCGCTCGGCCTGCCCGACGACGCCCCGCACGTCAACGCCAACGGCGGCGCGATCGCGCTGGGCCATCCGCTGGGCATGAGCGGCGCGCGGCTGGCGCTGACCCTGGTCCACCAGCTGGAGAAGACGGGCGGCCGCTACGGCCTGGCGATGCTGTGCATTGGCGTGGGCATGGGGCTGGCGCTCGCGGTCGAGCGGGTATAGCGCGATGGCCGATGCGATGGACGCCTTCCTCGACCTGCCCACCCACCGCGTGCGCTACCGCATCGACGGGCCGGACGGTGCGCCGTGGCTCACCTTCTGCAACTCGCTCGGCACCGACCTGGGCATGTGGGACCCGCAGGTCGCCGCGCTGTCCGACCGCTTCCGCATCCTGCGCTACGACCGCCGCGGCCACGGCGGCTCGGACGCGCCGCCGGGGCCCTACGCGATCGCCGACCTCGGCGGCGACGTGCTCGCGCTGTGGGATGCGCTCGGCGTCGCGCGCAGCCACTACTGCGGGCTGTCGATCGGGGGGCTGACCGCGCAGTGGCTGGCGCTGCATGCCGCGCACCGCCTCGACCGCGTGGCGGTCTGCGCGACGGCCGCGCGCATCGGCACGCCCGGGAGCTGGCAGGCGCGTATCGCGCAGGTCCGTGACCACGGGCTCGATGGCCTGGTCGAAGGCACCCGCGAACGCTGGTTCACGCCGGCCTTCGCCGCCGCGCACGCCGATGCGGTGGACGCGGTGCTGCAGACCTTCCGCACCACCTCGGTGGAGGGCTATGCCGGCTGCTGCCACGCGGTGGGCGGCGCCGACTTCCGCGACCGGCTGCATGCCATCCGCACGCCGCTGCTCGCCGTGGCCGGCGACGACGATCCGGTCTGCCCGCCACCCGACCTGCAGCGGATCGCGGAGGCCGCGGCCGACGGCCGGTTCGTCGCCGTGCCGGGGCGCCACCTGTGCAATCTCGAATCGCCCGACGAGTTCACCGCTGCGCTGGCGGCGTTCCTCGGCCGATCGTAGGCGCGCGCTCGGGCGCGATGCTTTTCGGTCGGACGCTGGGCGGAGCATCGTGCGCCAGCGCGCGCCTGCGATCAGCGGGCCAGGCCGGGCTCCACGGCTTCCCGGCTCGCCTGCGCAGCGCGTTCGTCCTGCTGGATCGACGCCACCGCGCCCGTGCGCTCGATCGCCTCGGCCTGGGCGCGGCCGCGTTCCAGCCACGCCTGCGCGGCCGGGGTGTTCATCAGCTCGGATGACGCCCGCGAGAACGCCTCGCCGTCCCCGTTCTTCACCGCGGACAGCAGGCGATCCAGCGCGCCGCCGAACTCGCCGCCCAGCGAGGCCCGTTCCGGCGACGCGCCCGCGTCGGCGTCGCGCTGCGGCGCACCCCGGGACGGCTGACGCTCGCGCTGCAGCAGCTCGCGCGCCACCTGCTCCTGCTGCGCGATCTCGCGATCGAGGCTGGGGATCATGGCCGTGCCCATCCCGTGGCGCCCCACGGCTTCCTGCATGCCCTCGCTCGCCTCCGCCGCCAGCCTGACCGTGCTGTAGACGTTCACCCCGCCGCCCACGTCCAGGCGGTAGGTCGTGCCGATACCGCCGACCAGGCCGGTGGTGCCCCCCAGCGTGGCGCCGGCGGTGGGCGCGTGCGAGGTGACGCCGGTGATGCGGGTGCCCACGACCTCGAGCCCCGCATCCAGGCGCTCGCCCACGTAGACGAGCGCCCCGCGATGCAGCGCGCCCGCCTGCTGCAACACATCCCGCGCGCTCGCTCCGGCTGCGCCGGCCGAGTCGCGCCATGCGGCGGCATCCACCTGCCCCTGCGCGAGCGCCGTGGCGGCCTCGCCGCGGTTGCGGTCGCGCGCCTGCTCGCCCTGCGCGGCCAGCCGGTCGGCGCGCGCTTCCAGCTCTTCGCGGGCCGAATCCGACACCAGGCCCACCAGGCCGCCCAGGCCGCGCAGGCCCGCGGCCCCGGCCTGGGCGCCCTGGTACTGCGCCCAGCCCTGCCCGTGGTCGACCAGTGCCTCCGCGCCCGCGCGCGCCTGGCGCGCCGTCGCCGCCACCTCGCCGGCCGCCTGCGCACCGTACTGGACGGTGGTGCCGGTGAACGCGTAGCCGCGCTCGGCGAAGCGGCCGGCGCCCGACCAGGCCGCGCCGGCGACGTCGCCCGCCCATTCCACGCCGCCGCCGACCGCGCGCCCGCCTCCGGCCACGACCTCGCCGGCCTCGCGGCCCAGGCGGGCGCCGCGGGCGGAGGTGGCCGCCACGTCGAGCAGCGGGCCGGCCAGCTGGTGCAGTTCGCCCAGCGAGGCCGCGTGCTCGCGACGCACCAGGTCGCGCTCGCCCCCGGTCATCGCCACCAGCGGCGGCTTGCGCTCGCCGGCCGCCTGCGGCAGGTCGCGGATCAGATGCGCGGCATCGCCCTGCGCCAGGCGGTCCAGGAACGCGTCGATGGCGGGATGCGAGCTTTCGGGAATGCCGGAGAGCAGCTTGTCCTCCAGCATCTGCCGCGCCTGCGGCACGTGCTGCACCACGTTGGCCGCGTCCGACAGCAGCCCGGCCATTCGCTCGCGCTGCAGCGCGCCCAGGTTCGCCAGGTCGTGCTGCACGCCATCGTTCAGCAGATCGCCCTGCACCTGCCAGGCGGTCACCAGGCGGTCGGCGTCGAACAGCGGCAGGCCGCCCTGCTCCTGCGAGAAGCGCTGCGCGGTCTCCGGGTGCAGGCCCGCGGCATTGAAGGTCACCGCCCGCATGCCCGTCACCGCCGCGCCCGCCGAGGCCATGCCGCCGGCCAGGCTGTGGCCGCTGAGGTCGAAGTCCTGACCCGCACTCCGCAGCGTCTCGGCGGCCGTCATCGCGCGGTCGTAGTAGTCCGTCTTCAGACCGATAGACTGGGGGAAGTTGTTGCCGAGGAAGTCCTCGGCGGCCGTGCTGCGCAGCTGGCCGTCGGGCCCGACCACCTCGTTGGCCGAGCCCTTGAACACCAGGGTCGGTTTGTAACCCGGACCCAGCACTTCGGGATCGGGAAGGTAGATCTCGGCACGGAAACCGGACTCTCGGGGCTTGAGCAGTTCCCGTAAGTCTTCGTCGCTCGCATGCAACCCAGGCATTGCGGCGCGAAGCAGTTCCAGATTTTCGCTGCCACGTACCCAGCCAGCCGGAGGTGTGCCCGTCTCACGCGCAGCGTCATAGACATCGTGCGACAACCCGGCCATTTCGCGTGCGTGATACTGCTCCTGCAGTTCGTCGGCGCGTCGCAGAAGCTCCGGATCGCCACTCGCTCGCAACTGACCGAGTAGCACCTGCTGCTCCGAATGTCGCATCGCCATGCCATCCTCCTCGTTTGCAGTCTCAAAGCAGGGGAATCTGACTTTCCTCGTGAGGGAGCTCTAAATTCCTGCGCATGATTCGGTACTCATCCGAAAGTGGTGGTCGCTCATGGCCGTGCGCCATCAGCCATTGCTGGCACCGCCGCTGCCAACTCGGATCGTTCAGATCGCCAGGGTGCCAGTAGATCGACTCGATCGTCCTTGAATGAGGCAGATGCTCGGCCCGGCCGTAAACGTACTCCAATGTCGGATCCGCTCCATGCTCCAGCAACCAGTGCACCATCATGAAACCGCCGCGCGCCGCGTACGTGTTCATGATGGTGCCGCCCGCAGAGACCTTGGCATTGACATCCGCCCCGCGCTCCACCAGCAGTTGCACGTTGCGCCACTGGTTCTGCTTGATGAAGGCATGGAACAGCAAGGCCTCGTTGTTGGCATTGCGCGTATTCGGATCACCCCCGTGGTCCAGCAGCAGCTCCAGGTACACGGGGTCCTCCTGCTCCGCTGCCCAGACCATGGCGTTGGAGTGGTTCGTCTTCGATCGCCCCTCCTCTTCCGGGTAGGGCTTGGCGACGTTCGGATCGGCCCCGTTCTCCAGCATCGCCCGCAACCCCTCCGGGCTGCCGGCGTAGATCGGCCAGGCCAGCAGCGGCATGCCGCCGTCGCGGCCGCCGAAGATCGTGTCGGGGTCGACCCCCTCGTCCTGCATCAACCGCCGCACCTCGGCGGCGTCGCCCCGCTCGGCCGCGACCGCCAGGGCCTGCGCCTGCGGGTCCGGGAACGCGCGCGCCAGCACCCCGGCATGGCGCGAGCCGGAGCCCGCCGCCGGTGCGTCCATCCAACCGCAGGCGGACAACGGCAACGCCAACGCCCAGGCCAGCAGCAGGCTCGCCCAAAGCGACGGGCGCCGGCTGCGCCGCGCGTCTTGGGGTCGGAAACGGTGCAACGTCATCGATCCGGCATCCTTCAGATCAGATTGCCTCATAGCACGATTGCCGCCGGCAAAGCCAGTTCAGAGCAGCGGGATCCGGTCTTCCTCGTAAGGGAAACCCAGGTTCCTGCGCATGACGCGGTAGTGGTTCGGCATGGGCGGACGTTGATGGCCATGAGCCAACAACCACTGTTGGCATTTGCGCTGCCAACTGGGATCCCTCTGATCCACCGGATGCCAGAAGACAGCTTCTATCGGGTCCGCATTCGAACTGCGCACAGGCTCGCCAAGTACGTACTCGAGGGTGGGATCCGCCCCGTGTTCCATGAGCCAATGAGCCATCATGAAGCCGCCTCTGGCGGCATAGATAGTCAGGATCGTATCTCCAGCGGAGGCGTTGGCATCGACATCCGCCCCTCGCTCCACCAACAACTGCACGTTTCGCCACTGGTTCTGCTTGATGAAGGCATGAAACAGCAATGCCTCGTTGTTGGCATTGCGCGTGTCCGGATCGCCGCCGTGGTCCAGCAGCAGTTCCAGGTACACGGGGTCTTCCTGCTCCGCCGCCCAGGCCATGGCATTGGAGTGATTCGTCTTCGATCGCCCTGCCTCTTCCGGGTAGGGCTTGGCGACGTTCGGATCCGCCCCGTTCTCCAGCATCGCCCGCAACCCCTCCGGGCTGCCGGCATAGATCGGCCAGGCCAGCAGCGGCATGCCGCCGTCGAGGCCACCGAAGATCGTGTCGGGGTCGACGCCCTCGTCCTGCATCAGCCGCCGCACCTCGGCGGCGTCGCCCCGCTCGGCCGCGACCGCCAGGGCCTGTGCTTGCGGATCCGGGAACGCGCGCGCCAGGACCCCGGCATGGCGCGAGCCGGAGCCCGCCGCCGGCACGTCGATCCATCCACAGGCGGACAGCGCGATCGAAAGTCCCAGGGCGCACGGCCATCCGGCGGCGCGGGCGCCGCTCGCGCACCGCGCGGCCGCGGCGATCCACCTCTTCCATCCGAATGCGGGCATCGTGCTCTCCTCCATCCGAGCCACGCGCCTCTTAGCACGGTTGTGCGCCCATTTCCACGCAAGGCCGGTCCGCTAGGGAACCTCTGAACAAAGTTCAGAGGTTCCGCAAACCAGGAGGGTTTGCCCGCAGGCAATCACGCAAGTGATTGATCTGCGTGAGCCAGTCCGGACACGTGCCGGACTGGCGGCGTCTGAACAAGTCCATGGACGGACTTGTTCAGACGTTCCCTAGTTGTCCGCCAGGCGGCGATCCGGTGCGGGAAACGCGTCCGGAGGACTGGCGAACGGTTTGGGATTCCCGGCCGCCCATGCGAAAATCGCCCGCTGCACGGCCCCGTAGCTCAGCTGGATAGAGCGTCCCCCTCCTAAGGGGAAGGTCGCCCGTTCGAATCGGGCCGGGGTCGCCATTTCCGCGGCCGTCCTGCGGTCCCGACGCGCGATGCCGCCCCCGCCTGTCGTCTCGCCGGCACCGCCCGGCGGCCCCCGTACACCCAAGGAGTTCCCGCGATGCCCCACCCCGTCCTCACCGCACTCGGCCTCGGCGATCACGAATCCGGCACCTATCTCGGGCAGGGCGAGTGGCCGCGCGCGGACGACGACGCCGTCCTGACCCCGGTCAATCCGGCCACGGGCGAGGCGCTGGCCCGCGTGTCGGCGAGCACGGCCGAGGACTACGAGACGCTGGTCGGGCGCGCGCAGGCGGCGTTCGAGGTCTGGCGCAAGACGCCCGCGCCGCGCCGCGGCGAGGCGATCCGCCTGTGCGCCGACGCGCTGCGCCGGCACAAGGACGCGCTGGGCTCGCTGGTCGCGCTGGAGATGGGCAAGTCCAAGCCGGAAGGCGACGGCGAGGTGCAGGAGATGATCGACATCGGCGACTTCGCCGTCGGCCTCTCGCGCCAGCTCTACGGGCTGACCATGCATTCCGAGCGCCCGGGCCACCGCATGTACGAGCAGTGGCACCCGATCGGCCCGGTGGGGATCATCAGCGCGTTCAACTTCCCGGTCGCGGTGTGGGCCTGGAACAGCTTCGTCGCCGCGGTGTGCGGCGACGTCTCGATCTGGAAACCCTCGCCCAAGACGCCGCTGTCGGCGATCGCCGCCACGAAGATCTGCAACGAGGCGCTGAAGGACGGCGGCTTCCCCGACATCTTCTTCCTGTTCAACGACGCCGGCAGCGAACTCGCGCAGGCCTTCGTCGACGACCGCCGCATCCCGCTGATCAGCTTCACCGGGTCGACGCGGGTGGGCCGCCTGGTCGGCGAGCGCGTCGCGCGCCGCATGGGCCGCTCGCTGCTGGAGCTGGGCGGCAACAACGCGATGATCGTCGACGCGACCGCCGACCTGAAGCTGGCGATCCCGGCGATCGTGTTCGGCGCGGTCGGCACCGCCGGCCAGCGCTGCACCACCACCCGCCGCGTGTTCGTGCACGCCTCCATCTACGACGAGGTGCTGGAGAAGCTGGTCTCGGCCTACCGCCAGGTGGAAGGCAAGATCGGCGATCCCACCGATCCGGCCAACCTGATGGGCCCGCTCAACGGCCCCGAGGCGGTGCAGGCCTACCTGGACGCGATCGAGAAGGCCAGGGCCGCCGGCGGCACCATCGC
Organism: Alterluteimonas quercicellularis; assembly: GCF_021191635.1. GTDB lineage: Bacteria > Pseudomonadota > Gammaproteobacteria > Xanthomonadales > Xanthomonadaceae > Luteimonas > Luteimonas quercicellularis. The sequence goes on from NZ_JAIWPR010000010.1 coordinate 30,907, forward strand.
GACCGGCGGCGCGGCGCTGACCGACCGCCAGGGCTTCTTCGTGCTGCCGACCATCGTCACCGGCCTGGCCAACGACGCCGAGGTCGTGCAGGCCGAGACCTTCGCACCGATCCTCTACGTGATGAAGTACGAGGCGCTGGACGACGCGATCGCGATGCAGAACGACGTGCCGCAGGGCCTGTCCTCGTCGATCTTCACCACCGACCTGCGCGCGGCGGAGGCTTTCCTGTCCGCCTGGGGTTCGGACTGCGGCATCGCCAACGTCAACATCGGCACCTCCGGCGCCGAGATCGGCGGCGCCTTCGGCGGCGAGAAGGAGACCGGCGGCGGCCGCGAGTCCGGCTCCGACGCCTGGCGCGCGTACATGCGCCGCCAGACCAACACCATCAACTATTCCGACTCGCTGCCCCTGGCGCAGGGCATCAAGTTCGACCTGTGATCCGCCCCGTCGCGACCCGGGCCGGCGCCCGGTCGCGACCGATGGGGCCCGTGCCTCGTCCAGCCGCCGGGCGCGGCGGATGCTGCGTTGCCGCGTGCCCGGTGCCGGCCGCGCTCCCTATGGTCGGTGCGCCGGAGTCGCCGGCGACAAGGAAACCCGATCATGAAGATCACCCGGACATGGACCCGCCTGACCCTGCTCGGCACCGCGCTGTTCGCGCTCGGCGCGGTCTCCGCCGCCTCCACCGCCGGCCCGATCGGCGTGCAGCGCGAGTGCCAGGACTGCGTCAACCAGTACTACGCCTGCACCAGCGATCCCGACACCTGCTGGGCCGAGTACGTCAGCTGCCTCAACTGGTACGGCTGTCCGATCATCCTGCCGTGACCGCACCTCGGCGGCGGGCCCGGCACGCCCGCCGCCGACCGCGGCCGCACGCCGCGATGGCCGGGCCCGCCCCGGATCGGGGATAATCCCTCCCGAACCGCCCCCGGCTGACCTCCCCCGTGTACCGACTGGCCCGGCCCTTCCTGTTCGGCCTCGAACCCGAACGCGCCCATGCCGCCACCCTCGCGATGCTCGACGGCGCCTGCCGCGCCGGCCTCGCGCCGTTGCTGGCGCGCCGGGTCGACCTGCCGACCCCGGCGTTCGGGCTGCGCTTCCCGAATCCCGTGGGCCTGGCCGCCGGGCTCGACAAGAACGGCGCCCACATCGACGGCCTGTTCGCGCTGGGCTTCGGCTTCGTCGAGATCGGCACGGTCACGCCGCGCCCGCAGCCCGGCAATCCGCAGCCTCGCCTGTTCCGGCTGCCCGGCCACCGCGCGCTGATCAACCGCCTGGGCTTCAACAACGCCGGCGTCGACGCGCTGGTGGAGAACGTCGGCCGCGCGCGCCGGCGCTCGGGGCTGCTCGGCATCAACATCGGCAAGAACAAGGACACGCCCAACGCGTCCGCCGGCGAGGACTACCTGCACTGCATGCAGCGCGTCTATCCGCTGGCCGATTACATCACCGTCAACATCTCCTCGCCCAACACCGCCGGCCTGCGCGAGCTGCAGGAGGAGCAGTCCCTGCGGCGGCTGGTGGGCGAGCTGCGCGACGCGCAGGAGCGGCTGGGCGCGCAGCACGGCCGGCGCGTGCCGATGCTGGTCAAGGTGGCGCCGGACCTGTCGGACCACGACATCGATTCCATGGCGCGCGTGCTGGGCGACCTGCAGGTCGACGGCGTCGTCGCCACCAACACCACCGTCTCGCGCATCGGCGTGCAGCAGGACCCGCTGGCGCGCGAAGCCGGCGGGCTGTCCGGCGAGCCGCTGATGAACACCGCCACCACCGTGCTGCGGATGCTGCGCACGCGGCTGCCGGCCGCGATCCCGCTGGTGGGCGTGGGCGGCATCCTGTCCGGCGCCGACGCGGTGAAGAAGGTCGCCGCCGGCGCCTCGCTGGTGCAGCTCTACACCGGCCTGGTCTATCGCGGCCCGGCGCTGGTGCACGAGTGCGCCGCCGCCATCCGCCGCCGCCGCGAAGCGCCCAGCACCGGCAACCTGCCGCCGGCCTGACCGACGTGACGACCGCCGGCTACCGCCTCCAGCGCCGCGCGCCGCTGCGCGCGCTCAACACCTTCGGCATCGACGCCACCGCGCCGCTGCTGGTCGAGGTCGACGACGCGCAGGCCCTGCCCGCGCTGGCCGGCCAGGGCCTGCTCGGCGACGCCGCATCGCCCGCGCTGGTGCTGGGCGGCGGCAGCAACCTGCTGTTCGCCGGCGATCCGGCCACCCCGCTGCTGCGGCTGCGCGGCACGCGCATCGCCGCGGTCGACGAGCACGACGGCCAGGTCCGGGTGCGCGCCGAGGCCGGCGCCGGCTGGCACGCCCTGGTCGAATGGACGCTCGCGCACGGGCTGGGCGGGCTGGAGAACCTGGCGCTGATCCCCGGCACCGTCGGCGCCGCGCCGATCCAGAACATCGGCGCCTACGGCGTCGAGATCGGCGAGCGCGTGGTCGCGGTGGAGGCCTTCGACCGCCTCGACGCACGCTTCGTGCGCCTCGATCGCGAGGACTGCGCCTTCGCGTACCGCGACAGCCGCTTCAAGCGCACCCCCGACCGCGAGATCGTGGTCGCGGTCGAGTTCCTGCTGTCCCGGAACGCGCCGCCCGACATCGCCTATGCCGGCGTCGCCGACGAGCTGTCGGCGATGGGCGTCGCCGCCGCCATGCCCGCCGACGTGGCCGAGGCCGTCTGCCGCCTGCGCCGGCGCAAGCTGCCCGACCCCGCGCGCATCGGCAACGCCGGCAGCTTCTTCAAGAACCCGCTGGTGCCCGCGGCGCAGGCCGAGGCGCTGGCCATCGCGCACCCGGACCTGCCGGTGTTCCCCGCCGCCGACGCCGGCCTGCGCAAGCTCTCGGCCGCCTGGCTGATCGACGCCTGCGGCTGGAAGGGCCACCGCGACGGCGACGCCGGCGTCTCGGCCGCCCACGCCCTGGTGCTGGTCAACCACGGCGCGGCCCGCGGCGACGAGCTGCTCGGCCTGGCCCGGCGCATCCGCGATTCGGTCGCCGCGCGCTTCGGCGTCGCGCTCGAGCCCGAGCCCCGCATCGTGGGCGCGGCATGGTGACCCCGCCCGGCCGGGCCCGTCCCCGCATGCCGCTGTCCACGCCCGCCCGCGCCGCCCTGCTGATGCTCGGCAGCACCCTGCTGTTCGCGCTGATGGTGATCGCGATCCGGCTGGCCTCGGAGAGCCTGCACACGTTCGAGATCGCCTTCTTCCGCAACTTCTTCGGGCTGGCGGCGGCGCTGCCGCTGCTGCTGCGGCCCGGCCGCGGGTTCGGCTTCCTGCGCACCGCGCAGCTGCCGCGCTACTTCGTCCGCTGCCTGATCGGCATGCTGTCGATGTTCTGCGGCTTCTGGGCGATCGGCCACCTGCCGCTGGCGCAGGCGGTCTCGCTGTCCTACTCCACGCCGATCTTCGTCACCATCGCCGCAGTGCTGTTCCTGGGCGAGCAGGTGCGCGCACGGCGCTGGACCGCGGTCGCGCTCGGCTTCGTCGGCGTGCTGGTCATCCTGCGCCCGGGCAGCGGCGAGTTCACGCCCGGCCTGCTGGTGGCGGTGGCGGCGGCGGTCCTGAGCGGCGTGGTGGCGATCCAGATCAAGGAGCTCTCGCGCAGCGAGCCGGCGGACCGCATCGTGATCTGGACGACGCTGTTCTGGGTGCCGATGTCGCTGCTGCCGGCGCTGGCGGTGTGGGAATGGCCGCAGGGCATCGTCTGGGCCTGGGTGGTGGCGGCCGGCCTGCTCGGCACCGGTGGCCACATGCTGTGGACGCGCGCGCTCAAGATCGGCGAAGTGTCGGCGCTGACGCCGATCAGCTTCATGCAGCTGCCGGTGGTGGCGCTGTTCGGCTGGCTGCTGTTCGGGCAGACCGTCGACCGCTGGACCGCGGTGGGCGCGTTCATCATCCTCGCCGCCAACGCCTACATCGCCCACCGCGAAGCGCAGCTGGCCCGCCGCGCCGCCACCCACGCCCCGGTGGAGGCGGCCAAGCCGGGCGAGTGATAGCCGTCAATCGGCGGCTCCAAAAAAGAACGCCCGGGCAAGCCCGGGCGTCCATTTCTCACGCGATGCGCCGGATCAGGGCGTCACGGTCAGCACGATCGGCGCGCCCGCCTTGGGCGTGACCGGATCGTTGCTCTCCACGCAGTAATGGCCCACGTGGCGGCCCACGGCGAGGCCCGCGGTGGACAGCGTCGCGCGCACCGACTGGGTCGCGCCCGGCTGCAGGTTGGCCGCCTGCGGCGTGGTCGCGCCGATCCACGGCGCCCCGCAGGTCACCGAGCCCTGCACCCGCAGCGACAGGCCGGGGAAGCTGGTGACCGGCGACCAGCTCCCGCTGCCGTCGCTGGCGACGACCAGGACGGCGAAGCTGCCGTCGCCTTCCGGCGACGCGTACCAGGCCCAGCTGCTCGCGTAGGGCGCGTGCACGTAGACGACGAGCCAGTAGCGGCCCGGCGGCAGCACGACGTTCTGGCCGGCGGCCGCCAGGTCGAGACCGATGTTCGCCCCGGACAGCGTCACCGCCGGCGAGTTCACCGCGGCCAGGTAGCGCCACACCGAAGTCTGCGGCGCGGTGGCGGGGTTGCCCGCCGGCACGCCGCCCGCATCCGGGTAGATCGCCCAGCCCAGCGCGCTGGCCGTGCTGGCGATCACCGCGCCGCCCACGCCGAAGCCCTCGGTGAAGATCGACTCGATGCGGGTCTCGCCGTGCAGCACGAAGTCCTCGGCCGCGAACTGCGCCACCGGGCTGCCCGCGTCGGTGCGCCGCACGCTGCGGTAGCCCGTGGTGAGCGCGCCGCGATCGCGATCGACCGGGGTCACCGCACCGGTCCCGGTGTTGGCGATGCCGTAGCTCAGCGTCGAGCCGCCGGCGTTGGCGACGAAGCCGGCCGCGGTGCCGCTGCGGCCCTGCTTCAGGGTCGCGGTCACCACCTCGGGCAGCGACACCACCGGCGCCGGCACCGCCACCGCCACGGGCAGGCGCAGCGTCGGCCGCGGCTGTCCGCCGATGGTCGCGTCCACCGGCTCCAGCACCACCTCGCCGAAGTTCCAGCTGCCGTCGGCGGGCAGGTTCTGGCTGTTGACCAGCACGCGGATGCGCGCGGTGGCGCCGGCGGCGATGCGCACGTTGGCCGGCGTCACGCCGCCGGTCACCCCGGTCAGCCGGACGCGGTAGCTCTGCGCCTGCGCGTGCGGGTTGCGGAAGGTGCGGTAGAAGCTGCAGTTGCGGAAGCACTGGCCGTTGGCCAGCGACGGCTGGTTCAGCGCGGAGACGTCGCCGCCCTGGGCCGGATCGGCCGCACGGTAGTTGTCGCCCGTCTCGTGCAGCACCAGGCCGGCGTTGATCGCAGCGTCGATCTGGACGCGGCCGGCGCCCTTGCCGAACGGCGTGGCCGGGGTCACCTGGTCCTCCAGCCAGACCTGGGGCTCGGCGGTCATCATCAGCGCCGACTTGATCTCGGGCACCGACCAGTCCGGCCGTGCCTGGCGGATCAGGCCCGCCGCGCCGGCATGGTGCGGCGAGGCCATGGAGGTGCCGCTGATCAGGCCGATCGCCTCCTCCGCCCCGGTGATCTCGGTGCCGGCCACGGCCGCCAGGATGTTCACGCCGGGCGCAGTGATGTCGGGCTTGACCAGGTCGAAGCTGCCGGCCGGGCCGCGCGAGCTGAAGGAGGCCAGCGCGTCGGGAGTATTGGGCAGCGGCAGCGGCGGGAAGGCGATCGCCGCGGTGGCGTCGGCATGCGCGCGGGCGAAGTCGCGCAGCGCGATGCCGTCGTCCTGGCTGACGCCGAACGCGCGCACGCTGGTGCCGGGCACCGACGGCACGATGCCGCCCTCGGCGTTGTTGGCGACCACCACCGCGATCGCGCCCGCCGCCGCGGCGTAGTTGACTTTGTCGCTGAAGGCGCAGGTGCCGCGACGGACCACCGCGATCGCGCCGGCGAAGGTGCCGGCCGGCAGCGCGGCGCAGGCGTCGTTGGCGGTGTCGAAGCCGGAGCTGACCTTGAGCGGGGTGGTGCCCGGGATCGGCGACTCGTGGGGCACGCCGTTGGTGCCCTCGTTGAGCAGCACCGGCGACAGCGGCTCCGGCACGGGCGCCGGGCCGGTGACCTCCAGGGTCACCGCGAACGCGCCGCGGCCGTGCTGCGCGGCGGCCGTCGAGGCGACCCACGGCTGGTGGTGGCCCATGGTGTTCGGGCCCGGGCCGCTGTTGCCGGCCGAGGCGGCCACGTAGATGCCGGCGTCGCTGGCGCCGAGGAAGGCCAGCGAGACCGCGTCGCTCCACGGGCTCGCGCCGCCGCCGATCGAGTAGTTGATGACGTCGACCACGCCGTCGGCGACCGCCTGGTTGATCGCGGCCACCGCCGAGACGTTGGGGCACGACCCCTGCCCGGTGGAGATGTTGGTGTAGCAGATGTCGAAGGCGACGACGTTGGCGCGCGGCGCCACGCCGGAGATGCGCAGCGGGTTGCCGCGGAACACCACGTCGCGGCGGTTGCCCGCCGACGTGGAGGCGACGTGGCTGCCGTGGTTGTTGGTATCGCCGAAGCCGGGCTCCTCGCGGATGCCGGCCACGCCGCAGGTGTTGCCCGGCGCCTCGCAGACGAAGTCGTAGCCGCCGATCAGCTTGGCGTTGCAGCGTCCGGCGTCGACCCCGCCCGGGGCGCAGGTGCCCAGGTAGTTGCCGTCGCCGAGCGGGTTGACGTGCGCATAGCCGTCGACCGGGTCGACCGCGGCGAAGGACGGGCTGCCGAAGTTGATGCCGGTATCCAGCACGCCGACCACCACGCCCTCGCCCTGGTAGGCGGCGGTGGCGCCGGGGTAGGTGCCGGTCCAGACCGGCTCGGCGCCGATGTGGCGCGGGCCGGTGTCGGTGTCCAGCGCGTACTCGCGGTACTCCTCGACGAACAGCACCTCGGGCAGCGCGCGCACGGCGGCGGCCTCGGCCGTGTCCAGCTCGACCACGATGCCGTTCACGGCGTGCTGCATCCGCCGCTTGACCTGCAGCGGGCGCTGCAGCGTGCGGGCGATGTCGCCCTCCAGCGTCTGCTGGCGGTTCTGCAGGTGGCCCAAGTAGGCGCGTGCGGCCGTGCCGCGCGCATCCAGGCGCAGCTTGCCGCGCGCGTCGAGCCGGCGCTGCGGTGCGGGCAGGCCCGCGGTCTCGCCTCGGTAGGCGCCGAGCGCGGCTTCGCGCAGCACAACGATGTGCGACTGCTGCGGGCCCGCGGCGACGCCGGACGCGGCGGCCCGGGCGGCCGCGGCGGCGGGCGTCGCAGCCCCGGCCGCGGACGCGGACGCGGCGGACGCGCTGGACGCCGCGACCGCGACGGATGCAGCGGTCCCGGCAGTGGCCGTGGAGACGGAGGTCCGCGGCGTCGCGGAGCCGAAGTAGTAGGTGGCGCTGGCCGTGGCGGCCAGGGCGAGGCCCAATGACGCGAGGCCCACGCCGAACCGTCGTGCGCGTGAAGACATACCGGTGGTTCCCCTGGAATTGACGACATCGACTGCGGCTGAACGCGCAGGCAGGCCCTGCCCGTCCCCTGTCCGCATCCGGCGGCCGTCCCCCTGTCGTCGCAGTGGCCGGCCGGACACGTTGTGACGCTTATACACGTTTCGCGTCAGGGAGGCGACAGTTTTCCGTCGTTCATGTTTCCTGTGCTCCGGCGTCGCCAGGGGCGATGGCGCGCGCCCCGGTACACCCACAGGTAGACCCCCACTACCCACAGGCTGGACGCCATCCAGCCGGCGAGGATGTCGGAGGGGTAATGCACGCCCAGGTACACGCGCGACAGCCCGACCATCGGCACGAACACCGCCATCGCCGCCAGCACCGGCCAGCGCCAGCGCGTGGGCCAGGCCAGCAGCACCAGCACCAGCGCCAGCGAGGCCGAGCCCATGGCGTGGCCGCTGGGGAAGCTGTAGGTCGACTCCGGCGCGATCGATTCCCACAGCGTGGGCCGCTCGCGGGCGAAGCCGCGCTTGGCCAGCACGTTGAGCAGCCCGGAGCCGCCCAGGGCGACGCCGGCGAAGACGCCCTCGCGGAAGCGCCGCAGCACCAGCAGCGCCAGGACCAGGCCGGCACTGGCCGGCACCACGCCCCAGGCGTAGCCGATCTTCGAGAAGAACAGGAACACGCGGTCGAAGCCGTCGCGCGCCACCGCCTGCGCGAACAGCAGGACCGGCTCGTCGAAGGGGATGGTCTCCGCCTCGTGCACCTCGTCGGCCAGTTCCGCGAACACCCACAACGGCCCGAGCAGGCCGAGGAAGAGCAGCGTCAGCGCCCAGGCGTGGCGGCGCAGCAGCGCGATGCCGGCGCGCGCGGCATCGCGGAGCAGCCGCACCGGGCCCCGGTCAGGCCGGCCCGGCGGTTCGGCCATAGCGCCGGTCCACGTAGTCGTCGATCAGCGCGACGAAGTCCTGCGCGATGCGCTCGCCGCGCAGGGTCACGGTCTTCTCGCCGTCCACGAACACCGGCGCCGACGGCGCCTCCCCGGTGCCCGGCAGCGAGATACCGATGTTGGCGTGGCGCGATTCGCCGGGGCCGTTGACCACGCAGCCCATCACCGCCAGCGTCATCGTCTCGGCGCCGGGCCGGGTGATCTTCCATTCCGGCATCTTCCCGCGCACGTGCTCCTGCACCACCTTGGCCAGTTCCTGGAAGAACTCCGAGGTGGTGCGCCCGCAACCCGGGCAGGCGGTGACCATCGGGGTGAACGCGCGCAGGCCCAGGGTCTGCAGCAGTTCCTGCGCCACCACCACCTCCTGCGTGCGCGGCGCGCCCGGCTCGGGCGTGAGCGAGATGCGGATGGTGTCGCCGATGCCCTCCTGCAGCAGCACCGACAGCGCCGCGCTCGAGGCCACGATGCCCTTGCTGCCGATCCCGGCCTCGGTCAGGCCCAGGTGCAGGGCGAAGTCCGAGCGGCGGGCGAGATCGCGGTACACCGCGATCAGCTCCTGCACGCCGCTGACCTTGGCCGACAGCACGACGCGGTCCCGCGGCAGGCCCAGCTCGACGGCGCGCTCGGCCGAGTCCAGCGCGGAGCGGATCAGCGCCTCGCGCAGCACGCGGCCGGCATCCCAGGGCTCGGCGCGGCGCGCGTTCTCGTCCATCAGCGTGGCCGCAAGCGCCTGGTCCAGCGAGCCCCAGTTGGCGCCGATGCGCACCGGCTTGCCGTAGCGGACCGCGAACTCGATCAGCTGCGCGAACTGCAGGTCCTTCTTCTTGCCGAAGCCGACGTTGCCCGGGTTGATGCGGTACTTCGCCAGCGCCTCGGCGCAGGCCGGCTCGCCGGCCAGCAGCTGGTGGCCGTTGTAGTGGAAGTCGCCGATGATCGGCACCTCCACGCCCTGCATCGCCAGCCGCTCGACGATCCGCGGCACCGCGGCCGCGGACTCCGGGTTGTTCACCGTGATCCGCACCAGTTCCGAGCCCGCGCGCCACAGCGCGGCGATCTGCCTGGCGGTGCCGGCTACGTCGGCGGTGTCGGTGTTGGTCATCGACTGCACGACCACCGGCGCATCGCCGCCCACCGCCACGCCCCCCACCCGCACCTGGCGCGTGGCGCGGCGCGGGGCGGGACCGAAGGGCGCCACGGGCTCGACGGGCTCGGGGATGCAGGGCGACGGCAGCGCGGACATGCGCGCATTCTACGGCGAACCACCGGTCCGGTCCCGGCCCGGGGCCGCGGCGTTCAGCCAGCCGGCGCCGGGGTGCGACGCTTCGTCGCTGCCCGCGGGCCGCCGCGCGTGCTGCACTCGCCGCGATGACGCCGACCGTGCACGCCCGCCTCGCCCTCCGGCCCCCGAGTCGGGACCTGCCCGCCCGGGCCGTGCGCCGCGGCCCGGGCGCGGCAGCGGCCGCACGCCCTAGAGCGTGTCATGTACTTTGGAGTGTGTGATCCGCGCGCCTGGGCCGTCGCCAGGCCAGGCGCGGTCCGCCGGCAAGGCGGGCCGCCTTGCCAAGGGCCGCAACGCCGCATCGCGGCGGACCAGGCGCGCGCAGACGTTTGCTTGAGTGCAGCGCTTCGAAGTGCATGACACGCTCTAAGATGCCGCGGATGCAGGCTTCCCTCACGCAGTTCCTGGCGACTCTCTGCTCGCTGCGCTGGATCGCGGTGATCGGGCAGTCGCTGACCATCCTCGCCGCCACCGGCTGGCTGCACATGCCCCTGCCCCCGCTTCCGCTGTGGGGCGCGGTGGCGCTGCTGGCGCTGTTCAATCTCTACGCGCTCGGGCGCGTGCGCCGTGCCGGCGAGGCCACCGCGCCCGAGGCCTTCGCCCACATGCTGGTCGACATCGCCATCCTCGGCTGGCTGGTCGGCTGGACCGGCGGCATCGGCAACCCCTTCGCCTCGCTGTTCCTGCTGCCGATCGCCCTGGCCGCGCAGAGCCTGCCGCTGCGCTGGACCCTGGCGGTGACCGGCGCCAGCCTACTCGCCTACGCGCTGGCCGGTGCGCTGGGCCGGCCGCTGCCGGCCACCCACACCGACGCGTTCGACCTGCACCTGCTCGGCATGATCGCGAACTTCCTGGTCTCGGTCGGCGTGGCCGCCTACTTCCTGACCCGGCTGGCGCAGGCGCGCGACCGCCGCGAGCGCGAGCTGGCGACGATGCGCGAGCGCTTCACCCGCGACGAGGGCATCCTCGCCCTGGCCACCCACGCCGCCTCGGTGGCGCACGAGTTGAACACGCCGCTGGCCACGCTGACCCTGCTGATCGACGACCTGGCCGACAGCGGCCTGCCGCCGGCGCTGCGCGACGACGTCGAGGCCATGCGCGGCCTCGTGGGCACCTGCCGCGACCGCGTGCGCGAGCTGGCCCATCCCGCCGACCTGGCCCGGCCCGCCGGCATCCGCCTCGACCAGGTGCTCTCGCACTGGCAGCTGGTGCGCCCGGCCATCGAGCTGCAGCGCAGCGGGCGCACCCCGCCCGGCCTGGCGGTGCAGCGCCCGGTCGGCCACCTGCTGCTGGTGCTGCTCAACAACGCCGCCGACGCCAGCGAGCACGCCGGCCACAAGCGCGTGGACCTGTCGCTGCGCCTGGACGGCGAGGCGCTGGTCGGCGAGATCCGCGACTACGGCGGCGGCTTCGACGCGCAGCGCGCCTTCCTGCCGGTGCTGTTCCGCAGCACCAAGCCCGACGGCCTGGGCGTCGGCCTGGCGCTGTCGCACGCCACCATCGAGCGCCTGGGCGGCGAGCTGACCGTGGCGCCCGCGGCGGGTACCGGCACCGCGGTGCGCTTCCGCGTGCCGCTGACGGAGACCGCGGAGGACGCGCCGTGATCGGGCTGCTGGTCGACGACGACGCGCTGTACCTCGCCACCCTGCGCCGCTCGCTGCAGCGGCGGGGCATCGGCTGCGACATCGCCGACACCCCGGCCGCCGCGCTGGCGGCCGCCCGCGCGCGCCCGCCGGACTTCGCCCTGGTCGATCTCAAGCTCGGCGACGACTCCGGGCTGGCCCTGATCGCCCCGCTGCGTGCGATCCGCGCCGACATGCGCATCCTGCTGGTCACCGGCTACGCCAGTGTCGCCACCGCGGTGGAGGCGATCAAGCGCGGCGCCGACGACTACCTGCCCAAGCCCGCCAGCGTCGACGCGATCCTGCGTGCGCTGCGCGCCGAGGCCGTGCCGCCGCCCGCGCCCGAGGTCGCCGACACCATGATCCCGCTGCACCGGTTGGAGTGGGAGCACATCCAGCAGGCGCTGGGCGAGACCCAGGGCAACATCTCCGCCGCCGCGCGGCTGCTGGGCATGCACCGCCGCACGCTGCAGCGCAAGCTGGGCAAGCGCCCCGGCGCCGAGCGGCGCACCGTCGACTAGGGCCGCGACACGCCGGTCCGCAGGAGCGCGCTCCCATGGAAGGCCCGCGCGGCGGCGAGCGCCCGACCGCCGCCCCGTCCGTGCCCGGCCGGGTATCCTGTCCCGATGGCGCCGCACGACGAGATCCTCACCCCCAGCCAGCTCAACACGCTGGCCCGCAGCCTGCTCGAAGACGCCTTCGCCGTGGTGCAGGTGGAGGGGGAACTGGGCAACGTCTCGCGGCCGGCCTCCGGGCACCTGTACTTCACCCTCAAGGACGCGCGCGCGCAGGTGCGCTGCGCGATGTTCCGGCCGAAGAGTCAGTGGCTGCGCTTCCAGCCGCGCGAGGGGCTCAAGGTGGTCGCGCGCGGGCGCGTCACCCTGTACGAGGCGCGCGGCGACTACCAGGTCGTCGTCGACGGCCTGGAGGAAGCCGGCGAAGGCGCGCTGCGGCGCGCATTCGAGGAACTGAAGGCGCGCCTGCAGGCCGAGGGCCTGTTCGATGCCGAGCGCAAGCGCCCGCTGCCGGCCTGGGTGCGGCGCCTGGGCGTGGTCACCTCGCCCGGCGGCGCCGCGGTGCGCGACGTGATCAGCGTGCTGGGGCGGCGCTTCCCGCTGCTGCAGGTCGAGATCCTGCCGGTGGTCGTGCAGGGCGCGACCGCCGCCCCGCAGATCGTCGAGGCGCTGGCGCGCGCCGGCGCCTCCGGGCGCTACGACGCCCTGCTGCTGACCCGCGGCGGCGGCTCGCTGGAGGACCTGTGGGCCTTCAACGACGAGGCGCTGGTGCGCGCGGTGGCCGCCTCGCCGGTCCCGATCGTGGCCGCGATCGGGCACGAGACCGACTTCAGCCTCGCCGAGTTCGCCGCCGACCTGCGCGCCCCCACGCCCTCCGCCGCGGCCGAACTGCTGGCGCCCGACCAGCTCGACCTGCGCGCGCGCCTGCAGGCGCTGCAGCGCCGCCATGCGAGCCAGTTCTTGCATCGCATGCGGCAGGCCGCGCAGCGCGCCGATCGCGCCGCACTGCGCCTGCACGCGCAGCGTCCCCAGGCGCGGCTGGCCGCGCTCTCGCGCCGCGGCGAGGACGCGCTGCGGCGGCTGCGCGCGGCCTGGGGCGTGTGCCTGGAACGGCGCCAGGCGCGCCTGCGCCACGCGCAGGCCGAACTGCGCGCGCAACGCCCGCAACGGCGCCTGGCCCAGGCCCACGCCCGGCTGCGGGCGCTGCAGCCGCGGCTCTCGGCCGGCCTGCCGCGCCGCCTGCGCGACGAGCGCGCGCGGCTGCTGGCGCTGGCGCGCGCGCTCGATGCGGTCAGCCCGCTGGCGACGGTGGCGCGCGGCTACGCGATCCTGCTGCACGAGGACGGCCGCGTGGTGCGCGGCATCGGCGACGCGGCGCCGGGCGACGCCCTGCGCGGGCGCCTGGCCGATGGCGAACTGCGCCTGCGCGTCGAGCGCGCGGACGATTGATCGCAGCGCTCGCCCTGCGCTCACATCGCGTCGGGCACACTGATCTCCCCGAGGGAGCATCGCGACCGCATGACCAAGGCCTCCGACCTGTTCGTCGCCGCGCTGGAAGCGCACGGCACCGAGTACGTGTTCGGCATTCCCGGCGAAGAGAACCTCGACCTGCTCGAATCGCTGCGGCGCTCGTCGATCCGGCTGGTGCTGACCCGCCACGAGCAGGCCGCGGGCTTCATGGCCGCCACCTACGGGCGGCTGACCGGCCGCGCCGGCGTCTGCCTGTCGACGCTGGGCCCGGGCGCGACCAACCTGGTCACCGCCGCCGCCTACGCCCAGCTCGGCGCGATGCCGATGCTGATGGTCACCGGGCAGAAGCCCATCCGCACCAGCCGCCAGGGCCACTTCCAGATCGTGGACGTGGTGGACATGATGCGGCCGCTGACCAAGTACACGCGCCAGATCGTATCCGCCGACAGCATCCCCGCCCGTGTGCGCGAGGCGTTCCGGCGCGCCGAGCAGGAGCGCCCCGGCGCCACGCACCTGGAATTGCCGCAGGACATCGCCGGCGACGACACCGAGGCCATGCTGATCCCGGCCAGCTTCTCGCGCCGCCCGGTGGCCGAGGACAAGGCCGTGGCGCAGGCCGCCGAGGCGATCGCGCGCGCGCGGCACCCGCTGCTGATGATCGGCGCCGGCGCCAACCGCAAGACCACCTCGCGCATGCTGCGCCGCTTCATCGACAAGCTGGGCATCCCCTTCTTCAGCACGCAGATGGGCAAGGGCGTGGTCGACGAGACCGACCCGCTGTGGCTGGGCAACGCCGCGCTCTCCGACCACGACTTCGTCCACCGCGCGATCGACGCCGCCGACTGCATCCTCAACGTCGGCCACGACGTGATCGAGAAGCCGCCATTCTTCATGCGCAAGGGCCGGCGCACGGTGATCCACGTCAACTACGGCGGCGCCGCGGTCGACCCGGTGTACTTCCCGCAGATCGAGGTCACCGGCGACATCGCCAACAGCGTCTGGCAGCTGGCCGAAGCGCTGCAGCCGCAGGCGCACTGGGACTTCGCCTTCTTCGACCGGGTGCGCGAGGCCCTGCTGGCCGACATGCGCTCGCGCGCCGGCGACGACCGCTTTCCCATGACCGCCCCGCGGCTGGTCGCCGACGTCGCGCAGGCGATGGCGCCCGAAGACATCGTCTGCCTCGACAACGGCCTGTACAAGCTGTGGTTCGCGCGCGACTACCGCTGCCGCGGCCCCAACACCCTGCTGCTCGACAACGCCCTGGCGACGATGGGCGCCGGCCTGCCCAGCGCGATCGCCGCGCGCATCGTGCACCCCGACCGGCGCGTGCTGGCGGTGGCCGGCGACGGCGGCTTCATGATGAACTCGCAGGAACTCGAGACCGCGGTGCGGCTCGGCCTGGACCTCACCGTGCTGGTCCTGCGCGACGACGCCTACGGCATGATCAAGTGGAAGCAGTCGCACGAGGACTACCCCAACTTCGGCATGGACCTGGGCAACCCGGACTTCGTGAAGTACGCCGAGAGCTACGGCGCGCGCGGGCACCGTCCGCGTTCGGCCGACGAGTTCCTGCCGCTGCTGCGGCGCGCGCTGGACGCGCCCGGCGTCGACCTGATCGACGTGCCGATCGACTACCGCGACGACGACCGCCTGCTCAACGAAGACATCCCGCGCCTGAGCGCGGCCGTGCAATGATCCTTCACCACCCGTAGGAGCGCGCTCGCGCGCGACCGCCGCACGGTGCGTCGCCGATGCGCGAGCCGCTTCGCCGACGCCCGCCAGGAGCCCCCCATGCCCAAGGCCAAGAAGACCAAGCGATCCACCCGCAGCGCCGGCAAGGCCGGCCTGGCGCGCCGCTACCCCTACTGGCTCGCCGGCGAGGCGGTCGCCGCCAACACCGACCTCGAGGTGCTGGACAAGTACACCGGCAAGGTCGCCACCCGCACCGCCTTCGCCGATGCCAAGGCCGTGCGCAAGGCCATCGTGGCCGCGCACCGCGCCCGCGAGGCGATGGCCGCCTTCCCGCCCGACCGCCGCCGCGACGTGCTCGAACACTGCGTGCGCCGCTTCCAGGAACGCTTCGAGGAACTGGCGCTGGCCTTGTGCATCGAGGCCGGCAAGCCGATCAAGGACGCCCGCGGCGAAGTCACCCGCCTGATCGACACCTTCCGCATCGCCGCCGGCGAGGCCACCCGCATCGAGGGCGAGACCGTCGAGCTGCAGATCTCCGAGCGCACCCGCGGCTACCGCGGCATCGTCAAGCGGGTGCCGATCGGCGTGTGCAGCTTCATCACTCCGTTCAACTTCCCGCTCAACCTGGTCGCGCACAAGGTCGCGCCGGCGATCGCCGCCGGCTGCCCGTTCGTGCTCAAGCCGGCCGCCAAGACCCCGGTCGGCGCGCTGATCATCGGCGAGATCCTGGCCGAGACCGACCTGCCGCGCGGCGCCTACTCGGTCCTGCCCTGCAGCAACGACGATGCCGCCGCCCTGACCGAGGACGAGCGCATCGCGCTCCTGAGCTTCACCGGCGGCCTGGTCGGCTGGGACCTCAAGGCGCGTGCGGGCCGCAAGAAGGTCACCCTGGAGCTGGGCGGCAACGCCGCGTGCATCGTCGACAATGATCCCGGCGCGCCGCTCGACCACGTCGTCGACCGGATCGTGTTCGGCGCCTACTACCAGTCCGGGCAGAGCTGCATCAGCGTGCAGCACATCCTGGTCCACCGCGACCTCTACGATCGCCTGCGCCGCAAGCTCAAGGCGAAGGTGGCCGGACTGCGCATGGGCGACCCGCGCGACGAGAAGACCTTCATCGGCCCGGTCATCGACGAGGACGCCGCCAAGCGCATCGAGTCCTGGGTGGAGGCGGCCCGCAAGGGCGGCGCCAAGCGCCTGGCCGGCGGCCCGCGCCAGGGCAACATGCTGCCGGCCACGCTGATGGAGCAGGTGCCGCGCGACAGCGACCTGTACCGCCAGGAAGTCTTCGGCCCGGTCGCCTGCCTGCAGCCCTTCGACGACTTCGACGCCGCGCTCGACACCGTCAACGCCAGCGATTTCGGCCTGCAGGCCGGCGTCTTCACCGCCGACCTCGGCCACGCCATGCGCGCCTGGGACCGGCTGGAGGTCGGCGGCGTGATCGTCGGCGACGTTCCCAGCTTCCGCGTCGACAACATGCCCTACGGCGGCGTCAAGGGCTCCGGCCTCGGCCGCGAAGGCGTGCGCTACGCGATCGAGGACATGACCGAGCGGCGGCTGCTGGTGATCAGGAGTTGAGCTGCGGTACCGGCGTCACGACAGCCCACCCCGTGTCGCCACGCGAACGCTCCTATTGGGCCACGTGCCCGATTCGCCGGGTTCTGCGCGAGATCGACTCGACCAGGCCCGGCACTGATTCACGGAAGATCCGTATTACACCACGCGTCAATCAGGCGGCCACGATGATGAAAGGGTCCCAGTCGTAATAGCCTCGCAGCAAGCCGTTCTGATCCACCAGCTTGAATTTCCATTGATAGCAGATCTTGACATCCGCTTCCGGCGCCTTCTTGATCTTGGTCTCGAAGTAGCGGTCTTGGAGAGGCTGCTTGACCGGCGACCCATCCAGATCGTCGACCGAAGGCGAAACATAGATGTTGATCGAATCTTCGTTGTATCCCGGAGGATCCGGATTCAGGTACTCCGCAGGATCGGCATATCCGCCCGTGTAGTAGTTCTCGAACTGGACCACGATGGGACTCAGGGACTGCCCGTTGTCGAAGGCCGCGAATCTCCAGCGAATGATGTCCTCGCTGTGCAACTTGATCGTCAACTCGGAGGTCCCCTCTCCCGCACCCGAAAGCGTGAACCGCGAGTCGGCGACCATGTAGACATAGGTCTCGCCGGAGCCCAGGCCGATCGGGCTTTCGAAACTCGAATCCGGAATCTGGCTACTCTTGTCGGTGATGATCTTGGCGGTATCGATTACGGTAAGGATGTTCGCAATGGCCATGATGTTTTCGTCCTGATTGGGTCGACTGTCTCGCGTCCGGCACTCTTGCCGAACGATTCCGGCATTCATCGCATAGGCGGGCTTCCCACAGGCGCGGGAACTGCATGGCGCTGGAACGTTCCATGCTCACATGGCCCGTGCGCGGCCACGTGCCCTGTCGCGACGAGGAACCCGATCGCCTGAATCACGCGCCAGTCCGGATAGCGCCGCGGCGACTGTCCTTGGTACTGCCGTACTACTTCGTGGGCCCGCAGCCCGCCATGGCCGCAAACGGCCCTGATCCGGCCGAGCTCGCCGGAACTCAGTATCCTGTCCGGCAGTCTCGATTCGCTCTCCCGCCGACTGCAAACGACGCAGTCCGGATGCAGTCCGATCCACTCCTGCCGGGACGCCCAGAACGTGCTCCTTCGCCAACGCCTTTCCAGGCCGTAGTAGTAGGCCCGCTGCTTGAGGTAATGCTCGAAGGCGACCTGGATGCGCTTGCAGTAGGCATCGATGGCGCCCGAAGCGCCGCCCAGCCAATCGAAAATCGCGTCCGCCGCGCGGACGCCGTCTTCCATCGCCTTCGCGATGCCGGCCGAGGACAGCGGATCGTAGGCGGAAGCGGCGTCGCCGGCAGCGAGCCATCCCCGTTCCGATCCCGCCGTCTCCAGCACGCTCGAATCGGCCGCCGCGATGCGGCTGCCCAGGCATTCCGGCGCCCCCCTCAACAGTGGCCCGACGTGGGCCGTGCGCCCGACGAACTCGAGGAAGCGATCGAGCCGTCCCAGCGCGAGACCTCTCACCAGCGCCTTGTCCGAGAAAACGGCGACGACGAAGCGGTCGTCCGGCAGCGCCACGGCGTAGCACCATCCATTCTCGACGCTCTCGATCAGGGTGTGGCGTGGGAAAGCTTCCGGCTGCCCCCGCCACAGCGTGTACACGGCCTGCAGATCGTCGAACCGGATGCGGGGAATGCCCAGGCCGCGCGCCACCGTGGCGCGTTTGCCGGTCGCGTCGACCAGGAAGCGGCCGCCGATCCCCGCCCCCTCGCCCGTCCTGATGCGCCAGGGCCCTTCGCCCTCCAGCCGTTGCGCACGGAACGCGGTGTCGATCACCTCGACACCGGCGGATCGCGCCTGGTCCATCAGGTATCGGTCGAAAGCCGCACGATCGAGCAGGAAGCCTTTGCCATGCAGGCCGAACAGGTGGTCGTCGTAGGCGAGCGTGTCGCCGCCCCAGGCCGAGCACACCCCTTGAGCGGAAAGGGACGGCACGCGCGGAACGTCCCGGCCCACGCCCAGGGCTTCCAGCCACCGCCTGGCCTGCGGCTGCAGGGTCTCGCCGGTCCGGATCGATTCGGGCACGGGCGTATGCAGCAAGGCGACCGAAGCCGCTCCCCGCCTTCGCAGCGCGAGCGCGGTCGAACATCCCGCCACGCCGCCGCCGACGATCACCACGTCGTAATCGTTCATCGCCCGCTCGCAGTACCGGCTTTGCAATAGGACTGATAGCCTTCGATCTTGTCGGTCTGCCGAGAAGTCTCCACGTATCGAGGCTCCTGCCCCGCCGCATCGTTCTCCACGACGAATCCCAGGTACTTCCAGCAGGTCACCATCTGGATGTCGGAGCAGTTGTTGCCTGTGGACGGATCGCTGGGAGGGTTGGGTTCGATGTCCTGGACGAAACCCCGCGTCCACATCACCTGCTGCGTCGGCTGGTCCTCCGGATAGACCGCATAGGGGCGCTGTGCCGGCCACCACCAGTAGTTCGTGATGGCCACCCGAGGCTCGTTGGTCTTGAGATTGCTGATGTCCTGGATGGAGCACTCGTTGAAATCCGCCTGCCAGGGCTGCGCCATGTACTTGCTCAGGTCGCCGGGCTCCAGTCCCTGGGAATAGTCCCCATTGCTGCCGTTGCTCAGCGACAGCTCGTACTGCCTCAGTGACGCGAGAGGCTTCGTGTTGATGCGGAAGAAGTCGGACGCATCGAAGCCGGGCGGCAGCGACTTATAGATCGAGGCGTTCCGGGTGATCCACGTGATCTCGATGCCAGGCGAAAAGGCGCCACCGACGCAGTTCTGGAGATGTGCCGCGTCCAGCGCGACGCCGGGGCCGACCGTGGGCAGACTGGCCGTTGTACATCTTCCGTTGGCGTACTGGGACAGCACGAAGTACTGCGTGCGGGTCAAGCCCAGATACTTGGATATCGTCTCGTTGCTGATCGGATTGTCCCCTGCCAGGAACGGCATCAGCAGCGGCTGGTTCTCTGCCGGTCCGTCCGCACCCTGCCCCGGGTACTGGTTTCCGCGTCCCCGGACGTAGCCGAACACGCCGCTTCGGAACGCCTCGGGGTCTGGGCCTGAGCCGCTGGCGAACCCATCATGGGCGGCAAGCCCGGCCCCGGGTATGTTGCACACGTACTGGTACAACGCCGGCCTGCTCAGGATCGGCGCGATCTCGTCCGGATAGCTCGGCTCGTAGCCGGCGTCGAATGCGCCATTGCGATAGTGCGCCGGACTCGCGCCGAACTCGCGTACGAAGACGTCGAACATGTTGTCGTACATGTTGACCTGGTTGATGATCTGCGGCGCATAGGCGGGAGGCGCGACGACCACCCAGGCGCTCGCATCCACCTCCGCCGCGGACCCGTCCGACATGTGCAGCACCGCCGTGACCGGCCCGTCGGCGATATCGTCGAACCAGCCCTCGTTGTTGGCATAGGCGTCGATGGTCACGTACTCGCCATCGTGGCTGGTCGTCCCAGAGTTCCCGTCCCCTCCCAGAATCAGCAGGTTGCCGCCGCCGTCGGTCAGCGCCGTCCCCAGCCTGGCGACAGGAAAGGGAACCAGGCCGGCCAGGAAGGAGTAACGCGCCGGGTCGAGCGCGAAATCCTCGCGCTGGCCCGGGCCCGGGAGCGTCTTAGGGCCAGGATCGAGAACCAGCTGCCGGCGTACCTCGTCGTCGATGCTTCGTGGGTCGGGCGTCGTCCCCAGCGACTTGTTGTAGCGAAGCGGGTTGTAGGGCGCGTCCGGATAGGTCGGTTCGCCCTCCGACGTGTACGGATTGTTCGCGTTGTTGGCGTCGTAGCCGAGGTCGTTGGCGAAGGCGTAGGGCGATGCGCCGTCGCCTATCTGAACGCCCGTCGGATAAGGTCCCATGCCGGACCCGGTCTGCTGCTTGAACTGAAACCAGCTCGACTTCTTGTTGCAGACCCATACCGTCCATTCGATGGAATCCAGGCCGTCGCGACCCGCCTCCATTTCCACGCCCTGGGGGTTCTGATCGTCGTACCTGTAGACCTTGAACCTCGCAGCTTGCTTCAGCAGCTTGCCCTGCGCATCGCGAAACCTGTCTGTTGTCGCACCGGGAGCCGAGTACTCGGTCGGCAACGCGCCCGGCGCGGAGGGGGCGACGTAGTACTCGTCGCTGTCGCCGACCCGCGCGATGCCGATGGCGGGATGGATCTTGTAGGTCGTCGTCATGCTGCGCCTCCATGGCTTGTTTCAGAATCCGTACTTCTCCATCAGCCGGCTGGCGGCCGCGTCGGTGAACTCGGGAGCCTCGGGTTCTCGGACCGGCCCGCCGCGAAGCGTGAAGCTGAAATCGCCGCCCTGGACCTGCGCGTTGCCGTGACAGCCCATGCAGCCGCCCATGTTGTAGTGGTCGTAGGCGTCGCCCGCGGCATTCACCACGTAGACGTTCTGCGCGGGCTCGCCTGCCTTGTAGTCCGATGTCTGGCCGTCCGGCGTCTGGATGCCCGAGAATTCCTGCAGCGTCCTGTTCGTTTCCACCACGATGTTGGCCTGGTAGAAGGTCGAGCGCTGCCGATCGGGATTGCTTGGGTCGATGTCATCGAAGTTGAAGGGCTGATACTGGATGTTGACCAGCTTGTAGTGCTCCCAGGGCGAGTTCCGGATGCCGTTGTCCTGGTTGTAGGCACGTATCTGCCCCTGCGCCTCTCGATTGACGTCGATGATCTGCTGGGGAATCGCATTGTCGCGATAGTTCACGCAAACGCCGCCGTCGCCGGTCTCCGGCTTCGGCAGGCCCGCCGGGATGTTCCGATAGAAAAGCCTCGGATTGTTCGCCGGCTGGCAGAACGGGCCGTCGGCGGTCGTGGTCGTGCCAGCGGGCCCGTCGGTGTGCGATATGCGCGGGGTCGTGGACGCTCCGCCGAGCTGGCCGGAGTCGATCAGCATCTCCCCGTACACGTTCTCGACCGGTTGTCCTTCGCTGTCCTTGATGTTGTCCGCCTGCTCGAACGTCGCGAAGGTGAAGGTCGGTGCCCCAAGGGTCTTCTGCACGATGTGGAGCGCCACCATGCCCCAGGTCGTCTCCTGGTGGTAGCAGGTGGCGTCGCCCTGCTTCTCGTAGAAGCGAACCGGCGCCGTGTGGAAGCTGCCGGACTCGACCTCGTCGTTCGTCAACAAGCGCCAGGCCGACTTGACCATGACCGAACCGACCGGGAACTGGACGATCGTCTCTGAACCCGCCGGCTCGCCGGACGCGATCGCGTTGGTGAAGTTGGTGACGGCCTGGAAGTAGTCGACATCGGTCCCGTTGCCGCCGTGGTTGAAGTAGCCCCTGCCGACGATGTAGTCGGAGTACGTGCGGTTGGCCTTGGCCAGAAACCTGATCAGCGTCGGACTCGACGATTCGCTCGGCGCATAGCCGCTGGCGCCCGACGTGCCGTTGAACATGTAGTCCAGGCTGATCTGCGAGACCTCGTCCAGGTTGATCCAGGCGACGCTATCGTCCGAAGCGCCGCTGCATGACGGCACGCCCTCGCTGTAGTAGTACCCGGGCAGGGCGTCGTAGTGGAACGTGAGCCCGTCCTTCCCCACCTCCACGCCTGGCGGAAGATGCGTGGACCAGGGATAGATCTCCACCTTCGAGCGGTAGGTGTGCCAGACCAGCGGCCGGCTCTGGTCTCCGAACTTCAGGTCCGGATCCGCGGTGTCGCGATGCGACGGCTGGCCGTTCTGCTCCATCGCCGGCCAGTTCAGAGCGATGAACTGGTTCCAGGCGTAGCGTGCCGCCTGCTCGATGCCGACGTGACCGTCGCGGTCCGGGATTTCTGACGGACGCACGGGACTGACCCTGACGCGGTCCTCGTCGGGACGGATCGGCTCGGATTGCCTCGGAACGGCCTGCGCACCGGCCGGAGGGGCGGCCGCATCGCCCCTTCGGGTTTCGGTCGCGATTCCCTGGAGGGCGATCAACGACCCTGCGACAGCGACGGACAGACCGACAACGACCGCATGTGCGGACTTCGCCATGGCACGCTCCTTCGATTACCGATCATTCCCTTTTGCCGCGTCGGAATACGCCATCCGGCGCCGGCATCCATCTCCACGGACAGATATACGCCGGGCCGATCCCGGTGTCGATTACAAAAACTCACCGAATGTGAGCTTTCGATTCGAGCGTGCACCGGCGAAAAACAAGACGCGACCACGTGGGCCGATGCCCTACGGCCGTTCCGATTCGCCCCCCGTCATCGGCACGAAGCGCACCGCCGCCACGCGACGCTCGCTCACTTCGCCCGAGGCCGATTTCTCGATCACGGTCAGCGACTGCACCGCGCGCTGCGGGCCGACCGGAATCACCATGCGGCCACCGGGGGCGAGCTGGTCGACCAGCGCCTGCGGCACCCGCTCGGGCGCGGCGGTGACGACGATGGCGTCGAACGGTGCGGCCTCCGGCCAGCCGGCGTAGCCGTCGCCGGTGCGCACCTCGACGTTGTCGAGCCCGAGCGTGCGCAGCAGCGCGCGCGAGCGTTCGGCCAGCGGAGGGACGATCTCGATGGTGTAGACGCGCGCCACCAGCGGTGCGAGCACCGCCGCCTGGTAGCCGGAGCCGGTGCCGATCTCCAGCACGCGGTCGCCGGGCTGCGGATCCAGCAGCTCGGTCATGCGCGCGACGATGTAGGGCTGCGAGATGGTCTGGCCGTGGCCGATCGGCAGCGGGTGGTCGCCGTAGGCCGCCGCTACGCCGTCGGGCGGCACGAAGCGTTCGCGCGGGGTGGCGCGCATCGCCTCCAGCACCCGCGCGTCGCGGATGCCCTGCGCACGTAGGTCCTCGACCAGGCGTTCGCGCTGCAGCGTCATCGCGTCCTCTCCGCTCCGGTTCGCGGGCGGCGGCGCGCAGGCGGCGATGCCCGCCCAGCAGGCTAGCAGCATCGCTGGCCAGCGCTTCCGGATGAGGATGTCGTTCGGCATGGCCTCGCGCCTCCTGCGGTCCGCACCGAGCCTGCCGCAACCGGCGTCAACCGGCGATGAGCGCCGGCTCGACCCCGTCGGGCGACATGGCGCGTTGGCAACGGCCCCTTCTGCGAGGAAACGCCGATGCGCCTGCCGGTCCCGCTCCCGCTGCTACTCCTGCTCCTGTCCTGCAGCCTGGGCCTGCTCGCCGGGTGCCGTTCCGCGCCCGAGCCGCTGTCCGGCCCAGCACAGCCGCCCGCGCCGTCGGAAACGATCCGCGCGCCGGCGCCGCCCGCTCCCGCGTCGCAGTCGCCGTCCTTCCAGGCCGACAGGATCGCAGTGACCGGGGCGAGACTCGCCCATCCCCGACCCTCCCCGATCCCGCGCCCGCCCCGGCCGTTGCCGCCGCCCTCCAACACCGAGCGCTACGCGCAGATCGACACCCATCCCGTGCGCCGCGTCTCGGAAGCGCCGGTCTCCACGTTCTCGGTCGACGTCGATACCGGCAGCTACAGCAACGTCCGGCGCATGCTGCGCCAGGGCCGCCGCCCGCCGGCGGACGCGGTGCGCACGGAAGAGTTCGTCAACTACTTCCGCTACGGGCATCCGGGGCCGGACTCGGCGCAGACGCCGTTCCGGGTGACCACCGAGCTGGCGCCCTCGCCCTGGGGCGCCGGCCGCCAGCTGCTGATGATCGGCATCCGCGGCTACGACGTCGCGCCGGACGCGTTGCCGCCGGCCAACCTGGTGTTCCTGATCGACACGTCCGGCTCGATGCAAGGCCCGGACAAGCTGCCGCTGCTGCAGCAGTCCCTGGCCACCCTGGTCGAGCGGCTGCGCCCGCAGGACAGGGTGAGCCTGGTGACCTACGCCGGTTCGGCCGGGCTGGCGCTGCCGCCCACGGCCGGCGACCGCAAGGCCGAGATCCTTGCCGCGCTGCACGGCCTGCGGGCCGGCGGCGGCACCCACGGCAGCGCCGGACTGGCGCTGGCCTACGCGACCGCGCGGCAGGCGCACGTGGCCGGTGGCATCAACCGGGTGATCCTGGCCACCGACGGCGACTTCAACGTCGGCATCGTCGATCGCGGCGAGCTGGAGACCTACGTCGCCGACCAGCGCCGCGGCGGCATCGCGCTCAGCACGCTGGGCTTCGGCCAGGGCAACTACCACGACGCCATGGCCGAACGGCTCGCCGACGTCGGCGACGGTCAGCACGCCTATATCGACACCCTGCAGGAAGCGCGCAAGGTGCTGGTCGAGGCACTGTCCTCGACCCTGCTGACCATCGCCCGCGACGTCAAGGTCCAGGTCGAGTTCGACCCCGCCCGCGTGGCCGAGTACCGCCTGATCGGCTACGAGAACCGCGCCCTGGACGAGGCCGACTTCGCCAACGACCGCGTCGACGCCGGCGACATCGGCGCCGGCCACGAGGTCACCGCGCTGTACGAGATCGCGCTGGCCGGCGGGGGTGGCGAACGCCTGCCGCCGCGCCGCTACGGCACCCCCGCCGCGGCGCCGACCGCGCCCGCCGCGGCGGGCGAGATCGCCCACGTGGCGGTGCGCTACAAGCGACCGGGCGAGTCGCGCAGCCGGCTGATCGCCACCCCGGTACGCGCGGAGGCGCTGCGCGCCCGGCCCAGCGACACCCTGCGCTTCGCCGCCGGCGTGGCCGCCTACGCGGACGCGCTGCGCGGGGGCGCGCACCTGGGCGACTGGGGCTGGGAGGACATCCGCGCGGCGCTCGCCGCCGGGCGCGGCGACGACCCCTGGGGCCTGCGCGGCGAGTTGCTCGGCCTGGTCGACCTGGCCCGCTCTGCGGTCGAACCGGCGCGGCTGTCCGGCTCCGCTCAGGCAAACGGCGCCGACGGCTCGGGCCGGCCGTAGTAGTAGCCCTGGCCGAAGCCGCAGCCGAGCTGCCGCAGCAGGTCGCGCTGCTGCAGCGTCTCGATGCCCTCGCCGATGGTCTCGATGCCGAGGTTGCTCGCCAGCGCCAGGATCGCACGGACCAGCGCCAGGCTCTCGTTGCTGGAGGCGCCGTCGAGGCCGGCGATGAAGCTGCGGTCGATCTTGATCGACTGGATCGGGAACCGGTGCAGGTAGGACAGGGCCGAGAAGCCGGTGCCGAAGTCGTCGAGCAGCACCAGCACGCCGCGCTCGCGCAGCGCGCCCAGCATGCGGCGCGCGCGCGGGGCGTCGTCGAGCAGCGCGACCTCGGTGATCTCGATGCGCAGCCGGCCCGGATCGGCCCCGGCGTCGTCGAGCAGGCGCAGCAGGCGGTCGGCGAAGTCCTCGGACAGGAAGTGCCGCGGCGAGACGTTGATCGAGACGTAGCCGAGCGGCTGCCGGCTCAGCCAGCGCACCACGTGGCGGTACATCAGCCAGTCGACCTGCTCGATCAGGCCGCTGTCCTCGCCCACGCCGATGAAGGCGTCGGGACCCAGCAGCCCGCGCTGCTCGTGGCGCCAGCGCAGCAGCGCCTCGTGGCCCACCACGGCGCCGTCGCCCAGGCGCACGATCGGCTGGAAGTGCGGCTCGAAGTCGTCGCCGAGGATGGCGCGCCGCAGGTCGGCCTCGAGGTCGAGCAGCCGCATGGCCTCGGCGCGCATCTCCTCGTCGAACAGCGCGCTGCGGTCGCGGCCCCGCGCCTTGGCGCGGTACATCGCCGCGTCGGCATCGCGCAGCATCTCGTCGCCACGGCGGTAGCGCGGCTGCCAGCAGGCGATGCCGATGCTGGCCGAGGGGAACAGCTCGCGCCCGGCGATCCACATCGGCCGGCCCAGCTCGACCAGCAGGCGCGAGGCCACGTGCTGCGCGAGCCCGGCCTCGGGCACTTCCTGCAGCAGCACCGCGAACTCGTCGCCGCCCAGCCGCGCCACGGTGTCGCCGGCCGCCAGCGAGCGGCGCACGCGGCGCCCCGCCTCCACCAGCAGGTCGTCGCCGGCCGCGTGGCCCACGCTGTCGTTGACCAGCTTGAAGCGGTCGAGGTCGAAGAACAGCACCGCGAACGGCCCCGCCTGGCCGGCCTGCACCGCGGCGATCGCGGCGTCCAGCTTCTCCAGCAGGTGCTCCCGGTTGGGCAGGCCGGTCAGCTGGTCGTGGCGCGCCTGGTGGATCAGGCGTTGCTCGGCGCGGCTGCGCTCGCCCACCAGCGCGCGCAGCTCGCGGTTGGCCTCGCGCAGCTCGCGGGTGCGCGCCTCGACCCGCGACTCCAGCTCGGCGTGGGCCGCCTTCAGCGAGTCCTGCGCGCGCTTGCGCGACAGCGCGCCGCCGATGTGGTGGGCGACGAAGGTCAGCAGTTCCTGGTCGCGCGCGTCGAAGGCGACGTCCTCGGTGTAGCTCTGCACCGCGATCGCGCCGATCGCGACGCCGTCGCGCACCAGCGGCACGCCCAGCCAGCAGTGCGCGCGCGAGCCCTGGCTGCGCACGTCGCCGGCCGCCTCCAGGCGGTCGATGGTCGTGCGGTCGGCCAGCAGCGCCTGCCCGGTGCGGATCACGAACTCGGTCAGGCCGCGGGCGAGCCGCCGCGGCGGGCGCACCGGGTCGCGCGCGTCCACCGAGTACGGGAACTCGATGCGGGCGCCGTCGCCGCCGAGCATGGCGATGTAGAAGTTCTCCGCATACAGCAGCCCGCTGACCACCTCGTGCACGTCGGCGTAGAAGCGGGTGAGGCTGCCGGTGTCCACCGACATCTCGCTGATCCGGTAAAGCGCGCGCTGCAGGCGTTCGGCCCGCTGGCGCTCGACGATCTCGGCCTGCAGCACCTCGTTGGCGCGCTGCAGCTCGCGGGTGCGCTCGTCCACCCGCCGCTCCAGCTCGTGCTGCGCGTGCTTGCGGTCGAGCGCGGTGAGGATGTGCTGGGCGACGTACTCCAGCAGCGCGCGGTCCTCGTCGCTGTAGCTGTCCGGCACCTCGTAGTTCTGCACCACGATCGCGCCGCACACGCGGCTGCCGCGGCGCACCGGCACGCCGAGCCAGTCGGCGCTGTCGGGCCCGTGGCGAGCGTCGGCCGCCACGCCCAGCCGCGCACGGATGAGCGCCGGCGGCCCGACCAGCGGCTGCCCGTAGCGCAGCAGCGCGGCGGTCAGGCTGTTGGGCAGGTCGTCGAGCGGGATCTCGCGCTCCGGGTCCGCCTCCCAGCGGTCGATGCGGTCGGCGAAGTACAGGAAGCGCACGGTCTCTCGCAGGTCGTCGTAGAGGACGATGTAGAAGTTCTCGGCCGACATCAGCGCGGCCACCACCGCGTGCACCCGCGCCAGCATGTGCTGCATCTCGAGCGCCGAGCCGGAGAGGTCGGCGATCTCGTAGAGCGCCTGCTGCAGCCGTTCGGACTTCTGCAGCGCACGGACCTGCGCCCGCGCGCGCTCGGCGCGCACCGCCAGCGCCACCGCGCCCTCGGCCAGCCGCAGCCAGCGCGCCCGCGCTGCGGCGTCGAGCGAGCGACGCGCCCGCGCCGCCACCGCCACGCGCATGCCCAGGTCCTCCCACAGCAGGTCGGGGCCGGCCTCGCCCTCGTGGCGGATGCCGGCCAGCGCCACCGAGGCGCGCCGGTGCAGGGCCTCGCCCGCGCCCGGCGTGGCCGCCCGGCCCTCGCCCAGGCGCGGATCGCGCCAGTGCACGGCCACGTCCCCGCCCCCGGGCAGCAGTTCCGCCAGGTGGTCCCGGAGCAGTGCCGCGCTGTCCATGGTCCCGGCCCGCACCGGCGCTTCCAGAGTGTTCTCGATCTCGTGCACGCGCTGCGTCGCTCCCTGCTCGGGGGAAAGCATAACGGCAGCGGCCCCCTGCGCAGCACCCGATTCACCCCGGGCGCCGCTCCCGGACGTTCCCTCCGGCCCATGTCCCCGCTCGCCCGCCCCTGCGCGGCCGCCGCCGCCCCGCTCCCCGCCCTGCCGCATCCACGCGATGCGGGCGCCGTGGCGCGGTCGCGGCGCGGCCGCGCGCGGCCGCCGGCACGGCAGCGCTTCACCTCCGGCGAGCGAATGCTTAACCTGCGCGCGGTGAGCGACGCTTCCGCCCCGACCGCCGACGAAGACAGCGACGAGACGCTGATGCAGGCCTATGCCGGCGGCCGCGTGTCGGCGTTCGAGACCCTGTACGCGCGCCACCGCCAGCGCCTGTACCGCTTCCTGCTGCGCCAGCTGCGCGATCCGGCGCTGGCCGACGAGCTGTACCAGGACGTCTGGCAGCGCGTGATCGCCGCCCGCGCCGAATGGCGGCCCGATGCCGGATTCGCCGCCTGGCTCTACCGGATCGCGCGCAACCGGCTGGCCGACCACTGGCGGGCCGCCCGGCATCGCCCGCCGCCGCCGCAGGACGCCGAACTGCGCTTGGCCCGTGTACCGGACGACGACACCCCGGAGACTACGCTGAGCGAGCTCGAGCGCCGGACCCGCCTGCAGGCCGCGCTGGACGAACTGCCGGAGGAACAGCGCGAGGTGGTGCTGTTGCGGCTCGAACAGGAACTGACCCTGGAGGAGATCGGCGCCGTCACCGGCGTCGGACGCGAGACCGTGAAGTCCCGGCTGCGCTACGCGATGGACAAGCTCAGGGGGCGGCTGGCGCCATGAGCCATCGCGACCGCACCCCGCTGGACGCCGAAGAGCGCGCGCTGGCCGCGCAGCTGGCCCACCACGCCCCGGCGGACGATCCCTCGCCCGAGCTGGACGCGCGGGTGCTGGCGATGGCGCGCGAAGCGGCCGGCGCCGGCGGATCGGGCGCGCCTGCGGCCCCGCTGCGCGGCGCCCGCGACCGCCGGCCGCGCCGGCGGCGCTGGCCAGCCGCGTTCGGCATCGCCGCCTCGCTGGCGCTGGCGGTAGGCATCGCCTGGCAGCTGAGGCCGCTGCCGGAGGCGCCGCAGGCCGCCAGCGAGTCGGCACCCGACGGGGAGGCCGTCGTGCGCAGCGTGATCATCGACGAGCCGGCACCGCCCCGCTCCGTCGCCGACCCCGCGCCTGCGGCGGCGCCCTTCGTGACCGGGCCTGCGCCGCCGGAACCGCTCCCCGACGCCACGCGCCGCGAGCGGCCGCGCGAGGAAGGCGAGGAACCGGCGCCTGCGGCGGTCGCCCGGGAGGCGGCCCCCGCGGACGCGCCGGTCGCGCGCCGCGCTGCGCCGGTTCCCGTGCAATCGGTCGCGCCGACCGCCATGCCGGCGCCCCCGCCCGCGCCCCCCGCCCCGGCCGCGCCGTCGCCGGTCGAGGGGCAGGACGCCGTCGAAGTGACCGGCAGCCGCGTGAGGTCCCGGCCCGCGCCGGAGGCGGCCGATGCCGCCGCGCCGCAGGCCATG
Source organism: Alterluteimonas quercicellularis (assembly GCF_021191635.1). GTDB lineage: Bacteria > Pseudomonadota > Gammaproteobacteria > Xanthomonadales > Xanthomonadaceae > Luteimonas > Luteimonas quercicellularis. Next base: position 60,624 of record NZ_JAIWPR010000010.1, read on the forward strand.
CGCGCGCTGCCGCCGCCGCCCGCGCCTTCGCCGCCCGCGCCGCCGGTCGTGTTCGACGATCCGTCCCCGGTCGACGCCCCGGCGCCGGAAGACGACGACGAGGCCCTGGACGAGTCGCCGCCCGCCACCGTCGATTCGCCGGAAGTCCACCGCGCCTGGCTGCAGCGCATCCGCGAGCTGCGCGACGCCGGGCGCTTGCGCGAGGCGCGCGAGAGCCTCGCCGAGTGGCGCAACCGCTATCCCCAGGTACCGGTCCCGGACGATCTGAAGCCGCTCGCCGATCCGCCATGAGCCGCGACACCCTCGCCGCGCCGGCGGAGCACCTGCTCGAGGTGCGGCACAGCCGCTTCCTGGCCCGTGCCGCCCCGGCCGACACCCCGGACGCGGCGATGGCGCACCTGCGCGCGGTCGCCGTGGCCGACGCCACCCACAACTGCTGGGCCTGGCGCATCGGCGCCGAGTACCGCTCCAGCGACGACGGCGAGCCCGCCGGCACCGCCGGCCGGCCGATCCTGGCCGCCATCGACGGCCAGGGCTTCGACCGCGTGGCGGTGGTGGTCACGCGCTGGTTCGGCGGCATCAAGCTCGGCGCCGGCGGCCTGGTGCGCGCCTACGGCGGGGCCGCGGCGGAATGCCTGCGGCAGGCGTCGCGCGCACCGCTGGTCGAGGAAGCCGAATTGGTGCTGCGCGCCGGCTTCGAGGACCTGGGCAGCGTGCACCAGGCGCTCGGCCTGCACGGTGCGGACAAGCTCGAGGAAGGCTTCGACGCCGCGGGCGCGCGCTTCCTGCTGCGCCTGCCGGCCGACCGTGTGGACGCGCTGCGCCGGCACCTGCGCAACGCGACCCGCGACCGCGTGCGCATCGACGCCGCGCCGGACTGAAGACCGCGGCACGGACGGGCCCGCCGGTCCATCCCGTACACTGGCCCGCCGCGCCACGCCGCGCATCCGGTCCCCGTTCCGTTCTCCCCCATGGCCCAGACTCCGTCCGACTCCGCAGAAGCGCGCACCGGCAAGGCCCCGCTCGGCGTGCTGCGCACGCTGCTGCCGTTCCTGGCGCGGCAGCGCGGGCTGCTGCTCGCGTGGCTGCTGGCGCTGGTGGCCTCCACCGCCGCCACCCTGAGCCTGCCGGTCGCGGTCGGGCAGATGATCGACCGCGGCTTCAGCAGCGCCGGCAACATCGACGCCGCCTTCGCGCTGCTGTTCGCGGTCGCGCTGGCGCTGGCGCTGGCCACCGCGGCGCGCTTCTACTTCATCTCGCTGCTGGGCGAGCGGGTCATCGCCGACCTGCGCACGCGCCTGTACGCGCACCTGATCGGGCTGGACCAGGCCTTCTACGAGCGCAGCCGCAGCGGCGAGCTGGTCTCGCGGCTATCGGCCGACACCGAGCTGCTGCGCGGCGTGGTCGGCTCCGGCATGTCGGTGGCGCTGCGCAGCGTGGTCATGGTGGTCGGCAGCCTCACCATGCTGGTGGTCACCAGCCCGCGGCTGGCGGCCTGGACGCTGGTGGGCATCCCGCTGTTCGTGCTGCCGCTGGTGCTGGGCGGCCGGCGCCTGCAGCAGATCGCGCGGCAGAGCCAGGACCGCGTGGCCGACGCCAACATGCTCGCCGCCGAGACCCTGGGCGCCATCCGCACGGTACAGGCGCACGCCCACGAGCCCTGGGAGCGCGGCCGCTTCGACGACGCCGTGGCGCGCTCGGTGTCCACCGCGCGCAAGCGCATCGGCACCCAGGCGGTGGTCACCGCGGTCGCGATCACCGCGATCTTCGGCGCGATCACCGTGGTGCTGTGGTCGGGCGCGCACGACGTGGTGGCGGGCCGGCTGAGCCCCGGCACGCTCGGCCAGTTCGTGCTCTATGCGCTGATGGGCGGCGGCTCGGTCGGGGCGCTGGCGGAGGTGTGGAACGAACTGCAGCGCGCGGCCGGCGGCATGGGCCGCATCAACGAGCTGCTGGTGGAGCGGCCGGCCCTGCGGGCGCCGGAACGTCCGGCGTCGCTGCCGCTGCCGCTGCGCGGCGAGGTGCGGCTGGACGAGGTGGTCTTCCGCTATCCCGGCCGCGAAGCCGTGCCCGCCCTGGACGGCGTCAGCCTGCACGTGCGGCCCGGCGAGACGGTGGCCCTGGTCGGCCCTTCCGGCGCCGGCAAGAGCACGGTGTTCGGCCTGCTGCTGCGCTTCCACGACCCGCAGGGCGGCCGGGTGGAGGTGGACGGCCTGGACGTGCGCACGCTCGACCCCGCCGAGCTGCGCGGGCAGATCGCACTGGTGCCGCAGCAGCCGACGATCTTCGCCGCCAGCGCCCGCGACAACATCCGCTACGGCCGCCTGGACGCCAGCGACGCGGAGGTCGAGGCCGCGGCGCGCGCAGCCGAGGCCGACGAGTTCCTGCGCGCGCTGCCCGCCGGCTACGACGAGCCGCTGGGCGAGCGCGGCACGCGCCTGTCCGGCGGCCAGCAGCAGCGCATCGCCATCGCCCGCGCGCTGCTGCGCGACGCGCCGATCCTGCTGCTGGACGAGGCCACCTCGGCGCTGGACGCGCAGAGCGAGCGCGCCGTGCAGCACGCACTGGAGAACCTGATGCAGGGCCGGACCACCCTGGTCATCGCCCACCGCCTGGCCACCGTGCTCAAGGCCGACCGCATCGTGGTCATGGACCGCGGCCGGATCGTGGCCGAAGGAACGCACGACGCGCTGCTGGCGCAGGGCGGCCTCTACGCGGAACTGGCGCGGCTGCAGTTCCTGGGCTGAGCGCCGAGCCCCCTGTAGGAGCGCGCTCGCGCGCGACCGGGCCTTCCCTGCGGCGTCCGTCGCGCGCGAGCGCGCTCCTACACCCTCCAGCCGGCCGGAGCGCTCAGGCGATCTCAACCACCGGGATCCTGCCGATCCGCGCCTGCCATTCCCGCGGGCCGGTGCGATGCACCGATTCGCCGGCCGCATCGACCGCCACGGTCACCGGCATGTCGCGGACCTCGAACTCGTAGATGGCCTCCATGCCCAGGTCCTCGAAGGCGACCACCCTGGAGGCCTTGATCGCCTTGGAGACCAGGTAGGCGGAGCCGCCGACCGCCATCAGGTAGACGGCCTTGTGGTCGCGGATCGCCTCGATCGCGGCGTCGCCGCGCTCGGCCTTGCCGACCATGCCGAGCAGGCCGGTCCGCTCCAGCATCCGCCGGGTGAACTTGTCCATGCGCGTGGCGGTGGTGGGGCCGGCCGGGCCGACCACCTCGTCGCGGATCGGATCGACCGGGCCGACGTAGTAGATGAAGCGGTCGGTGAAGTCGACCGGCAGCGCCTCGCCGCGGTCGAGCATGTCCACCATGCGCTTGTGCGCGGCGTCGCGGCCGGTCAGCAGCCTGCCGTTGAGCAGGATCACCTCGCCCGGCTCGAACTGCGCCACCTGCTCGCGGGTGATCGTGTCCAGGTCCACCCGGCGCGCGTTGGCGGGGCTGTAGGTCAGCTTCGGCCAGTCGTCGAGCGAGGGCGGGTCCAGCGCGACCGGGCCGCTGCCGTCGAGGGTGAAGTGCGCGTGCCGCGTCGCCGCGCAGTTCGGGATCATCGCCACCGGCAGGTTGGCGGCGTGGGTCGGGTAGTCCCGGATCTTGATGTCGAGCACGGTGGTCAGGCCGCCCAGGCCCTGCGCGCCGATGCCCAGCGCGTTGACCTTCTCGTACAGCTCCAGGCGCAGTTCCTCGATGCGGCTGGACGGGCCGCGCGCGATCAGGTCCTGGATGTCGATCGGCTCCATCAGCGCTTCCTTCGCCAGCAGCATCGCCTTCTCGGCGGTGCCGCCGATGCCGATGCCGAGCATGCCGGGCGGGCACCAGCCGGCGCCCATCGTCGGCACGGTCCTGAGCACCCAGTCGACGATCGAGTCGGAGGGATTGAGCATGGCGAACTTCGACTTCGCCTCCGAGCCGCCGCCCTTGGCCGCGACGATCACGTCGACGGTCCGCCCGGGCACGATCTTCACGTTGACCACGGCCGGCGTGTTGTCCTTCGTGTTGCGGCGGGCGCCGGCGGGATCGGCCAGCACCGAGGCGCGCAGCGGATTGTCCGGATGGCCATAGGCGCGGCGCACGCCCTCGTTGACCGCGTCCTCGAGCGAGCCGTCGAAGCCCTCCCAGCGCACGTCCATGCCGACTTCCAGGAACACGGTGACGATGCCGGTGTCCTGGCAGATCGGGCGGCGGCCTTCCGCGCACATGCGCGAGTTGATCAGGATCTGCGCCATCGCGTCCTTGGCCGCGGGCGATGCCTCGCGCTCCCAGGCCGCGGCGAGGTTCCGGATGTAGTCGGCGGGATGGTAGTAGCTGATGTACTGCAGCCCGTCGGCGATCGACTGGACGAGATCCTCCCGGCGGATCGGGGCGGGCGCGCGGGTCGGCGCAACGGGGGACGCGGAGGAAACGGCGGAATGGGCGGTCACGGCTGGCCTTCGCGGCTGGCGGGTGGGAAACCCGCCTATTCTACCGGCCGCAGCCGGCCGTCACGCCGGCACGCACCGTTGCGTCCTTGCCGGCATGAACCCCCAGCACGTCTTCGAGACCCATCGCGAGCGCCTGTTCGCCCTCGCCTACCGGCTCCTCGGCAGCCGCAGCGACGCCGAGGACGTGCTCCAGGACGCCTGGCTGCGCTGGCAGGGCGCCGCCCATGCGGACATCCGCGACCCCGAAGCCTGGCTGGTCGCCGCCGCCACCCGCCTCGGCCTGGACCGCCTGCGCGCCGCGCGCAGCCGGCGCGAAGCCTATCCGGGCCCCTGGCTGCCGGAACCGGCCAGCATCGAGGCGGACGGCGCCCCCGGCCCGGCCGAGCGCCTGCAGCTCGAACAGGAGGTGTCGATCGCCTTCCTGTGGCTGCTGGAGCGCCTGACGCCCGACGAGCGCGCCGTCTTCGTGCTGCGCGAGGCGTTCGACTACGACCATGCGCGGATCGCGGCGCTGCTGGGCCTGCGCGAGGACCACTGCCGGCAGCTGGCGCACCGCGCCCGTGCGCGCCTGCGCGACGGCCGGCCCCGCTTCGAGGTGGACGCGGACGCGCACCGCCGCCTGCTCGCGCGCTTCATGCAGGCCGCGCGCGACGGCGACCGCGACCGCATCGCCGCCCTGCTCCACGACGACGCCCGCCTGGTGTCCGACGGCGGCGGCCAGGTCGCCGCGGCGATCCGCCCGCTGGTCGGCGCCGAACGCATCGCACGCCTGTACTGGGCCGTCGCGCGGCGCGCCGACGATCGCGTCTGGACCCTGGGGCGGGTCAACGGCGAGCCTGCCATCCTGCAGCTGCGGGAGGGACGCGTCGTCACCGCGATGCTGGCGACCGTCGTCGACGGCCGCATCGCCCAGCTGCTGAACGTGATGAACCCGGACAAGCTGCGGGCGGCGGCGCGGTGATCGTCACGCCGGCGCGGCGGGCCGCGTCCTTGCGGCGAAGGCGGCCACCGTGGCCGTCGGAGCCCGATCGATGACCGTTTCCCCCTCGCCGCGGGTCGACTACCCGCGGCACCTTCCCCAGGCCTTCCGCGCGCTGGTGGCGATCAGCGACGCCGTGCACGGCGGCAGCCTCGGCGCCGGGCTCGTCGAGCTGGTGTTCCTGCGCGCCTCCCAGCTCAACGGCTGCGTCTACTGCATGGACATGCACGCCGCCGCGCTGCGCAAGGCGGGCGTGGCGGCCCGCAAGCTCGACACCCTGCCCGGCTGGCGCGAGAGCCCGGCCTTCGATGCGCGCGAGCGCGCCGCCCTGGCCTGGGCGGAGGCGCTGACCCGCATCGACCCGGCGGCCGACAACGAGGCGGCCTACGCCGCGCTGGGCGAGCACTTCGACGCGCAGGGCATCGCCGAACTCACCTTCGCCATCGCGGCCATCAACGCCTGGAACCGGCTCGGTGTCGGCCTGCGCACGCCCCTGCCCTGACCCCGGCGCCTGCGCGTGCCGCGGACGCGCACAGGAACGCGCCCGCGCCGGGCGCCGCTAGTCGCGCAGGCCGGCCCGCCTCAGGTAGGCGATGGCGCCCTCCGGGTCGTTGGTGAAGATCGCATCGACGCCCAGTCCGACGTACCTCGCCCATTCCTCCTGCGTGTCGGCGACGCCGGAGTAGACCAGCACGCCGGCGTCCTGCAGCCGGCGCACTGCGTCCCGGTCGCCGTCCTCGAGCCCCAGCACGATGCAGGACGCACGATGCCGCCGGATCGCGGCCAGGTACTCGCCGTTCAACTTGCCGGCGCCGAGCAGGCAGGTGCGGATGCGCGGGTTGAGCTCGTGCAGCGCGTCGAGGGTGCGGTAGTCGAACGATTGCAGGATGAGCCTTTCCTCCAGTCCGCGCTCGCGCACGGCCGCCTCCAGCCGCGCAGCGAACTCGACCGGGTCCACGTCCGCGACCCCGGGCGTCGGCCTGGGGAACTTGGTCTCGGCAAAGAAGATCGCGCCGCTGTCCCGGAAGCCGTCCAGCACCTCGTCCAGGGCCGGAATCCTCGCCCCGGGCACGGTGAGGTGCTTCTCGCCCGCGTAGGCGGGCCGCACGCGCGAGCCGCAGTCGAAGCGCTGCGTCTGGTCGAAGCTCAAGCCGCGGACCGGGCCTGCCACGACCCCGGAACCCGGCTCCGGCGCGCAGAAATCCGCATTGATGTCGGCGTCGTGATACACGGCGATGCGGCCGTCCGCGGTCATCAGCATGTCGAACTCCAGCACCTCCACACCGAGCCCCGCGGCGTGCCGGAATGCGGGCATCGTGTTCTCGGGACGCAGCATCGCGCCGCCCCGGTGGGCGACGACCGCGGGCGCACGGGCCGCCCCCGCCCCATCCGCGACGCGCCCGCCGCCCGCGAGGCTGCCCGCGGACGCGAGCAGCAGCGCCGTGCCCACCATGCCCGCCACCGACGACCGGCGGGCCGGCGCGCCCGATCTCTGGATCTTCGTCATGTCCGCACCCTCCCGTCAGAAATTGAACTTGGCGCCCACGAAGAAGTAGCGGCCGTACACGTCGTAGACGCCGCCGCCGCCCTGGTAGTAGGTCCGCGGCGCATACGGCGGCTGCACGTCGAACAGGTTGTTGACGCCCACGCGGAAGGTGGCGTACTCGTTCATGTGCCAGCCGACGGTCAGGTCGTTGTAGACCTTGGCCCCGAGGCGATTGTGCTCGTAGGCCTCATCGGACTGGCCGGTGTAGTTGTAGGCCGCCCCCCAGTAGCGGGTGCTCAGCCCGATGTCCCAGTCCCCGACGTCGTAGTTCAGCTCGAGGTTGCCGCGGACGCGCGGGTTCTGGTAGCCGCCGTCGTAGACGATGACGCTCGAATCGACACCGGGCAGGGTCGTGGTCTCGAACTCGATCAGGTAGCTGGCGCGCAGGCCCAGGCCCAGCCGGCCCGGCCCCAGGTCGAAGCGGTAGTTCGCGCCGAGGTCGATGCCGCGGGCCTCCGACTCGGACACGTTCATGTAGCTCGTGTCCACGCCTTCCGCGTAGCCGTCCGCGTCGCGGCTGATGCGGTCGCAGAACTGGTTGTCTATGGTCGGAAGGTCGACGCACAGGTTCAGGATGTTCTGCTGCGAGATCGCGGCGATCATGTTGTCGATCCTGATGTTCCAGTAGTCGACGGTCAGGTCGAAGCCCGGCAGCAGGTCCGGCTGCCAGACCAGTCCGATGCTGGAGCTGTCCGAGGTCTCCGGCGTCACGTCGGGGCTGCCGCCGGAGACGACGAAGCCGGTGCCGATCACGTTGGGCAAGGGGGAGGCGAGGCCCAGCCCCCGCAGCAGCTCGGCGCAGTTGCGCTCGCGGGTGGGGTTGGCGTTGTACGAGTTCTGCATGCAGGCGTCGCGTACCCCGATCTGCTGGACCGCACGCGACGAGTAGAGTTCGCCGAAGTTCGGCACGCGCACGCTCTTGGACTTGACCGCGCGCAGCGAGAGCCCTTCCAGCGGCGCCCAGCCGGCGCCCAGCTTCCAGGTGTTGGTCGAGTCGAAGTCGCTGTAGTCGGAGTAGCGGTAGGCGCCCTCCACCGACAGCCGATGGGCGAACGGCAGGTCCTTCAGCACCGGCACCACCAGTTCCGCGTACGCCTCCGACACGTCGTTGGACGCCTTCAGCGCCGGCTCGTACGGCGCCCAGTTGCCCAGGTGCGACAGCTCGTTGTCCGGCGGCACCGCCAAGTTGTCGTCTTGGTTGTCGACCTTTTCCTTGCGGTGCTCGACGCCCAGGACGGCCTGCACCTCGCCGGCCGGCAGGGAGAACAGGCTGCCGGCGATGTCGCCGCCGTACACCGTCTGCATGTTCTCGCGGCGCTTGCGGCGCGTGGCCATCATCCATGCGCGCTGCTCGGGGGTCAGTTCCTCGAAGCCGAAGATGTCGAACGGCACGCAGCCGATCGCCCGCGCCGCCTCGTCGCGGCACACCGGCTCGCCGGTGACCGGATCGGCGACGACGTCCCGCGCCGCGATGAACCGCGACGCCCTCACCGCGTTGTACGCCGAGATGTCGTTGGTGCTGCGGCCGTACTGCCAGAACGCCTGCCAGCGCAGGCCGCCGGGAAGATCGCCATCGAAGGAACTGCCGACGGTCGTGCTGGTGCGCTCGCTGATATCGCCCATCTGGCCGAAGATCTCGTAGCTGCGGCGCAGCGGGGTCGATTCCAGGCCGTTTTCCTCCATGATCCGGCGGAACGCGTCCGGCAGGTACGGATTGTCCAGGCGGGCGGTGGCGCCGCCGGCGCCGTTGAGCCAGGTCAGGCGATCGTCGTCGCGGTAGGGCCGGCGATAGGCATCGTACTTCGAGCGGCCGTAGTCGAATCGCAGGCTGTAGCCGATCCGGTCGGACAGCCTGTAGTCGAAGCGCCCGATGAGCGACGCGTTCTCGATCGGCGCGATCAGGAAATCGCTCCAGTACTGGCTCTGCGGGAAGCCGCCGTCGCCGCCGTCCCGCGAGGTGCCGCAGCCCGAGAAGCACTGGTCGTAGGCGCCGGCGTAGGCGCTGCCGTCCGGGTTCAACAGGTAGGTCTGCCCATCCACGAAGATGTTCGGGTTGGGCTGGAGGTACATGTTGGTCATGCGGTAGCGGATGATCCGGTCCGGGATGCCGTCGTCGGGCCCGGTGTTCTCCGGATTGACCTGGTAGCTCAGGTTGGTGTCCCTGGCGTAGCGCTGGTGGAAGTAGATCGGATCGTTCTTGGCGTAGGTGCCGCCGAGGGTGATGTTGCCGCGGCCGTCGGCGAAGTTGGCGCCGGCCAGGAGGGAGAACTGGGTCCGGTCGCCGCCGCCTTCCTGGGTGGTGCCGGTGGTCGCCGAGAACTCCAGGCCGTCGAAGTCCTTCCGGGTGATGATGTTCACCGCGCCGGTCACCGCGTCGGCCCCGTACACCGCGGCGGCGCCACCGGTGATGATCTCGACGCGGTCGACCATCGCCGAGGGGATCATGTTGACGTCGACGGCGGACGAGGACGCCGCGCCGGACACGCGGCGGCGGCCGTCGACCAGGGTCAGCGAACGGCTGACGCCCATGTTGCGCAGTTCGATCGTGGCCATGCCGCCGTCGTACTGGCCTTCCGGGGCGCTGTTGTACGGCCCGTTCCCGGGCCCTACCGCCACGTCCTGCAGCACCGTCTCGTAGATCGTGGTCTTGCCCTGGCGCATCGCGCGTTCCATGTCGATCACGCCGATGGGCATCGTCGATTCGAGTTCCGGCCTGGCGATGCGCGAACCGGTGACGACCATCTTGTCCAGCGTGCTCACGTCGTCCGGGCCCGCGCCCGCAGGCGCGCCTTGCGGCTCGTTCCTCGCGCTCAGCACGGCCAGGCTGCCGTCGAAGGAGTTCACGGCGAGCCCGGTGCCCTCGACGAGCGCGTCCAGGGCCAGCCGCGTGTCCAGTTCGCCCCGGACCGGGTTGACGTCGCGGCCTTCGGCGTCGGAACCGGAGACGATCACCTGGATGCCGGCCTGCTGCGCGAACTGGCGCACGCCGGTGGAGGCCGGTTGCGACGGCACGTCGAAGCTGCGGCTCTGCGCCTGCGCGGACGCGTGCATGGACAGCACCGCGAGCGCGACGCCCGCGGCCGATCGGGAAAGGAAGGAACGCACTGCGGATACCCCTGGGCGATGGTGAGGAACTACCCCTTAGGACGCAGCGCGGTCCGGTTTCCTTCGCATCCGCACGGTTAATTTTTTTGACAGCGCCCCGCCTGTCCTCGATCACGATCTCGTCGCCCCGCCGCACGACGCGCCCGCCCGCCACCGCGGCGGCGGCCTGCGCGAACGCGTCGGGATCGTTCGCCCTGAACAGGCCGACGATCCGCACGCTGCCGATGCGGGGATCGCCGACGACGATCCGCGTCCGGTTGATGCGGTTGAAGCGCGCCACCGCGGCGTCGATGGTGTCGTTGTTGAGCGCGATCTCGGCCGCCTCCGCCGCCGGCGCCGGGCCGTCGCCGGAAGCGCCCGGCTCCAGCGTCAGCCTGCCGCCGGCGCGCAGCAGCACCGCCTGCTCGCGCCCTTCGCGCGCCCAGACCAGCACGCTGCCCTCGTCGACCCGCACCTGCGCACCGGACTCGCCGACCCGGCCGACCGCGTACACGGTGCCCGTGGCCTGGGCGCTCACCTCGCCCGCGCGGACCACGAAGGGCCGCGACGGATCCTTCGCGACCTCGAAGCGGGCCTCGCCGCTCACCAGGGTGATGCTGCGCATCCGCCCGGTGATCTCGGCGCGGATCTGCGCATCCTCCTGCAGCGTGACCACGGAGCCGTCCGCCAGGCTCACGCGCTCGTCAGGCGGGGAACGCCCGGACATCGCGAACATGGTGCCCGCCAGCAGGACGCAGGCGAGGCTCGCGGCGACCGCCATGCGCCCGAACCGGCGGGGTGCACGCGGGCCGTACTCGCTGTCGTTGCCGGAGCGGCTGAGCGCCGGGGAGCCGCGGACCACCGCGTCCTCCGCCAGGTGCAGCACGGCCTGCGCGCGGAGCAGCGCGCCCCGGTGGCGGCGATCCCGGGCCAGCCACGCCTCGAGTTCGGCGCGGCCCTGCGCGGTCATGTCTCCGTGGGCCAGGCGCGCCGCCCACTGCGCCGCCTGTTCGTCCGCTCGGTGCGCTGGAATGGGGGTCTCCAACCCGTCTCACCTTCTCGCTGCTCTGGCGCGGGTTGCTCGGCCATGGCCTTCGACAGCCTCTTCAGGCCCCGCGCGATGTGGTTCTCTACGACGCACTCGCTGACGCCCAGCTGCCGTGCCGTCTCCGCCTGCGACAACCCGTGCAAGCGGCGCAGCTCGATCACCTGGCGACAGGTCCAGGGCATCCCGGCCAGCAGCCCCTGCAGGCGCAGGAGTTCCTGACCGGCTTCCGCCACCCGTTCCGGCGTGGGCCCGTCGTCCATGACGTGCTCCCAGTCGATTTCCGTCATTCTATCCGCGTTGGCCACCTTGGCCGCCCGCAGCAGGTCGATGGCCGCCGCCCGCACGGTGGCGAAGAAGTACGACCGCGGGTTGCGGATGTGCCCCACGGACCCTAGTTCGGACAGCCGGCAGTACGCTTCCTGGATCGCGTCGTCGATGTCCAGCGCGTGCCCCCAGCGCCGGCGCAGCCAGTTGCGGACGATCGCTTCGTGCGGAAGGATCTCCTGCGCTATCCAGGCGACGATGCTGCATCGGTCGGAAGACATGGACGGGAGGCCTTAGGGAACGCAGGAAGGCCTCGCGCCGGGATGAGGTGCGGATCCGGGTCGCGTGGGCCCCGTCGCGCACGATGGCTGGCGATTGTTTAGGAGAGGTGACAGCCGCGCTTCGCCGGGTCTTCGCCGTCCCGTGCGACGACGGCCGATGGGGCCGCCCTGCCCCGTCCTCGCGGCCGCGGCGCGGCGCCGCTGCCCGAACGGCGGCGTCTGCCGGGAAGCGGCCCGGCTCCTCGGCGGGATGCCGCCTTCAGGCGTCCAGGCGCAGCCCGGTCCCGGCGTCGAAGACGTGCAGGTGCGCGGCGTCGAGCCGCAGCGGCAGCGCGGCGCCGGGCTGCGGCAGCTCGCCGGGCGGCAGCCGCGCGATCAGCGGGTGCGCGCCCTGGCGCAGGTTGACGAAGACCTCGTTGCCGACCGGTTCCACCACCTCCACGGTCGGCGCGAAGCCGCCGGCCTCGGCGCGCTGCAGGTGCTCGGGCCGGATGCCCACGTCCAGTTCGCGCCCGGCCCAGTCCTCGCGCAGGCCCGCCTCGCCCGCCAGCGGCAGGCGGGTGCCGTCGTCGAGCGCGAGCGCCCAGCCGTCCTCGCGCGCCAGCCGGCCGCGCAGCACGTTCATCGCCGGGCTGCCGAGGAAGGTCGCCACGAACAGGTTGGCCGGCCGCTCATAGAGCGCCATCGGGGTGTCGATCTGCTGGATCTCGCCGCGGTCGAGGACCACGATGCGCTGGCCCAGCGTCATCGCCTCGATCTGGTCGTGGGTCACGTAGATCATGGTGGCGCCGAGCTGGCGGTGCAGGCGGGCGATCTCCACCCGCATCGACATGCGCAGCTTGGCGTCGAGGTTGGACAGCGGCTCGTCGAGCAGGAACACCTGCGGGTTGCGCACCAGCGCGCGGCCCAGCGCCACGCGCTGGCGCTGTCCGCCCGACAGCTGGCCCGGCTTGCGGTCCAGCAGCTGGTCGAGCTCCAGGGTGGCGGCGGCCTCGCGCACGCGGGCCTCGATGGTGCCGCGGTCGTGGCCGCGCAGCTTGAGGCCGAAGGCCAGGTTCTCGGCCACGCTCATGTGCGGATAGAGCGCGTAGGACTGGAACACCATGGCGATGTCGCGGTCCTTCGGCGCGACGTCGTTGACCACGCGATCGCCGATGCGCAGGGTGCCGCCGCTGATCGATTCCAGGCCGGCGATCATCCGCAGCAGCGTGGACTTGCCGCAGCCCGACGGGCCGACCAGTACCAGCAGCTCGCCGTCGGCGACCTCGAACGTCGCCCCGGCGACGCCGACGTAGCCGTTCGGATAGACCTTGCGCACCTCGTCCAGATCGACCCTGGCCATCGTCCCTCCTGCTCGCGCCGCTCGGCTGCGGCGTCGTCGTGGTGTGGCAGCGCGCGATTGCGCCGCCGGATGCTTCGGTTATTCTGACATGTAATCGTTTACAGTCACCCTCCGCCGGCCCCGCCCCGGCCCGCTGCGACCGGCCGTGCCCGGTGCGGCCCGGCGCCACGGCGGACGCCCGCAACCTAACAGGAGACGCCGGTGCCGGTCCGAACGCACGCCTTCGCGGGGACACCCGTCCGCGACGCGCGCACGGCCGCCCACTCCCCGGCGTTGGGGGATGGGAGACGTTTTGGTATCGTTCATGGCGATCCAGAGCACCGGCCGCGCGCGCCGACCACGGGCGGGCGCCGGCGCGGCCGCGCGGCCCAAGCCCGCGTCCGCCGCCTGGCCGCACCCCCTGCCGGTCCGACCTGAAGTTCCCCACGGAGCTGCGATGCACGACACCCTGTTGTTGTTCGGTGCCACCGGCGATCTCGCCCAGCGCTACCTGTTCCCCTCCCTGCTGCACCTGCTGCGCGACCGCCTGCTGCCGGAGTCCTTCCGCATCGTCGCGGTCGGCCGCACCGAGCACGACGACGCCGGCTTCCGCGACTGGCTGCGCGGCCGCATCGACGACGGCGACGCCCGCAACCGCGAGGCGCTGGAAGACCTGCTGCGGCGCATCCACTACCACCCGCTGGACCTGCAGGACGCCGACGCGATCGCCGCGGCGCTGTCGCGCTACGCCGACCGGCCGAGCGTGAGCTACCTGTCCACGCCGCCCAACCTGTTCGCCCCCGCTTGCCGCGGCCTGAAGGCCGCCGGGCTGCTGGAGGACCCGTCGCGGCTGGTGCTGGAGAAGCCGATCGGCCACGACCTCGACTCCGCGCGCGAGATCAACGCCACGCTGCGCGCCAGCCTGGACGAGTCGCGGATCTTCCGCATCGACCACTACCTGGGCAAGGCGCCGGTGCAGAACCTGTTGGCGCTGCGCTTCGGCAACACCCTGCTGGAGGCGGTGTGGCAGCACCGCTGGATCGAGTCGGTGGACATCCTGGTCGCCGAGACCGCGGGCGTCGACGGCCGCGAAGGCTACTACGCCGACTACGGCGCGCTGCGCGACATGGTGCAGAACCACATGCTGCAGCTGCTGGCCCTGATCGCGATGGAGCCGCCGGCCTCGCTGGACGCCGACAGCGTGCGCGACGAGAAGCGCAAGGTGCTGCGCGCGCTGCGCCCGATGACCGCCGCCGACGCCGGCCGCGACAGCGTGCGCGGCCGTTACGGCGACGGCGTGGTCGACGGCGATGCGGTCAAGGGCTTCCGCCACGAGCGCGAGGTGGAGACCTTCGTCGCCCTGCGCGCCTGGATCGACAACTGGCGCTGGGCCGGCGTGCCGTTCCGGCTGATGACCGGCAAGCGCATGCCCGCGCGCGCGACCGAGGTGGTGGTGTCGTTCCGCCCGGTCTCGCACTGGCTGTTCGAGCGCCCGGCCCGGGACCGCGCCGCGCCGAACCGGCTGCGCATGCGCCTGCAGCCGCAGGAGACCATCGAGCTGGGGCTGATGGGCAGCCTGGCCGCGCCCGAGTGGGGCGCCACCGAGCTGCAGCCGATGTCGCTCGACCTGTCCATGTCGCCCACGCCCAAGCGCCGCATCGCCTACGAGCGGCTGATGATCGACGCCCTCAAGGGCGACCAGACGCTGTTCGTGCGCGACGACGAGGTCGAGGCCGCATGGCGCTGGATCGACAGCGTCAGCGACGCCTGGGCCGAGGCCGGCACCCCGGTCGAGGACTACCCCGCCGGCTCCTGGGGCCCGGCCTCGGCGGCGCCGTTCCTGCCCAATGTGATCTCCGGCAACGGAAAACGCCGGTCATGAATGCGCCGATCGCGAACGGCGAGCCGCAGCGCTTCCTGCTCGCCGACATCGGCGGCACCAACGCCCGCTTCGCGCTGGCCGACGCGACGGCGGAGATGCCGCTGCTGCTCGACAGCGTGCAGGCCTTCCCGGTCGCCGAGTTCCCTTCGCTGGCCGACGCCGCGCGCCACTACCTGGAACGGACCGCGGCGTCCGTGGACGCGGGCGTGTTCGCGGTGGCCGGGCGCGTCGACGGCGACGAGGCGCGCATCACCAATCACCCGTGGGTGATCTCGCGCGCCCGCCTGCGCTCGCAGCTCGGCCTGCGCGAGGTGGTGCTGATCAACGACTTCGCCGCGCAGGCGATGGCGATCCCGCTGCTGCGCGCCGACGACGTGGCCATCGTCGGCGGCGCGCCATGGCGGCCGGGCGTCGACGGCGACGGGCGCGACCGCACCTACGCCGTCATCGGCCCCGGCACCGGGCTCGGCGTCAGCGGGCTGCTGGTGCGCGACGGCCGCCGCTACCCGCTGGAGACCGAGGGCGGCCACGCCAGCTTCCCGCCGGGCACGCCCGAGGAGCTGACGATCCTGGACGTGCTGTCGCGGCAGTTCGGCCGCGTGTCCAACGAACGCCTGATCTGCGGCCCCGGGCTGGTCAACATCCACCGCGCGCTGTCGGAGATCGCCGGCGTCGACCCCGGCCCGGTGCAGCCGGCCGACATCACCACCCGCGCCGCGGCCGGCGACCCGCGCGCCACGCGCGCCGTCGACGTCTTCTGCGCGGTGTTCGGCGCGATCGCCGGCGACGTGGTGCTCACCCTCGGCGCCTGGGACGGCGTGTTCCTGACCGGCGGCCTGGTGCCGCGCATGCTCGACGCGCTACGCCACTCCGGCTTCCGCCAGCGCTTCGAGCACAAGGGCCGCTTCTCCTCCAACATGGCGCGGGTGCCGTCGGTCGCCGTGCTGCACCCGCACGCCGGCCTGCTCGGCGCCGCCGCGCTGGCGCAGGACCACGCGCGGGAGACCGCGTCGTGACCGACACGCCGCTCGCGACCCCCGCCCCGCACGACGGCGATCCGCGGGTGTCGGTATACACCTACGACTCGCCCACCCAGTGGATCTGGGGCGCGGCGGTCACCCTGTCGGCGGCGCTCGGGCGCGTGCTGGAGCGCAAGCCGCGCGCGCGCCTGCTGCTGTCCGGCGGCACCACCCCGGCGCCGGTGTACGCGGCGCTGGCCAAGGCGCCGCTGGCCTGGGGCGACGTGGACGTCGCCCTGGTCGACGAGCGCTGGCTGATGCCCGACGACCCGGACAGCAACGCGCGCCTGGTGCGCGAATCGCTGCTGCAGCGCAACGCCGCCGCGGCGCGCTTCGAGACCCTGACCCGGCCCGGCCGCACGCTGTCAGAGGCGGTCGCCGCCGCCAACATGCATGCGCGCAACCCGCCCGACGTAGTGGTGCTGGGCATGGGCGAGGACGGCCACACCGCCTCGCTGTTCCCGCACATGCGCGAGCTCGACGCCGCGCTGGCCGCGCCCCAGCCCTACGTGGCCGTGGACGCCAGCGGCTGCGCCGGGGCCGGCCGCTGGTCCACCCGGATCAGCCTGACCCCGGCCGGGCTGCGGCCCGCCGGGACCCGCCTGCTGCTGATCCGCGGCCAGCGCAAGCGCGAGCTGCTGGCGCGCGTGCTGGCCGGCGAGGACGCGCGCGAGTACCCGGCGCGCATCGCCTTCACCACCCCGGGCGCACCCTTGCACGTGCACTGGTGCCCGTGACCGTCCGGCAGGGAACGCCGGCGCCCCCAGGCGCGCGCTCGGCGCACCGCGGGCGGCCCCTTCCCCATACGAGCGCGAACGACGGACATCGTCCGGGCCGCAGGGCCTCGAACGTTTCCGCCGCCCACGCTCCTCATAGCCGACGCCAATGAGCCTGCATCCGAAACTCCACGCCGTCACCGAACGCATCCGCGAGCGCAGCCGCGCCTCGCGCGCCGCCTACCTCGCCGGCATCGACGCCATGCGCGACAGCGGGCCGCTGCGCGGGCGGCTGTCGTGCGGCAACCTCGCCCACGGCTTCGCCGCCTGCGGGCCGGTCGACAAGGCGCGCCTGCGCGCCGACGCCACCCCCAACCTGGGCATCGTCACCGCCTACAACGACATGCTCTCGGCGCACCAGCCGTACGAGGACTACCCGCAGCGCATCCGCGAGGTCGCACGCCGGCTGGGCGCCACCGCCCAGGTCGCCGGCGGCGTGCCGGCGATGTGCGACGGCGTCACCCAGGGCCGCGGCGGCATGGAGCTGTCGCTGTTCTCGCGCGACGTCATCGCCCAGGCCACCGCGGTCGCGCTCTCGCACGACATGTTCGACAGCGCCCTGTACCTGGGCATCTGCGACAAGATCGTGCCGGGCCTGCTGATCGGCGCGCTGGCCTTCGGCCACCTGCCGGCGCTGTTCGTGCCCGGCGGCCCGATGGCGCCCGGCATCCCCAACAAGGAGAAGGCGGCGGTGCGCGAGCGCTACGCCGCCGGCGAGGCCACGCGCGAGGAACTGCTGGAGGCGGAGTCGGCCTCCTACCACGCGCCCGGCACCTGCACCTTCTACGGCACCGCCAACTCCAACCAGGTGCTGCTGGAGGCGATGGGCGTGCAGCTGCCCGGCTCCTCGTTCGTCAACCCGGGCGCGCGCCTGCGCGACGCGCTGACCGACGCGGCGGTAGAGCGCGCGCTGCGCATCACCCCGCTGGGCGCCGACTACCGCCCGTTCGGCCGGCTCATCGACGAGCGCGCGATCGTCAACGCCATCGTCGCGCTGATGGCCACCGGCGGCTCGACCAACCACACCATCCACTGGGTGGCGGTGGCGCGCGCGGCCGGCATCGTGCTGACCTGGGACGACATCGACCTGCTCTCGGGCATCGTGCCGCTGCTCGCCCGCGTCTACCCCAACGGCGACGCCGACGTGAACCGCTTCCAGGCCGCCGGCGGCACCGCCTTCGTGTTCCGCGAGCTGATGGACGCGGGGCTGATGCACGACGACCTGGAAACCGTGCTGCCCGGTGGCATGCGCGCCTGGTGCGACGAGCCGCGCCTGGACGGCGACGCGCTCGCCTGGTCGCCGACGATCGAGACCAGCGGCGACGAGCAGGTGCTGCGCACCGCCTCGGCGCCGTTCGAGGCGCACGGCGGCCTGCGCCTGCTGCGCGGCAACCTCGGCCGTTCGCTGATCAAGACCTCGGCGGTGAAGCCCGAGTACCGGCGCATCGACGCCCCGGCGGTGGTGGTGGACACGCCGCAGGCGCTCAACAAGCTGCACAAGGCCGGCGCGCTGCCGCACGACTTCGTCGCCGTGGTGCGCTACCAGGGACCGCGCGCCAACGGCATGCCCGAGCTGCACTCGCTGGCGCCGCTGCTGGGCATGCTGCAGAACCAGGGCCGGCGCGTGGCCCTGGTCACCGACGGCCGCCTGTCCGGCGCCTCGGGCAAGATCCCGGCGGCCATCCACATCACCCCCGAAGCCGCGCGCGGCGGCCCGATCGGCAAGCTGCGCGACGGCGACCGCATCGTGCTCGACGGCGACGGCGGCACCCTGGAGGCGCTGGTCGATCCCGCGGAATGGGCCGCGCGCGCCATCGCCCCCGACACCGCGCCGGCCGGCTGGGACCTCGGCCGCAACCTGTTCGCCTACAGCCGCGCGATGGTCGGGCCCGCCGACCAGGGCGCGCTGTCGATCTCCTGCGGACCGCCGGCCGCCGACGGCAGCCCGTGGAACTACGACGCGGAGTACGAACTGGGCGACTCCCCCGAGGCCGCCGACGCGCCCCACGAATCCAAGGACGCCTAGAGCAACCCTCTGCCGCCCGTGCACCGCCGCCTCCGCCAACTTCGAGAGCATCCTTGATCCGATTCCTGCTGCCCGCACTCCTCCTCGCGATGCCGTCGATCGCCGGCGCGGTCGTTACCCGCCACGATGTCGACGACGCGCAGTACCGGGTCCCCCCCTCGGAATTCCCCGCCCTCGCCGACATGCCCGGCCAGGGCCACGGCGTGCTGATCGCAGCGCAGTGGGTCGTGACCGCAGCCCACACGATTCCCTGGCACGCCGAGCTGGACCGGGTGGTCATCGCGGGCATCCCCAGGGAGGTCGATCGCGTGGTCCTGCATCCGGGTTACGAAAGGCCGCCGCAGGACCTGATCGATCATGCCGTGGCCACCGGCGAGGCGATCCTGCTGCTCGTGCAGCTCGCCTCGTCCGACGACATCGCGCTGGTCAGGCTGAAGGAGCCGGTGACCGATGTCGCCCCGGCCGGGCTCTACGAACAGGACGTCGTGCCGGGGCAGGTCGTCGAACTCCTGGGGAAAGGCGCCACCGGCACCGGCGCCACCGGGCACAGCAACGACGGCCCGAATCGCACCGAGCTTCGCCGCGCGTTCAACACGATCACCAGCGCCCGCGACCGCTGGTTCTGCTACGTGTTCGACGAACCGCCTTCCGCGCTGCCGCTCGAAGGCGCGCTCGGAAACGGAGACAGCGGCGGCCCGTTGCTCGTCGAGGCCGACGGCCAGCGGCGGCTGGCCGGGCTCGCCGCGTGGAAGGTCGTCCCGGGCCATGTCGTGAAATCCCGTCCCGGACGCTACGGTCAACCGACTTGTAACGTCCGCCTGAGCCATTACAGTGCGTGGATCGAGAGCGTGCTCGCCGGGACGCCCGACGACGCCTGACCCGGCCGCCGCCACTTCGCGACAGGAAAGTCGCGCGCCCGGCCCGGTGCGGTTTCGCCGTGCGTGCGGGAAGGCGCCTCGAAGTGCCCAGCACGCGCCCACGCCCGTCCACAAGGAACCGAACCCGATGTCGATCGCGCAACACCAGGACACCGCCGAGCGTCTGCTGACAGACGCCGGCCTGCTGCCCGTCATCACCGTCGACAGCGTCGACCAGGCCCGGCGCATCGCCGGGGCGCTGCTGGAAGGCGGCCTGCGCACGCTGGAGCTGACCCTGCGCACGCCCTGCGCGCTCGACGCGCTGGCGGCGCTCAAGCGCGAGCTGCCGGACATCGTCGTCGGCGCCGGCACCGTGCTCGACGCGGCGCAGATCCGGCAGTCGATCGACGCCGGCGCGGACTTCCTGGTCACCCCTGGCACGCCGCCGGCACTGGCCGACGCCCTGGCGCAGGCGCCGATCCCGGTCGTGCCCGGCGGCGCGACGCCGGCCGAGTTCATCGGCCTGATGGCGCGCGGCTTCCGCGTCTGCAAGCTGTTCCCGGCCTCCGCCGTCGGCGGCCTGGCGATGCTCAAGGGCCTCGCCGGCCCGCTGCCGGACCTGCGCCTGTGCCCGACCGGCGGCATCGCCGAGGCGACCGCCGCCGACTACCTGGCGCAGCCGAACGTGGTCTGCATCGGCGGCTCGTGGATGCTGCCCAAGGCCTGGCTGGAGGCCGGCGACTGGGCGCGGGTGAGCGCTTCGACGGCGCAGGCGGTCGCGATCGTGCGGGCCGCGCGCGGCGGCTGACGACAGCCTGCATTCAAGCTCGCCCCGATAGCCTGGGTTCACGGGCCGCGCGCCCGGCTCCCCCACGACGGCAGGTTCCCCATGAAGCCCGCGCTCGCGCTGAGTTGCCTCCTGATCGCGGCCCCCGCCGCCCTGGCGGCCCAGCCCGCCGACACCGGCACCGCGAGCGCGCTCGACCTCTCGCTGCCCGACAGCTACCGCAACGACCCGCCCGGCACCTGGTACGGCGACACCTCCGGCATCCCCGCTTCCGAGCAGGACACCGCATACAGCGGCTCGCGGTGCCCGACCTCGCCGCGGGGCGAGCCGCGCGACGTCACCGGCAGCTTCACCACCGGCATCGGCCACGCCAGCGGGCACGGCACCAGCCGCTGGAACGCCGCCGAACTGAACTACTGCAAGGAGTACGCGACCGAGAACGGCGGCACGCGCACCCTCAATCTCAACCTCAACGTGAGCGAGTACGACGGCCCGGGTCTGTACCCCTACGACTACGGCTACGACGTCGTCCCGCGCGGCTACGACTACGGCCCGCGCGGCGGCCACTACCGGGGCGTCGGCCGCATGCCGCCGCCGCGCTGACGCGCGGTCAATTCATCAGCTCACTCTGCACGACCTGTCTGGCGCCGATTGACATGCGCCGAACCGGGTACCAATACTTGGTACCCGCAGAGGAGATTCTCGATGGCCAAGAATACCAGCGTCAGTCTGGGCGAGCATTTCGAACGATTCATCGCGGACCAGGTCGACAACGGACGATACGGCTCGGCCAGCGAAGTCGTCCGGGCCGGGCTGCGTCTGCTCGAAACGACCGAGAACAAGCAGGAAGCTCTACGGAATGCGCTGATTGCGGGCGAGCGCAGTGGACGGGCCGGATACAGCTACGAATCGCTGATCGCCGATCTGAACTCAGAACAGCAGTGAGGCGCTTCGACCTCACTCGGTCGGCACAAGCGGACCTGGTTTCGATTGCGCGGTATACGGACAAGCGTTGGGGCAGACAGCAGCGCAACGCCTACTTGAAGGAAGCGGATCGGGTGTTTCGCTCGTTGGCGAAGAACCCGCTGATGGGCAGGGCATGCGACGAGATTCGAGAAGGCTATCGGAAGTTCCCGCACGGGTCGCATGTGATCTATTACAAGCTCCACAATGACGACGACTTGCTGATCGTGCGCATACTGCATGCGACGATGGACGTGGATTCGAACTTCGGCGTGTGACGCCAGAATCGAGCTGACCCACGACACGAATCCAGCTTAGCCGCCGCCGAGTCCGCTCCCAGCGTCCAGCCGCAGCCCGGCGCCGACGGCGCGCCACAGCGCCGCGTGGATCGCGAACCACGCCACCAGGCCCAGGCCGAGCAGCCATTCGAGCGCGTTCTCGAAGCGGTCCTGGAACGGGCTGCCGCCCAGCGCCGTCAGCGCGGCCACGTGCGCGATGCCCAGCAGCAGCATGATCGCGCACACCGCCCGCAGCGCGCGCACGCTGGCGCGGCGCGCGACCGGCCGTTCGCCCAGCGCGCGCAGGAACGCCACCTGCGCCAGGAAGCCGGCGCCGAAGAACACCACCACGCCGTAGCGGCGCAGGAAGCGGTAGGCCTCGCCCTCGGTGCCGAGGAAGGCCACGTACACCGCGAGCGCGACCGCCGCCACCGCGCCGGCCGCGCGCACCGTGCGGCCGTTCGCGCCGGCGGCGGCGAGCCAGCGCCCGGCGAGCCACCAGTGCAGGCCGATCGCCAGCGCGCTGGGCAGCATCAGCAGCCGGAACACCGGGTTCGCCGGTCCCTCGCGCGCCGCGCGGCTGATCGAGGTGCAGCCCTCCAGGTACGGGATGCAGGCCGGCACGATGCCCGCCTGCACCGACAGCGCCCAGGCCGCGTGCGTGCCGAGGAGGAAGACCAGCGCGATGGCCGCGGGCAGCGGCCACAGCGGGATGTCGTGACGGTGCATCGCCACCTGTCCGGGGGGCCTTGGCCCAGCTTATCGGGTCCTCGCGCGCCGCTCATCCCGCCCGGCGCGACGCGAGCGGGACCCGCCGCCCGCGCACGGCTCCCGGAAGTGCCGCAACGCAGCATGTAAGCGGTTCCAGCTGGTGCTAGCGTGCGCGCCACAGGGGAACATGATCGGGGATCGCGCATGGGGATCGTGTTCGTCCAGAGGTCGCCTCCGGGGCCGTCCGGCGCGCTGCGCGCACGCCGGCTCCGCGCCTGGCGCCTCCTGCTCCTGCTGTCCGCCGGCCTGCTCGCCGCGGGCGCCCGCGCCGGCGACGGCCTGCCCCCGCGCAGCGAATGGCGCGCCTCGGCGTCCTCCGTGCAGGTCGACGCGCTCTCCCCGCGCCACGCCATCGACGGCGACCCGGCCACGCGCTGGGGCGGCGCCTTCAGCCCGCAGCACTGGCTGCAGGTGGACCTCGGCCGCGAGGCGGACGTCGGCGGCGTGGCCATCCACTGGGACAGCGGCTTCGCGGTGAGCTGGACGATCCAGACCTCCGCCGACGGCGATCGCTGGGGCGTGGCCTACACCAGCACCGACTCGCGCGGCGACACCGACTACGTGGTGTTCCCCGCCCGCCGCGCGCGCTACCTGCGCCTGGCGAGCATGCCGCGCACCGCCGACTGGGGCGTGTCGGTGTTCGAGTTCGAGCCGATCGCGGCGGCGCGCGCGCCCCGCGCGCACGGCCTGGCGGCGGGCGTGGACGGCGCCGCGCTGTTCGGCGCGAGCGGGCCGGCGCGCGGCGAGCTGGCACAAGCGGGCGCGGCGCCCGGCACCCGCCGGCTGGAGATCGACCTGCCCCGCGGCGACGCGATCGCCGGGCTGGAGGTGTGGTGGGACGGCCCGCGCGACGGCGCACGGCTGGAGATGCGCGACGAGGCCGGCGCCTGGAGCGCGCTGGCCGAGGACCCGGGCGGGCTCGGCGAGCGCTCCTACCTCGCCGCGGAGCGCGTGCGCACGCCGCGCGCGCTGCGGCTGACCGTGGGCGAGGCCGGCGGCCGGCCGCCGGCGATCGCGCGGATGCGGCTGCTCGGCCCGAAGCAGGTGCTGACGCCGACCCGGCGCTACGAGATCCTGGCCGCGCGCGCGCACCGGGCACTGTTCCCGTCCTCGCTGCACGGGCAGCAGGTGTACTGGACCACGGTCGGCGTGCCCGCCGGGCGGCAGAAGTCGCTGTTCGACGAGTACGGCAACCTGGAGCCGTTCAAGGGCGGCCCGATGCTGCAGGCGATCTGGCGCGACGCCTCCGGCCGCGCGGCGGTGGCGGACAACGATCCGGCGCGGCGGCACGCGCTGCGCGAGGGCTGGATGCCGATGCCCTCGGTCGCGTGGACCGCGCAGCCGGGCGTGGAGGTGCGCAACGAGGCGTTCGCGGTCGAGCACGGCGGCCAGCCGGTGACGCTGGCGCGCTACCGCGTCGCCAACACCGGCACCACGCCGGTCGAGGGCACGCTGTGGCTGGCGGTGCGGCCGCTGCAGGTCAACCCGCCCTGGCAGCACGGCGGCTGGTCGCCGATCCGGCGCATCGCGATCGAGGGCGAGGCCGCGCACCCGCGCGTGCGGGTGGACGGGCGCACCCTGCTGGCCTCGCTGACGCCCGCCGACGAGGCCGGCGCGGCGCCGTTCGGCGCGCACGGCGAGACCGAGGTCACCGCGAGCGCCGCCGCCGGCCGCGCGCCGCCGGCGCGGCAGGCCGAGGACCCCGCGGGGCTGGCCTCCGGCCTGCTCGGCTATCCGCTGCGGCTGGCGCCCGGCGCGCACGCCGACGTGGTGGTCGCGCTGCCGCTGGGCACGCAGGCGCTGGACCCGGTCCAGGGCGAACTGCCCGAGCCGCCGCCGCTCGACCTCGGCGCGTTGCGCGCCGGGCGGGACGACGCCGGCGCCGCCTTCGACGCCGCGGCCGAGGCGGTCGCCGCGCAGTGGCGCGACCGCTTCGCCCCGCTCGACCTCGCGCTGCCCGACGACGACCTGGTGCACATGCTGCGCGCGCAGGGCGCGTACATGCTGATCAACCAGACCGGCCCGGCGATGCAGCCCGGCCCGCGCAACTACAACCGCTCCTTCATCCGCGACGGCGCGGCCACCGCCGCGATCCTGCTGCGCATGGGCCAGCCGCGGGTCGCGCGCGACTACCTGCGCTGGTACACCGACCACGCGCTCAACCCGAACGGCATGGTCTCGCCGATCCTCAACGAGGACGGCAGCATCAACCGCGGCTTCGGCTCGGACATCGAGTACGACAGCCAGGGCCAGTACATTCAGCTCGTCGCCGACGTCGCGCGCCTGGACGGCGGACCGGAGAGCGTGCGCGAGTACCTGCCGGCGGTGATCCAGGCGATGCGCTTCCTGCAGGCGCTGCGCGAGCGCACGATGGGGCCCGGCTACATGGCCGGGCATCCGGCGCCGGCGCGCTTCCACGGCATCCTCGCGCCGTCGATCAGCCACGAGGGCTATTCCAGCCCCACCCACAGCTACTGGGACGACTACTTCGGGATCAAGGGCTGGCACGACGGCGCCTGGCTCGCCGAGGCGCTCGGCGACGCCGGGACCGCGCGCTGGGCGCGCGAACAGGGCGCGGCGCTGTCGGACTCGGTCGCCGCGTCGATCCGCGCCACGATCGCGTGGAAGGGCTCGGACTTCATCCCGTCCTCGGCCGACCTGGGCGACAGCGACCCGACCAGCGTCTCGATCGCGCTCGATCCCACCGGCGCCCGCCACGTGCTGCCGGAGCGCGAGCTGGAGACGACCTTCGACCGCTATCTCGCCGAACAGGTGCGCACGCGCGGCGCGCCCGACGCGCTGTGGGCCTACACGCCCTACGAACTGCGCAACGTGCTGACCTACGTGCACCTCGACCGCCCGGCCGAGGCGCAGGAACTGCTCGACGGCTTCCTCGCCCACCGCCGCCCGCTGGCCTGGCAGATGTGGCCGGAGGTGGTGCACTCGCGCGAGCGCTACCCCGGCTACATCGGCGACATGCCGCACACCTGGATCGGCGCCGAGTACGCGCGCACGCTGTTCGGCATGCTGCTGCACGAGGGCGACGACGGCCTGCGCCTGCTGCCGGGCGCACCGCCCGACTGGCTGGCCGGGGACGGCATCGCCCTGCGCGCATTGCCGACCGCGTTCGGGTCGCTGACGCTGCGCGCGCGCCAGGACGCCGCGACGCTGCACCTGGACCTCGGCGACGGCCTGCCCGCCGACCTGCCCGTGCAGGTGTGGTGGCCCTCGCGCACGCGGCCGCAGCGGGTGCTCGTGGACGGCGCGGACGCGCGCGACTACGACGCGCGCCGCATCGTGCTGCCGCGGCCGTTCCGCACCCTGGAGGCGAGGTGGTGAACCGCCCGCCGCCCCGGCGCCGCCTCCACGCCCGGGCCGTCGCCCGCATCCGATGACGGCCGCGCGCCCGCGCCCCGCCGTCCGCCCCGTCCCATCCCGACACGCTCCAGACGCCCTCCGGAGGGCCCGCATGAACCACCATCGCAACCCGCGCGCGCACCGTCCCGCCCTGCTCGCCTGCGCACTGGCCGGCTGCCTGCTCGCGGCCGCACCCGTCTTCGCCCAGTCCACCGGCGCCACCCTGCGCGGCCGCGTCGCCGCGGCGCCCGCCAGCGCCGAGGTCACCGCCACCAACGTCGCCACCGGCGCCAGCCGCCGCGCGCGCATCGGCGCCGACGGCGCCTACATCCTGGTCGGGCTGCCGCCCGGCACCTACCGGGTCGAGGCCGGGCCCGGCACCGAGCAGACGGTGACGCTTTCGGTGGCCTCCACCGCCACCCTCGACCTCGGCGCGCCGGCGGCGGCGCCGGGCGGCGCGGTGACCGACATCGACGCGGTGACCGTCACCGCGCCCCTGCTGCGCGACGTGCGCACCTCGGAAGTCGGCAACACCATCTCGCTGCGGCAGATCCAGCAGCTGCCGCAGGCCACGCGCAACTTCCTGGAGTTCGCCGACACCGTGCCCGGCATGCAGTTCAAGATCGACAACCAGGGCCGCGCCACCCTGCGCGGCGGCGCCACCAACACCAGCTCGTCGAACCTCTACATCGACGGCATCAGCCAGAAGAGCTACGTGCAGCAGGGCGGCATCGCCGGCCAGTACGAGAGCGCGGGCAACCCGTTCCCGCAGCTGGCGATCGGCGAGTACAAGGTCATCACCTCCAACTACAAGGCCGAGTACGGCCAGATCAGCGGCGCGGCGATCACCGCCGCCACCCGCTCGGGCACCAACGAGTTCGAGGGCGAGGTGTTCTACCGCTACACCGACGAGAGCATGCGCGCGCGGCGGCCCGACGAGGACGAGAAGCAGGACTCGCAGGTCAAGGAGTACGGCTTCGCGCTCGGCGGGCCGATCCTGCGCGACCGCATGCATTTCTTCTTCACCTACGAGGGCAAGGAGAACGTCTACGCGCGCTCGATTCAGCCCGACGCGGCCACCGGCGACGCCTACCTGGCGCTGCCGCCGGAACTGCGCGCCTACTACGGCACCACCACGCTGCCGTTCGAGGAGGACCTGTACTTCGGCAAGCTGAGCTGGGACATCACCGACCGCGACCGGCTGGAGCTGAGCGGGCAGCTGCGCGACGAGGACCTGCTGGGCAACGTCGGCGGCGTGAGCACGCCCGAGCACGGCGACCTGCGCATCAACGAGGACCGGCGCGCCAACCTGAAGTGGCAGCACAGCGGCGACAGCTTCTACAACGAATTGATCCTGAGCACCCAGGACTCGGAGAACGGCAAGGTCCCGGCCACCTTCGGCAACGGCATCATCTACACCGTCGTCGACCGCGGGCCGCCGGTGCAGGAAGCCTCGCTGCTGCAGGTCGGCGCCGCCAGCGGCTTCAGCCTGCAGGCGCAGCGCCAGAAGGGCTGGTCGATCCAGGACGACCTGACCTTCACCAGCTTCCGCTGGCACGGCGACCACACCATCAAGATGGGCCTGAGCTACCGCGACATCCAGCTGGAGTCCAGCGACGGCCAGCCGGTCAACCCGCAGTTCTCCTACGAGTTCGACCCGGACGCCGGCACCGTCGCCGCGCAGCCCTACCGCGTCGAGTTCATCGCCCCGTTCGCCACGCCCGGGCTGAACCCGCTGGTGGAGACCACGGCCAAGCAGTACGGCTTCTACATCCAGGACGACTGGCAGGTCAACGAGCACCTGATCCTCAACCTGGGCGTGCGCTGGGACTACGAGGACGTGCCGGCCTATACCGACCACGTCACCCCCGCCGCCTTCGTCGACGCGCTGTACGGCCCCGATCCCGACAACCCCGGCCAGCGCTGGGTCGACCGCTGGCTCAACGGCGGCATCGACGCGCTGAACCCCGACGACTACATCAGCACCGGCCACAACCGCAGCAACTTCAAGGACGCGTGGGCGCCGCGCTTCGGCTTCTCCTACGACCTGTTCGCCGACGAGCGCCACGTGATCCACGGTGGCGCCGGCCGCTCCTACGACCGCAACCTGTTCCGCGACCTGGCCTTCGAGCGCCACAAGGGCTCGATCTCGCTGCTGCGCATCGAGTTCGCCGACCCCGCCACCGGCCAGTGCGTCACCGACGCCGGCTTCGCCTGCATTCCCTGGGACCCGCGCTACCTCGACGGCGTGGAGGCGCTGGCCGAGGCCGCGGCCGGCCGCACCGGCGCGGAATCCTTCATGCTCAACAACGAGCTGAAGACGCCCTACAGCGACCAGTTCTCGCTCGGCATGAGCAACCAGGTCGGCCAATGGCTGACCGACGTGACCGTGCAGCGCATCCTGGCCAAGGACGGCTTCGGCTACACGCTGGCCAACCGCTACCCGGACGGCGGCTTCTTCGACGACGACGGCAACGTGCCCTGGGGCGGCACCGTGCCCGGCTACGGCAGCGTCATCGTCGGCGACAACGGCGTCGAGCAGCGCAGCACGCAGCTGCTGCTGTCGGCCGAGAAGCCCTACACCCGCGATTCCGGCTGGGGCGCCAACCTCGCCTACACCCACACCAGCGCGCGCCAGAACAGCCGCAACAACGACAGCCAGTTCGACTACTTCGACAAGTCGCGCCTGCAGTACATCCCGTTCGTGAAGTCCAGCAACCAGCCGGCGCACCGCTTCACCGCCTCCGGCTCCATCGACGGCCCCTGGGGCATCACCTTCGGCGCCAAGGTCGTGCTGGAGACGCCGACGCCGATCAACACCATCGCCAACTACGGCGTGATCGGCGCCGACGGCTCGCACTCGCAGCTGATCGGCTTCACCCCGCCGGGCAACGGCCGCTTCCTGGTCGGCGGCAAGATCTGGGGCTACCGCACGGTCGACTTCCAGGCCACCAAGGAGTTCGACGTCGGCGGCACCGTCCTGTCGGCCCGGGTCAACCTGCTCAACGCCTTCAACTTCAAGAACTACGACACCTACCGCTACGGCGGACCGGGCGGCATCAACAACTACTTCGGCGTGGACGGGCGCCTGGACACGGGCTACGTCTCGGTGAACGAGGACGCGAGCATCTTCTACTTCCCGCGCACGGTGACGGTGGAGCTGGGATTCAAGTTCTGAGGCGCGACCGGGCGGTGCGACCGGCGGGTCGACGCGTCGGTCGCGCGAGGGCTCGCCTCAATCCAGTCCCCGCGCGGCGATCTCGACCTCGGCGCCGGCGGCGACGTCCGCCGCCGACTGCCCCAGCACGACGCGGTAGCGCCCGGCCGGGATCCGCCAGCTGCGCGCCTGCGGGTCGTAGTCGGCGAACAGCCGCGGCGCCAGCAGGACCTCGATCTCGCGCGATTCGCCCGGCTGCAGCTCGACGCGCTCCCAGCCCGCGAGCCGCAGCGGGGTGGCGTGCCCGTCGGGCAGGTGCACGTACAACTGCGGGACCGCGGCGCCGGCGCGGGCGCCGGTGTTCTCGACGCGGAAGCGGGCGAGGATGCGATCGCCGTCGGCGCGCACGTCGAGGCCGGACAGCGCGAAGGTGGTGTAGGACAGGCCGTGCCCGAAGGCGTAGCGCGGGACCAGCTCCTGCGCCGCGAACCAGCGGTAGCCGACGTTGGCGCCCTCGATGTCGTAGTCGATGGTGTCGCCCGGCTTCTGCGGCGGATCGAAGCCGAGGCCCGGGATCTCCGGCCGAGGCAGCTGCGAGGCGTCGACCGGCCAGGTCACCGGCAGCCGCCCCGAAGGGTTGGCCGCGCCGGTCAGCAGCCGCGCGATCGCCTCGCCGCCGCGGATGCCGGGATACCAGGCCTGCAGGATCGCCGGCACCCGCTCCGCCCACGGCAGCTCGACCGGGCCGTTGGTCTGCAGCACGACGACGGTGCGCGGGTTGGCCGCGGCGACGGCCTCGACCAGCGCGTCCTGCCCGTCCGGCAGGCGCATGTGCGGCAGGTCGACCGATTCGGCGGCCCACTGGGTGGCGAACACGATCGCGACGTCGGCCTGCCGCGCCAGGCGCGCGGCGGCGGCGCGGTCGCGGCCGTCGAAGTAGTCGATGCGCGTGCCCGGCAGGGCCTCGCGCAATGCGGACAGCGGCGGCGACGGCTGGAACATCACCGGCCCCGGCCATGCCGTCGGCTGCAGGCCGGGCACCGCGTTGGTGCCGCGCGAGGTCCAGCCGACCATCGACGAGCCGCCGCCGGCGATGACGCCCTTGTCGGCGTGGCCGCCGATCACCGCGATCCGGCGCGTCTCCGCGGCCAGCGGCAACGCCCCGCCCGCGTTGCGCAGCAGCACCGCGCCCGCCTCGGCGGTACGCTGCGCGACCGCGAAGCCGGCCGCGTCCAGCTCGGCGTCGGGCGGCCGGCGCCGCGGCGGATGCTCGAACGCGCCCACGGCGATGAGGCTGCGCAGGATCCGGCGGGCCATGTCGTCGAGCCGCGCCTGCGGCACCACGCCCGCCTCCACCGCCATGCGCAGCGGCGCGTCGAAGTACACCGCGCGGTCGAACACCTCGCCGGCCGACTGCTGGTCCAGGCCGGCCAGCGCCGCCTTCGAGCCGCTGTGCACGCCGCCCCAGTCCGACATCACGTAGCCCGGGTAGCGCCAGTCGCGCTTGAGCACGTTGTTCAGCAGTTCGTCGTGCTCGCAGCCGTAGGTGCCGTTGATGCGGTTGTAGCTGCACATCACCGCGCCCGGCGCGCCGACCTCGATCGCGATCCGGAACGCGAGCAGGTCGGATTCGTGCATGGCGCGGTCGCCGATCTGCGCGCTGTGGAAGTTGCGGTGCGTCTCCATGTCGTTGAGCGCGTAGTGCTTCATCGTCGACAGCACGTGCTCGGACTGCACGCCGCGGATCGACTCGCCGACCAGGGTGCCGGCCAGCAGCGGGTCCTCGCCGGCGTATTCGAAGTTGCGGCCGTTGCGCGGGTCGCGCTGCAGGTTGACGCTGCCGGCCAGCAGCACGTTGAAGCCCTGCCGCCAGGCCTCGCGGCCCATGGTGGCGCCGCCCTGGAAGGCGATCTCGCGGCTCCAGGTCGAGGCGGTGGCGGGGCCGGACGGCATCGCGGTGGCGTGGTCGCCCTCGCGCATGCCGCCGGGATTGGTGACGCCCAGGCCCGCGTCCACGAGCTGCTGCGCCGGGATGCCCAGCCGCTCGACCGGGGCGACGTAGCCGGCCGAGCCCAGCGCTTCCGGCGGCCGCGCCTCGCCGATCGCGAAGCGGCTGCGGATGAGCGCGAACTTCTCGTCCTGGGTCATCGCCGCGACCAGCAGCGCCGCGCGCTCGTCGGGCGTCCTCGCGATGTCCAGCCACGGCCGGGCCGCAACCGCCGCCGGCGCGGCCGGCGCGGCCGGCGCGAGCAGGACGGCCGCGCACAGCAGCGCGCGACCGACCACGATGCTCTTGTTCATGCCGCCCCTCCCCGTCGTGTTCCCCCGAGCGCACTCGTGCGGGGGTTGCGGATCAACCCGCGCTCCCGGCCCGCCCCCGGCACCGGCGCGCCGGCCGCGCGGTTCGTTCCATGTTCATGCGACCGATGCGCGGTCGAACGCGCTGAGGTGTCCCCCGGGCATCGACGCCAGCCTGTCCGCCACCCGCCTGCGCTCGGCCGCGCCGCCGTCGCGAATCGCGGCGAGCTCGTCGGCGCGCAGCAGGGTGACCGCGGCCACGCGGACCGGCGACAGGGGCATGTCCGCGATGACGGACGGAATGCCGTCGGCCGGCAGGCCGATCAGCAGCCCCACGCAGTCGTCGTCGCTGACAAACGCGGGCGGCAACGCCTGCATCGCCGCGGTGCCGCCGCTGACGCCGGGCAGTTCCATGGACAGCACGCCGTAGTCTTCCAGCTGCCCGGAAATGCCGCCCGCCTCGGCGACGGTGGCGGCCACGGTCTTCAGGATCTCGAACGCCCAGGTGTGCGCGAGCGCCGCGATCCCGCCGTCCTCGGCGTCGGCAAGATCGGCCGTCTCGATGAACAGCTCGGTCTCGAACCCGTTGCCCATGCCCTCGACGCCGTCGAAGGGATCGGAGAGGCCGTCGGTCGCGATCAGGATCCGGCCGGAGCGGCGGACGACGCGATAGGCCTGGCGCGTGGTCGGCCAGGCGGGCCCGCCCATCAGCGACGGACTGATCAGGTGGCTCAGCACGTCGGGCGCCACGCTGCCCACCGCCGCCCAGCAGGCGTCGCGCCGCGCCGC
This sequence comes from Alterluteimonas quercicellularis, assembly GCF_021191635.1. Taxonomy (GTDB): domain Bacteria; phylum Pseudomonadota; class Gammaproteobacteria; order Xanthomonadales; family Xanthomonadaceae; genus Luteimonas; species Luteimonas quercicellularis. The sequence continues at coordinate 92,532 of NZ_JAIWPR010000010.1, forward strand.
GCTGGCCTCGAAGGCGCCCGCGTCCGGCGCGATCCCGGGGCCGGCCCGGGCCGCGTCGCCGGCGGGCGTCGCCGCGTCGGGCGTGGGCCGCGGCGACGCATCCGCGGGCGGGCTCTGCGCGCCGCGCAGCTTGTCGAGGGTTCGCTTCCACCAGCTCATGCCATGTCGTCCTCTCGTGATTTCGATCGCCCGCGCGCCCCGGCCGGTGCGCCCGCCCGGCGGCTCATCCCGCCGGCGCCGCGGCCGCCTCGGCCCGCACCCGCGCGCCGGCGCGTTCGATGCGCAGTTCGTTGCCCTGCCACTGCGCGGGCGCGCCGTCGATGGTGGTCGCGCCCGGCACCGTCGGGTACGGCCACTGCAGCACCAGCCCGCCCCCAGGCAGGCCGGCGTCGGCGTCCACGTCGAGCAGCAGCGCGCCGCCCTCGCGACGCAGCCGGTAGCCTACCGTGCCCTGCGGCGTGCGCATGCCGTGCAGGCGCACGCCGGCGCCGTCGAGCCATTCGGCCGGCACGCCGGCGGCGAGCACGATGCTGCCGTCGACCTCGCGCACGTAGGCGAACATGTCCAGCGCCGAACGCACGAAGTCCGAGCCGACCCAGGCGTGCGGCAGGTCGCCGAGGAAGAACGGCGTGCGCGGCGTCGGCGTGACCACCTCGCCCCACTGGTTCCACGGCTGCGGCGCGCGGTGGCCGAAGAACCACTCGCGCACCTCGTTGGCGCGCTCGCGCCAGCCCAGGCGCACGAAGGCGGCGACGTTGCGCCACTCGTAGGGCGTGTAGTCCTTCCACTCCCTGCGGCCGTCGCGGCGGTCCGCGAACTGGGTCCAGTAGCGCTCGAAGGTGTTGACCAGCAGGTCCTCCGGCAGCCGCCCCTGCTCACCGCCAGGCGCCAGCGCGATCGTGGTGGAGGTCGGATCGAAGTCGCCGAGCTCGGCCGCGCCCGGCAGGTAGTCGATCCCGTGCAGCTTCGCCGCCGCGCGCAGCGAGGCGTCGAGGTCGGCGCGGAACTCGTCGCGCGCGGCCGCCATGCGCTTGGCGTCCCCGGCCCGGCCCAGCGCCTCGGCCACCTCGACCGCGTCCTTGTAGCCGCGCAGCGCCCAGAAGTTGTCCCAGTACGAGTGCATCGGCTTGGCCGAGTAGCCCTCGTGGCTGATCGAGGCCGGCATCATGCCGTAGAAGGCCTCGTTGAGCTTGCGGTTCTCCTCGGTGCGCTCGCTGGCGCGCAGCGTCTCCATGTACTCGAACGCGCCGAGCACGTGCGGCCACATCGCCTGCAGGAAGGCGTCGTCCTGGGTGTAGCGCCAGTACTCGGCGATGTTGAAGATCAATTCGCCGTGGCTGTCGTTCTCGGGCACCGGGTCGCTGCCGCGGTCGTCCACGCAGCACGGCACCATGCCGTTCTCGAACTGGTACGGCGCGTACCACTCCACGTACTCCTTCACCACCTCCGGCCGGCCCATGCGCAGCAGGCCCTCGGAGATCATCGCGCCGTCGCGGATCCAGCTGCGCGCGTAGGAGCGCGTGCCCGGCTGCAGGCGCGGCCCGATGCGCGAGATCAGCATGTGCGCGAGCGACGTGCGCAGCGTGTCGGCCAGCGCCTTGCCGGCCTCCGGCACCTCGATGCCGACCTCGTCGAGCTTGCCGCGCCAGTCGCGCGCCACCTCGTCCTGCCACGCCTGGGCGTTCCAGCCGGCGGTCGCCGGCGCCTCGCCGGTCATCGGGATCAGCAGGTCGAACTCGCGCGACTGCCCCGGTTCCAGCCGCACCCGGTAGACCAGCGCGCCGGAGGCCAGCGCCTGCGGGTCCTCGGCCTCGGTGGTGTCCGGCAGCCGGCCGGCGGCGATGTGCTCGATCTCCATGCCGGCGTCGAACGCGGTCGCGAACGCGGCCTGCGCCGGCTCGCGCGCGAACACCCGCGGCCGGCCGTCGACGCTGACCTGCGAGGGCGTGACCGCGAGCGCGCGCAGCGGGCTGACGCCGCCGGTGATGTTGAGGAACTGGCTCGGCGGGTTGACCTGCAGCGGCCGCACCGCCAGCGCCAGTTCGTAGTCGCGCGGCTGCGGGCCGGGATTGGCCAGCCGGTAGCGCGCGACCAGTTGCGAGGCGTCCGGCGTGCCGCGGGCGAAGCCGGTCACGCGCAGCGCCACGGCCTCGTGGGTCCAGTCCACGCTGGGGATCGGCAGGTCGTCGTCCTGCAGCGACTGCGCGATCTCGGCGTCGGCCCAGGTCACCAGCATGTCGCCCGCGCGCACGAAGGGCTCGATGGAGAAGCCGCCGGCGGCGACCTCGATCGCGCCGTCCTCGCCGATCAGGCCCTGCTCGAAGCCGCCGTCGAGGCCGAGGATGGTCCAGTACGGCTGCTCGCCGCTGAAGCCGCGCGGGAACTGGCCCCTCGGCCGGTCGGCGGCGATCGCCTTGACGAAGTCGTTGGGATGCGCGGACACCGCCAGCGGCTGCACCGCCGCCTCGGCCAGCGCGTAGCCCTCGCCCGGCCCGGCGCGCAGATCCAGGCCGACGTAGCGCGCTTCCGACTCGGGCAGCGACAGCCAGTCGACGCCGCCGTTGCCGCCGGCCACCTCGCGGACCTGGGTCCAGTGCTCGCCGTCGGCGGAGAGCGAGACGCCGTAGTCGGCGGCGTGCGCGCCCTCTCGCCATTGCAGGCGCAGGCCGCCGAACTCGCGCAGCCGGCCCAGGTCGAACACCAGGTTCTGCGGCCCGGGGCCGGCCTCCCAGGCGGTATCGGTATCGCCGTCGGTGGCGCGGGCGGCGCCGGCCGGCGTGGTGGACGAGGTGGTCGCGGCCGGGTCCAGCGGCGTGTCGTCGTCGGCGGGCAGCGCCTGGAAGGTGAGCTGGTCGAAGCAGACGCTGCCCTTGCCGCCGGCGTTGTTGTAGATCGTGAACTCCAGCTGCCGGCTGGCGCGCAGGGTCTTGTCGGGGTCCGGGCCCCAGGCCTTGTCGATGTGGCGCCTGCGATAGCGCACCTCGGTCCAGTCGGCCGGGAAGTCGTACTTCGGCCGGTTGACCCACCAGACGTTGTCGCCGCTGTCGTCCACGACCTTGAACTGCAGGTCGTTGGCCGGCGAATCGCCGCGCAGGCGGAAGCCGAAGCGGTAGTTCTCCGGGTACTCCATGGGCAGGTCGCGCTGCAGGCCGACGTAGCCGGAGACGCCGTTGTAGTCGTAGTCCAGGCACAGGGCGCGGCCCTCGGCGCCGTCGACCTGGCGCAGCGTGCCGCTCACCTGGTTGGAGGTCACCACCCGCCAGGGCGAGGCGTCCTCGAAATCGTCCAGCACGCGTACTTCGCCGGGGGCGTCGGTGGAGGCAGCGCTGCCCTCGCTTCCGCCGCCGCAGGCGGAGAGCGCGACGGCCGACAGCGCGGCCAGGCAGGCGAGGACGGGACGCGACCGGGGCGCGCGCAGGCGCATGTCGGGTTCGGCAGGCGCCCGGCGGGCGGCGGTGTCGAGGGTCTTCATGCTGTGCGGTGGCTCCGTGGTTCGGGTCGGGTCGGTGCTTCCGGCTCCGTGCGGGCGCGCTCGCGCGCGGCTATCGGCCAGGAGAGATCGTGCGAGCGCTCCGGCGCTCGGAGACGCTCCCGTGCCATCCATGGCGCGACGGGGCGGGCTCCGGGGAGCCCGGCCCGGCCATCCGTGGCCGGGCGTTCGGGCGAGCGCGCGGCGGTGCCGCGCAAGCGCCCCGGCGCTCGACGATACGGCCGTGCCGTCCATGGCGCGACGGTGCAGGCTCCGGAGAGCCCGGCCCGGCCATCCGTGGCCGGGCGTTCGCCGGCGCGCGAACGGGTGGTTCGCAAGCGCGCCGGCTCACCCCTTCACGCTTCCGAGCAGGAGGCCCTGGATGTAGTAGCGCTGCAGCAGCAGGAACAGCAGCAGCACCGGGAGCACCGTGACCACGGCGCCGGCCATCATCATCTCCACGTCCTGCACGTGCTCGCGCGACAGCGCGGCGATGGCGACGGGCAGCGTGTAGTGGTCCTGGTCGGTCAGCACGATCAGCGGCCACATGAAGTCGTTCCACGCCGCCATGAAGGTGAAGATGGTCAGGGTGACCAGCACCGGCTTGAGCATCGGCAGCACGATCTGGAAGAAGATCCGCAGCTCGCCGGCGCCGTCGATGCGCGCCGCCTCCAGCAGCTCGTCCGGGATCGAGCGCGCGTACTGGCGCACCAGGAAGATGCCGAACACCGTGGCCAGCGCGGGGATGATCACCGCGCCGAAGGTGTTGACCAGGCCCATGCCCTTCATCAGCAGGAACAGCGGCAGCATCGCCACCTGCGCCGGGATCACCAGCGCCGCCAGCAGCACCTGGAACAGCCGGTCGCGGCCGGCGAAGCGCAGCTTGGCGAAGGCGTAGCCGGCCAGGGTGTTGACCAGCAGCGCGCCCAGGGTGATCGCACCCGACACGATGAGGCTGTTGACGAAGTAGCCGCCCATGCCGGCGCGCGCGAACAGCTCGGTGTAGTTGGCGAGCGTGGGCGCGTCGGGCAGCAGCGGCGGCGGGAAGCCGCTGGCCTCGCCCTGCCGCATGAACGACACCGCCAGCATCCAGCCCAGCGGCGCCAGCGCGATCAGCGCCAGCACCGCCAGGCCGGCGTTCACCGCCAGCGCGTGCAGGCGGCTGTCGCCGACGTCCAGGCCGGCGCGTGGGCGACGCGCGCTCACAGGGCCCCCCTGCGCTTGCCCACGCGCAGCAGCACGGTGGTCACCGCCAGGATGATGAGGAACAGCAGGAAGGCCACCGCCGAGGCGCGGCCCAGGTTCCACCACATGAAGCCTTCCTCGTACATGAAGTACAGCACGCTGACGGTGCTCTGCAGCGGATCGCCGCGGGTCATCACATAAGGTTCCGCGAACAGCTGGAAGTAGCCCGACACGGTGATCACCGCCACCACCAGCAGCACCGGCCCCAGGATCGGCAGGGTCACGTGCAGGAACTGCTTCCAGCGCGAGGCGCCGTCGATGCGCGCGGCCTCGTAGAGGTCCTGCGGGATCGACTGCAGGCCGGCCAGCAGGATCACCATGTTGTAGCCGAAGTTCTTCCACACCGCGAACAGGATGATGGTGGGCATCGCCCAGGTCGGGTCGCCCAGCCAGTCGACCGGCGACACGCCCAGATGCCCCAGCGCCCAGTTCACCAGGCCGTAGCTGGTGTGGAACAGGTAGCGCCAGATCACCGCCACCGCCACCAGCGTGGTCACCACCGGCGCGAACAGCGCGGTGCGGAACAGGCCCTTGAAGCGCGCGACCCGGGCGTTGAGCAGCATCGCCGCGCCCAGCGAGACCGCGATCGACAGCGGCACGCCGACCACCACGAAGTACGCCGTGTTGCCCAGCGACTTCCAGAACAGCGGCGTGCGCAGCAGCTCGACGTAGTTGCCCAGCGCCACGAAGCGCAGGTTGTCGAGGTCGGCGAGCGCATAGAGGTCGAAGTCGGTCAGGCTGAGCAGCAGCGCCGAGGCCACCGGCAGCGCGAAGAACACCCCCAGCACGATCAGCGCGGGGGCCGCGAACACCCAGCCGGCGACGCTAGCGCGCATCGGCGACCTCCGCCCCATCCGCTTGCGCGGCCTGATCGCGCACCCAGCGCCGCTTCGCCAGCACCTCGTCCACGCGCGCATCCAGCTGCACCAGGGCGGCGTCCTGCGCCTGGCCGCCGCGCACCACGCGCTCGCTGGCCAGGCGCAACTCCTGCATGATCCGCTCCCACTCCAGCACCTTGGGCGTGGGCCTGACCCGCTCCAGCTGGTCGCGGAAGGCGCCGGCGTAGGGATCGTCGCGCAGCTGCGGCGATTCCCACGCGCTGCGGCGCGGCGGCAGGTTGCCGATCGCGGCGTGGAAGCGCTGCTGGATGTCCGGACGGGACAGGAACTCGATCAGCTGCCAGCTCGCGTCCTTGACCTCGGAATCGCGGAACATCACCAGGCTGGTGCCGCCGGCGATGCCGGCGCCGGGGCCGTCCGGCCCGGGCAGCGGCGCGGTCATCCACTGGTCCTGCACCGCGGCCGGCAGCCGGTTGCGGAACTCGCGGATGTTCCAGGGGCCGGACACGTAGAAGGTGAAGAAGCCGCGGCCGAACTCGTCCCAGACGTTGGAGATCTGCGTCTCCGACATCCGCGGCGCCCAGCCCCGCTCGAACATGTTGGCGTAGAAGCCCAGCGCGCGGCGGAAGCCGGGGCTGGCGAAGTTGCCGCGGCCGTCGTCGTCGCGCAGCAGCGGGTCGTCCTGCTGCAGGCCGAACGACAGCAGCTGCTCGAACTCGTTGAGCGGCAGCATCGTCGCGTAGCGGTCGGGCCCGACGTGGGCCTTGACCGCCGCCATCGCGGCCTCCCACTCGGCCCAGGTCCGGGGAAAGCGCTCGACGCCCGCGGCGGCGAGGATGTCGCGGCGGTAGAACACCAGCCGGGTGTCGACGTACCAAGGCACGCCGAGCAGCCGCCCGTCGATGACGTTGGTGTCCCAGATGCCCGGGAAGTAGTCGTCGGCGTCCACCACCGCCGAGGCGTCCACCCGCGGCTGCAGCGGCTCCAGCGCACCGAGGGTGCCGAACTCCGGCACCCAGGTGTTGCCGAGCTGGCACAGGTCGGGCAGCGCGTCGGCGGCGAAGGCGGTCAGCAGCTTCTCGTGCGCCGAGGTCCACGGGATCTGCTGCACCTGCACGCGGATGCCCGGGTGGTCGCGCTCGAACTCGCGGATCAGCTCGCCGACGACTTCCGCCTCGCGGCCCATCGCCCAGAAGCGGATCACCGTCTCGTCGGACGCACGCCGGCAGCCGGCGAGCAGCAGCACCAGTACGCAGAGCGCGGCCAGCAGCCCGGGCCCGATCCGCTGCGCGATTGCCCGGCGCACGAAGCCCTTCACCGGTCAGCGCGTCGGCGCGGCGGGTTCGGCCGTGGCCTTCGCCCCATCGGCCTGCGGGGCGGCGGCCTGCTGCCCGGGGGCCTGCTGCGCGGAGCCCTCCTGTTCGGGAGCCTCCCCGTCCGCCGCCTCGCCCTCCGCCTCGGCGTCGGCTGCATCCAGCCAGCCGCCGGTGAAGCCGGCGCGCTTCAGGCCCTCGCGGATGTAGGGGCTCTTCCTCATCAGCTCCCAGACGAAGCCGTTGCGGTAGTTGGCGATCATCGCCAGGATCGGGCCCTGGTCGATGCCGATGTAGTCGCTGGCCACCCAGCCCAGGTCCGGCACGATGCGGCCGGTCTTGAGCGGCACGTCGTAGCGGAAGCTGGGGTTGAACGCGTCGAGGAAGCCGTAGCTCGAGTACAGGTGCTCGCCGTAGCGGCGGTGCAGCTCCTCGGTGGCGGGGATCACCAGTTCCGGGGCGAAGGCGATCGAGGCCACCGCGGCGGTGGGCGCGATGGTGCCGTCGTCGAAGGCCACCGCACGGCCCGCGCCGCGCGCGCTGTAGTGGCGGAACTCGCGCATCTGGCCGTTGAACTCCTGGTCGGTGCGCTGCGGGCCGTCGCTGGCGGTCAGGCCCCAGACGTTCTCGCCGTAGTCGGTCCAGCCCATCGGGTTCTCGATCGCGTACTGGCGCTGGGCGTAGGTGGCGCGGCGGCTGTTCTCGAAGTAGTCGATGCCGCGGTTGCGCATGTAGGCGTCGCGGATGCCGCGGAAGTCCACCCAGGTCTGGGTGTACTGGTGGCCGAAGTGCGGGGCGAAGCTCAGGTACTCCTGGCCCATGAACGAGCCCCAGGTCTCGGTGTCGTAGGTGCGCGTCCACGCCTCCCAGGCCTCGGGCTCGATGGCGTGCGTCGGCGAGCCGAGCGCGAGGATGTAGACCATCATCGCCTCGTCGTAGCCGGTCCAGTCGTACTCGATGAAGCCGCTCTCGGGGTACCAGCCCATCGAGATCAGCGGCGGCCGCACCTGCAGGAACGGCCACTCCACCGCGCGGTACAGCCCGTCGGCGATGTCGCGGATCTCCTGCTCGTTCGGCTCGTCGCGGTCGTAGTACTGCTGCGCGAACAGCACGCCCATCATCAGCAGCGCCGTGTCCACGCTCGACAGCTCGACCCAGGGCTCGACGCGGTGGCCGTTCTGCATGTCGACGAAGTGGTAGAAGAAGCCCTTGTGGCCGATGGTGCCGGTGGCCTGCGGGCCCTTGCGCGCGTCGCGGAAGAACTTGAGGGTGGTCAGCGTGCGGTCCACCGCCTGGCGCCGGCTGATCCAGCCGTTCTCGACGCCGATCGGATAGGCCGTCAGCGCGAAGCCGACCGAGGCGATGCTGGAGAACGGCCGCGAGGGATAGCGGTCCGGGGTCAGGCCGTTGACCTCGTTGGTGGTGTCCCAGAAGAACTGGAAGGTGCGCTTCTCGATGTCGCGGAACAGCGGCGGCAGCTCCGGCGGTCCCGGCGGCGGCGCGGGCTCGGCCGTCTCGGCCGGCGGCTGTTCGACCACTTCGGGGATCGGACCCGGCTTGGGCGGCTCCACTTCCGGGGCGGGCGCCTCCTGGCGGCAGCCGGCCAGGACCGGCAGGAGGAGGAACGCGACGAGGAGGATTCGATGGCGGAGACGACCGGATCGCATGTGCTGGACTGCCCTCTGAAATCGTTTACAAGTCGGAGTATAAGAGAGGCCGTCCAACTGAATGGGCGGCCTCGCTCAGATCACCAGTTGACGCCGAAGGACAGCTTGAACGTCCGCGGCGGCAGGACGATGGCCATCTGGTGCTGGCCGAACTCGTCGCTGTTCCAGTCGTCGATGTAGCTCTCCCAGTTGCGCCGGTTGGTCACGTTGAGCACGTCGGCGCGGATCCGGAAGCTGATGTCGTCGGAGACCTGCCAGGTCTTGGTCGCGGCCAGGTCGAGCTGCAGGTGGCCGAAGGTGCCGTCGGGCCGGTACGAGTCGGGGAAGCACTCGTCGACGCAGTTGATCCCCACCCGGTCCTTCATGCTCTCCAGGGTGAGCTTGGCCGAGTAGTTGATGCCCCACGCGCCGTCCAGGAGGCCGGTGCCGACGAAGCGGTGCCGCGGCACCTGCTGCACCGGCAGCCAGCCGAAGTAGCCGGCGTACGGGTAGTCGAAGATCCCGCTGCCGTCCTCGCCCGAGTTGCGCTCCGCGTCGGTGTAGGTGTAGGCCAGGGTCACGCCCCAGCCCGACTCCTCGGTGTAGATCTTGTCCATCTTCACCAGCAGCTGGTTGGTGCGCGTCTCCAGCTGGTTGTCGAGCAGGACGAGGCGGCCGAACGGCGCGTCGAAGTTCCACGGCGTGCCCCAGTTCTCGCCCGGCGGGAAGAAGCTGCCGTCGGGGCGGCGGTTGCCCAGCCGCACCGACAGGCCGTCCTTGCTGCGGATGTGGGCGACCGCGACCTCGCTGTTCCAGGTCGTCTCGCCGAAGTCCCAGGCGTTGCGGATGCCCAGGCTGAACTGGTCGGAGTACGGCACCTTCAGATCGTTGTTGATCAGGTAGTACTCGCGCGAGACCTGGCCCGCCGTCACCAGCTGCTCGAGGCCGGCGTCGGTGAAGTAGACCGGGTCCCAGGTCACGCAGCCGCTCTGGTTGCGGCACACGCCGTCGGCGTCGGTGAAGAAGACGCGGTAGGGCGAGGCGTAGGAGATCGTCTGCTGTTCCTTCTGCAGGTTGGTGAACAGGTTGCGGTCGTAGGAGCGGCCGGCACCGCCGAAGATCACGTGGCGCTGGTCGGCGAAGATGTCGTAGGAGAAGCCCAGGCGCGGCTGCCAGGCGTCCTTGAACGCGCTGCGGTTGTTGCCGTTGCTGATGTACTGCTCGACGTCGATGTCGGAATTCTGCAGGTTCGGCCAGGCGCGCAGGTTGGCGGCCAGGTCGGCCGGGGTGACGTGGTCCTCGTAGCTGGGCGTGCTCTCGTAGTCCCAGCGCAGGCCGAGGTTCAGCGTCAGGTGGTCGTTGACCTCCCAGTCGTCCTGGATGTAGATGCCGAACTGCTCGTTGTCGGAGGTGATCGCGCCGCCCGCGGTGCCCGGGATCTGGCGGCCGAACGCCACCTGGTAGGGCTGGTCGGTGCTCTGGTTGATGTCGTAGTAGTACTGCGGGTTGGAGAAGTTGCGCTCGACCGAGTTGAGGTCGACCTGCTTGTACTTGATGCCCATCTTCAGCGTGTGGCCTTCCCAGCCGAAGAAGGTCAGGTCGTTCTGGAAGGAGTAGCCCTCCTGCCCCTTGTCCTGGTTGTTGGAGCCGGGGCCCGAGGCCACGATGTCCTGGATGCGCTCGCGGAACCCGTTGCTGGCGGCGTAGTCGGACACGGTCAGGATGTAGCCGTTGCCGCCGACCAGCGGCCGTGGCGTCCACGCCGAGTCCTCGTAGGTCAGGTGCATGTCGTTGAGCCAGCGGTCGCCGCTGTACTGCCAGCGCAGGTCGTAGCGGCTCACGTCGTTGGTGATGAGGCTGGCGCGGTCGCGGGTGAACGCGCCGTTGTTGCGGATGATCTCCTCCTCCTCGCGGCGCTGCGCGCTGAACTCCAGCAGGTTGTAGTCGTCGATCGACCAGCTCAGCTTGCCGAAGTACATGTCCTGCTCGAACGGCGAGTTGGTCGCGCCCATGTTGGCGATCAGCTCGTCGGGCACCAGCGCCTCGTCGTAGCGACCTTCCGCCCCCAGTTCGAGCGTGCGCGGGGTCACGTACTCCTTGGCCTCGTAGGCCAGGAAGTAGTGCAGCCGGTCGCGGATCAGCGGCCCACCGATGGACACGCCGTACTGCTCTTCCTTCGATTCGACCTTCTCGCCGTCACGATGCTCGGCCGGCGTCCTGGCGCGCCAGTCCGACGCGGTGCGGTCCCAGAAGAAGCTGCCCTCGAAGTCGTTGGTGCCGCTGCGCGTGGCCGCGACCACCGCGGCGCTGCTGATCTGGTCGAACTCGGCCTTGTAGTTCGAGGTGATGACCTTGTACTCGCCGATCGCCGACTGCGGGAACGGGTTGCCGCGGCTGGTGTCCTGCCCGGGCACGCCGCCCGGCATGGTGTAGCTCTTCTGGCCCACGCCGTCGATGTAGACGTTGATGTTGTTGGCGGACTGGCCGCCCGAGCGCAGCTTCGTGTTGCCGTTGGCGTCCTGCGCGAAGACCATGCCCGGCACGGTGTCGGCGAAGGCCAGGAAGTTGCGGGTGCCCTGCGGCAGCGCCTCGATCTGCTTCTGGGTGACGTAGGTCGCGACCTCGGAGGTGCGGGTCTCGACCAGGTTCTGCGCGGTCACCACCACCGCGTCCATGTCGGTGGCCTCCTGCGGGCCGGTCTCGGCCACGCCGCCCACGCCCAGGTCCAGGGTGGCAGTCTGGCCGACCTGCAGGGTGACGGTCTGCGAGCTGGTCTGGCCGTTCGCGGTCACGTCCACGCGGTAGGTGCCCGGCGGCAGGCCGGCGAGGTTGTAGTTGCCGTTCGCCCCCACCTGCACGCTGCGGCTCAGGCCGGTGCCGGTGTTGGTGGCCGTGACGCGCGCGTCGGTGGCCGGCGCCGAATCGGCGGAGACCTGGCCGCGCAGCGTGGCGCCCGTGGCCTGCGCCAGCGCGAGCGGCGCGGACAGCATCAGGACGCTGCCCAGCGCGCAGCTGAGCAGGGTGCGGTTGAAACTGCGAGAAGCGAAGCGCTTCGTCATGACCATTCCTCTCATGCGGAATTCGAACTGTTCAAGGGGGCGTGAAAAAAAGGCGCTGCACGAGACCACTGGCCGTGTGCACGCGGCGTCGAGGACTCAGGTGGCGTCGGGGGGACGGGCCCGGCTCGATTCCCGCACCACCAGGGCGACCGGCAGCCGCGCGTCGGGCGGCGGCGGGTCGTCGGGATGGGCGAAGCGTTCGAGCAGGGTGCGCAACGCGCGGCCGCCCAGTTCGGCGATGTCCACGCGCATGGTGGTGAGACCGGGGTGCACGTACCGGGAGAGCGGGATGTCGTCGAAGCCGGCCAGCGCGATGTCGGCCGGCACCCGCACGCCGGCCTGGTTGAAGGCGAACAGGCAGCCCAGCGCCATCATGTCGTTGGCGGCGAAGACGGCGTCGGGGCGCGCGTCGGCGGCCAGCAGGCGGCCGCCGGCGGCATGCCCGGAGGCCTCCTCGAAGTCGCCCGGCACGATCCAGGGCTGCGCCCCGACCGCGCCTTCGGCCAGCTCGTCGCGGTAGCCGCGCAGCCGCTCGTGGGCGTCGAAGTTGTCGTCGGGGCCGGAGATGAAGGCGATGCGGCGATGGCCGGCGTCGAGCAGGTGGCGGGTCATCGCGCGCGCGCCGGCGTAGCTGTCGACGTTGAGCGCCGGCAGCTCGTCGCTGCGGCCGCTGTTGAGCAGCACGGTCGGCATGACCGGCGACAGGTCGTCGCCCAGGCCCTCGCGGCCGGCGACGAAGGGCGACATCAGCAGCAGGCCGTCGACGCGGCCGCGCATGGCGCGCAGCGCCGCGCCCTGCTCCTCCGGATTGCCGTGGTAGCTGGAGATCAGCAGGTGCAGGCCGTGGGTGCGCGCCACCGCGTCGATGCCGCGCATCAGCTCGGAGAAGAACTCGCCGTACAGATCGGGCAACACCACGCCGATGGTCTGGGTGCGGCGGCTGCTGAGGCTGCGCGCGGCGTGGTGCGGGCTGTAGCGCAGCCGGTCGGCCACCTCCAGCACCCGCTTGCGCACGTCGACCGCCACGTTCTCGTGCCCGTTCAGGGCACGCGAGACCGTGGCGACGCTGACGTTCGCTTCGCGCGCGACATCTTTGATCGTTACGCTCACCCGCCCTCCACGGCTGGGGTCCCGATTGGGCGCGGAATGTAATCGCTTCCACCCCCGACTGCAAAAGCGCTGCAACAAAAGCGTGCGTCGGCGCGCCGCGACGCGCCGCCCATCACACGGGCCGCGCGGATTTGCTGCATCGCCGCATGCCGATCGCGGCGCTGATCACCCTTGCGGCGGCGCCCCGGCCTGGATCGACAGCGCGTGGATGTCGGTCTCCATCAGCCGCCCGAGCGCGGCGTAGACCGCGCGATGGCGCTGCAGGGTGCCCAGGCCGGCAAAGGCGTCGGCGACGATCTCGACGTGGAAGTGGCCGCGGCCGTCGCGCGCGCCGGCGTGCCCGGCGTGGCGGTGGCTGTCGTCGCGGATCTCCAGGCGCCGCGGCGAGAACGCCGCCTCGAGCGCGGCGCGGATCGCGGCGACGCGGGCCTCGCGCGGGAGCGCGTCGGGATGGGGGGCCGGATCGTTCATGGCAGCACCGGGCGGAACGGGCGCACCTCGACCCGCGCGTACACGCCCGCCTCGACGTAGGGATCGGCCCCGGCCCAGTCGCGCGCGGCCTGCAGCGAGTCGAACTCGGCCACCACCAGGCTGCCGCTGAAACCCGCCGGGCCCGGGTCCTCGGCGTCGATCCGCGGACAGGGGCCGGCCAGCAGCAGGCGCCCGGCGTCGCGCAGCGCGGTCAGCCGCGCCAGGTGCGCGGCGCGCGCGCCCTGCCGCGCCGCCAGCACGTCGTCGCCGTCGTAGCCCTCGATCGCATACCACATGATGGATGTCCCTGCCTGTTCCGGTCGCCGCCGGCGGCGGATTGTACGGGAAGGCCGCGCCGCCGCCCGTGCGCCGGCGTGAACGCGCCCGCGCGCCCCCGCTGGACAGCCGCGGGTGGAGCCCGTAGGCTAGGTTCCAGTTTCGAGACCGGACCGCAGCGGCCGCCCATGCCGGGCGCACGATTCGCTGCCCCACCCCGGTCCCGCCCGACGCCCCTTCCGCCATCGCACCGCCCGAGCCAGGGCGATGTCGCCTGTGGCGTCCGGCCGCCAAGTCCATGTCGTGTCGCCGCATGCGCCCGCCGCATCGGACCGCCGCGTGGGCGCCCAGCGGCGGCCGACCACCCGAACGCTCGCCGGCCCGGAGGGGGCCGCCTCCCGAATGACACAACCCGGTCAGCCAGCCGCGATCGCCGCGGACACCGCAGCCACGCCGCCCGTGCCGCCGCAGCAGCAGGAGATCCCGCTCGCGGTGGTGCACGGCCAGCCGGTGCTGCAGATCCCGCAGGACCTGTACATCCCGCCGGACGCCCTGGAGATCATCCTGGAGGCGTTCGAGGGGCCGCTGGACCTGCTGCTGTACCTGATCCGCCGGCAGAACCTCGACATCCTCGACATCCCGGTGGCGGAGATCACCCGGCAGTACGTCGACTACATCGGGGTCATGCAGGAGCTGCGCTTCGAGCTGGCCGCCGAGTACCTGGTGATGGCCGCCATCCTGGCCGAGATCAAGTCGCGGATGCTGTTGCCGCGGCCGGTCGACGAGGTCGGCGAGGAGGACGACCCGCGCGCCGAACTGGTGCGCCGGCTGCAGGAGTACGAACGCTTCAAGCAGGCCGCCGAGGACCTGGACGGCCTGCCCCGGATGGAGCGCGACACCGCGCCCGCCCGGGCCGAGATGCCCGACCGGGCCGCGGTGCGGCAGCCGCCGGAGGTGGACCTGCGCGAACTGCTGCTGGCGCTGCACGACGTGTTCAAGCGCGCCGAGCTGTTCACCGGGCACGCGATCAAGCGCGACGCGCTCAGCGTGCGCCAGCGCATGGGCGAGGTGCTGACCCGGCTGGAGGACGGCGCCTTCCACCGCTTCGAGTCGCTGTTCGAGGCGGGCGAAGGCAAGCTGGGGGTGGTGGTCACCCTGCTCTCACTGCTGGAACTGGCGAAGGAGCGCCTGCTGGAGATCGTGCAGGAGGCGCCGCTGGCGCCCATCTACGTGAAGTCGCTGGCCACCCGGGACGGCGGCGCGCCGGTCTCGCTGGTCAGCGAGTTCGACGAGGACATCGAGACCGACGGCGACGCCGCCCGCGACGCCTGAACCCACCGGTACGCGGCGGCGCGCGCCCCGCAGGCCACAACGATCGACCCATGGACCAGACACTGATCAACCGCATCGTCGAGGCCGCGCTGCTGGCGGCCAACCAGCCGCTGACCGCGGCGCAGCTCAAGGCGCTGTTCACCCTCGACGAGCCCGCCCCCGACGGCGCCGTCGAGGCCGCCCTGGAGACCCTGCAGGCGCAGGCCGCCGAGCGCGGCGTCGAGCTCGTCGAGGTCGCCTCCGGCTGGCGCTACCAGGTCCGGGCCGACGTGCACCCCTGGGTGGCGCGGCTGTGGACCGAGCGCCAGACCCGCTACACCCGCGCCACCCTGGAGACGCTGGCGCTGATCGCCTACCGCCAGCCGATCACCCGCGGCGAGATCGAGCAGGTGCGCGGCGTGGCCACCAACAGCAACATCATCAAGGCGCTGGAGGAGCGCGAGTGGATCCGCGTCGTCGGCCACCGCGACATCCCCGGCCGCCCCGAACTGCTCGGCACCACCAAGACCTTCCTGGACTACTTCGGCCTCAAGCGCCTGGACGAGCTGCCGCCGCTGTCCGAACTCAAGGACTTCGGCGAGCTGGAGCCGCAGCTCGACCTGGGCGGCGCGCCCGCCGACGGCGCGATGCCGGTCGGCGACGCCCCGCTCGACGGCGAGGACGCCGACGCCTCGCAGGACGATGGCGCCCCGCAGGACGACGCCGCGGACGCGGACCAAGCCCGCACCCCAGAAGAAGACGACGACGCCGGAACGGCTCCGGCGTCCTCCACGACCGGCGAAGGCGCGGCGGCGGACATCCCCGCCGCCGGCGCTCCCGCCTCCCCCACCCCCACCGACACGAACGACGCCCTCGCCGACGACGGCGACAGCACCCGGAGCAATCGATGAAAGAGCAACCCAAGGCCCAGGACAGCGGTTCGCGCAAGCTGTCCCTCAAGCGCGGCGACGCCGCCGCACCCGCCCCGCGCCTCGAGGAGCGCCTGCACAAGGTGCTCGCCCAGGCCGGGCTCGGCTCGCGCCGCGCGCTGGAACAGCGCATCGCCGACGGCCTGGTCAAGGTCAACGGCGAGCCGGCCCAGGTCGGCATGAGCATCGGCAGCGGCGACCGCGTCGAGATCGACGGCCGCAGCTTCGTCGCCAGCGCGCTGACCGAGCCCGCGCGGGTGCTGATCTACAACAAGCCCGAAGGCGAGGTCACCACCCGCGACGACCCCGAGGGCCGTCCGACCATCTTCGACGCGCTGCCGGTGCTCAAGGGCGCGCGCTGGATCGCCATCGGCCGCCTGGACATCAACACCACCGGCCTGCTCCTGCTCACCACCGACGGCGAGCTGGCCAACGCGATGATGCACCCCTCCTACGAGGTCGAGCGCGAGTACGTCTGCCGCGTGCGCGCGCCCGAGGGCGAGGACGTGGTGTCGGAGAAGATCGTCGACCGCCTGCAGCGCGGCGTGGCGCTGGACGACGGCCCGGCGAAGTTCGACGAGATCGAGCGCATCGGCGGCACCGACTCGCACGACTGGTTCCGGGTGGTGGTCAAGGAAGGCCGCAACCGCGAGGTGCGCCGCCTGTGGGAGTCCCAGGGCTGCCAGGTGAGCCGCCTGAAGCGCGTGCGCTACGGCCGCATCGCGCTGCCGCAGCCGCTGCTGCGCGGGCAGTCGCAGGAGCTTGCGGCCGCCCAGGTCGAGGCCCTGCGCCGCGAGCTGCAGCTGGAGGAAGGCCCGCCGCCGGCGCTGACCCTGCAACCGGTGATCGGCCAGCGCAAGGCGGCCAAGGCCACCGTGCACGTGCCGCGCGAGGCGCGCGGCGCCGGCAACGCCTACATCAACGGCCACAGCACCGCCGACGAGGGGCGCGAGCTGCGCCGCTTCGACCACGTGCGCGAGGACCGCGGCCGCCGCGGCCAGCGCAAGCCGCACGGCGGGCTGACGGTCAGCGGCGAGGCCGCGGCCAAGCAGTCGCAGAAGCCGTTCAAGCAGCGCAAGGACAAGCACAGCCGGGCGCTGCCCGAGGGCAACCCGGCCGCGTTCCGCACCTGGTACGTGCCCGAGGGCGTGGACACCGGCCCCAGCGGCCACCGCAACGCCGACGGCCGCGGGCCGAAGAAGCCCTACGGCGCGAAGAAGCGCGGCCCCGGCGCGGGACCGGGCCAGCGCGGCCCCGGTGGGCCGTCGCAGGGCCCGCGGCCCGGCGGCGCGCAGCGCGCCCGCGCGCCCTACGGGCACCCCGACAGCGCACCGAGCTTCCCCTCCGACCACGCCCATCCGGGCGCGGCCCA
>NZ_JAIWPR010000090.1 GCF_021191635.1 Alterluteimonas quercicellularis
GCTCGGCGCCGCCGCTTCGGCCGGCTCGACCGCGGCCTCGCGCCGCGCCTCGCCGATCGCGCGCTGGACCAAGGCCTCGTCGTAGTTGCTGGCCGCGACGATCTCCACGCCCTCGTCGGTGCGGCGGTTGGACAGGATCACCGCGTCCGGCCCGTGCGCCTCGCGGACCAGCTGCAGCGCACCGCGCATGTCGGCGGCGACGAATCGGCGGATGTTCATGGGCGAGGGCCGGGAATGGGGAATCGGGAATGGGGAATCGGCTCAGGACGAACGCGGTTTCCTGCGTGCTCGTCGGCGACCCTGTAGGCGTGCGTCTTCATCGTCGTGTCATCTCCATTTCGCGCAGTCCGCTTCCCCATTCCCCATTCCCCATTCCCCATTCCCCATTCCCCATTCCCGATTCCCGGCCTTCAGCTCACCGTCCCCACCAGCTTCAGCCGCTTCTCCTCCGGCACCTCGCCGTAGGCCAGCACCGAGAGGCTGGGGACGCTGTGGCGGACCAGCCGCGCCAGCGCGGCGCGGACCGGGCCGGGCACCAGCACCACCGCCGGCTCGTTGCGCGCGTCCTGGCGGCCGGCGCAGTCGGCAAGGCTCTGCTGCAGGCGTTCGGCCAGGCCGGGCTCCAGCGCGGCGCCGCCGCCCTGCGCGGAATCCTGCAAGACCCGTTCCAGCGCCGGCGCCAGGGTGTAGACCGGCAGCTCCGCGGCGCCGCCGGCGATCTCCTGGACGATGAAACGGCCCAGCGCGGTGCGCACCGCGGCGGTGAGCTGGCCCGGGTCCTGGGTCTGCGCGGCGTGCTCGACCAGCGCCTCGGCGATGCGCCGCAGCTGCCGCACCGGGATGCGCTCGACCAGCAGGTTCTGCAGCACCCGCGACACCACCGACAGCGGCAGCGCCTTCGGCGACAGGTCCTCGGCGAGCTTGGGCGCGCTGCGCGCCAGCGTGGCCAGCAGTTGCTGCACCTCCTCGTGGCCCAGCAGTTCCGGCGCCTGCTCGCGCACCACGTGCGACAGGTGGGTGGCGACCACGGTGGCCGGATCGACCACGGTGTAGCCGGCCGATTCGGCCTGCGCGCGCTGCGGCGGCAGGATCCACAGCGCATCCAGGCCGAACGCCGGGTCCTTGCCGGGCAGGCCCTCGATCGGGCCGAGCGCGCCGCCGGGGTCGAGCGCGAGCAGGCGGTCGGGGTGGACCTCGGCGCTGGCCACCGGCACGCCGTGCACCAGCAGCCGGTAGGCGGTGGGCGCCAGCTCCAGGTTGTCGCGGATGTGCACCGGCGGGATCAGGAAGCCGATGTCCTGGGTGAGCTTGCGCCGCACCGCCTTGATCCGCGCCATCAGCTCGCCGCCCTGCGCGGTGTCGACCAGCGGGATCAGCCGGTAGCCGACCTCCAGGCCGAGCGGGTCGGCCGGGCGCAGGTCGTCCCAGCCGATCTCGGCCGTGGCCGCCTGCTCGGGCGCGGGCAGCGCGGCCTCGGGGCGGTCGCGCGCCTCGGCCTCCAGGCCGCGCCGGCGCAGCGCCCAGGCCGCGTAGCCGACGATCGCCGCCAGCGACAGGAAGGCCAGGTTCGGCATGCCGGGCACCAGGCCGACCAGCAGCAGGATCGCGGCGGCGATGGTCAGCGCGCGGTGCTGGCCGAACACCTGGCCGCCGACCGCGCCGCCCATGTCCTGCGCGCGCGAGGCGCGGGTGACCAGCAGCGCGACCGCGGAGGAGACCAGCAGCGCCGGGATCTGCGAGACCAGGCCGTCGCCGATCGACAGCAGGGTGTAGGTGGACGCGGCGTCGGACGCGCTCATGCCGTGCTGGAGCACGCCGATCGCCAGCCCGCCGATCATCGTCACCAGCAGGATCAGGATGCCGGCGATGGCGTCGCCGCGGATGAACTTGCTGGCGCCGTCCATCGCGCCGTAGAAGTCCGCCTCCTGGCGCACCTCGTCGCGGCGCGCCCTGGCCTCGTCGCGGGTCAGCAGGCCGGCGTTGAGGTCGGCGTCGATGGCCATCTGCTTGCCGGGCATGGCGTCGAGGATGAAGCGCGCGGTCACCTCCGACACCCGGCCGGCGCCCTTGGTGATGACCACGAAGTTGATGATGGTCAGGATCGCGAAGGCGACGATGCCCACCGCGAAGTTGCCGCCGACCACGAACTCGCCGAACGACTCGATGACCTTGCCCGCCGCGCCGTGGCCGTTCTGGCCGTGCAGCAGGATCACCCGGGTGGAGGCGACGTTGAGCGCCAGGCGCAGCATCGTGGTCAGCAGCAGCACGATCGGGAAGATGCTCAGGTCCAGCGGGCGCTGCACGTAGATCACCGCCAGCAGCACCACCAGCGAGATGGCGATGTTGAAGCTGAAGAGCACGTCGAGCACGAACGGCGGCAGCGGCACCACCACCATCGCCAGCAGCGCCAGCACCACCAGCGGTGCGCCGAGGCCGTTGCGCAGCAGCTCGAACAGGCGCCGCGGCGCGGCCGGGGCGACCGCGCTCATCGCGCGCTCCCGGCGTCGCCCTCGTCGACCTCGACCCCGTCCAGCGCCGGCCACGGCGTGCCCGGCCGCCAGGCGCGCAGCTGGTAGACGTAGGACAGCACCTGGGCGACGGCGGCGTAGAGCTTCACGGGGATTTCCTGGCCGATCTCCGCCTCCCGATACAAGACGCGTGCCAGCGGCGGCGCCGAGACCAGCGCGACCCGGTGCGCCTCGCCGACCTCGCGGATGCGCAGCGCCAGTTCGTCCACGCCCTTGGCGACCACGCGCGGGGCGCGCATGCGGCCGCCGTCGTAGCGCAGGGCGACGGCGTAGTGGGTCGGGTTGACCACGATCACGTCGGCCGTGGGCACCGCCTCCATCATCCGCCGCTGCGACATCTGCATCTGCAGCTGGCGGATGCGGCCCTTGACCTCGGGCCGGCCCTCGCTCTCCTTCAACTCTTCGCGCAGCTCCTGGCGGGTCATCTTCAGCTTCCGCCGCCAGTTCCACTTCTGGTACGGCGCGTCGAGCAGCGCCAGCAGCGCCAGCGCGGCGGCGGTGGCCAGCAGCATCCACAGCGCGAAGCGCAGGCCGTCGCGCGCGGCGTGCTCCACCGGCTGCCGCAGCATCGCGCGCAGGGCCGGCAGGCGCGGCCACAGGCACAGCGCGGCGGCGGCACCGACCAGGCCGACGCGCAGCAGCGACTTCAGCAGTTCCGCCAGGCCCTCCGGCCCGTAGATGCGCTTGAGGCCGGCCAGCGGGTCGAGGCGCTTGAGGTCGGGCACCAGGCCCTTCGTGGAGACGTTCAGCCCGCCCATCAGCGCCGGCGCGACGAAGCAGGCCAGCAGCGCGACCAGCAGCAGCGGTGCCAGGATCCAGGCGAAGCCCAGCATCAGCCCGCCCATGTGGCCCAGCAGCAGGTGCGGCGATTCCAGCAGCGCCCGGTCCGGGCTCAGCGCCAGCCGCATCCAGTCCAGCGCCCGCGCGCTCAGGCCGCCGCCCAGCGCCAGCAGCGCGGCGACGCAGGCGCCGAACACCGCCACCGTGGACAGCTCGCGCGAGCGCGGCACGTTGCCCTTCTCGCGGGCCTCGCGCAGTCGTTTTTCGCTGGGCTGTTCGGTCTTTTCCTGACCGTCCTCGTTCTCGGCCATGGCCGCCGCGCGTCGTCGATACGCAGCGGACGATGCAAGCGGTGTGCCGGGGCGCCGGAGGCCGGGGTCGGGAGCCGGCGAAAGGCGCCGATCGCGAGGACGCCGGCCTTTGCCCCGGCCGCTACGGCGTCAGCCGCGCGGCGGCGTCGAAGGCGGCGTCGTAGAGCGCCTGCACCGGCGGGCCGAGCTCGCCGGCCAGCACCGCGATCAGGAACAGGCCGATCAGCACCGAGACCGGCAGGCCGAGCTGGATCGGGTTGAGCGCGGGCGCGGCGCGCGAGAGCACGCCGAAGGCCAGGTTGACCGCCAGCATCGCCACCATCACCGGCAGCGCCAGGGTCACCGCGCCGCGCAGCACGACGGCGAAGAAGTCCGGCGCCACCGCCAGCGCGATGGCGGGGTCGGGCAGCGCCGCGCCGATCGGCAGCGCGTCGTAGCTGCGCACCAGCAGCGCGACCATCGCCAGGTGGCCGTCGGCGGCGAAGAACAGCAGGCCGAAGGCCAGGTAGAACCACTGCCCGACCACGCCGGAGTTGACCCCGCGCAGCGGGTCGCTCATCTGCGCGAACGACAGGCCGGTGCCCTGCGAGATCAGCTCGCCGGCCAGCGCGCCGGCCTCGAACACCAGCCGCAGCATGAAGCCCATCGCCACGCCCACCGCCAGCTCGCGGGCGATCGACAGCACGGTGGCGGCGTCGAAGCCGCGCCACGCCGGCGGCGCCGGCAGCAGCGGCGACAGCGCCAGGGCCAGCGCCAGCGCGGCCATGACCCGGATCCGCGCCGGCAGCGCGCGGGTGCCGATCAGCGGCATCGCCATCAGCAGCCCGCCCACCCGCAGCGCGGTCCACAGCAGCGTGCCGATCATGCCGAAGGCCTGCTCGCCGTCGATGGCGACCGCGGTGACCGCGTCCACTAGCGCCGGCCTCGCGCCATCAGCCGATCAGGTGCGGGATGCGGTGGAACAGCGTCACCGTGTAGTCCACCAGGTAGCTCAGCAGGAACGCCCCCAGCGCGAACAGCGCCGCGGTCAGCGCCGCGGCCTTGGCGACGAAGGCGATGGTCGGCTCGTTGATCTGCGTCGCCGCCTGCAGCACGCCGACCACCACGCCGACGACCAGCACCGTCACCAGCAGCGGACCGCCCACCCACAGCGCGACCTCCAGGCCGCGGCGCAGTTCGGTGAGGGCGAGTTCGGGGGACATGGGCGGGAGCCGGGAATGGGGAATGGGGAATCGTAGAAGCGGACTTGTGCGGACGGGGCGAGGCGCGCGCCGTAGCCGCGCTGGGACGAACGGCTTCGCAAGCCGCTCTTGCGATTCCCCATTCCCGATTCCCGACTCCCGGCTTCGACGCGGCTACGCCGCGTTGAAGCTCGCCGCCAAGGTGCCCACCGTCAGCACCCAGCCGTCGACGAGGACGAACAGCAGGATCTTGAAGGGGGCGGAGACCAGCATCGGGGAGAGCATCATCATGCCCATCGACATCAGCACGCTGGCCACGACGAGGTCGATGATGATGAAGGGGATGAAGATCAGGAAACCGATCTCGAAGGCGGTCTTGAGCTCGCTGGTGACGAAGGAGGCGACCAGCACCTGGAACGGCACCTCGTCGGGACCGGCGTAGGCGGCGTGGCCGGCCAGGCCGGCGAAGGTCATCAGGTCGGTCTCGCGCACCTGCGCCAGCATGAAGGCGCGCAGCGGGGCGGTGCCGAGGTCCCAGGCGCTGCGGAAGTCGAGCGTGCCGTCGAGCCAGGGGCCGAAGCCTGTGCGCCAGGCCGCTTCCCACACCGGCGTCATCACCAGCGCGGTGAGGAACAGCGCCAGGCCCACCAGCACCTGGTTCGACGGCGTCTGCCCGGTGCCCAGCGCCTGCCGCAGCAGCGCCAGCACCACCACGATGCGGGTGAAGGCGGTCAGCACCAGCAGCATCGACGGGATCAGGGTGATCGCCGTCATCAGCAGCAGGGTCTGCAGCGGCAGGCTCACCGGCGCCTCGCCGATCCGGCCCACGGTGACGTCGGGCAGCGCCGGCAGCTGCGGCGCCGCGAGCGCCAGCATCGGCATCAGCAGGCACAGCACGGCGGCCAGCGCCGCGAGCCGGCGGGTCCAGCGGGCCATGTCAGGCGTCCCTGCGCAGTCGCTGCGCGAGCAGTTGCCTGAAATCGGGCAGCCGCTGCAGCGAGGGCAGCTGCACCGGGGGCGACTCGGGCAGCGGCCGCGGCAGGCGGTGCAGGGTGCGCACGCCGCCGGCGCCGATGCCCAGCAGCAGCTGCTCGTCGCCGACCTGCACCACCGCCGCGCGCTCCTTGGCGCCCAGCGGGATGCTCGCCACCACGCGCAGGCCGTCGGCCTGGCGGAAGCCGCCGCCGGGCAGGCGCTTGAGCAGCCAGGCCAGGCCCAGGATCAGGCCCAGCACCAGCACCAGGGCGACGAAGGCGCCGCCCAGGCCGGGCGCCTGCGGCGCGTGGGCGCCGACCGGCGCGGACGCCGGCCGCACGGTCTCCGCGCGCACGGGCGCTGGCGGCGCCTGCACCGCGGCAGCCGCGGCGGCGGTCGTCGCCGGCAGGACATGCAGGGCGCTGGCGACGATCAACGCAGTCTCCGGATCCGCTCGCTGGGGCTGACTACGTCGGTGAGCCGCACGCCGAAGCGGTCGTTGATCACCACCACCTCGCCATGCGCGATCAGGGTGCCGTTGACGTAGACGTCGAGCGGTTCGCCGGCGCCGCGCTCGAGCTCGATGACCGAGCCGCGGTTGAGCTGCAGCAGGTTGCGGATCGGCATGCGGGTGCGGCCGACCTCCAGCGACAGCGCCACCGGCACGTCGAGGATGACGTCGAGGTTGAGGTCCTGGGCGTCGGCGGGCGTGTCCGCGCGCAGGTCGTCGAAGCGGGCCGGGGCGGCCTCGGGGGCGTCTTGGGGCGTCATGCGGGCAGGTCCTGGGGCCCGGGGCGGCGCGGTGCGCTGGTGCCGGGCGGGCGGGTGGCGGTGATCTTCACGGCGTTGGCGCCGTTGGCGGTGCCGAAGCGGCCGCTGAAGACGGGGATGTCCTCGATGCAGACCGGGACTTCCTCCGGCAGCTCGATGGGCAGGATGTCGCCCACCTTCAGCCGGGTGAGCTGGCGCAGGTCGATGCGGCGGCGGGCCAGCACGCTCGACACCACGACCTCGGCGCCCATCAGCTCCTCGCGCAGGCTCGTGTTCCAGGACTCGTCGCGGTCCACGCGGTCGCTCTGGATCCCGGCGTCGAGCAGCTCGCGGATCGGCTCCAGCATGGAGTAGGGCAGGGTGACGTGGATCTCGCCGCCGCCGCCCTCCAGCTCGACGTGGAAGCGGCTGACCACCACGTACTCGCGCGGGGTGACGATGTTGGCGAAATGCGGGTTGATCTCGGAATTGATGTACTCGCACTCGACGTCGAGCACCGGCGCCCAGGCCTCGGCGAGGTCGGCGAAGGTCTGCTTGAGCATCAGCTGGATCACCCGCATCTCGGTCGGGGTGAACTCGCGGCCCTCGATGCGGGTGGGGTAGCGCCCGTCGCCGCCGAAGAAGTTGTCGACCACCGCAAACACCAGCTTCGGCTCGAACACGATCAGCCCGGTGCCGCGCAGCGGCTTGAAGCGGATCAGGTTGAGGTTGGTGGGCACGTAGAGCTGGTGCAGGTAGTCGCCGAACTTGACCAGGTCGATGCCGCGCACCGAGAGGTCGGCCGAGCGGCGGATGAGGTTGAACAGGCCGATGCGCCACAGCCGCACGAAGCGCTCGTTGACCATCTCCAGGGTCGGCATGCGGCCGCGGATGATGCGGTCCTGGCTGGCGAAGTCGTAGGTGCGCGCCTCGCCGGGCGCGGGGCTGGGCTCGGTATCGACCGCGCCGGAATCGACCCCGTGCAGCAGCGCGTCGATCTCGTCCTGGGAAAGAAGATCCTGGCTCATCGCGCGCGCCTCACTGGGTGACGAAGCTGGTGAACAGCAGGTCCTCGGCGCCGGGCCCGCCGGTCTCGGCGGTCATCAGCGCCTGCACCTCGGCCAGCGCCTCGGCCTGCAGCCGTTCCTTGCCGGCGCGGTCGGCGATGCCCTCGTAGGTCTGCTGCGCGAACAGCATCAGCAGCCGCGCGCGCAGCGCCGGTTCGTGCCGGCGCAGCTGCTCCACCGCGAGCGGGTCGCGGCTGACCAGCTGCACCTCGACCTGCAGGTAGCGCGGGCCGTCCGGCGTCTCGTCGAGGTTGACCACGAACGGCGGCGTCATCGGCACGTACTGCGCGGGCGCCGGCAGCGCCGTGGCGGCGGCGTGGGGCCGGGCGAGGACGAACCAGGCCGCGGCCGCGCCCGCGCCGAGCACGGCCACGGCCAGGGCGACGACCAGCGGGAGGCGGCGGCGCGGTGCGCGGGCAGGTTTCGAGGGAGCGTCGGCGGCGGCGGGCAAGGGGGTCTACCGTGGGAGGCTGCCCGTTGCGATGCAACGGGCGTGCCACGCGGGCGGTGCGAGGGAAGGCCCGGTCGAATGCCGGCGGCTGTAGGAGCGCGCTCGCGCGCGACCCGGCAACCGCGCGGACGGAGCCGGGCGGCGCCGGAAAGCCGTCGCCATGGGACGCGCCGGTTTCCCGGCGTCAGGCGTAGGCGTCGAGCAGGCCGCGGTGCAGCGTGCGCGCGCCGGCGGGCGCGCTCGCCGTGGAGGCGTTGGCGGCGATGGCGTCGTCGCGCCTCGGGGACGCGTCGGTCTCGGCGTCGGCCGTCGGCCCGTCGTGCTGCGCGGCCTGGCCACCGACGTCGGCGTGCGCCAGCACGAAGCCGTGCTCGCCGAGCAGGTCGCGCAGCCGCGGCAACTGCTGCTCCAGCGCCTGCCGGACCTCGGGCTGGGCGGCGACGAAGTCCGCCGAGAGGCGGTCGCCGTCCAGGCGCAGGCGGACCTCCACCGGCCCCAGGTCCTGCGGCGAGACGCGGATGCGGGCGTGGCCGATGCCGCGTTCGGCCGCCCATTGCAGCTGTGCGCCGACGCGCTCGCCGAAGTCGTCGGCGCTGACCTCGGCCGGCGGCAGCGGCACGGCGGGCGCCGCCGCCGCTTCGCGCGGCGCGGCGGGCGCGGGCAGGGACGGCAGCGCGAACGACGGCGGCTCGGCGTCGGCGGCGTCCGCCGGCAGCGCGGCGTCCGCGACCGGCAGGGCCGGGGCCGCCAGGGCGGCGTCCGGTTCCGGCTCCGCCGCCGCCGGGAC
>NZ_JAIWPR010000091.1 GCF_021191635.1 Alterluteimonas quercicellularis
ACCTCGGCCAGCCGGCCGGGCTCGGCCAGCCATTGCTCGACGAAGCGCGCGGCCGCGCGCATCGGCCCGACCGTGTGCGAGGAGCTCGGCCCGATGCCGATCTTGTAGAGGTCGAAGGTGCTGACGGGCATCAGGCGTTCCGGTGGCCGGCGCGGTGCCGTGGCGGGATGCGGTGGCCGCGAGACCTTCGCAGCGCGGCCGCGCGCGGGCGGCGCCGTGGCGGATCGCCGCCCGCGCGGGGCGCGACGGGGCGCGCGGCAGGGCGCGGCGCACGGGACGGCGGCGTCGGGCACCCGCGGCGGGCCGTCAGTGGAAGAACTCGGCGATCGCCGCCGCGCCAAGGAAGGCGCCCGCGGTGGCGGTCAACGACACCAGCACGATGCGCCAGCCCAGGCGCCGGAACATCGGCAGCTTGCGCGCCACCGAGAAGCCGGCCAGCGCCAGCACCGTGGTGGTGATGCTCATGAACTGCACGTGGTTGATGGTGTCGGCGATGGCGCCGGCCAGCGGCGAGCCGCCCGGAATGGTGACCAGGGTGGCCAGCACGGCGAGGAACAGCATCAGCGGCAGCTTCCGCACTACGCGCTTGAGCAGGATGCCGAGCAGCACGATCGCTACCATCACGCCCACCCCCGGCAGGGTCAGCAGCGGCGACACGCCGTGGCCGATGCCGTTGCTGATCGTGATGCCCGCCGCCATCAGCAACAGCGCCAGCGCGCTGTCGGCGAGGGTCGGGCTGTGGTCCTCGTCCTCGAGGGCGGCCGCGGGGTCGAGCTCGTCCGCGGACGGCGCGCGCCGGGCGAAGGCCGTGCGGCCCAGCACCGGCTCGAGCCGCGCGTACAGCCAGTTGCACAGGGGCAGGGTGACGAACACCGCGAAGTAGAACCCGACCACGCCGGCGATCAGGTTCGCCGCCGCGGCGATGGCGGTCAGTTCCTTGACCACGTCGGGCGGCTGCCCGACGGTGATGACGCCCAGCGCCGCCGCCATCAGGCTGCCGGAACCGATGCCCGCGCCCATGGCCAGCGAACGCGGATCGAAGATGTCCAGCGACGCGACGAAGCTGGCCAGCAGGGTGACGAACACCGCGCCCAGCACGGTGCCGGTGATGTACTCGGCCAGCACCCCGCGGCCTTCGGCGGACTGCATGCCGTACTTCTCGCCGATGATGACCAGGCTGTTCTCCCGCCCGATCGAGAAGGTGGCGCCGACCGCTTCGCGCTTGATGCCCAGCATCAGGGCCAGCGGCAGCGCCAGGATCATCGTGCCGAACGCATGGCCCAGCTCCTGGAAGGCCAGCGCCCAGCCGACCTCGCGCAGCTGCGGCATGGAATGCCCGGCCATCAGCCCCAGCTTGACGATGAACAGCAGCAGCGCGGCATTGAGCAGCTTGCCGGCGTAGCGCTGCAGCGGCACGCCCAGCCGCAGGCCGGCCGGCAGGCGCGCATGCAGGGCCGCCAGCGCGGTGGTCGCCAGCAGCGCCATCAGCATCGGCAGGACCACGATCCGGGCGTGCCAGAGCGGCACCGAGAGCGGCCCGATCCATTCCGCCGCCGCGGTGACCGCCAGCACCACCAGCAGCAGGCGCCACAGCCCGGAGGGGAATGCCGTCGGCGCCTCGGCGGCAGCGCGTTGCGGGGGCACGGGTTCGGACATGGTCTGGGTCGCTCCGGATGGGATTCGCTACGTTCGCAACAGCGCCGCCGCGGCCGTCACCCGGAGCCGGCGGGGCCGGACTTCGGTTCGCCCGCCGCGAACCAGTCGGTCGGCGCGGTCTCGTGGATCAGCACGCGCACCGCGGCCGGCGGCGCGCCGAGATGCAGCGCGGCGGCCTCGGTGACCGCCCGGGCGAAGGCCGCCTTCTGTTCGCTGCCGCGACCGGCCAGCACGTGGGCATGGATGATGGGCATGGCTACTCCTCGACGTGGAAACCGCAACGCCCGAGCGACTGCATGTCGAGCGAGACGAAGGTACCGGCGACCAGCGCGCTGGCGGCGGTGGCGCCGCCGGCCAGCACGATGTCGCCTGGAGACAACGCGTCGCCGGCCTCGGCGATGACACGCGCGGCCGAGACCAGCGAGCGCAGCGGATGGCCGAGGATGGCGGCGGTGGAGCCGAAGGCCTGCGGGCGGCCGTCGAACGACAGGACCAGGCCGAGGTTCGACAGGTCGGTGCGGGGGGACGCCCAGGGGCCGACCACGAAGCCGGACGAGGAGCTGTTGTCGGCGACCACGTCGGTCAGCGAGAACCGGAAGTCCTCGTAGCGCGAATCGATGATCTCCAGCGCGGGCGCGACCGCCTCGACCGCCGCCAGCGCCTGCGGGAGGGTGACCCGGCCGGCCAGCGGCCTGGCGATCAGGAAGGCGATCTCCGGCTCCACGCGCGGATGCACGTAGCGCGACAGCGCGACGCTGCCGCCGTCCTCGACCAGCATGCCGTCGGTGAGTCGCCCCCAGATCAGGTCGGACACGCCCATCTGCAGCATCTTGGCGCGGCTGGTGAAGCCCATCTTGATCCCGACCCGGCGCTCGCCGCGCGCGAGCCGGCGCTCGATGCTGGCGCGCTGCACGGCGTAGGCGTCGGCCAGCGAGATCGGCGCCTCGAGCTGCGGCGTGGCGGTGGCGTTGAACGCGGCGCCGTCCAGGCGTTCGGCGAGTGCTGCGATGTCGGTACTCATGCAGCGTCGGCCTTCCCGTTGCGTTGCCGGAGCAGGTCGAGCGCGACGTCGACGATCATGTCCTCCTGGCCGCCGACCATCCGGCGTTCGCCCAGCTCGATCAGGATCGTGCGCACGTCCAGCCCGTAGTCGGCCGCCGCCTTCTCGGCGTGGCGCAGGAAGCTGGAGTACACGCCGGCGTAGCCGAGGCTCAGGGTCTCGCGGTCCACGCGCACCGGGCGGTCCTGCAGCGGGCGCACCAGGTCCTCGGCGGCGTCCATCAGCCGGAACAGGTCGCAGCCGTGGTCCCAGCCCATGCGCTCGGCGGCGGCGACGAAGACCTCCAGCGGCGCGTTGCCGGCGCCGGCGCCCATGCCGGCCAGGGAGGCGTCGACGCGGGTCGCGCCGTGCTCGACGGCGACGATCGAGTTGGCCACGCCCAGCGACAGGTTGTGGTGGGCATGGATGCCGATCTGCGTCTCCGGCTTCAGGGCATCGCGCAATGCGCGCACGCGCTCGCGCGCGCCGTCCATGGTGAGCGCGCCGCCGGAATCGGTGACGTAGACGCAGTACGCGCCGTAGCCTTCCATCTTCCTGGCCTGCTCGGCCAGCGCGGCGGGCCCGACCATGTGCGACATCATCAGGAAGCCGGCGACGTCGATGTCGAGCCGGCGCGCCTCCTCGATGTGCTGCCTGGCGACGTCGGCCTCGGTGCAGTGCGTGGCCACCCGCACCGAACGCACGCCGGCCCGCACCGCCTCGCGCAGATCGTGCACGGTGCCGATGCCGGGCAGCAGCAGGGTGGTCACCGTGGCCCGGGTCACCGTGTCCGCGACGGCCTCGATCCACTCCAGATCGTCGTGGCGGCCGAAGCCATAGTTGAAGCTGGAGCCGGCCAGGCCGTCGCCGTGCGCGACCTCGATCGCGGCGACGCCGGCCTCGTCGAGCGCCGCGGCGATCGCGCGCACCTGGTCGAGGCCGTACTGGTGGCGGATGGCGTGCATGCCGTCGCGCAGGGTGACGTCCTGGACGTACAGGCCGGCCATCACGCCACCTCCGCGTTCGCGGGATGCGACCGCTCGGCCATGCGCTCGGCGGCGGCGAGCGCGGCCGAGGTCATGATGTCGAGGTTGCCGGCGTAGGCGGGCAGGTAGTGGCCGGCGCCCTCGACCTCGAGGAACACGCCGACCTTCAGCCCGGGCGCCGCCGACGGCTGGCGCAGGATCGCCGCGCACGCGGCCGCGTCGAGCGTCTCGAACTGCACCTCCTGCTTGAGCCGGTAGCCGGGCACGTAGGCGGCCACCGCGGCGACCATGCGCTGGATCGAGGCGCGGATCGCGGCGGGGTCGCCGCCTTCGGTCAGGCAGTACACGGTGTCGCGCATCATCAGCGGCGGCTCGGCGGGGTTGAGCACGATGATCGCCTTGCCGCGCGCGGCGCCGCCCACGATCTCCAGCGCGCGCGCGGTGGTCTCGGTGAACTCGTCGATGTTGGCGCGGGTGCCGGGGCCGGCGGACTTCGACGCGATCGAGGCCACGATCTCCGCGTAGCGCACCGGCGCCACGCGGGAGACGGCGGCCACGATCGGGATCGTCGCCTGGCCGCCGCAGGTGACCATGTTGAGGTTGGGCGCGTCGAGGTGCGGGTCCAGGCCGACCGCGGGCACGGCGTAGGGGCCGATCGCGGCGGGGGTGAGATCGATCACCCGCTTGCCGTCGGCGCGCAGCACCGCGGCGTGCCGCGCGTGCGCGCCGGCCGAGGTCGCGTCGAAGACGATGCCGATGTCGCGGTAGACCGGCATCGCGCGCAGGCCGTCGAGCCCCTCGTGGGTGGTCTCCACGCCCAGGCGCCGCGCGCGCGCCAGCCCGTCGGATTCGGGGTCCACGCCGACCAGCGCCGCGATCTGCAGCCGGCGGCCGTGGCGCAGCAGCTTGATCATCAGGTCGGTGCCGATGTTGCCCGAGCCGATGATCGCAACCTGGATCCTGTCCATCCTCACTCCCCTGAAAAGAACGCGCCGACCCGGCCGAGGCCGGAGATCCGCGCTTCGAAGGCGTCGCCGGGCGCGACCGCGACCATCGGCCCGAGCGCGCCTGACAGCACCACGTCGCCCGCGCGCAGCGGCCGGCCCAGCCGCGCCACCGTGCGCGCCAGCCAGGCCACGGCGTTGAACGGATTGCCCAGGCACGCCGCGCCGCAGCCCACCGAGACCGGCTCGCCGGCACGGTCAAGGCGCATGCCGCACAGCACCGGATCCAGGGCGTCGACCTTCCTCGGCGTGCCGCCCAGCACGTACAGCCCGGACGAGGCGTTGTCGGCGATGGTGTCGAGGATGCCGATCCGCCAGTCGCGCACGCGGCTGTCGACGATCTCGATCGCCGGCAGCGCGTAGCCGACGGCGTTGAGCACCTCGCCGAGGGTCGGCCGCTCGCCGTCGAGGTCGCGCTCGAACACGAACGCGATCTCGGCCTCGACCCTGGGCTTGATCAGCCGCGACAGCGGGATCTCCTGGCCGTCGCCGTACTCCATGTCGTCGAACAGCAGGCCGAAGTCCGGCTGGTCGACGCCGAGCTGCGCCTGCACCGCGGCCGAGGTCAGGCCGATCTTGCGCCCGACCACGCGGCGGCCGGCCGATTCGGCGGCCGCGGCCAGCAGCGACTGCACCGCATACGCGGCGTCGATGCCGTGCGGCTGCAGCAGCGGCGCGACCGGCTCGCAGGCCACGCCGCTGCGCGCGGCCGCGGCGAGCCGCGCGGCCGCCTCGCGGACCGGCGCGGCGCCCGGCGATTCAGAGCTTGATGCAGACATTGCGCAGCTCCGTGTAGAACTCCAGGCCGTGCACGCCGCCCTCGCGGCCGATGCCCGATTGCTTGGCGCCGCCGAAGGCGGTGCGCAGGTCGCGCAGGAACCAGCAGTTGACCCAGGCGACGCCGACCTCGATCGCCGCCGCGACCCGGTGCGCGCGGGTCAGGTCGCGGGTCCAGATCGTGGTGGCCAGCCCGTAGGGGCTGGCGTTGGCGCGCTCGACGGCCTCCTCCTCGCGGTCGAACGGCGCCAGGTGGCAGCAGGGGCCGAAGATCTCCTCGCCGATGACCGCCGAGGTCTCCGGCAGCCCCGTCCAGATCGTCGGCTGCACCCAGTAGCCGCCGGCCAGCGCCTCCGGCAGCTCCGGCACGCCGCCGCCGGTGACGACCTGCGCCCCGTCCTCGCGCGCGCGGCGGTAGTAGCCCAGCACCTTGTCGCGGTGCTGCGCGCTGATCAGCGGGCCGAAGCGCGTGGCCGCGTCGTGGGGGGCGCCCGGCGTCAGCGCTTCGGCGGCCGCCTTGAGGCGGGCGAGGAAGGCGTCGAACACCGGCCGCTCGACGTAGACGCGCTCGGTGCCCAGGCAGACCTGCCCGCTGTTGAGGAAGGCCGAGCGCGCGATGCCGGCCGCCGCCGCGTCCAGGTCGCAGTCGGCGAACACGATGCCGGCGTTCTTGCCGCCCAGCTCGAACGACACCGGGCGCACGCCTTCGGCGGCGGCCTTCATGATCGCGGTGCCGGTGCGGGTCTCGCCGGTGAAGGTGATCGCGTCCACGCCCGGGTGTTCGCTGAGGTACTGGCCGGCGCTGTCCGGGCCGAAGCCGTGGACCACGTTGAACACGCCGTCGGGCACGCCGGCCTCGCGGATCACCTCGGCCAGCAGGGTGGTCGTGGAGGGCGTGTCCTCCGACGGCTTGACCACGACGGTATTGCCGAAGGCCAGCGCCGGCGCCACCTTCCAGGTCATCAGCAGCAGCGGCAGGTTCCACGGGCAGATCACCGCGATCACGCCGCGCGGCGTGCGCAGGCCGTAGTTCAGCGCGCCGGATCCGTCGGGCGTCGGGGTGCGGAAGCTCTCGGTCGCGGTGGCGGCGATCTGGTCGGCGAAGACGTCGAAGTTGGCGGCGCCGCGCGGGATGTCGAGGTGGCCGGCCAGCTCCGCCGGCTTGCCGGTGTCGCGCACCTCGGCGGCGAGGAAGTCGTCGAAGCGCGCGCGGATGCCGTCGGCGATCCGGCGCAGCGCCGCGGCGCGCTGGGCGTCGGTGAACGCCGACCACGGGCCGCGCAGCGCGCGCCTGGCGGCCGCGACGGCCTGGTCGACCACGCCGGGATCGGCTTCGTGCACCAGCGTGGCGACCCGGCCGGTCGCCGGGTCGCGGTTCTCGAACGGCGGACGCGACGAGGCCACCGGCCGACCGTCGATGAAATGGGAGATGACGGGAAGGTCGCGGTCCTGCGCAGCGGCGTGGGTCATGAGTCCGGTTCGGTTGCGGGGTGGGAATGACGGAATTCGTCCGCCGGCGCGTGAGGGGCGACGGGGCGATGCGGGCAGTCTCATCGAAAAAGTCGAAATTAGTCAACTCATTCCGACACGGTTCCGTCGAGTCTTCGCGCCGATTGGCTTTAAATATCGAAATTAAGATTGACAGCCCCCGGCCGATCTGCTCCCATGCGAGTCTCGATCCTCCAGGCATCGCCCCGGTCCCATGCCCGCCATCCCCGCCGCCCTGCAGTCCCTCGCCCCGGAAATGGCCGGCTGGCGCCAGCGCATCCATGCCTGGCCGGAACTGGGCTTCGAGGAGGAGCGCACCTCGGCGCTGGTGGCGGAGGTGCTGGAATCGCTGGGGCTGGCCGTGCACCGCGGCCTGGGCGGCACGGGCGTGGTGGCGGTGGTCGACAGCGGCGCGCCGGGCCCGGCGATCGGCCTGCGCGCGGACATGGACGCGCTGCCGATGGACGAGGACAGCGACCTGCCGTTCCGCTCGCAGCGCCCGGGCGTGGCGCACACCTGCGGGCACGACGGCCACACGGCCGCGCTGCTGGGCGTGGCCAAGCACCTGGCGGCGCACCCGCCGGCGAGCGGGCGGGTGGTGCTGATCTTCCAGCCGGCGGAGGAGGGCGGCCGCGGCGCGGTGCGGATGATCGCCGACGGCCTGTTCGAGCGCTTCCCCTGCGACGAGGTCTACGCCTTCCACAACATGCCGCTGCTGGGCTTCGGCGAGGC
>NZ_JAIWPR010000092.1 GCF_021191635.1 Alterluteimonas quercicellularis
CTTCGAGGCTGGCGGCCTGCTGCTCGGTGCGGCGGGAGAGGTCGTTGTTGCCGGAGGCGATCTCGCCGGCGGCGGTGTCGATGGCGCCGGAGGCGGCCTGGATGCGGCCGACGATGCGGGTGAGCTGTTCGGCGGTGCGGTTGGCGTCGTCGCGCATGGTGGCGAACACGCCGTGGAACTGGCCGTCCATGCGGTGGCTGAGGTCGCCCTCGGCCAGGGCCTGCAGCATGTCGGAGACGCCGGCGAGGCTGGCGCCGTTGGCCTCCAGCAGGCCGTTCAGGCGCTGCGCCAGCTGCAGGTAGAAGCCCTCCTTGCCCTCCAGCCCGATGCGCTGTTCCAGGTCGCCCTGGCCGGCGGCGTCGACCACCCGCGCGAGCTCGGCCTCCACCCGCACCTGCGGGGTGCGGTCGCGCCATTCGACGACGTAGCCCAGCAGCGCGCCGCCTTCGTCCTCGACGCGCGCCACGGTCTGCACGAAGTGCGCGTCGCCCAGGGCGATCTCGGTCTCGTACGCGCCCTCCAGCCGCTCGAGCATGGCGGCGGTGCGCTCGGGGTCGGTGTGGTACTCGCAGATGCGGCTGCCGAGGATGCGCTCGGGATCGAAGTCGGGCAGGTCCTTGCGGATCTCGTCGGCGTAGCCGCCGAACAGCGCGGCCACGGCCTGGTTGGCGTAGATCACGCTCAGTGCCGGGTCGGCGATCATCACGCTGGTGCCGGAGCCGTCGAGCGCGGTGCGGATGCGCAGGTTCTCGCCGGCCACCTGCTGGTCGCGCTCGATGCGCGCGCGCAGGTCGCCCTGCATGCGCTGCATGGCGCCGAGCAGGCGGCCGATCTCGTCCTCGCCGTCGACGGCGATCTCGTTGTCCAGGTTGCCGGCGGCGATCTCGTGCGCCACGCGCACGGCGCCGTCCAGGCTGCGCGCGATCTGGCGCGCGAACATCCAGGCGATGGCCAGGCCGCCGACCACGCCGGCCAGCAGCACCGCCAGCACCAGCGCGTTGGAGGTGGCGTAGGTGCTGCGCGATTCGGCGCGGGCGGCGTCGGCCACGCCGTTGTCGTGCTCGATCAGCGCGGTGGCGGCGGCGACGGTGTCGGCGTGCAGGCGCTGGGTGTCGCCGAGGAAGGTGTCGACGGCGTCGTCGGGCAGGTCGAGGTCGATCATCTCGTCGACGTCGCGGTAGGAGGCGCGCGCCGCGGTCCACTTCGCCTGCAGCGCCTCGAACAGCTCGCGCTCGCGGGCGTCCTGGTCGCCGGCCATCAGGCCCTCGTAGTCGGCCAGGGTGGCGGCGATGCGGGCGTCGAGGCCGCCGGCCTGCTCGCGCGCCTGCTGCTTGACCGCGTCGCTGGCGCGGATCAGGCCGCGGTAGGCGGCGTCGCGGTACTCGCCCAGCAGGGTGCGCACCTCGGCCGCGGTGGAGACCGAGCGCATGGTGTTGTCGACCAGGTGGTCGGTCTCCCGCGCCAGCGAGGACATGCCGAGATAGGACACCAGGCCCTGGACCACCATCAGGGCGAGCACGATGCCGAAGGCCAGCATCAGCTTGTGGGAGAGTCTGAGGTTCTTCAGGCGCTGCATCATGGCGAGGCCTCCGGGAGCTGCGGAAAGCGGCAGGGGCCGGGCCGCGCGGGCGGCCCGGCGGGTCTTCTTCAGCGGATGTCGGCGAGCTTGATGCTCGACGGCGAGCTCACCGCGATCTCGGCGCGGCTGGCGTCGCGCTGGATGGCGCCCAGCACGCAGACGTCCTTGCCCTGCAGTTCCTCCGGCGTGGGCCGGAAGCTGCCGCGGATGCTGCCCGGGATGCGGGCGGAGAAGGTGTGCCGCGGGAAGGCGCCGCCCATGTAGAGGAAGGTCGGCTCGCCCTCGGTGTTCTGGGCGTGGCGGGTGCGCTCGACGCGGCCGCAGACCATGCCGGTCTTGCCCACGTGGCGGACCGCCTGTTCGGCCGGGATCATCTCCTGGGCGGACGCGGCGGGAAGGGCGGCGAAGGCGGCGGCGCCGACGCAGAGTGCGGTCAGCAGGCGATGCGCGTTCATGCGTGGAACTCCTGGCGGTGGATTCGACTGGACGGGGGACGCGGACGGATGCCCGCCGTCCCCCTATCGGCTTCCTGCGGCGGAACTTGAGGCGTTCTTCACGCCGCGCTCATCAACGCCTCGTCCTCCACGCCGGCCCAGTCGATCAGGGAGGGGATGTCGAGCAGGATCACCATCCGCGCCTCGGTGGTGCCGATCGCGGAGATGAAGCGGGTGTCCACCTGCGAGCCGAGCTCGGGCGTGGGCCGGATCTGCTCGGCCTCCAGCCGCACCACGTCGGAGACCGCGTCGACCACGATGCCGGCCAGGCGGTCGTCCAGGCTCAGCACGATCATCACGGTGAAGGCGTCGTAGCGGACGTTCTTGAGGCCGAGCTTCATCCGCAGGTCCAGCACCGGCACGATCGCGCCGCGCAGGTTGACCACCCCGAGGATGTGCGCCGGGGTGTCGGGCACGCGGGTCACGCCTTCGTAGCCGCGGATCTCGCGGACCTTGAGGATGTCGAGCGCGTAGTGCTCGTCGCCGAGGGTGAAGCTGAGGTACTCGCCCGGGTCGGGCAGGGCGTCGGAGGTGCTCAAGATGGGGCTCCTGCGGGTCCGGGGACCGCGGTTGCGGCTGCTGGACGACAGATCGGCGGCGGCGGCGGAAACTTGAGCGGGGCGGTTCCGGTGGGCGCGTGCTCGATGCGCGCCGTCCCAGCGCCGGATGGAAAGAGCTATCGCGCGCGAGCGCGCTCCTACAGGGGGGCGGCCTCGCGGGCGCGGCTAGCGCACGCCGCGCTCGCGGGCGCTGCGCAGGCGCTCGGCGGCGAAGATGTAGCGCTGGATGGCGCGCTCGGCCGCCGCCGTCAGCAGGCCGAAGCGGCAGCCGACCCGCTGCTCGCGCTGGCCGCTGCGCGCGCGCACGATCCCGGCGTGGGCGACGGTCAGCGCGGCGTGCAGCGGCGCGGCGTCCGGCAGCTCCAGCGTGCACAGGCCCAGCTCGCGCCGCGGCGCGAAGCCGGACTCCTCGGCGTCGCAGCAGAAGGCCAGCCCGCCGGCGCTGAGGTCGATCACGCGCAGCCGCCGGCTCTCGCCGCTCTCCTCGGCCGGCAGGCGGCAGTGCACCGGCTGCAGCGCGGGGATCGCCAGGCGGTAGGCTTCGCGGCGCTGCAGCTCCAGCACCGCGCCCGGCAGCGGCGCCACGAACGCCGGCCGGCCGTCGATCCGCTCCGGGCGCAGGCGGTGCAGGCGGAACTGGATGCGGATGCGCTCGAGCTGGGAGACGCAGACCACGTGGTGCGCCAGCTGCAGGCGGCGGTTGACCGCCTCGTGCGCGTGGCCGTCGATCAGCACGGTGTCGTCGTCGCCGACCTCCAGCACCGCGGTCGGGCAGGGCAGTTCGCCGGGCACCGCGTGGGCGCTGACCAGCGCCCGCGCCGCGGCCAGCGCCTTCAGCAGGCGGCGCACGTCCTCGCGCTCGCGCTTCTCGTAGCGCTGCAGGTCCTCCACGCCGGCCAGGGGCTGCGGCGGCGTTTCGTCGTCGAGCTGCGCGCTCACCCCGCGCACCCCCCGCAGGGCGTCGCCGCGGCCGGGGGCGGTGCGCGGCGCACCGCTCAGGCCGCCTGCGACAGGCGCCGGCTGCGGACCAGCCCGCCCACGTCGACGATCAGCGCCACGCGGCCGTCGCCCAGGATGGTGGCCCCGGAGATGCCGTCCACGTGGCGGTAGTTGCGCTCCAGGCTCTTGACCACCACCTGCTGCTGGCCGATCAGCGCGTCCACCTCCACCGCCAGGCGCTGGCCCTCGCCCTCGACCACCACCGCGACCGCCTCGTCGCCCTGCGCGCGGCCGTAGCCGTAGACCTCGCCGAGCGAGAGCAGCGGCAGGAAGTCCTCGCGCACCTTCAGCAGCCGGCCTTCGCCCTTGACCGTGTGGATGTCGGCGGGATCGGGGCGCAGCGACTCGCGCACGTGCGCCAGCGGCAGCAGCAGGGTCTCGCGTCCGACCGCCACCGCCATGCCGTCGAGGATGGCCAGGGTGAGCGGGAGCCGGATCACCACCCGGGTGCCGGCGCCGGCGCGGCTGTCGAGCTGCACGCTGCCGCCCAGCTGGCGGATGTTGCTGCGGACCACGTCCATGCCGACGCCGCGGCCGGACAGGTCGGTGACGGTCTCGGCGGTGGAGAAGCCCGGCTGGAAGACCAGGTCCCAGACCTGCGCGTCGGTGGGCGCGTCGGGCACCGCCAGGCCGCGCTCGCGGGCCTTGGCGAGGATGCGCTCGCGGTCCAGGCCGCGGCCATCGTCGCCGACCTCGATGACGATGTGGCCGTCCTGGTGGGCGGCGGCCAGGGTGATGGTGCCGACCGGGTCCTTGCCCGCGGCGCGGCGCGCCTCGGGCGTCTCCAGGCCGTGGTCGACGGCGTTGCGCACCAGGTGCACCAGGGGATCGGAGATGCGCTCGATCATGCCCTTGTCGAGCTCGGTGCTCTCGCCGCGGGTCTCCAGGCGCACCTGCTTGCCCAGCCGCGCCGAGGCGTCGCGCACCAGCCGCGGGAAGCGGCGGAACACCGCGTCCACCGGCAGCATGCGGATGCCGATCACCGCGTCCTGCAGGTCGCGGGTGTTGCGCTCCAGCTGCTCCAGCGCCGAACCCATGCGCTCGGCCGCCTCCGCGCCGAGGCCGGTGCCGAGCTGCTGCAGCATCGAGCGGGTGATGACCAGCTCGCCGACCAGGTTGACCAGGGCATCGACCTTGGCGACGTCGACGCGGATCGAGCTCTCGGGCTCGTGCGCGGGCGTCGTGCGCGCCGCGGCGGTTGCGGGCACGGGCGCGGCGTCGGCCGGCGGCGGCGCTTCGTCCGCGGCGTTGGCGGCCTCGGCGAGCTGCACGCCGCCGGCGCCGGCCAGCGGCTCGATCGCCAGCCGGCACGCGTCCTCGACCCAGGCGAAGACGTCCTCGACGGCCGCGCGCGGCACCGGCGCGTCGAGCCGCAGCGACCAGCCGATGGCCGCCTGCAGCGGGTCGAGCGCGTCGAACGCGGGCAGCGTATCCAGCCGCGCCTCGACTTGCAGCGGGCCGAGCGCTTCCAGCGCGCGCAGCAGGGCGATGGGGTCGTTGCCGCGCATGAACAGCGCCGGCTCCGGCTGGAAGTCGATCCGCCAGCCGGCCGCGGCCGTCGGGTCGGGGGCGGCGGCGGGCGCCGCGTCGCCGCCGTCGCCGAGCAGGGCCTGCAGGCGCGCGTCCATCGCCCGCACCTGCGCCGGGTCGGCGGGGCGGCCGTGCTCGGCCTCGGCCAGCAGCGCGCGCAGCACGTCCACCGAGGCCAGCATCGCGTCGATGTCGGCGGCGGTCACCGCGCGCTCGCCGGCGCGGACGCGATCGAGCAGGGTCTCCAGCGCGTGGGTGAGCCCGCTCATCGCGGCGAAGCCGAAGGTGGCGGCGCCGCCCTTGATCGAGTGCGCGGCGCGGAACACCGAGTTGATCGTCTCCGCGCCGCGCTCGCCGGCGTCGAGGGCGAGCAGGCCCGCCTCCATCGCGTCCAGCCCGTCGCGGCTCTCCTCGAAGTAGGTGGCGTGGAAACGCTGCAGGTCGATGCTCAAGTGCGCGCTCCGGTGGCCGGTCAGCCGACGACGCGGCGGACGGTGGCGACCAGCTGGTCGGGATCGAAGGGCTTGACCAGCCAGCCGGTGGCGCCGGCGGCGCGGCCGTCGGCCTTCTTGTCGGCGGCGGATTCGGTGGTCAGCATCAGCAGCGGCGTGAACTTGTAGTCCGGCAGCTGGCGCAGCTCGCGGATCAGCGAGATGCCGTCCATGTTGGGCATGTTGACGTCGGTGATGACGGCGTTGAAGCGCGCGCCCTTCGCCCGGCCCAGCGCGACCGCGCCGTCCTCGGCCTCGTCCACGGCGAAGCCGGCCGAGGTCAGGGCGAAGGACACCATCTGGCGCATCGAGGCCGAATCGTCCACTACAAGAATGCGAGCGCTCATGCGGCGTTCTCCACGGGCTGTCGGTGTTCGGGGGCGTCCGCGAGGCCGAGCGCGGCCTCCAGGCCCAGGGTGCGGGCGGCGGCGCGCAGGGCGGGGCTGCACGCCGACCAGGCGGTGTCCTGGCCGGCGGCGTCGCGCGCCAGGCGCCAGGCCACCAGGACCTGCAGGCCGGCCGCGTGCACGCGCTCGACGGCGGCGCCGTCCACCCGCAGCGGGCCGGCGGCGGCGGCGAGCGTCGCCTTCAGCGCCTCGCAGCGCTCGATGCCGAGATCTGGTTCCAGCGTCACGACGCCCATGGGTCCCCCGGTTGCGGACGGTCTGCCCCCGATAGCGGCGCCGGGGCGGGGTTCTTTAGCCCGTAGGAGCGCGCTCGCGCGCGAAGTTTCTTGTTGCGGCGACGGATGGAAAGCATGTCGCGCGCGAGCGCGCTCCTACGGGCGGCGACGGCGAAACCGCTCAGTGCAGCGGCGCGTCCAGCAGGCGCGCGGCGTCGAGCAGCAGGATCACGTCGCCGCCGATGCGGGCGATGCCGCGCACGCGCGGGTCGCCGACCGGGGCCAGGCGGGCGGTGTGCGCGGCCTCGATGCGCTCGTCGCTGATCGCCGCCACGTCCTCGACCGAGTCCACCCGCAGGCCCAGCACGTCGCCGCCGGCTTCCAGCACGATCACCCGCGTGGCCGGGGTGTCGGCGACCGCGGCCTCGCCGAGCTGCAGGCCGAGGTCGACCACGGGCACGACCTGCCCGCGCAGGTTGGTCAGCCCGGCCACCGAGGCGTCGGCGCCGCGCAGCGGCAGCAGCGGCGCGGGCCGCACCACCTCGCGGATCTTCAGCAGCTCCAGCGCGTAGACCTGGCCGCCGCAGCGCAGGCGCAGCCAGCGGGCGCTGCGCTCGGCG
>NZ_JAIWPR010000093.1 GCF_021191635.1 Alterluteimonas quercicellularis
GGCGACGCCGGCGCGCGCCGCGCGTTCGCGGGCCCGGCCGCCGGCCGCCCCGAGGCGCTGCGGCAGGCCTTCGAGCGCGACCCCGACCTGCACGCCCTGTCGCGCACGCTGGCGCCTGCCGCGCAGGCGGGCGATCCCGATGCGCTCTGGACCCTGAGCCGCATCCACGACTACTGCGCGGGCTTCGCCACCTCGCCGGCGGGCTACGCGCGCGACAGCGCCCTGCTGGACGGGCTGAGCGTGCCCGGCGCCGCGGCCATGTCGCGCTCGCGCGGCCGCGTTGCCCAGCGCTGCCAGGGGTTCGCGCCGGCCGACGCGCTCACCGTGTCGACCATCCTGCGCCAGCGCCAGGCGGCCGCCGGGGCCGGGCACCTCGCCGCCGAGGCCAGCCTGCTGGCGATGGGCGCGCCGCTGGAGGACAGCGCGGCCTACAAGCGCGACCTGGCCCAGCGGGTGCGCACCTCCGGGGATCCGGACGCGCTTTCGGCGCTGTCGTCGGGCATGGGCGTGGCCGCCAGTGGCGACCGCGCCTACGACGGCCTGGTCGCCGGGACCCAGTTCGCCGAGCTGGCCTGGCAGATCGCC
The DNA here is from genome assembly GCF_021191635.1 of Alterluteimonas quercicellularis. Classification (GTDB taxonomy): domain Bacteria; phylum Pseudomonadota; class Gammaproteobacteria; order Xanthomonadales; family Xanthomonadaceae; genus Luteimonas; species Luteimonas quercicellularis. The sequence continues at coordinate 586 of NZ_JAIWPR010000093.1, forward strand.
GGCTGCCGCAGCGGGCTCGATTGCGGCCCCGACAGCGCGCTGATGACGATGTACTGCGCCGACGGCGGCGTCTGCTCGCAGGACCCGGCGCAGGATTTCGAGAGTTTCGTGTACGACGCGGCCATTCCGCGCCAGGGGGCGGAAGTGGTCGACGACATGGTCGACGCGCTGTTGGAAGGCGGGTCGGAGAGGACGGAGCAATGAAACGGCAGACAGGCAACAGGTGGCCGCGCAAGCTGCGGCGGGTGTTCTGGATCGGGGCGTTCGCCGTGTACTCGGTGACCGCGGCCGGGGTGATGATCGACGCCATCGGCGACAACTACCGCGAGCTGTCGCAGGTGGCGCAGACGACGGTGGACTCGCCCGACGAGACGCGCGGGCTGGGCGCGGCGCAGATCGCCGCGGTCTATCGCGCGCAGAGCGGCGCGCCGTTCGCCACCCTGCCGCCGGGCAGCACCTTCAAGGTGATCTGGCCCGACGGCTCCAGCGAGTACGTGATGGTGGTCAGCCAGGCCTCCAGCACCGGCATCCGCCCGATCCCCGGCACCCAGCGCCCGCCGCCCGACGACATCGCGCCCACCGGCCAGCTGCAGCTGCTGCCGGCCTCCGCCGACGAGGTGCCCGCACCCCGGCAGCTCCAGCAGTAGGAGCGCGCTCGCGCGCGATGCTCTTTCGCCCTGGCGCGGCAGGAGCGGGAAGAAAAAAGCATCGCGCGCGAGCGCGCTCCTACCGGGTTCGTCAGCCGATCGTCAGCGACTTCTCGCGGCGCTCGGCCAGGCGCTTCTCCAGGTAGTGGATGTTCTGGCCGCCGGCCTGGAAGCCCTTGTCGCGCATGATCCGCGCCTGCAGCGGGATGTTGGTGCGGATGCCGTCGACCACCATCTCCGACAGCGCCACCCGCATCCGGCAGATCGCCTGCTCGCGGTCGGCGCCGTGGACGATCAGCTTGCCGATCATCGAGTCGTAGTGGGAGGGCACGCGGTAGCCCTCGTAGATGTGCGAGTCGACCCGCACCCCCGGGCCGCCCGGCGCGTGGAAGTGCTGGATCAGGCCGGGCGAGGGCAGGAAGGTCTCCGGGTCCTCGGCGTTGATGCGGCACTCGATCGCGTGCCCGCGCAGCACCACGTCCTCCTGGCGGATCGACAGCTTCTCGCCGGCGGCGATCAGCAGCTGCTCGCGGATCAGGTCGATGCCGGTGACCAGCTCGGTGACCGGGTGCTCGACCTGGATGCGGGTGTTCATCTCGATGAAGTAGAAGCGCCCGTCCTCGTACAGGAACTCGAAGGTGCCCGCGCCGCGGTAGCCGATGCGCAGGCAGGCCTCCACGCAGACCTGGCCGATCTGCGCGCGCTGCTCCGGGGTGATGCCGGGCGCCGGCGCCTCCTCGACCACCTTCTGGTGGCGGCGCTGCATCGAGCAGTCGCGCTCGCCCAGGTGGATGGCGTTGCCCTGGCCGTCGGCGAGCACCTGGATCTCCACGTGGCGTGGGTTCTCCAGGAACTTCTCCATGTAGACCATGTCGTTGCCGAACGCGGCCTTGGCCTCCTGCTTGGTGGTGGCGATGGCGTTGGCCAGCGCCGCCTCGGTATGGACCACGCGCATGCCGCGCCCGCCGCCGCCGCCGGCCGCCTTGACGATGACCGGGTAGCCGATCTCGCGGGCGATCTTGACGTTGGCGGCCGCGTCGTCGCCGAGCGGGCCGCCGGAGCCGGGCACGCAGGGCACGCCGGCCTCCTTCATCGCCCGGATCGCCTCGACCTTGTCGCCCATCAGGCGGATGGTCTCCGCCTTCGGCCCGATGAAGACGAAGCCCGACTGCTCCACGCGCTCGGCGAAGTCGGCGTTCTCGCTGAGGAAGCCGTAGCCCGGGTGGATCGCCTGGGCGTCGGTGACCTCCGCCGCGGCGATGATCGCCGGCATGTCGAGGTAGCTGCGGTTGGACGGCGGCGGCCCGATGCAGACCGACTCGTCGGCCATGGCCACGTGCTTGAGGTTGCGGTCGACGGTGGAATGCACCGCCACCGTGCGGATGCCCAGCGCATGGCAGGCCCGCAGGATGCGCAGGGCGATTTCGCCGCGGTTGGCGATGACGACTTTGTCAAGCATGGGGAGGCCGGGAATTGGGAATGGGGAATCGGGAATCGGAAGAGCCCGCGTCCGGCCCAGTCGGGCAGGTCGCGCGGCCTAGTGAATTCATCAATGCGGTGAGCTTTGCGAAGTTGCGATCGACAAGTTCCGTCATGGCCATGTCCGGCCCGGCATAACCGAGCCGGCGGGCGATTTGGTATTGAGTGTCCAGTTCTGAAAGAGAACCACGGGCGATCGACAGGAAGCGGAGGTAATCGGCCTTCGAGCGGCGGGCAGCGCCCTCGGCGATGTTGGAAGGAATGCTGATGGCTGCGCGCCGGATCTGGCTGGTGAGTCCGAAGCGCTCCGCATCGGGAAAGCGATCCGAAATCCTGTAGACGGCCTCGACCAGGTCCATCGCGTCGCGCCAGACCTCGAGTCGCTCGTGTGGCCGGCCCATCGATTCCCGATTCCCCATTCCCGATTCCCGGCTCGGATCAGCCGATCACGAACAGCGGCTGATCGAACTCCACCGGCTGGCCGCTCTCGCACAGGATCGCGAGCACGGTGCCGGAGGCGTCGGCCTCGATCGGGTTGAACATCTTCATCGCCTCGATGATGCCCAGGGTATCGCCGGCCTTGACGGTCTGGCCGACGGCGACGAAGGCGGGCTTGTCGGGGGCGGGCGAGGCGTAGAAGGTGCCGACCATCGGCGAGAGCACGGTGTGGCCGTCCGGGATCGCGGGGCCGGCGGCGGGTTCGGCGGCGCGGCCGCCGGTGGCGGCGTCGACCGGCGAGCTCATCGGCATCACCGGCTCGGCGGCGCGCGCGGCCGGGGCCGGAGCGGGTGCCGGGGCGTAGGCGACGGCGCCGACCGGGTTGCGCGACAGGCGGACGGATTCCTCGCCCTCCTTGATCTCGATCTCGGTGAGGTTGGACTCCTCGAGCAGGTCGATGAGCTTCTTGATCTTGCGGAGATCCATGGCGGCCTCTGGGCGTGGCGTTGAAGTGGGATGCGGCTAGCGCGCGGGGCGCGGAGTCACGGAGCGGCCCCGTCCAGCCGCCGCAGCGCCGCGTCGAGCGCGTAGCGGTAGCTGTCGGCGCCGAAGCCGCAGACCACGCCGACCGCGTGGTCGCTGAAATAGCTGTGGCGGCGGAAGGGCTCGCGGGCGTGCGGGTTGGACAGGTGGATCTCGATGAACGGGATCGCGACCGCCGCCAGCGCGTCGCGCAGCGCCACCGAGGTGTGGGTGAACGCGGCGGGGTTGATCAGGATGAAGGCGGTGCCGTCGTCGCGGGCCGCCTGCACGCGCTCGACCAGCACGTGCTCGGCGTTGGCCTGCAGGCTGTCCAGCCGGTGGCCGGCGGCCTCGGCGGTGCGCCGCAGGCCGGCGTCGATCTCGGCCAGCGTGGTGCGGCCGTAGACCTCCGGCTCGCGGCTGCCGAGCAGATTCAGGTTGGGGCCGTGGAGCAGCAGGAGGTGGGCCATGCGGCAGGTCGGGCGAGCGAGGCGCGCAGTCTGCTGCATGCGGGTATTGCTGTCCAGTTCGCCGAACTTGGGCGAAGTTGACCGGCGGTTCCCAGTCGCCTGCGTATGGTCGCGGGCGAGCGCGCTGCTACGGCGATCGCGCCCAGGCGTCAATCTCGCCTGCGGCGAAGGGGCCGATGCGGGCCTTGAGCAGGCGCCCGTCGGCGGAGATCAGCACCGAGTACGGCAGCACGCCGCGCGGGTTGCCCAGGCGCACGCCGGCATCGGCCGGGCCGGCGGCGTCGAGGGCGAGCGGGTAGCCGACCGGGACCCGCTCCAGGAAGGCGCGCACGGCCTCGGCGTCGTCGAGCGCGATGCCGAGCACCTGGGTGCCCCCGGCGCCCTGTTCGCGGGCGTAGCGATCCAGTTCCGGCATCTCCTCGATGCACGGCGCGCACCAGCTCGCCCACAGGTTGACCAGCAGCGGGCGGCCGCCCAGGTCGCCGGGCACCGCGACCGGCGCGCCGTCGAGCCCGGCCACCGAGAAGGCGGGCACGGGCGCCCCGCGGCGGGCCGTCGCCACGCCCTCGGGGGCGGCCGGCGCGGCGGCGCGCATCGCGTCCTGGGCCAGGCGCTGGCCGGTCTCGGTGCGCAGCAGCGGCCCCGGGCCGCGGGTCAGCAGGCTGGCGCCGACGCCGAGCAGGCCGGCGCCGACCGCCACCGCGACCACGACCCAGGCCTTCACTGCGCCGCCCGCTGCAGCGCGGCGCCCACGATGTCCTCGGTCAGCAGCGTCGGCAGCACCTCGCCCTCGCCGCTGCGCGAATAGACCACGTACAGCGGCACGCCCACCGCGCGGTGGGCTTCGAGGAACGCGGTGATCTCGGGATCGGTGTGGGTCCAGTCGCCGACCAGGTACTCGGCGCCGGCGCCTTCCAGCGCGGCGCGGAAGGCGTCGCCCGCCAGCACCCGGCGCTCGTTGGCCTTGCAGGTCACGCACCAGTCCGCGGTCATGTTGACGAAGACCGGGGTGCCGGCCTCGCGCAGCGCCTGCAGGCGCTGCGCGGAGTAGGGCTGCGCGCCGCCGGCCGTCGCCGGCGCGGCCGGCGGAGGCGGCGCCAGGCGGCCCACCGCCAGCACCGGCCACAGCGAGGCCAGCGCCAGTGCCAGGGCCAGGGCGCGGCCGAGGCGCCCGCCGGTCCAGCGCCGGCGCTCGTGCCACCACAGCGCCAGCGCGAACACCGCCAGGCCCGCGATCGCCAGCGCCATCGCGTCCACGCCGCGCTGGCGCCCCAGCACCCACAGCAGCCAGGCCACGGTGAGGTACATCGGGAAGGCCATCGCCTGCTTCAGCGTCTCCATCCACGCCCCCGGGCGCGGCAGCCGCTCGCCCAGCGCGGGGACGAAGCCGATCAGCAGGAACGGCAGCGCCAGGCCCAGCCCGAGCGCGACGAACACGCCCAGCGCCGCGGCCGCGGAACTGGCGAAGGCGAACGCCAGGGCGCCGCCCATGAACGGCGCGATGCAGGGGCTGGCGACCACGCAGGCCAGCACGCCGGTGAAGAAGTCGCCGGCCGGCCCGGAGCGCGTGCCGAGCGCGCCGCCGATGCCGCCGACCGCGCCGCCCAGGGTGTAGACCCCCGACAGCGCGAGCCCGACCGCGAACACCAGGTAGGCCAGCGCGGCCACGAACCATGGCTGCTGCAGCTGGAAGCCCCAGCCCAGCGCCTGGCCGGTCGCGCGCAGCGCCAGCGCCAGCAGGCCGACCGCGGCGAAGGCCACGACCACGCCGGCGGTGTACCAGAGCGCATGCCGGCGCGCGCTGGCGCGGCTGCCGCCGCTCTGCGCCAGCCCGACCACCTTGAGCGAGAGGATCGGCAGCACGCAGGGCATCAGGTTGAGCAGCACGCCGCCCAGCAGCGCCAGCAGCAGGGCGCCGGCCAGCGTGCCGCCGCCGGCGGCGGGCGCGGCCGGCGGCCGGCTGCGCTCGGCGTTGCCGGCGGAGGCGTCGGGGGCCGCGGACGCGGCCGGCGGTGCGCTCGCCGTCTCCGCCGCACCGGGTGTGGCCGACGATCCCGTGGTGGTCTGCGCGTCCGCGGCGTCCGCGGGCCGGTCCGGCAGCGCCGGCGTAGGCGGGGGCGCTTCGGCCGCGGCCCGGGCGGCGGCGGCCTGTGCGGCGTCGGGGCGGGTACCGGCCGGCACCGCAACCTCCACGCTGCGGGTCATCGGCGGATAGCAGATGCCGTCGGTCTGGCAGCCCTGGAAGGTGGCGGTGAGGGTCAGCGTGCCGGCATCGCCATGGCTGCGCCGCAGCGGCAGCGGCACGTCGATGCGGTCGAAGTAGACGACCACGCTGCCGAAGTGCTCGTCGTGGTGGTCGGTGCCCTGCGGCCAGGCGGGGTCGCCGGCGGCGAAGCCGTCGCCGCGCACGTGGAAGCTGCTGCGGTCGCGGTAGAGGTAGTAGCCGGGCGCGGGGCTGAAGCGCAGCAGCAGGCGGTCGCCGCCGTCGGCGATCGCCTCGAAGCCGAACGCCTGCTCCGGCGGCAGCGGCGTGCCCTGCGCGCCCAGCGGGCCGGCGCCGGCCGCGCCGCCGCCGGACAGGGCGCGCCCGAGCGCGGCCAGGCCGTCGCGGCCGCCGCCGGCACGGGG
>NZ_JAIWPR010000094.1 GCF_021191635.1 Alterluteimonas quercicellularis
AAGCGCGCTCCTACGGGAACGAAGTGGCTGCGTCTGATGTAGGAGCGCGCTCGCGCGCGACCGCGCCAGGCGGGACCGGACCTGCGGCAGTGGAGGAATGCGTCGCCACGCGCGGACGACAGCCGGCGCCGTTGCGTCCGGGAGCCGGAGGAGCGCGCGCGTGGCCCCGCTGGCGGGGCGGGGACGCGTCAGCGCGGTGCGTAGCGCAGCGTCACCGCGAACTCGCGGCCCGGCTGGTTGTACCAGTGCACGGTCTCGTACTCGCGGTCGAACACGTTGCTCACGCGGCCCTGCAGCGTCCACGCCGGCGCCAGCGCGTACTCCAGGCGCAGGTCGGTGGTGGCGTGGCCGCCCAGGCGGGCGAGGTTGGCGGCGTCGTCGTAGCGGTGGCCGGCGCCGTTGACGGTCACGCCGAAGCGGAACGCGCCGAAGGCGCGGTCGAGGTCGACGCGGCCGGTGTTGCGCGCGCGGCGCGCCAGCACCTTGTCGTGGTTCGCGCCCTCGCTGCGGTTGCGCGGATCGACGTGGCTGAGCTGTGCCGACAGGTCCCAGCCGGCCAGCGCGATGCCGGCAGTCAGCTCGGCGCCGCGCAGGCGCGCCTCGTCCACGTTCTCCGGCCGCCAGGTCAGCGAGTCGAAGTTGATCAGGTCGTCGACGTCGTTCTGGTACAGGTCCAGCGACCAGTGCCAGCCGCCGCGGGCCTGCGCGATGCCGAGGTTGAGGTTCTTCGATTCCTCCGGGTCCAGTGCCGGGTTGCCCGAGAACGGGTAGTAGAGGTCGTTGAAGCTCGGCGCGCGGAAGCCGGTGGCGTAGCTCGCGGCCAGCCGCAGGTCGTGGGCCAGGTCCATGCCCCAGCCGACGCTGCCGGTGGCGTGGCTGCCGAACTGCTCGTTGTCGTCGTTGCGCGCGCTGGCCTCGAAGCGGTGCGCGCCGAAGTCGCCGCGCCAGCCCGCGAACACGCCGAGGTTGCGGCGCGAGGTCAGGTCGTACCCGGTGCTGCCGTCGATGCGGTCGTCGAGCCAGTCCACGCCGGCCACCAGGGTCTGCGCCGGCGTGAGCGCCAGGTCGCCCTGCACGCTGGCCTGGTCGCGGCGGGTGCGGAGGTGGGCGACGAAGCCGCCGTCCAGGAAGTCGTCGGTCTCGTCGATGCTGCGGCCCACGCTCGCCTGCAGGCCGAAGCCGCCGGCCGGCGCGAAGGCCAGCCGGGCGCCGGCGACCTGCTGCACGGTCTCGGAGTAGTTGGCCCAGGTGCCGTCGTACTCGTTCTCGCCCTCGGCGCGCAGCAGGTGCGCGTCCAGCGTCCAGTCGCGGCCCAGGCGCACGCCGCCGCGCACGCTGGCCGAGCGGTTGCGGTAGCCGTCGCGGTCGGGCTCCTCGGCGAAGCAGCCGGCGCCGAAGCCCTGCAGGGTGCCGCGGCAGGCGTCGATGCCGTCGGTGCGCTGGTAGGTGACGTCCGCGCCGAACCAGCCGCGGTCGTTGCCGCCGCCCAGCCCGGCCCCGGCCTCGCGCAGGCCGCGGCTGCCCGCGCCGGCATGGACGCGCGGCAGCACCGGGCCCGCGTCGCGGCGGGTGAAGATCTGGATCACGCCGCCGATGGCATCGGCGCCGTACAGGCTGGAGTGCGGGCCGCGCACGATCTCGATGCGCTCGATCTGCGACACCGGGATGTCCTGCAGCGCCGGCAGGCCGGCGGTGGCCGAGCCGATGCGGATGCCGTCGATCAGCACCAGCACCTGGTTGGAACCGGCGCCGCGCATGAACAGCGAGGTCTGCTTGCCGGCGCCGCCGGTGTTGGCCAGGTTGATGCCGGCGCGGCCGCGCAGCAGCTCGGGCAGGCTGGGCGCCTGGCTGCGCTCGATCTCGGCGCGGTCGATGACCTGCGCCGGCGAGATGCTGTCGGCCAGCGCGACGGGCGTGCGGGTGCCGGTGACGACGATCTCGTCGAGGTCGACCGCCGCGCCCGCGGCGCGTGCGGACAGGGGGGCGGACAGGGGAAGCGCGGCCGCGAGGGCCAGGACCAGGGGGCGGAACTGCATCGGAAGTCTCCATCCCGCGCGCCCACGCACGCGGTGCCGGTGGACGCCCGCGCCGGGGGCGCAGGCGCTTGCGAAGGATTCGCAGCGGCGATCGGGGCGCGGGGGAGGGGACGAGGGCGCACGGGCGGCCGGCCGGCGTCGCCCACGCAGCCTCGACGCCCGCCGCGTCGGCAACCGCCCGGGCACGAGGCCCGGCTCCAGGCCGGTCTCCGGACTCGCGGGCGGGCCGGTCGCGGAACGACCGGCCCCGGCGCCGCGCCTTCCCATGGACCGCTCGCGCGGGGACCACAGTGGCGGAGGCGGCGCCTCGGCTCGCTTACCGTTGCGGGGGCAGTGCCGGGCTGGCGCGGGCTCTCGGGCCCGCAGCGTCACCGGCTTCCCGTTTCAACCCGGGCTGGCCGGGTCACCTGAAGCGCGGCGATTGTACGCTCTCGTCGCAGCCGCCGGGGGCGATTGACCCGCCCCCGGGCCGCCTCGATACTCGCCGCGTCGCCCCGCCCCGGGGCGCGCGGCGCCGCAGCGCAGGGAGCAGGTCATGAGCCGGGAGGACTTCGTCGCGATCGCATCGCGCCTGTTCGCGGTCTTCCTGGTGCTCGGCGTGGTCCGCCATCTCAGCGCCCTGATCATGATGGCGCGCACCCACGACATGTTCGGCTACTGGGCGGCGTTGCTGGCGCTGCCGCCGCTGCTGGCCGCGGTGCTGCTGTGGCGCTACCCGCTCGCGGTGGCGAGGAAGCTGCTGCCGGCCATGAAGGAGCCCGCCGCGCCGCTGGACCCGCGCTCGCAGACCGCGCTGGCGCTGGCGCTGACCGCGATCGGCATCTGGCTGCTGGCGCAGGGTCTCGTTGCGGCCAGCTACTGGGTCACCTTCCTGCTGCATCCCGCCGAGGCCCTGCAGGCGCATCCGCCGCTGGGGCCTTCGCAGCGCGCGGACATCGTGGCCACGGTCGTCGAGCTGGCGCTGGGCGCATGGCTGGTCGCCGGCAGCCGCGGGCTGGCGCGCGCGCTGCGAAGGCTGCGCGGGCGTCCCGCAGCCGGCGATCCCTAGTCGCGGTCGGGCTCGTCCAGCCAGCCGGGCGCAGGCACGGCGTCGCCGTCGCCTTCGTCCTCGCGCATGTGGGTGGTGGTGACCGGGGCGGCGGCGGGGCGGCGCGGATCGGGCAGCAGCGCGATCGCGGCCTCGGCCTCGGCCACCAGCTGCTGGCGGCGCGCCTCCGGCACGTCCTGCCAGTGGCAGTCGAGCAGCGCGCCTTCCAGCGCGTAGAGCAGGTTGAAGCTGGGCCGGAAGCCCGCCCGGCGCACGCGCATGTAGGCCTCGACGGGACCCGCGCGCTGCAGGTCGTCGCGGGTGCGCAGGCCCACCTGGCGCAGCCAGGCGGCGGATTTGGGGCCGACGTTGCGCAGCTTGGGCGCGCTCACCGCAGCGAGTCCACGTAGAGCCGGGCGATGGCCTCCAGCCCGGCCTGGTCGTCGGCGTCGAAGCGCGCGGGACGCGGGCTGTCCAGGTCGAGCACGCCGATCAGCCGCTCGCCGTCGACGAGCGGCACCACCAGCTCCGAGCGCGAGGCGGCGTCGCAGGCGATGTGGTCGGGGACGGCGTGCACGTCGTCCACCCGCTGGGTGCTGCGGGTGCGCGCGGCCGCGCCGCAGACGCCGCGGTCGAGCGGGATGCGCACGCAGGCGGGCAGGCCCTGGAAGGGCCCGACCACCAGTTCGCGGCCGTCGTAGAAGTAGAAGCCCGCCCAGTTGAGGTCGGGCAGCGCGTGGGCGACCAGCGCGGAGAGGTTGGCGGCGTTGGCGATGCGGTCGCGCTCGCCGTCCAGCAGCGCGCGCGCCTGCTCCGCCAGCTGGGCGTACTGCTCGGGCTTGCTGCCGTTCAATCGTTGGGAGGCGAACATGCGGGCAGTGTAGCAATCCGCGCCGCCGGCCCCGTGCGCGGGGGCGGCCGATCGACCAGAATCCCGCCATGAGCGCCCGCAGCCTGTTCGTCACCGGCACCGATACCGGCATCGGCAAGACCCTCGCCTCCGCCGCGCTGCTGCATGCCCTGCGCGCGCGCGGCCTGCGGGCGACCGGCATGAAGCCGGTGGCCAGCGGCTGCGCGCGCACCGCGGCGGGCTGGCGCAACGACGACGCGCTGTCGCTGCAGGCCGCCAGCGACCCGTGCCCGGCCTACACGGACGTGAACCCCTATCCGCTGCCCGAGCCGACCGCGCCGCAGCTCGCCGCCCGCGCGGCCGGCGTGACGGTCGCGCTCGACGTCCTGCTGGCCGCCCACGGGCGGCTGGCCGCGCGCTGCGACGTGGTGGTGGTCGAGGGCGCCGGCGGCTGGCTGGCGCCGCTGGCCGACGGGCTCGAACACGCCGGACTGGCGCGGGCGCTCGACGCCGAGGTCGTGCTGGTGGTGGGCCTGCGCCTGGGCTGCCTCAACCATGCCCGGCTCACCGCCCGTGCCGTCGCCGCCGACGGCGCCCGGCTGGCCGGCTGGATCGGGAGTACCGTGGACCCGGACTTCGACCGCCGGGCCGGCTACCTGGGCCTGGTGGCGGAGGCGCTGCCCGTGCCCTGCTGGGGCGTGCTGCCGCACCGGCCGGCGCCCGACCCGCGCGAGGCCGCCGCGGCGCTGCGCCTGCCGGACGAGCGGGCGGCCCCGGCGCGCGCCGCGCAATAGAGTAGTGCTAGCGCGCGGGGCGCCCGCCCGCGCGACGGTCCGGTGTCGATCCGCGGGCGTCCGGTTCGACGTCGTTGCGATGGGTCGTGGGTGGTGGTGACTTTCGGCCCGCGACTGCTAGAATGCCTTCCTGTACTGATTGGTATAGCAATTAGAAGGCGCCGGCGAGGCGCCCGTCCCACGTCCCTCCACGGAGTCGTCCCCCATGTCGATGCGTCCGCGCCTGATCGCGCTTGCCGCCTGTGTTCTCGTGCTGTCCGCCTGCGGCGGCGGCGAGGAGCAGCAGGCCCCTCCGCCGCCCGAAGTCGGCGTGGTCGCCGTGCAGCCCTCCGCGGTGCCGCTGGAGAAGGACCTGGTGGGCCGGCTGGCGCCGTACCGCAGTTCCGACGTGCGCGCGCGCGTGCCCGGCGTGCTGCAGAAGCGCATGTACCAGGAAGGCAGCGACGTGAACGAGGGCGACGTGCTGTTCCTGATCGATCCCGCGCCGCTGCAGGCGGAACTGGGCGCCGCGCAGGCCTCGCTCGCGCAGGCGCAGGCCAGCGCCGCCAACGCCCGCGCGAGCGCCGAGCGCGCCCGCCGCCTGGCGCCGCAGAGCTTCATCTCGCGCTCCGACCTGGACGACGCGCTGGCCGCCGAGCGCAGCGCCAACGCCGCGGTGCAGTCGGCGGAGTCGGCGGTGCAGTCGGCGCGGATCAACCTCGGCTACGCCACGGTGCGCTCGCCGATCTCCGGCCGCGCCGGCAAGCAGCAGGTGACCGAGGGCGCGCTGGTCGGCCAGGGCGACGTGACCCTGCTGACCACCGTCGACCAGATCGACCCGCTGTACGTGAACTTTTCGCTGAGCCTGCGCGAGCTCGAGGACCTGCGCGGGCGCCACCTGGAGACCGCCGGCCCGACCAAGGTGGAAGTGATCCTGCAGGACGGCACGACCTACGAGCACGCCGGCGAGATCGACTTCTCCGGCGACGTGGTCGACCCGCAGACCGGCGCGGTCTCGCTGCGCGCCACCGTGCCCAATCCCGACAAGCGCCTGCTGCCCGGCGCCTACGTGACCCTCAAGGCCACGATGGGCCGCCAGGAAGGCCTGTACCTGATCCCGCAGCCGGCGCTGCTGCGCGACGCGGCCGGCGCCTACGTGCTGGTGGTCGGGCAGGACGGCGTGGTCGCGCGCAAGAACGTCACCGTCGACCGCGCCCAGGGCAGCGAGTGGGTGGTCAGCGCCGGCCTCGCCGCCGGCGACCAGGTGATCGTGTCCGGGTTGCAGAAGGCGGCACCGGAAGCCCCCGCCAAGGCGGTGCCGTGGACCCCGAACGCCCCCGCGCAGGGGCAGGCGCCCGGCGCCGCGGCCGGGCAGGGCGCGGCCGCGCCCGCC
>NZ_JAIWPR010000095.1 GCF_021191635.1 Alterluteimonas quercicellularis
CGGCACGGTCGCGCGGGAGCGCGCTCCTACAGTCACGCCGGAGCGATGGCTTGCGCGGCGGAAGCAAAGAAAAACCCCCCACCTGGCGGCGGGGGGTTTAGGGGTAAAGCCCCTGGCGATGACCTACTCTCGCATGCTGAGTGCACACTACCATCGGCGCGTGCGCGTTTCACTTCCGAGTTCGGAATGGGATCGGGTGGTTCCACGCAGCTATTGTCACCAGGGAGAGGGTGGAGGGTCGCGGTTCGCTGGAGGCGGGGCCTCCGGGTGCGATCGCGCACACGCTCTCATGGGGTGGGATGTAGCGAACGGTTGGTTCGAGTGTCGTCGACGGGTCGTCGAGGCCTCGGTGCATTCGTCGGTTGGTGAACCGTCGAAGCCACTTGAGGTTATATGGTCAAGCCGCACGGATCATTAGTACTGGTTAGCTCAACACATTGCTGTGCTTACACACCCAGCCTATCAACCACCTGGTCTTGATGGTTCCTTCAGGGGAGTCGAGCTCCCGGGAGATCTCATCTTGAGGCACGCTTCCCGCTTAGATGCTTTCAGCGGTTATCGTTTCCGAACGTAGCTACCCGGCAGTGCCACTGGCGTGACAACCGGAACACCAGAGGTTCGTCCACTCCGGTCCTCTCGTACTAGGAGCAGCCCCTCTCAAATCTCCAACGCCCATGGCAGATAGGGACCGAACTGTCTCACGACGTTCTGAACCCAGCTCGCGTACCACTTTAAATGGCGAACAGCCATACCCTTGGGACCGACTACAGCCCCAGGATGTGATGAGCCGACATCGAGGTGCCAAACACCGCCGTCGATATGAACTCTTGGGCGGTATCAGCCTGTTATCCCCGGAGTACCTTTTATCCGTTGAGCGATGGCCCTTCCATACAGAACCACCGGATCACTAAGACCTACTTTCGTACCTGCTTGATCCGTCGATCTTGCAGTCAAGCACGCTTATGCCTTTGCACACAGTGCGCGATGTCCGACCGCGCTGAGCGTACCTTCGTGCTCCTCCGTTACTCTTTGGGAGGAGACCGCCCCAGTCAAACTACCCACCATACACGGTCCCCGACCCGGATTACGGGCCCAGGTTAGAACGTCAAGCACGACAGGGTGGTATTTCAAGGATGGCTCCACCACAGCTAGCGCCATGGTTTCAAAGCCTCCCACCTATCCTACACAGACGAACTCAACGTTCAGTGTAAAGCTATAGTAAAGGTTCACGGGGTCTTTCCGTCTTGCCACGGGAACGCTGCATCTTCACAGCGATTTCAATTTCACTGAGTCTCGGGTGGAGACAGCGCCGCCATCGTTACGCCATTCGTGCAGGTCGGAACTTACCCGACAAGGAATTTCGCTACCTTAGGACCGTTATAGTTACGGCCGCCGTTTACCGGGGCTTCGATCAAGAGCTTCGCCTTGCGGCTGACCCCATCAATTAACCTTCCGGCACCGGGCAGGCGTCAGACCCTATACGTCCACTTTCGTGTTTGCAGAGTCCTGTGTTTTTGATAAACAGTCGCAGCGGCCTGGTCACTGCGGCCCTCGAAGGCTTGTGCTCGCACGAGCCACCCTCAAGGGCGCACCTTCTCCCGAAGTTACGGTGCTATGTTGCCTAGTTCCTTCACCCGAGTTCTCTCAAGCGCCTGAGAATTCTCATCCTGCCCACCTGTGTCGGTTTACGGTACGGTCTGCATGAGCTGAAGCTTAGGGGCTTTTCCTGGAAGCGTGGGATCGGTGACTTCGCGCCAAAGCGCTCGTCTCGGTGCTCGGTCTTGAAGGGGCCCGGATTTGCCTAAGCCCCAAACCTACCGCCTTTCCCCGGGACAACCAACGCCCGGTACACCTACCCTTCTCCGTCCCCCCATCGCACTCATGCGAGGTGCTGGAATATTAACCAGCTTCCCATCGACTACGCATTTCTGCCTCGCCTTAGGGGCCGACTCACCCTGCGCCGATTAACGTTGCGCAAGGAAACCTTAGGCTTTCGGCGTGCGGGCTTTTCACCCGCATTGTCGTTACTCATGTCAGCATTCGCACTTCCGATACCTCCAGCAGACCTCTCGATCCACCTTCAACGGCTTACGGAACGCTCCTCTACCGCGCACCACTAGAAGTGATGCACCCCAAGCTTCGGTTCAGTGCTTAGCCCCGTTAAATCTTCCGCGCAGACCGACTCGACCAGTGAGCTATTACGCTTTCTTTAAAGGGTGGCTGCTTCTAAGCCAACCTCCTGGCTGTCTGTGCCTTTCCACATCGTTTCCCACTTAGCACTGAATTTGGGACCTTAGCTGTGGGTCTGGGTTGTTTCCCTTTTCACGACGGACGTTAGCACCCGCCGTGTGTCTCCCATGCAGTCCGTCTCGGTATTCGGAGTTTGCCATGGTTTGGTAAGTCGCGATGACCCCCTAGCCATAACAGTGCTCTACCCCCGAGAGGATTCACATGAGGCGCTACCTAAATAGCTTTCGAGGAGAACCAGCTATCTCCGGGTTCGATTAGCTTTTCACTCCTAATCACACCTCATCCCCTACCTTTGCAACGGGAGTGGGTTCGGGCCTCCAGTCAGTGTTACCTGACCTTCACCCTGGGCATGACTAGATCACCCGGTTTCGGGTCTATTGCCCGCGACTATGCGCCCTTATCAGACTCGGTTTCCCTTCGCCTCCCCTATACGGTTAAGCTCGCCACGAACAATAAGTCGCTGACCCATTATACAAAAGGTACGCCGTCACCCTTGCGGGCTCCGACTGCTTGTACGCACACGGTTTCAGGGTCTATTTCACTCCCCTCTCCGGGGTTCTTTTCGCCTTTCCCTCACGGTACTGGTTCACTATCGGTCGGTCAGGAGTATTTAGCCTTGGAGGATGGTCCCCCCATGTTCAGACAGGGTTTCACGTGCCCCGCCCTACTCAATTTCATCCACACGGCCCTTTCGCATACGGGGCTTTCACCCTCTATGGCGGGCCTTTCCAGACCCTTTTGCTAGAACCGTGCAGACTTTTGGGCTGTTCCCCGTTCGCTCGTCACTACTCAGGGAATCTCGGTTGATTTCTTTTCCTACGGTTACTTAGATATTTCAGTTCACCGCGTTCGCCTCGTACGGCTATGTATTCACCGCACGATACCTCTTGCGAGGTGGGTTTCCCCATTCGGACATTGCCGGATCAAAGCTTGTTGCCAGCTCCCCGACACTTTTCGCAGGCTGCCACGTCCTTCATCGCCTCTGACCGCCAAGGCATCCACCGTGTGCGCTTATTCGCTTGACCATATAACCCCAAGTCGCCTCGGGATCTCATGTGTCCAGGGGTACAAAGCCCGGACGCGAATTTCAACGACATCAAGTTTTCAGGGGATTTTCTCCCCCGCCTTAGCCTCTACGACACGTCTGGACATTCGTCTCAAACGCTCGCTACATCCCGATTTTCAAAGATCGCAGGCCCCGCCTCAACGCGGAACCCTTCTGAATCTTTATGTGTACGCTTCATCCAGGATGGTGGGTCTGGGAGGACTCGAACCACCGACCTCACCCTTATCAGGGGTGCGCTCTAACCACCTGAGCTACAGACCCAAAAGTTCTGCTCTTTTGGAAAGTCCGCACATGGATGTGCGGGCTCCTGCAGAGGGACCTGCACATGTGGAGCCAGTCGGGATCGAACCGACGACCCCCTGCTTGCAAAGCAGGTGCTCTCCCAGCTGAGCTATGGCCCCCTAAAAGGGACTGGTGCCGGCACAGCGCTTCGCTGTGCGGCTTCCTGGATGCAGGTGACTTGTGCGGACGCCTGGTCGGGCGTGCCTTCCGGTCTCTAAAGGAGGTGATCCAGCCGCACCTTCCGATACGGCTACCTTGTTACGACTTCACCCCAGTCATCGGCCACACCGTGGCAAGCGCCCTCCCGAAGGTTAGGCTACCTGCTTCTGGTGCAACAAACTCCCATGGTGTGACGGGCGGTGTGTACAAGGCCCGGGAACGTATTCACCGCAGCAATGCTGATCTGCGATTACTAGCGATTCCGACTTCACGGAGTCGAGTTGCAGACTCCGATCCGGACTGAGAGAAGGTTTCTGGGATTGGCTTGCCCTCGCGGGTTCGCAGCCCTCTGTCCTTCCCATTGTAGTACGTGTGTAGCCCTGGCCGTAAGGGCCATGATGACTTGACGTCATCCCCACCTTCCTCCGGTTTGTCACCGGCGGTCTCCTTAGAGTTCCCACCATTACGTGCTGGCAACTAAGGACAAGGGTTGCGCTCGTTGCGGGACTTAACCCAACATCTCACGACACGAGCTGACGACAGCCATGCAGCACCTGTGTCACGGTTCCCGAAGGCACCAAGGCATCTCTGCCAAGTTCCGTGCATGTCAAGGCCAGGTAAGGTTCTTCGCGTTGCATCGAATTAAACCACATACTCCACCGCTTGTGCGGGCCCCCGTCAATTCCTTTGAGTTTCAGTCTTGCGACCGTACTCCCCAGGCGGCGAACTTAACGCGTTAGCTTCGATACTGAGTGCCTAGTTGCACCCAACATCCAGTTCGCATCGTTTAGGGCGTGGACTACCAGGGTATCTAATCCTGTTTGCTCCCCACGCTTTCGTGCCTCAGTGTCAGTGCTGGTCCAGGTGGCCGCCTTCGCCACGGATGTTCCTCCCGATCTCTACGCATTTCACTGCTACACCGGGAATTCCGCCACCCTCTACCGCACTCTAGCCCGCCAGTATCCAATGCAATTCCCAGGTTGAGCCCAGGGCTTTCACATCAGACTTAACGAACCACCTACGCACGCTTTACGCCCAGTAATTCCGAGTAACGCTTGCACCCTTCGTATTACCGCGGCTGCTGGCACGAAGTTAGCCGGTGCTTATTCTTTGGGTACCGTCATTCCCGCCGGGTATTAACCGGCAGGTTTTCTTTCCCAACAAAAGGGCTTTACAACCCGAAGGCCTTCTTCACCCACGCGGCATGGCTGGATCAGGCTTGCGCCCATTGTCCAATATTCCCCACTGCTGCCTCCCGTAGGAGTCTGGACCGTGTCTCAGTTCCAGTGTGGCTGATCATCCTCTCAGACCAGCTACGGATCGTCGCCTTGGTGGGCCTTTACCCCGCCAACTAGCTAATCCGACATCGGCTCATCCAATCGCGCAAGGTCCGAAGATCCCCTGCTTTCACCCGTAGGTCGTATGCGGTATTAGCGTAAGTTTCCCTACGTTATCCCCCACAACTGGGCAGATTCCGATGCATTACTCACCCGTTCGCCACTCGCCACCCAGAGAGCAAGCTCTCCCGTGCTGCCGTTCGACTTGCATGTGTTAGGCCTGCCGCCAGCGTTCACTCTGAGCCAGGATCAAACTCTTCACTTAAGTCTTGCTGGGGCCGTAACCCCATAACACTTGAGTGCAGTCGTCTCCAGAACCCGAATCACTCGCTTGCATTTGCATGCATTTGAATTGACTGTGTGCTCTTTCGAACGTCTGCGCTTTGGAGGGTCATCCCCCGCCAGACGTCCGCACAAGTCTCCTGCGTACACTGTCAAAGATCTCGGAAACCGGCCTCAGCGCCGCCTTCCCTTCCCACCGCAGACTTTCGCCCCGGGGAGCCGCACATCATAGCGCGGTTTCGGCTTCAGTCAACACCCTG
>NZ_JAIWPR010000096.1 GCF_021191635.1 Alterluteimonas quercicellularis
ACGGCCGGCGCCGCGGAGGGGCGCCGGCGCGGGGCGGCGGACGCCGGCGGGGCGGACGCGCGCGGCGACGCCTGCAGCCGCGCGCGCAGGGCCAGCGCCGCCAGGCTGGCCAGCGGCATGCCGATCAGCCACAGCGGCATCGCGCCCACCGGCGAGGCCAGGCTGCGCGCGGCCGGCAGCGAGAGCATGGCCACCGCGCCCAGGAACAGCGCGCCCAGCAGCAGCCGGCGCAGCAGCGGCAGGGCATCGTCGTGGTCGGCGCGGGCATGGACGTGGGCATCGGGACGGGTCATGGCGGGCTCCGGGAGGTTGGACGGCGCCAGCTTCCACCGGCCCCGTCGCAGCGGCTGCGAACCGGCGAACCGGGGTCGAATCGACTTCCACGATCCGCGGGACGATCTTCCTGGGCCCCACGATTCCGCCGGTCGCACTTCGGTGGTGCGGGCGCGGAATGTGATTGGTGTCGCAGTGCCTCCCGGCAGATCCCGGCGGCTTGAAAACGCGCGGAAGCGGTGCCTACACTCGACCTGCGAATCCATCGAGTTGCTAGGGCAATGGACATGCAACGGGCATCGGATTCGCGTTTCGCGCAGGTCGGAACGCAACGTAGGTCGGCATGCCCGGCGGGTTCCCACTGGCCATGCCGGCTACTTCCACCGTTGCGCCCGACTCCATGACGACTCAAGGAGACATCATCATGAAGCGTTTGCTCCGTTCGGCCCTGCGGACCGCGTCCGGTCGCCAGAAGGCTGTGTGGCAGTTCGCCTACCTCTGGCCGACCATCTACTTCGAGGGATAAGCGAAGCGTCGACACCACGCCGCGCCACCCCATGTGGCGCGGCGTGCGTTCGCGCCGGGAATGTTCGCGACAAGGACGTCCATGCTCGAAAAGCTTCCCGTTCTGGGCCGGTTTCTGGGAGGGAATCCGAGCGACCGCGAAGGGTGGCGCCGGATGGAGAAGATGCGTCGCGCCTGCGAGCGCAGGCCGGTGTACCGGGCATTGATCGGCGACGTGGTCGTGTGCCGTGCGGACCTGGCACGCCGCGTGTTGATGGACAACAGCGGGGCCCTGCGTCGCGAGCCGAGCGTCTGGCAGTTCGGCGACAGGCAGCAGGTGCCCGCGACGGCGGTCACCGAGTTGAATCGCTGGCTGCACGGCGCCGCAGCCGGATGCGACGTGGATCGGGCCGCGCAGATCGCGGTGGATCGTCTGGCCGCGTCCTCCGGCGACCTGCATCGCGCGTGCCTGCTGGCGTCCCTGGAATCCGTGGCCGGCATGCTCGGGTTCGACCGGCATCCCGGGCTGGCGGCGGCCGCCCGCACCTACATCGGCGACGTCTTCCACGCGAAGCTCGTCGGCTCGCAGCTCAGCGACGAACAGAAGGCGCGAGTGCGCAGCCTGTCATCGCGGGTGGCCGCGATGCTGGACGGGCTGGACGCGACGTTGCCGTCGGTACTGCGCGCGGACGGCGTGCTGTCCGGTGCCGAGCGCGGCGAAATCTACCTGCACGCGGTGCTTTCGGTCGCCGGCGCGTCGGGGGTCATGCTGGCCTGGCTGGCCTGCGCGCTGCATCTGGACGAGCTGGCCGGAATCGACATGTCGGCGGAGAACCGGGCGCTCGTGTCCAGCGGCAAGCCCGAGCACGTCGCGCTGGAGATGCTGCGCCTGTGGCCGCCGGCATCGCAGCACGGCAGGCGGGTGCTCCAGGATCACCGCATCGGGCCGGTCACGGCGCTGCGCGACGACGACATCGTGATCCCGGTCTACGCGCTGCATCGGCATCCCGACGAGTGGCGGAACCCGCACGCATTCGCTCCGCAGCGCTGGCAGGACGACCCGAGGCCCCCGGCCTTCATGCCGTTCTCGGCCGGGCTCGGCGCATGCATCGGCGCCCAGTTCGAGATCAAGTGGCTCGCCGCCGTCGTGCTGCGCTCGGAGGTCCTGCGGTCGCTGCGGCCGGTCCCGATCGCCGGGTGGCCTTGCGCGAACACGATGTTCTCGCCGCCCTTGTGCCGGCTCGAGCCGCGCCGGCGGGCCGCCTGAAGGCGTTTTTTCTTCCGGGCCGCGGCATCGGCCGCGGCGCGCGGCGGACGGCGTCCACCGAGCTCTCGGGAAAGGTCTCGGCGTAGAACCGGGCCGCCGCCTCGGCATCGCGGTCGTACCGCACGCAGACGGTGTTCCCGGGAATCGCCATGGTCTCGCCTCCCTCCGGTGACGTGGCGGCCTCCGACCCCGGGGGCCGGCGCGAGGCCGGCACCGGCAGGGTCGGGCCGGCCCCGCTCTAGAGCGTGTCGCAAGCGGGGTGTTGTGCGCTTCGAGGCAGGTCGCCGAGCGCCGGGACGCGCGACAGCCCAAACCGTGCGGCCGGACCCTAGTACCCGGCCGCGTCCAGCGCGCGGGTCGCCTCGGTGCGGCCCAGCTCGATCAGCTCCGCCGCCCGCCAGAACTCGTAGAACTGGCAGGCGTCGCGAGGGATGCGGATCACCAGCTCGGGCGGGTCGAGCGCCAGCTGCACGCGGGCGATCTGCGCCTGCATGGTGTCGAGCGAGCGCGACATCAGCTCGGTGAAGCCGATGCCGCGCGCGTCGCGGCCGGGGCTGCCGAAGCGGCGCGTCCAGCGCGTGAGCAGGGCCAGCGGCGAGGGGCCGGACGCGTCGGCGTCGGCCTCCATGCGCTCGCCGGCCGGTTGCGCCGGCTGCGCGAGCCGCCCCAGCGGCCGGCCGGGCAGGCCGTGCATGTCGACGGCGATCAGCCGCTGCGCGCCCGACAGCCGGGTCGCGGTGATCGGCAGCGGCGCCAGCACGCCGCCGTCCACCAGCTCGCGGCCGCCGAGAACGTGCGGGGTGAACACCCCGGGGATGGCGATCGAGGCGCGGATCGCGTCCCACAGGTCCCCCTCGCGCAGCCACACCTCGCGCTCGCGGCGCAGGTCCACCGCCACCGCGGTGAAGTCGATCGGCAGGTCCTCGATGCGCGGCTCGCCGGTCAGCGCGCGCAGCGTCTGCATCAGGCGCTCGCCGCGGAACAGCGCCGGCCCGCCGAAGCCGGGATCGAGCAGGCGCAGGATGTCGGCGCGGCTCATGCCGACCAGCCAGTCGCGGTAGACCTCCAGCCGCCCGGCGGCGTACAGGCCGCCGACCAGGGCGCCGCAGGAGGACCCGGCGATCGAGCGGATCTCGAAGCCGCGCGCCTGCAGCACCTCGATGACGCCGATCTGCGCGAGCCCGCGCGCCCCGCCCGCCCCCAGCGCCAGCGCCACCGCCTCGCCGGACGACGTCATCTCAGCGGTCGTAGTTGGTCAGCGCCAGTTCCAGCAGGCTCCGCGCCTGCTCGCGCAGCGAGGCGGGCTCGACGATGGTGGCGTCGGCGCCGTAGTGCAGCACGTCCATCAGCAGTTCGCGCGAGGAGCTGTAGGGCACCTTGAGCTCGTAGCTGCCGTCGGCCAGGAAGCGGCCCTGCTGCTGCGAGTGCCAGTGCTCGTCGGCCACCCAGCGCGCGGCCTTGGCGTTGAAGCGGATCGTCGCCCAGCCCTTGGGCTCGCCGGAGAAGATGCCGTAGCTGCCGGCCAGGTGGCGGTCCAGCTCGGCGTCGCCGATGTCCTGCGCGGCGGCGTCGAGCACGCGCGCGCCGCCGATGCGGTCGACCGAGAAGCTGCGCAGGCCGTCGCGGTCGTGGTCCCAGGCGTCGAGGTACCAGTTGCCGCGGTAGTGGGTGATCCGCTGCGGGGAGACGGTGCGGCGGGTCTTCTCGTCGGTGGAGCGCGCGCGGTACTCGAAGCTCAGCCGCTTGCGCTCCAGCACCGCCGAGCAGACGAAGCGGAACGCCTGCTCGTCCATCCGCCGCGAGTGGTGCGGGATCACCCGCACCCGGTCGACCGGCCAGTGGCGCCCGGACGAGTGCTCGTCGAGCAGCTTCTCGATGCGCTGCTGCAACGGCGCCAGCGCATTGGACAGCACGCCGCCGCCGCTGCGCGCGAGCAGCTGCTGCGCGGCCAGCAGCGCGTGCAGTTCGTCGGAGCTCAGCCACAGCCCGGGCAGCTCGAAGCGGTCGCCCTCGTCGGCGTCGTAGCGGAAGCCGGCCTCGCCGTCGCCGACGATCGGCGCCATCAGCGCGTCGCGCAGGAAGGCGAGGTCGCGGTAGACGGTCGCGCGCGAACAGCCCAGTTCGTCCTGCAGGCGCGCCACCGTCACCGGGTAGCGCGCGCTCCTGAGGGTGCGGTGCAGCGAGAGGATGCGTTCGTATCGGTCCATGGCGGCATTATGCGGCCTGCGTGCGGGCCGCGCCGTGGCGCGGCGCACGCGGAACGGACTCTTGACCGGCGCCCGGCCAGCCTCGCGCAGGACCGGCGGGGCGACGCGTGCATGGCGAGAGGATCGAGGCGCATCGAGGGCGCGGGCGTGCTGGCCCCGGTTGCGGCGCCTGTTCCGGTCGCGCGCCGGCGTGCGCGCATCGGGCATGATGGGCCATGCCGCGCCCCGCGCCCGCCCGCCCACGCCTCATCCGCCGCGCCGACGCGCGCGGCCGGGGGCCGGCGCGATGAGCGGCCTGCGGCGCGCGTTCGGCGTGTTGTGCCTGCTGCTGGCCGTCGCAGCCGCGATCGCCGGTGCGCTCGCCATCGTCGCGCCCCACCTGTTCCCGGCGCCGCCGCCGGGGCCGCTGTCGCCGCCCTCGCCGCGCTGGCGCGGCGCGCTGATCCTGCTGTGCGCGGTCGTGGTCGCGCTCTATGGCCGCTGGCTGCTCGATCCCGACGACGATCCGCAGTGAGCGACGTCCCCGCCGGACTGTGACCCGCGACCTGGGCGCGCGCGCGGCGAACCGGTATGGTGCGGCGCGGACGCACCGCGGGGACGCGATCGGTGCGGCCACCCGTCCACGCGGACCACCCGGTGCCGGCGCGCACGCGCCCGAGGACCCGACGCATGCCACCAGCCCTCCCGGCGGTCCTGTCCGCCACGCTGTCCGGCGCCGGCTTCGGCCTGCTGGCCTGGCTCGGCCTGTCGATCCTGCTGCTGCACGCCCGCGCCGACCTGGCGCCGGCCCTGTACCCGTTGCAGATGTGGTCGCTGATCGCCGGCGCGGCGCTGGCGGCCGCGGGGCTGGCGGCCGGCCGCGGGGGCGTGCCCGGCACGCGCGTGCGCCGGGCCGCGGCGGG
>NZ_JAIWPR010000097.1 GCF_021191635.1 Alterluteimonas quercicellularis
GCGGAGGCGGCGGCGGCGTGGCGGCCGGTGCCGCGGCGCCCGGTGCGCCGCCGCCGTGCAACTGGTCCAGCAGGGCCTCGAACTCGTCGTCGCCGATGATGTCGCCGGCCGGTGCCGCAGGGGGAGCGGGCGCCGCGGCCAGGCCGGGCGCGGCGCCGCCGTGCAGCCGGTCGAGCAGGGCTTCGAACTCGTCGTCGCCGATGGTGTCGGCGGCGGGTGCCTCCAGGGCGAAGGCGGCGACCAGTTCGGGCGGGGCGGCCGGGACCGGCGCGCCGGCCTCGATCGCGTCCACCATCGCCTGCAGCCAGTCCAGCGAGCGCTGGGCGGCGTCGAAGTGGCGCGGCAGCAGGCGCGCGCCGCCGCCGCGCGCCGCGCCCAGGGTCTCCTCGGCGGCGTGGCACAGCTCCACCAGCGCGGTCGCGCCGAGGAAGCCGCCGCCGCCCTTCAGCGTGTGGAAGGCGCGGAACACCGCGTTGAGGCGTTCGCGGTCGTCCGGGGCCTGTTCCAGTCCGACCAGCTGCGCGCCGAGGTCGTCGAGCAGCTCGCGCGCCTCGATGACGAAGTCGGCGGCGATCTCGGGCGAGCAGGCCGACATGGCGCTAAAGCCCCAGGCGCGAGAGCAGGTCGTCGGCCGCGTCCTGGTCCACGGCGTCGCGGTCCAGGCCGGCCACCGCCGGGCCGTGCCCGCGCGGCGAGGGCGCGCCGGGCTCGCGCGGCGGCAGCCCCAGCGCGCCGAGGCTCTCGTGCACGCCGCGCACGATGCCGGCGACGCGGCGCACGATCTGGCCGCCGAGGTCCTGGTGGCTCTGCGCCAGCGCCATCTCCTGCAGGTCCAGGCGCAGCGCCGCGGCGAGCGGCGCCTGCGCGGGGTCGAGCGGCCCCTCCTGCAGCTGCGCGACCAGCGTGCGGGCGTGGTCGATCAGGTCCAGGGTGCGGTGGGTGGCCTGCTCGGTCATCGCCACCACGTGGTCGAGGCGGGCGCAGGCGTCGTCGAGGTCGCCGGCGCCGTCGGCCGGCGGCGGCAGTGCGTCGAGCGCCTGCTCCAGCTCGCGGGCGAGCCGGCCCAGGCCGTGCACGAGGCTGCGCGTGCGCGCGCCGGCCAGGGCGTCGACGTGCCGGCGCCAGGCCGGTTCGTCGTCGCGCTCCAGCGCGTCGAGGGCGTCGTGCAGGCGCTGCAGCAGCCAGGCGCGGCCGTCGGCGCCGGCGGCGGTGGCGGGCGAAGCGCTCATGCCGCGTTCCCCAGCCGCTCGAAGATGCGGTCCAGCTTCTCGGCCAGGGTCTGCGCGGTGAAGGGCTTGATGATGTAGCCGTTCACGCCGGCCTGCGCCGCTTCCACGATCTGCTCGCGCTTGGCCTCGGCGGTGACCATCAGCACCGGCAGCGCGCGCAGCCGGGCGTCGGCGCGGATCGCGCGCAGCAGCTCGATGCCGGTCATGCCAGGCATGTTCCAGTCGGTGACCACCAGCTCCACCGCTTCCTGCCGCAGCACCGCCAGCGCGCTGTGCCCGTCCTCGGCCTCCACGGTGTTGTTGAACCCGAGGTCGGCCAGCAGGTTGCGGATGATCCGCCGCATCGTCGAGAAGTCGTCGACGATGAGGATGCGCATGTTCTTGTTCAAATGGGGCTCCGGGTGGGGTCTGGCGTCAGGCCTCGTCGGCGATGCCGGTGTCGGCCAGTTCGAAGGCGCTCAGGCGGCCGCGCAGGCGCAGCACCGCCTGGCCGTGGATCTGGCACACGCGCGATTCGCTCACGCCGAGCACCGCGCCGATCTCCTTCAGGTTCAGTTCCTGCTCGTAGTACAGCGACAGCACCAGCTGTTCGCGCTCGGGCAGCTGGCCGATGGCGGCGGCCAGCTCGCGGCCGAACTCGCCGCGCAGCAGGGCTTCCTGCGGGGTGGGGCCGCCGCCGTGGGCGGCGGGCTCGACCTCGCCGTGGTCCTCGACGTGCGAGTCCAGGCTCAGCACCTGGCCGCGGGCGGCGTCCTCGACCAGGCGCAGGTACTCGGCCAGCGGCATCCCCATCCGCTCGGCGACCTGCTGCGCGGAAGCCGACCGGCCGGTGGCCTGCTCGATCTCGCGGATCGCCGCGGCCGCCTCGCGGGCGCGCCGGTGCACCGAGCGCGGCACCCAGTCGCCGCGCCGGATCTCGTCGATCATCGCGCCGCGGATGCGGATCGAGGCGTAGGTCTCGAACGAGGCGCCCTGGTCGGCGTCGTAGCTGCGCGAGGCCTCCAGCAGGCCGATCATGCCGGCCTGGATCAGGTCGTCGACCTCGACGCTGGCCGGCAGCCGGGCCGCCAGGTGGTGGGCGATGCGGCGCACCAGCTCGGCGTGCCGCACCAGCGGGTCGGGGGCGGTCGCGCGCTGGACCGCCTGGTACTGGCGGGCGGCGAGGCTCATGCGGGAGCCCCCTGCCGGAGCATGCGCTCGACGAAGAACTCCACGTGGCCGCGCGGCGCCAGCGGCGCCTCCCAGCGCGCCGCGCGGCGGGCGATCTCCACCAGCGCGCGCGCCGAGGGGCTGCCGGGGTAGGCGCGCACCACCGCCTGCTGCCGCTGCACCGACATCCGCAGCCAGTCGCAGTTCGGCACCGCGCCCAGGTAGTTGAGCGAGACGTCGCCGATGAAGCGCTCGCACACCCGCGACAGCTTCTCGTACAGCGCGCGGCCCTCGTTGGCGCTGCGCACCATGTTGGCCACCACCTGCACCCGGTCCACGCCGCGCTCGCGGCACAGCACCTTGATCAGCGCGTAGGCGTCGGTAAGCGAGGCCGGCTCGTCGCAGACCACCACCACCGCGTCCTGCGCGGCCTGGCAGAAGGTCAGCACCGAATCGGTGATGCCGGCCGCGGTGTCGATCAGCATCACGTCCAGCTCGCGCTGCAGCTCGTCGAACATGTGCACCAGGCCGGCGTGCTCGATCGGCCGCAGCTCGGCCATGTGCCGGCGGCCGGACGCGGCCGGCACGATCAGCAGGCCGCCCGGGCCTTCCACCAGCACGTCCTCCAGCCCGCAGCGCCCGGCGACCAGGTCGGCCAGGGTGTAGCGCGGCGACAGGCCCAGCAGCACGTCCACGTTGGCCAGGCCGAGGTCGGCGTCGAGCAGCAGCGTGCGCCGGCCCAGGTCGGCCAGGGCGATGCCGAGGTTGACCGAGACGCTGCTCTTGCCCACGCCGCCCTTGCCGCCGGTCACGGCGAGCGTGCGCACGGGCTTGAGCGGGGGCGGCAGGGAGGTGGGCATCGGCAGGGGCTCAGGCGACGGCATGGTCGTGCTCCGGGACGGCGTGCTCCGGGTCAATCGGCTTATCGGCATCGCGCCGGAGATCTTCAAGGCGCAGCACCAGACGGGCGGCGTTGGCGCGGTGCAGGTCGTCGGGCACGCGCTGGCCGTCGGCGATCCAGGTCAGCGGCAGCTGGTGGTCCACCGCCACCGACAGCGCGCCGCCCAGGCGGCCGGTCTCGTCCACCTTGGTCAGCACCACGCCCTGCGGGCGCGCACCCTCGAAGCGCCGCACCGCCTCGTCGAGGTCGGCGAAGTGGGTGTTGGCGGGCAGCACCAGCAGGGTGCGGACCTGGCGGGCGGCGCGCAGCCAGTGCAGCTGGCGGGCCAGCGCGCGGTCGCGCTGGCTCAGCCCGGCGGTGTCCACCAGCACCAGGCGGTAGTCCTCCAGCCGCTGCAGCAGGCCGAGCAGGGCGGCCTCGCTGTCGGCCTCGTGCACGGCGATGCCGAGCTGGCGGCCGTAGCCGTGCAGTTGCTCGCGGCCGCCGATGCGCTGGGTGTCGGTGGTGACCAGGGCGACGTCGCGCGGCTGGTGCTGGGCGGCATACAGCGCGGCCAGCTTGGCGATGGTGGTGGTCTTGCCGGCGCCGGTCGGGCCGACCAGGGCGATCACCCCGGCCTGGTGCAGCGGGTCGACCGGGCATACCGGCAGGCGCTTGGCGATCAGCCCCAGCATCAGCCCGCGGGCGCGGTGCGCGGCGGCGTCGGCGGGGATCTGCATCACCACGTCGCGGGTGAGCCCGGCGTCGAAGCCGTAGTCCTCCATCAGTTCCATGGCCTGGGCGCGCACCGGCGCGCCGCGCAGGCGCTCGTCGGTCAGGCGCAGCATCTCGCGCTCGATCATCTGCCGCATCTGCGCCAGTTCCTCGCGCATGCGCGCCAGTTCGCCGTCGCCGGCCGGCGGCGGGGCCGGGGCGGCCTGCGGCAGCGACGGCGGCTC
>NZ_JAIWPR010000098.1 GCF_021191635.1 Alterluteimonas quercicellularis
CCGCCACGCCGCCGCCGCCTCCGCCGCCGCGCACGCCGCCCCCGGCCGCGGCCGCGGCCGCAACGGCCGAGCGCGAGCACACCGTGCGCGTGGACACCCGCCGGCTCGACGCCATCGTCGACCTGGTCGGCGAGCTGGTGCTGGCGCGCAACCGCCTGAAGACCCTGCGCGCGCGCCTGCGCGAAGAGGACCTCGACCACGCCGTGGGCAGCCTCGACAACGCCACCGCGCGCCTGCAGGGCGCGGTGATGCGCATGCGCATGCAGCCGGTGGGCAAGGTGTTCTCGCGCTTCCCCAAGGTGGCGCGCGACGTCGCCCGCTCGCTGGAGAAGGAGGTCGAGCTGGAGCTGGTCGGCGCCGACACCGAGCTGGACCGCAACCTGGTCGAGGCGCTGGCCGACCCGCTGGTGCACCTGGTGCGCAACGCCATCGACCACGGCATCGAGGCCCCGGCGCTGCGCGAGGCCACCGGCAAGCCGCGCGCCGGCCGCGTGCGGCTGGTCGCGCAGCAGCTGGGCGACTACGTCGGCATCGAGGTCGAGGACGACGGCGCCGGCATCGATCCCGAGCGCCTGCGCGGCAAGGCCCGCGAGAAGGGCCTGATCGACGCCGAGTCGGCGGCGCGGCTCAGCTCGGAGGAATGCCTGAACCTGGTGTTCCTGGCCGGCTTCTCCACCCGCAGCGAGGTCAGCGACATCTCCGGGCGCGGCGTCGGCATGGACGTGGTGCAGTCGCGCATCCGCGAGCTGAGCGGGCAGATCCAGGTGCATTCCGAGCTCGGCCGCGGCAGCCGCTTCTCGCTGCGCGTGCCGCTGACGCTGGCGATCCTGCCCACCCTGCTGGTGCACGCGGCGGGCGACGCCTACGCGCTGCCGCTGGCGCGCGTGCAGGAGGTGCTGCACGCCCCCGCGTCCGCGGTGAACTGGTTCGACGGGCGCGCCGCCCTGGACCGGCGCTCGCACACGCTGTCGCTGGTCGACCTGCGGCGCTGGCTGGGCCAGCCGGCCCCGGAGGCGCCGCTGCTGACCATCGTCGTCCTGCAGCGCGGCGACCACCGCTTCGGGCTGGTGGTGGACGCGGTGCGCGGGCGCGAGGAAGTGGTGATCAAGCCGCTGCCGCGCGCGCTGCGCGGCCTGCCCGGCTACGCCGGCGCCACCCTGATCGGCGACGGCCGGCTGGCGCTGATCCTGGACGTGGACGCGCTGAAGCCGGGTTGATCCGTTCCGGCCGCGTGCGCGCCCGCTTGTGCAGGAGCGCGCTCGCGCGCGATGCTTTTTTTCTTTGGCTCCGGACCGGAAGAGCATCGCGCGCGAGCGCGCTCCTACGTCCATCGGCTTCCTGTCGGCGCATCCACTGCTCGCGCCGGCTCAAGTCGCCCGCGCGCACGCCGATATCGCGATCATGGACATCTTCAGCGTCGTCGGACTCGTGCTCGCGCTGGCCGCCCTGGTCGGCGGCAGCGTGCTCAAGGGCGCCGGGCTCGGCGCGCTGTGGTCGCCGGCGGCGTTCGTGATCGTCATCGTCGGCACCGTGGCGGCGATCCTGCTGCACACCCCGCGCCCGGTGTTCATGCGCGCGATGCGCATCTCGCAATGGACGCTCAAGCCGCCGGTCGCCGACCGCCACGCGCTGATCGCGCAACTGCTGGAATGGAGCAACGTCTCGCGCCGCCAGGGCCTGCTCGGCCTGGAGAGCCACGTCGAGGCCAACCCCGATCCCTTCGTGCGCAAGGGCCTGCAGATGCTGGTCGACGGCCTGGAGCCGGAATCGATCCGGCACATGCTGGAGATCGAGCTGGAGGGCGAGGAGCACCAGGACCTGGCCGCGGCCAAGGTGTTCGAGAGCATGGGCGTCTACGCGCCCACCCTGGGCATCGTCGGCGCGGTGCTGGGCCTGATCGCGGTGATGCAGAACCTGGCCGACCCGAGCAAGCTCGGCCACGGCATCGCCGCCGCGTTCACCGCCACCATCTACGGCATCGCCTCGGCCAACCTGCTGTTCCTGCCGGTGGCGGCCAAGCTCAAGAGCCTGATCGGCCGCCGCAGCGGCGAACGCGAGCTGGTGATCGAGGGCCTGATCGCGATCGCGCAGGGCGAGAACCCGCGCAACATCGAGGCGCGTCTGGCCGGCTTCCTGCACTGATGGCGCGGCGCAGGCAGCACGAGGAGCACGGCAACCACGAGGCCTGGGCGATCCCCTACGCCGACCTCATGACCCTGCTGCTGGCGTTCTTCGTGGTCATGTACGCGGTGTCCTCGCTCAACGAGGGCAAGTACCGGGTCATGGCCGACTCGCTGGCCAACGCCTTCAGCGGCACCCCGCGCACCGTCACGCCGATCCAGCTCGGCGAGAGCAACCGCCGCGAATCCGACTTCGGCCGCCCGACGCCGATCCCCTCGGGCGCCCGCCACGGGCCGGAGGCGCCCTCGCCGGTGCTGGACTCGCCGCTGCAGCCGCTGCTGGAATCGCGGATGCGCCGCAACGGCGCGGGCGGCGACGCGGAGGCGCTGGCCGCCTCGCGCCGGCAGCTCGGCGCGATCGCCGCGCAGCTGGAGGACGCGCTGTCGGACATGGTACGCGCGCGGCTGGTGAGCGTGCAGCGCGCCGACCTCTGGCTGGAGGTGGAGATCAACAGCGACATCCTGTTCGCCACCGGCTCGGCCGTGCTCGACCCTGCCGCGCAGGCGCTGCTGGCGCGGCTGGCGCGGCTGCTGCGCGACACCCCCAACCCGGTGCGCGTGGAGGGCTACACCGACGACCGCCCGATCCGCACCGCGCAGTTCCCCTCCAACTGGGAGCTGTCGGCCGCGCGCGCGGCCAGCGTCGTGCACCTGTTCGTGCGCGAGCAGGTCGCGCCGGAGCGGCTGATGCTGGTCGGCTACGGCGAGTACCGGCCGAAGGCCGACAACGCCTCCGAGGCCGGGCGCAACGCCAACCGCCGCGTGGTGCTGATGGTGCTGGCGGCGCCCGACACCCCGGGCGCGCGACAGGCCGACCTGCCGCCGAGCGCGCTGCCGGCGCGCGACGCCAGCGGCGCGGTCGCCGCCGCCGCGCCTCCCCTCTCCAACCGAACCACCGCGCGAGGACATGGCTGATGCACGTCTGGGCGATCGCCAACCAGAAGGGCGGCGTGGGCAAGACCACCACCACGCTGGCCCTGGGCCGCCTGCTGGCCGCGCGCGGCCAGCGCGTGCTGCTGCTCGACCTCGACCCGCACGCCTCGCTCACCCGCGCCTTCGGCGTGCCCGGCGAGCCGCAGCCCGAGGGCGTGGTGGACCTGTTCTCCGCGCCGCCGGCCACGCTCGCCGCCCTGCTGCGGCCCTCCCCGGTCGACGGCCTGGACTTCGTCTGCGCGCAGACCGCGCTGGCCACGCTGGAACGGCGCAGCGCCACCCAGCCCGGCCTCGGGCTGGCGCTGGCGCAGGCGCTGGAGCGCCACCGCGGCGTCCACGACCACGTGCTGCTCGACTGCCCGCCCACGCTGGGCCTGCTGATGGTCAACGCGCTGGCGGCGGCCGACCGCCTGGTCGTGCCCACCCAGTGCGAGCCGCTGGCGCTGCACGGCCTGGCCGGCATGTGCCGCACCGCGGCCATGGTCGAGCGCTCGCGGCAGCGCCCGCTGCCGGTGGCGGTGCTGCCCACCCTGTACGACCGCCGCACCCGCGCCGGCCGCGAGACCCTGGCGCGCCTGCGCGAGGACTACGCCGACCGCGCCTGGGACGAGGCGGTGCCGGTGGATACCCAGCTCGCCAACGCCGACGTGCTGGCGCGGCAGGTCTTCAGCGGCGAGCCGCCCGGCCGGGCGATGGGCGCGTACGCGCGCGCCCTCGACTGGCTGCTCGGCGCCGACCGGCCGATGGAGCGTGCCGCGTGAGCGCCGAGGCCGCGGTCGACGACTACGTCGGGCTGCTGCTGGCGCCGCAGCCGGCAGCCACTCCGGCGCCGTCCCGCCCCGCGCCGGTGCCCGCACCCGCACCCGCGAAGCCGGCGCGCGTCGCGGCCGCGGCGCAGCCGCCCGTGGCGGCG
>NZ_JAIWPR010000099.1 GCF_021191635.1 Alterluteimonas quercicellularis
CTGAGCGGGACGGTGCGGGCGCTGTCGCGGGAGGTGCACGAGGCGCTGCTGGCGCGGCTGCACGGGCTGTGCGAGGGCTTCGCGGCGATGTCGGGGTGCCGGGTGACGTGCACGATCCCGCACTCCTGCCCGCCGTGCGTGAACGCGCCGGAGCAGGCGGCGCTGGCGGCGCAGGCGCTGGGGGAGGTGCTGGGGCCGGAGCGGGTGCGCACGGACCTGCGCGCGTACCCGTTCTCGGACGATTTCTCGTACCTGCTGGAGCACTGGCCGGGGGCGTACCTGTTCCTGGGCATGGACAGCGCGATGTGCCACCACCCGACCTTCCGCTTCGACGACGACTTGCTGCCGGTGGCCGCAGCGGTGTTCGAGCGCATCGTGCGCAAGCGGCTGGGTCCGCCGGTGGCCGTGTAGGAGCGCGCTCGCGCGCGACGGCTTTTCTCCGGCTTCCCGAAAGAGCGGCGCCAGCCGTCGTTCGCCCGCGTCCGCGCGTGGCGACGCGTTCGTCTTCTGCCGCGGCTCCAGTGGCACCTTGCGCCGTCGCGCGCGAGCGCGCTCCTACAGGGCGGCGGGCGGCTCACCAGTCGTTGCGGCCGTCCAGGGCGTCCACCGGCAGGGCCTCGACCAGGGCGACATCGTCGAGCAGGCGCGCGTTGACGGCGATCCGAGGCGCCGAGAAGTCGGGGCCGTCCTCGGTCCACGTGCAGCGCAGCGCGCCATGGGTGCCGCAGCCGCACACGCCGCAGTGGTAGTGGGTGTGCAGCGCCGGATCACGGCTGTAGCCGACGGTGTGCGCGTCGTCCAGCACGACGACGTCGCCGACCGGGTAGTAGGCCCACAGCGCGCCGCGCTTGAAGCAGAAGCTGCAGTTGCAGGCGGTGAGCGAAGTGGGCGCATGCGCGAGCCGGATCCGGGTGGCGCCGCAGTGGCAGCGCGCGGTGAGCATCGTCATCGTGTCTCCTCAGAGCATCGGAGGCGCATCGCCCCAGGCCACGGCATACGCCGGCCGTGCGCAGAAGCGGCGCAGCCAGTCGCGCACGTGCGCGTGGCCCTCGATCGGGACGCCGCAGTAGAGGCTGTAGACGACCACGCACGCGACGATCAGGTCGGCCAGCGAATAGTCCGCGCCGAGCAGCCAGGGTTGCGCGGCGAGGCGGGCATCCAGGCGGCCGAGCGCGGCGCCGAGGCGCTGCAGGACGTCGGCGGCGAGCGGCGGGTGGTGCAGGGCGGCGTCGGCGTGCGGGCTCTGCGCGAAGTTGAGGGTGCCGACCAGGCCGCCGTAGCTGACGTAGGCCCAGGCGGTCCAGGACAGTGCGGCCAGCCGCTCCGGCGTGCCGGCGGCCGGCCACAGGCCGCGCTCGACGCCGTGGCGCTCGCCCAGCCACTGCAGGATCTCCAGCGCCTCGAACAGCGGCGCGCCGTCCACGAGCAGGGTCGGGACCACGCCGTGCGGGTTGAGGGCGAGATAGTCCGGCCGCTTCTGCTCGCCGGCCTGCAGGTCGAGCATGACGGTCTCGCAGTCGAGGTCGAGTTCGGCCAGCGCGCAGACCACCGGGGTGGCGCTGGACATGGGCGCGGCGTAGAGGGTCAGGGTCATGGGCGCTCCTGGATTCGGCCGGATGGCCGGGGCGGGACGAGCTTGCGCCCCTATCGCGGACAGTTGCGGTCCGCGATCTCCTTTAGGCTGGCGCCATGCTCGAGACCTCCGCCCGCCTGCTGCGCCTGCTCGCCCTGCTGCAGGCGCGCCGCTTCTGGCCGGGGGCGGAACTGGCCGAGCGCCTGGCGGTGACGCCGCGCACGGTGCGCCGCGACGTGGACCGCCTGCGCAGCCTGGGCTACCCGGTGCGCGCCAGCGCCGGGGTGGCGGGCGGCTACGCGCTGGGCGCGGGTGCGGCGCTGCCGCCGCTGCTGCTGGACGACGACGAGGCGCTGGCCGTCGCGCTCGGCCTGCGCCTGGCGACGGTGGAGGCGGTGACCGGCATGGAGGAGGCGGGCCTGCGCGCGCTGGCGAAGCTGGACCAGCTGCTGCCGCTGCGGCTGCGCAAGCGGATGCGCGGGCTGCATGCGGCGGTGGTGCCGCTGGGCACGGCCGGGCCGGCGGTGGACGCGGAGCGCCTGACCGCGCTGGCCGGCGCCTGCCGCGATGCGCTGCGCGTGGGCTTCGGCTACCACGATCGCGAAGAACGGCGCAGCGAGCGCGAGGCGGAACCGCACGCGCTGGTGTGCGCCGATGGGCGCTGGTACCTGCTGGCCTGGGACCTGGGCCGCGCGGACTGGCGCACCTTCCGGGTGGACCGCATCGCCGGGCCCGTCGTCGAGGGCGCGCGCTTCCTGCCGCGGCCGGTGCCGGGCGGCGATCCGGCCGCATACGTCTCGCGCGCGGT
Organism: Alterluteimonas quercicellularis; assembly: GCF_021191635.1. Classification (GTDB taxonomy): domain Bacteria; phylum Pseudomonadota; class Gammaproteobacteria; order Xanthomonadales; family Xanthomonadaceae; genus Luteimonas; species Luteimonas quercicellularis. Next base: position 2,382 of record NZ_JAIWPR010000099.1, read on the forward strand.
GTCGTCGCAGCCCTACCGGCTGCGTGCGCGCATCGTGCTGCACGCGCCGCTGGCGCGGATGGCGGAGCGCATCCCGCCGCTGGCGGGCCGGCTGGAACGGATCGACGACGCGCATTGCCTGCTGGAAACGGGCGCGCAATCGCCGGACCTGCTGGCGGTGTACGTGGCGGCGCTGGACGTGGACTTCGAGGTCCTGGAGCCGCCGGAACTGGCGGCGCGGCTGCAGGGGATGGGCGAGCGGCTGCTGCGCGTGGCCGGGGCGGCGCCGGCCGCGTGAGGCGGCGCCGACGCCCCCGGCCGGCGCGATGCCGTCGTGCGCCCGGGTGCCCGCGCGTGCCGGCTCAGAAGCTGACCAGGAACGCGAGGCGGAACCGGTTCAACCAGTCGTTGGGGTCGTTGCCGCCGGCATGCAGCGGGTCTTCCGGGCGATACCGATACCAGATCGCGCTCAGCATGGTGCGCGGCATGGGCACGTAGTCCACGGTCAGCGCGTGCATGCGGTAGTTGGTACCGATGCCGATGTTGTCGTGGGAGAACGCGGCCAGCACCGCGTCGGTCTGCGCCATGGCGTGGCCGTAGGTGATGCGCCAGTCGCCCGGCTGGCCGCTGCGGCCCAGCATGAGGTCGATGCCGTAGCCGGTGTCGGCCGGTGTCTGCGCGCCGAGGTTCTTCACGTAGTCGCCGACGATGCGCAGCGGCCAGCGGTCGCCGAAGCCGCCGTAGGTGGCGCCGACGAGGGCGTTGGCGAGGTGGAAGTCCGACAGGTAGCTGCCGTCGGGCGCGAGCAGGTTGCTGCGCAGGTCGCCGGCATCGGCGCCGGCGATGCTGCCGAGCGCGTAGTGGTAGTAGGCGCCGGAGACGTCGAACCGCCACGGCCCCAGCGCGGCCGAGTCGTAGCCGAGCTGCGCGCCCAGCATGGTGCTGTCGGAGCCGGCCGCGCGCTCGTCGACCACGAAGAGCAGCCCGTTGGCGCGGAAGGCGCCGCCGCCGCCCAGCGGGCGGCGGTAGGTGGCGCCCAGGCCCTGCGGGTTGACGTCGCCGTCCCAGACCAGCTCGGTACGGGCGAAGGGCTGCGGCATCTTGCCGGCGTAGAGGTCGAGCCCGTCGTAGCGGAAGCGCAGGTAGGCCTGGTCGAGGCTGACGTCCAGGTCGTCCAGCCAGTTGGAGAGCTGCACGTCGGTGCTGTTGGGATCGTCGGCGTCGCCGGTGGCCAGGCGCGCGCCGGCGAGGATGCGGTCGTTGACCTCGTAGGTGGCGCCGATCCGGCCGCGCAGCTGGGTGCTGTAGCGGTCGCGCCCGTCGCGGTCGGAGGTATCGGCCTGGCCGCGAACGCGCAGGTCGCCCGAGATGCGCAGCCGGGGTTCGCCGGTCGCGGGGATCGCCGCCGGCGCCGCGGCGGGCGCCGGCGCGGCGGCGCCCGGCGCGGCGACG
>NZ_JAIWPR010000011.1 GCF_021191635.1 Alterluteimonas quercicellularis
GGTAAGTTCGAGCGCACCAAGCCCCACGTGAACGTGGGCACGATCGGTCACGTGGACCACGGCAAGACGACGCTGACGGCGGCGCTGACGAAGGTGGGCGCGGAGCGTTTCGGCGGTGAATTCAAGGCCTACGACGCGATCGACGCGGCGCCGGAGGAGAAGGCGCGCGGGATCACGATCTCGACGGCGCACGTGGAGTACGAGAGCCCGAACCGCCACTACGCGCACGTGGACTGCCCGGGACACGCCGACTACGTGAAGAACATGATCACCGGTGCGGCGCAGATGGACGGCGCGATCCTGGTGTGCTCGGCCGCGGACGGCCCGATGCCGCAGACGCGCGAGCACATCCTGCTGTCGCGTCAGGTGGGCGTGCCGTACATCGTGGTCTTCCTGAACAAGGCGGACATGGTGGACGACGCGGAGCTGCTGGAGCTGGTGGAGATGGAGGTGCGGGAGCTGCTGTCGAAGTACGAGTTCCCGGGCGACGACACCCCGATCATCCACGGCTCGGCGCGCCTGGCGCTGGAAGGCGACCAGTCGGAGATCGGCGTGCCGTCGATCCTGAAGCTGGTGGAGGCGCTGGACACCTGGATTCCGGAGCCGGAGCGCGACGTCGACAAGACGTTCCTGATGCCGGTGGAGGACGTGTTCTCGATCTCGGGCCGCGGCACGGTGGTGACGGGTCGTATCGAGCGCGGCATCATCAAGGTGGGCGACGAGATCGAGATCGTGGGCATCCGTCCGACGCAGAAGACGACGGTGACGGGCGTGGAGATGTTCCGCAAGCTGCTGGACCAGGGCCAGGCGGGCGACAACGCGGGCCTGCTGCTGCGCGGCACGAAGCGCGACGACGTGGAGCGCGGGCAGGTGCTGTGCAAGCCGGGCTCGATCCAGCCGCACACGGACTTCGAGGCGGAGGTGTACGTGCTGTCGAAGGACGAGGGCGGCCGCCACACGCCGTTCTTCAAGGGCTACCGGCCGCAGTTCTACTTCCGCACGACCGACATCACGGGATCGGTGGAGCTGCCGGAGGGCACCGAGATGGTGATGCCGGGCGACAACGTGAAGATGAAGGTGTCGCTGATCAACCCGGTGGCGATGGACGAGGGCCTGCGCTTCGCGATCCGCGAGGGCGGCCGCACCGTCGGCGCCGGCGTGGTGGCCAAGATCCTCAAGTGATCCGGACGGCGGGGTCGCATCGCGATCCCGCCGCTTCGCCGCGGCCAGCGAGGCGGACCTGAGGAACCTCGGTCCGCCTTCGTCGTCTAAGGGCTGGTCCCGCGGCGCGCGTTCCGTTCCAGTTACACGCCAGTAGCTCAATTGGCAGAGCAGCGGTCTCCAAAACCGCAGGTTGGGGGTTCGAGTCCCTCCTGGCGTGCCAGTTGCATGCGGATCCCTCCGCAAGAGCCCGCACCTCCCGAGTGCGGACTTTCCACGAAGAGCGAGAGCGAAAGCTTCAACAGTGAACAGCAGAGTCGAACAACCCAAGGCAGCCTCCGCCGGCGACATCGTCAAGTACGCGCTGGCGATCGCGCTCGTCGCGGCCGGGGTGTTCGCGTTCTACTGGTTCGGCGCCTGGCCCGCCTGGGCGCGGATCGGCGCCGTGGTGGCGGGTCTCGGCGCCGGCTTCGCCGTGTTCATGCTCAGCGTCAAGGGCGCCCAGACCCGCGAGTTCCTGTCGGAGACCCGCTTCGAGCTTCGCAAGGTGGTCTGGCCCACGCGTCAGGAGACCACCCGCATGACCTGGGTGGTGATCGTGGCGGTCATCATCATCGCGCTGGTGCTGGCTGGGTTCGACACCGTCATCCAGTGGCTGCTGCGCGTGTTCCTGGGGCATTGAGGAGGTTTTGGACCTGATGGAAACGCAAGGCGACAAGCGCTGGTACGTGGTGCATGCCTATTCCGGCTTCGAGAAGTCGGTGGCGCAGGCGCTGCGCGACCGCATCGCGCGCGCGGGCATGCAGGACAAGTTCGGCGACGTGCTGGTCCCGACCGAGGAGGTCGTGGAGATGCGCTCCGGCCAGAAGCGGCGCTCCGAGCGCAAGTTCTTCCCCGGCTACGTGCTGGTCCAGATCGCCACCCACGACGAGGCCGGCATCCCGCGGATGGAAAGCGAGAGCTGGCACCTGGTCAAGGAGACGCCGAAGGTGATGGGCTTCATCGGCGGCACCGCCGACCGCCCGCTGCCGATCCGCGACGAGGAGGCCGATGTCATCCTCCAGCGCGTTCAGGAAGGCGTCGAGAAGCCGCGCCCGAAGGTGCTGTTCGAGGCCGGGCAGATGGTCCGCGTCACCGACGGCCCGTTCAACGACTTCAACGGCGTGGTCGAGGAAGTCAACTACGAGAAGAGCCGCCTGCGCGTGGCGGTGCTGATCTTCGGCCGCTCCACCCCGGTGGAGCTGGAGTTCGGGCAGGTCGAGAAGGCCTGACCCGGCGCGCCGCGGCGGCTTCCCCGCCCGGCGCAGAACCTGCTATACTGCGCGGCTCCCTGTCCGGTCGAGCCGGATATCCGCATTGGCCGCCGCCCAGGCGGCCTTTCGCGCGAGTGGCGACGCGATGCCGGGACGCGCGCCGCTCGGGTAGATCCGTTCCCGGCCCGATGGGGAGCCTGAACAGGCGCTTGCACCCGGAGAGCATACAGAAATGGCGAAGAAAGTCGTCGGTTACATCAAGCTGCAGGTGAAGGCCGGTCAGGCCAACCCCTCGCCGCCGGTCGGCCCCGCGCTGGGCCAGCGCGGCCTGAACATCATGGAGTTCTGCAAGGCGTTCAACGCCGCCACGCAGAAGCTCGAGCCGGGCCTGCCGATCCCGGTGGTCATCACCGCCTACTCGGACCGCACCTTCACCTTCATCACCAAGACGCCGCCGGCGTCGATCCTGCTGAAGAAGGCGGCGGGCGTCCAGTCCGGCTCCAAGCGCCCCAACACCGAGAAGGTGGGCAAGGTGACGCGCAAGCAGCTGGAAGAGATCGCCAAGGCGAAGGAACCCGACCTGACCGCGGCCGACCTGGACGCGGCGGTACGCACCATCGCGGGCTCGGCCCGTTCGATGGGCCTGACGGTGGAGGGCTGAGATCATGGCGAAGCAGACCAAGCGGCAGCAGGCCATCAATGCCGCAGTGCAGCCCGGCAAGACCTACGCGATCGACGAGGCGCTGAAGATCGTCAAGGACCTCAGCACCGCCAAGTTCCCTGAAGCCGTCGACGTGGCCGTGCGCCTGGGCGTGGACGCGCGCAAGTCGGACCAGCAGGTCCGCGGCTCGACCGTGCTGCCCGAGGGCACCGGCAAGACCGTGCGCGTGGCGGTGTTCGCGCCGGCCGGCGCCAAGGCCGACGAGGCCCTGGCCGCGGGCGCCGACGCCGTGGGCATGGAAGACCTGGCCGAGAAGATGCAGGGCGGCGACCTGAGCTACGACGTGGTCATCGCCACGCCCGACGCCATGCGCGTGGTCGGCAAGCTCGGCACGCTGCTGGGCCCGCGCGGCCTGATGCCCAACCCGAAGGTCGGCACCGTGTCGCCGAACCCGGGCGAGGCGGTCAAGAACGCCAAGGGCGGCCAGGTGCGCTACCGCACCGACAAGGCCGGCATCATCCACTGCACGATCGGCAAGGCGGACTTCGAGTCCGAGCGGCTGAAGACCAACCTGCAGGCGCTGCTGGCCGACCTCGTCAAGGCCAAGCCGGCGACCGCCAAGGGCACCTACCTGCAGAAGATCTCGCTGAGCTCGACCATGGGCCCCGGCGTCGCCGTCGACCAGTCGTCGCTGTCGCTGAAGTAAGGCATCACGCAGTACCGGACGGGCCGCGCGCATCGCGCCCGGCGCCGTCCGCAATTTTGAGGGCATCGCAACGGGCCTGGGCCTTGCGCGGCGCCGTCAAAGACCGCAGGCGCGGTCCACCACGCAACGGCGACGGGCACGGACGCTCGACTGGCAACGGAATCGCCGCCGCTGCGGGGGACGGCCGCTTAATCCCGGGCGCGCGAGCGTCCAGGCCTGCGTAGATGGTCGCCGACCCTCCAAGACGCTTTGGAAACGGCTGCCACCCGGAAGACTCCGGTCTTCCCGGCACCGACGGACCGGTGCCGCTCATGGGCCGCAAGCGGCAGGAGCCGCGAGCGGAGTTCCGAAGCCGGGCCGACGGCCGGGACGGGAGGAAGGAGTGCTCTTCCCGATTCCCGATTCCCGATTCCCGGCTTCAAAACGGAGGAGTGCAATGGCTCTCAATCTGAACCAGAAGAAGGAAGTCGTTGCCGAACTGGCCGAGGTCGCCGCATCGGCGCACTCGCTGGTCGCCGCCGAGTACCTGGGCCTGACGGTCGGTCAGCTGACCGACCTGCGCAAGAAGGCGCGCGACAACGGGGTCTACCTGAAGGTAGCCAAGAACACCCTGGTCTCGCGTGCAGTGGAGAACACCGATTACGCCGTCATCCAGGACGAGCTGACCGGTCCGCTGCTCTACGCCTTCTCGAAGGAAGACCCCGGTGCCGCCGGCCGCCTCATCAAGGATTTCGCCAAGACCGCAGAGAAGCTGAAGCCGCGCCTGGTTTCGGTGGGCGGGCAGAAGTACCCGGGCTCCCACGTGGACGTCCTGGCCTCGCTGCCGACCCGCGAACAGGCGCTGGCCATGCTGGTGGGGCTCATCGCCCAGCCGGCCACCATGCTCGCCCGTGTCCTGGCCGAGCCCGCCGCCTCGACCGCCCGCGTGATCAACGCGGTCGGCCAGGCCAAGGCCGCCTGAAATCCCCGGTGAGTGCCGCGTTCGGTACGCATCCGACAGCCGTTTCGAAAACAGTCAACCGAAGGTAATCACAATGTCCCTTTCCAACGAAGAAATCCTGGAAGCCATCGGCAGCAAGTCCCTCGTCGAGGTGATGGAGCTGGTCAAGGCGTTCGAAGAGAAGTTCGGCGTCTCCGCCGCCGCCCCGGTCGCCGTGGCCGCCGGCCCGGCCGCCGCCGCCGCTCCGGCCGCCGAGGAGCAGACCGAGTTCACCGTCGTCCTGAAGGCCGCCGGCGAGAAGAAGGTCGAGGTCATCAAGGTGGTCCGCGCGATCACCGGCCTGGGCCTGAAGGAAGCCAAGGACCTGGTCGAAGGCGCTCCGAAGGACGTGAAGGAAGGCGTCTCGAAGGAAGAAGCCGAGAAGCTGAAGAAGGACCTCGAGGCCGCCGGCGCCAGCGCCGAGCTGAAGTAAGCGGTCTTTGCGTCGCCCGACCCCGTCAGGCGACCACCGAGGCTGGGGGCGAAAGCCCCCGGCCTTCGGCCGTTGTTGCAACGGCCGGGATTGGGGATTGGAGATTCGGGATTGGCAAAAGCATGAAGGTCTCTTCGCTTTTCCGAATCCCGAATCCCCAATCCCGAATCTCTGCTCTCAAACAAGTCGCCAGTAGGAAGTAGCGGGAGAGGGCGTGCTGGTGCCGGCAATACCAGCGACTTCCCACTGGCGGTTTTCCCTCGGGACCATCCCCTGCGATGGCCGATCCCCCAGGGCCGCGGACGCGCGGCCCGTCGATGCCAAAGGCGGTCATACCCCATGACGACAACGTATTCCTTCACCGAGAAGAAGCGCATCCGCAAGGATTTCGGCAAGCGCGGCAGCATCATCGAAGTGCCGTTCCTGCTCGCGATCCAGGTCGATTCCTACCGCGAGTTCCTGCAGGCCGACGTCGAGCCGGCCCGGCGCGACGACCGCGGCCTGCACGCCGCGCTGAAGTCGGTGTTCCCGATCGTCAGCTACAACGGCTACGCGGCGCTGGAGTACGTCGGCTACAAGCTCGGCGAGCCGGTGTTCGACGAGCGCGAGTGCCGCAACCGCGGGCTGTCCTACGGCGCCCCGCTGCGCGTGACCGTGCGCCTGGTCATCTACGACCGCGAGTCGTCCAGCAAGGCCATCAAGTACGTGAAGGAGCAGGAGGTCTACATGGGCGAGATCCCGCTCATGACCGACAACGGCACCTTCATCGTCAACGGCACCGAGCGCGTCATCGTCTCGCAGCTGCACCGCTCGCCGGGCGTGTTCTTCGACCACGACCGCGGCAAGACCCACAGCTCGGGCAAGCTGCTCTACAGCGCCCGCATCATCCCCTACCGCGGCTCCTGGCTGGACTTCGAGTTCGACCCGAAGGACGCGCTGTTCACCCGCATCGACCGCCGCCGCAAGCTGCCGGTCTCGATCCTGCTGCGCGCGCTGGGCTACTCCAACGAGGAGATGCTCAACGAGTTCTTCGAGATCAACACCTTCCACATCGACCCGAGCGAGGGCGTGCAGCTGGAGCTGGTGCCCGAGCGCCTGCGCGGCGAGACGCTGGACTTCGACCTGGCCGACGGCGACACCGTGATCGTCGAGGCCGGCAAGCGCATCACCGCGCGCCACATCAAGCAGCTCGAGGCCTCCGGGATCGCCGCGCTGGCGGTGCCGGACGACTACCTGCTGGGCCGCATCCTGTCGCACGACGTGATCGACCCCGCCACCGGCGAGCTGCTGGCCTCGGCCAACGACGAGATCAACGACGAGCAGCTGGCGGCGTTCCGCAAGGCCGGCGTCGAGGCCATCGGCACGATCTGGGTCAACGACCTCGACCGCGGCCCGTACCTGTCCAACACCCTGCGCATCGACCCGACCCGCACCCAGCTCGAGGCGCTGGTCGAGATCTACCGCATGATGCGCCCCGGCGAGCCGCCGACCAAGGACGCCGCGCAGAACCTGTTCCACAACCTGTTCTTCACCTTCGAGCGCTACGACCTGTCGGGCGTGGGCCGGATGAAGTTCAACCGCCGCCTCGGCCGCAAGGAGACCGAGGGCGCGGCCGTGCTCTACGACGCCAAGTACTACGCCGAGCGCAAGGACGAGGATTCCGCCCGCCTGCGCGAGCACTACGGCCAGACCTCCGACATCCTCGACGTGATCCGCGTGCTGACCGAGATCCGCAACGGCCGCGGCACCGTGGACGACATCGACCACCTCGGCAACCGCCGCGTGCGCTCGGTCGGCGAGATGGCCGAGAACGTGTTCCGCGTGGGCCTGGTCCGCGTCGAGCGCGCCGTGCGCGAGCGCCTGACCATGGCCGAGGCCGACGGCCTGACCCCGCAGGAGCTGATCAACGCCAAGCCGGTCGCGGCCGCGGTGAAGGAGTTCTTCGGCTCCTCGCAGCTGTCGCAGTTCATGGACCAGAACAACCCGCTGTCCGAGGTCACCCACAAGCGCCGCGTCTCGGCGCTGGGCCCGGGCGGCCTGACCCGCGAGCGCGCCGGCTTCGAGGTGCGCGACGTGCACCCGACGCACTACGGCCGCGTCTGCACCATCGAGACGCCGGAAGGCCCGAACATCGGCCTGATCAACTCGCTGGCGGTGTTCGCCCGCACCAACCGCTACGGCTTCCTCGAGACGCCGTACCGCAAGGTCGTGGACGGCAAGGTGACCGACGAGATCGAGTTCCTCTCGGCCATCGAGGAGAACGAGTACGTCATCGCCCAGGCCAACGCGCCGCAGGACGACAAGGGCGCCCTCGACGCGCAGTTCGTCGACTGCCGCTTCCAGGGCGAGTCGCTGCTGAAGCCGCCGTCCGAGGTCGACTTCATGGACGTCTCGCCGATGCAGACCGTCTCGGTCGCAGCGGCGCTGGTGCCGTTCCTGGAGCACGACGACGCCAACCGCGCGCTGATGGGCGCCAACATGCAGCGCCAGGCCGTGCCGACGCTGCGCGCGCAGAAGCCGCTGGTCGGCACCGGCATCGAGCGCGCGGTGGCGCGCGACTCGGGCGTGACCGTGAACGCGCGCCGCGGCGGCGTGATCGAGCAGGTCGACGCCGGCCGCATCGTGGTCAAGGTCAACGAGGACGAGATCGCCGGCGGCACCGACGCCGGCGTCGATATCTATACCCTGATCAAGTACACCCGCTCCAACCAGAACACCTGCATCAACCAGCGTCCGCTGGTGGCGGTGGGCGACGTGATCGCCCGCGGCGACGTGCTGGCCGACGGTCCCTCGACCGACATCGGCGAGCTCGCGCTCGGCCAGAACATGCTGGTCGCGTTCATGCCCTGGAACGGCTACAACTTCGAGGACTCGATCCTGCTGTCCGAGCGGGTCGTGCAGGAGGACCGCTACACCACGATCCACATCGAGGAGCTCACCTGCGTCGCCCGCGACACCAAGCTGGGCCCGGAGGAGATCTCGGCCGACATCCCGAACGTCTCCGAGCAGGCGCTGAACCGCCTCGACGAGTCGGGCGTGGTGTACATCGGCGCCGAGGTCCGCGCCGGCGACATCCTGGTGGGCAAGGTGACGCCGAAGGGCGAGAGCCAGCTGACCCCCGAGGAGAAGCTGCTGCGCGCGATCTTCGGCGAGAAGGCCTCCGACGTGAAGGACAGCTCGCTGCGCGTGCCGCCGGGCATGGACGGCACCGTCATCGACGTGCAGGTCTTCACCCGCGACGGCATCGAGAAGGACAAGCGCGCCCGCCAGATCGAGGAGTCCGAGATCAAGCGCGTCAAGAAGGACTTCGACGACCAGTTCCGGATCCTCGAGAGCGCCATCTACGCGCGCCTGAAGACCCAGCTGCTGGGCAAGGTCGCCAACGGCGGCCCGGGCCTGAAGAAGGGCGACACCGTGACCTCCGAGGTGCTCAACGCGCTGAAGAAGTCCGACTGGTTCTCGCTGCGGATGAAGGACGCCGAGGCGGTCGAGGCGATCGAGCGCGCGCAGATGCAGATCGACGCGCACCGCAAGGAGTTCGACAAGCGCTTCGAGGACAAGCGCGGCAAGATCACCCAGGGCGACGACCTCGCCCCGGGCGTGCTGAAGATGGTCAAGGTGTTCCTGGCGGTGAAGCGCCGCATCCAGCCGGGCGACAAGATGGCCGGCCGCCACGGCAACAAGGGCGTGGTGTCCAACATCGTGCCGGTGCAGGACATGCCGTACATGGCCGACGGCCAGACCGTCGACATCGTGCTGAACCCGCTGGGCGTGCCGAGCCGCATGAACATCGGCCAGATCCTGGAGGTCCACCTGGGGTGGGCGGCCAAGGGGCTGGGCGAGAAGATCCAGCGCATGCTCGACGCGCAGGCCAAGGTGGCGGAGCTGCGCAAGTTCCTCGACGAGATCTACAACCACGACAACAAGCTGATGGGCGAGCGCGTGGACCTGTCGCAGTTCAGCGACGAGGAGCTGCTGACCCTGTCGAAGAACCTCGTCGACGGCGTGCCGATGGCCACCCCGGTGTTCGACGGCGCGGCCGAGTCCGAGATCAAGAAGATGCTCGAGCTCGCCGACCTGCCGGTCAGCGGCCAGACCCAGCTCTACGACGGCCGCACGGGCGACGCGTTCGAGCGCAAGGTGACGGTGGGCTACATGCACATGCTCAAGCTCAACCACCTGGTCGACGACAAGATGCACGCGCGCTCGACCGGCCCGTACTCGCTCGTCACCCAGCAGCCGCTGGGCGGCAAGGCGCAGTTCGGCGGCCAGCGCTTCGGCGAGATGGAAGTCTGGGCGCTGGAAGCCTACGGCGCGGCCTACACCCTGCAGGAGATGCTCACGGTGAAGTCCGACGACGTGCAGGGCCGCAACCAGATGTACAAGAACATCGTCGACGGCGAGCACGAGATGGTCGCCGGCATGCCCGAGTCGTTCAACGTGCTGGTCAAGGAAATCCGCTCGCTGGCCATCAACATGGAGCTCGAGGAGCACTGAGGATCCGGGAATGGGGAATCGGGAGTAGGGAATCGTCGAAGCGCGCGCACCGCGCCGGCCGACGAACCCCGAAGACACCCGATTCCCCGCTTCTGACTATTCCCGATTCCCAATTCCCGATTCCCGGAGATTTCAAATGAAAGATCTACTGAACCTCTTCAACCAGCAGCGCCAGACGCTCGACTTCGACGCGATCAAGATCGCGCTGGCGTCGCCGGACATGATCCGTTCGTGGTCGTTCGGCGAGGTGAAGAAGCCCGAGACCATCAACTACCGCACCTTCAAGCCCGAGCGCGACGGCCTGTTCTGCGCCGCGATCTTCGGGCCGGTGAAGGACTACGAGTGCCTGTGCGGCAAGTACAAGCGCATGAAGCACCGCGGCGTGGTGTGCGAGAAGTGCGGCACGGAAGTGACGCTGGCCAAGGTGCGCCGCGAGCGCATGGGCCACATCGACCTCGCCTCGCCGGTCGCCCACATCTGGTTCCTGAAGTCGCTGCCCAGCCGCATCGGCCTGATGCTGGACATGACCCTGCGCGACATCGAGCGCATCCTGTACTTCGAGGCCTACGTGGTCACCGAGCCGGGCCTGACCCCGCTCGAGCGCGGCCAGCTCCTCAACGAGGAGCAGTTCATGCAGATGCGCCAGGAGCACGGCGACGACTTCGACGCCGCGATGGGCGCCGAGGCCGTCTACGACCTGCTGCGCACCATCGACCTGCAGGCCGAGATGGTCAAGCTGAAGGAGGAGATCGCCGGCACGGGGTCGGAGACCAAGCTCAAGCGCCTGACCAAGCGCATCAAGCTGGTCGAGGCCTTCGTCGAGTCGGGCAACCGCCCCGAGTGGATGATCATGACGGTGCTGCCGGTGCTGCCGCCGGACCTGCGCCCGCTGGTCCCGCTGGACGGCGGCCGCTTCGCGACCTCCGACCTCAACGACCTGTACCGCCGCGTCATCAACCGCAACAACCGCCTGCGCCGCCTGCTCGAGCTCAACGCGCCCGACATCATCGTGCGCAACGAGAAGCGCATGCTGCAGGAGTCGGTGGACGCGCTGATGGACAACGGCCGCCGCGGCCGCGCCATCACCGGCACGAACAAGCGGCCGCTGAAGTCGCTGGCCGACATGATCAAGGGCAAGCAGGGCCGGTTCCGCCAGAACCTGCTCGGCAAGCGCGTGGACTACTCGGGCCGCTCGGTCATCGTGGTCGGCCCGACCCTGCGCCTGCACGAGTGCGGCCTGCCGAAGAAGATGGCGCTGGAGCTGTTCAAGCCGTTCATCTTCTCCAAGCTGCAGCGCCGCGGCCTGGCGACCACCATCAAGGCCGCCAAGAAGCTGGTCGAGCGCGAGGAAGCCGAGGTGTGGGACATCCTCGAGGAGGTCATCCGCGAGCATCCCGTGCTGCTCAACCGCGCCCCGACCCTGCACCGCCTGGGCATCCAGGCGTTCGAGCCGGTGCTGATCGAGGGCAAGGCGATCCAGCTGCATCCGCTGGTCTGCACCGCGTTCAACGCCGACTTCGACGGCGACCAGATGGCCGTGCACGTGCCGCTGTCGCTCGAGGCGCAGCTGGAAGCGCGCGCGCTGATGATGTCGACCAACAACATCCTCTCGCCCGCCAACGGCGAGCCGATCATCGTGCCGTCGCAGGACGTGGTGCTCGGCCTGTACTACATGACCCGCGCGCTGGAGAACAAGGCGGGCGAGGGCATGGCGTTCGCCAACGTCGCCGAGGTCAAGCGCGCCTACGACAACCGCGTCGTCGAGCTGCACGCCAAGGTCAAGGTGCGCATCACCGAGACGGTGATCGACGAGGACGGCTCTCGCTCCAGGAAGACCTCGATCGTGGACACCACGGTCGGGCGCGCCCTGCTGGCCGAGATCCTGCCGGAGGGGCTGCCCTTCGCGCTGGCCAACACCGAGCTGAGCAAGAAGAACATCAGCCGCCTGATCAACTCCTGCTACCGCCAGCTGGGCCTGAAGGACACGGTGGTGTTCGCCGACAAGCTGATGTACACCGGCTTCGGCTACGCGACCCGCGCGGGCGTGTCGATCGGCATCGACGACATGACCATCCCGGACGAGAAGAAGGACATCCTCGCCGAGGCCGAGACCGAGGTGCTGGAGATCCAGCAGCAGTACCAGTCGGGCCTGGTGACCGCCGGCGAGCGCTACAACAAGGTCGTCGACATCTGGTCGCGCACCAACGAGCGCGTCGCCAAGGCGATGATGGACGCGATCGGCACCGAGACCGTGACCAACGCGGAAGGCAAGCAGGTCGCCCAGAAGTCGATGAACTCGATCTACATCATGGCCGACTCGGGCGCGCGAGGCTCGCAGGCGCAGATCCGCCAGCTGGCGGGCATGCGCGGCCTGATGGCCAAGCCGGACGGCTCGATCATCGAGACCCCGATCACCGCGAACTTCCGCGAGGGCCTGAACGTCCTGCAGTACTTCATCTCGACCCACGGCGCCCGCAAGGGCCTCGCGGACACCGCGCTGAAGACCGCGAACTCCGGCTACCTGACCCGTCGCCTGGTCGACGTGGCCCAGGACGTGGTCATCACCGAGACCGACTGCGGCACCGTCGCCGGGCTGACCATGACCCCGATCGTGGAAGGCGGCGACGTCGTCGAGCCGCTGCGCGACCGCGTGCTCGGCCGCATCGTGGCCGAGGACGTGTTCCTGCCCGGCAACGACGAGGACCCGATCGTCACCCGCAACACGCTGCTCGACGAGGCCTGGGTGCAGAAGCTTGAGGACGCCGGCGTGCAGGCGATCAAGGTGCGCTCGACGATCTCCTGCGAGAGCTCGTTCGGCGTCTGCGCCATGTGCTACGGCCGCGACCTCGGCCGCGGCCACCTCGTCAACCACGGCGAGGCGGTCGGCGTCGTCGCCGCGCAGTCGATCGGCGAGCCCGGCACCCAGCTGACGATGCGGACCTTCCACATCGGCGGCGCGGCCTCGCGCGCGGCGGCGATCGACAACGTCACCGTCAAGACCACCGGCTCGATCAAGTTCAACAACCTCAAGCACGTCCAGCACGCCAGCGGCAGCCTGGTCGCGGTGTCGCGTTCCGGCGAGCTGTCGGTGCTCGACGCCCACGGCCGCGAGCGCGAGCGCTACAAGCTGCCCTACGGCGCGACCATCACGGTCAAGGACGGCTCGGAGCTCAAGGCCGGCCAGACGGTCGCCAACTGGGATCCGCACAACCACCCGATCGTCTCGGAAGTCGCCGGCTTCGTGCGCTTCGTCGACTTCGTCGACGGCGTGACCGTGATCGAGAAGACCGACGAGCTGACCGGCCTGGCCTCGCGCGAGATCACCGATCCCAAGCGCCGCGGCTCGCAGGGCAAGGACCTGCGCCCGATCGTGCGCATCGTCGACAAGAAGGGCGACGACCTCACGATCCCGGGCACCGACCTGCCGGCGCAGTACCTGCTGCCGCCGCGCTCGGTGGTGAACCTGCAGGACGGCGACGCGGTGGGCGTGGGCGACGTGGTCGCCAAGATCCCGCAGGAAGCCTCCAAGACCCGCGACATCACCGGCGGCCTGCCGCGCGTGGCCGACCTGTTCGAGGCGCGCAAGCCGAAGGACCCGGCGATCCTGGCCGAGAAGTCGGGCGTGGTCAGCTTCGGCAAGGACACCAAGGGCAAGCAGCGCCTGATCATCAAGGGTGCCGACGGCGAGGAGCACGAGGAGCTGATCCCGAAGTACCGCCAGATCATCGTGTTCGAGGGCGAGCACGTCGAGAAGGGCGAGACGGTGGTGGACGGCGAGCCGAGCCCGCAGGACATCCTGCGGCTGAAGGGCGTCGAGGAGCTGGCCGCGTACCTGGTCAAGGAGATCCAGGACGTCTACCGCCTGCAGGGCGTGAAGATCAACGACAAGCACATCGAGGTGATCATTCGCCAGATGCTGCGCAAGGTCGAGATCACCGACGGCGGCGACAGCCGCTACCTGCACGGCGAGCAGGTCGAGCGCCAGCGCGTGATCGAGGACAACGTCAAGCTGGGCGGGCGCAACGAGCTGCCGGCGAAGTACGACCCGGTCCTGCTGGGCATCACCAAGGCGTCGCTGGCGACCGAGTCGTTCATCTCCGCGGCCTCGTTCCAGGAGACCACCCGCGTGCTGACCGAGGCGGCGGTGCGCGGCACCCGCGACAGCCTGCGCGGCCTGAAGGAGAACGTGATCGTCGGCCGGCTGATCCCGGCGGGCACCGGCCTGGCCTACCACACCCAGCGCCGCCGCGACGCCTCCGGGCTGACCGAGTCGGAGATGGAGACCCTGGCCGGCGGCGGTGCGGGCGCGGACGCGGCCCTGGCGATCGAGGCCGACACCGAGGTCGCCCAGGCCGCGCCGGAGGCGGGCGCCGAGGAGTGATCGGGCGCCGGGCGGGCGGGGCCTGCGCCTCGCCCGCCCACGCCGGCCCGGTTTTCGGGTAGAATCCGCGGCACGCGACGGCCTTCGGGCCGTCCCAGATCACGAAAAGAGGCGCCACGGACGCGCCTCGTGTTCGGCCCAACGGATGGGCGGGATCGCAGGTATTCCCGGGCGGGGCTTCGGCCGCCGTCCGGGTCGGTAGTCCTCGCGTTGACCCTCCGGGTCGGCGAGGGCTATACTTTTCTGTCTGGGTGGGCCGAGTCGTCGGCCTGCCTTCGTTTTCACGCACGGGCGTCAGGCCCCAACCAAAGAAACCAGACCACGATGGCAACGATCAACCAGCTGGTGCGGAAACCGCGCAGCCCGGAAACCTACAAGAGCACCTCGCCCGCGCTGGCGAACTGCCCGCAGCGCCGCGGCGTGTGCACGCGCGTCTACACCACGACGCCGAAGAAGCCGAACTCGGCGCTGCGCAAGGTCGCCAAGGTGCGCCTGACCAACGGCTACGAGGTCATCTCGTACATCGGCGGCGAAGGCCACAACCTGCAGGAGCACAGCGTGGTCCTGATCCGCGGCGGCCGCGTGAAGGACCTGCCGGGCGTGCGCTACCACACCGTGCGCGGTTCGCTCGACGCCGCCGGCGTCGCCAAGCGCAAGCAGGCGCGTTCCAAGTACGGCGCCAAGCGTCCGAAGGGCTGAGGAGAGAAGACATGTCGCGTAAAGGAAACACTCCGCAGCGTTCGGTGCTGCCCGACCCGAAGCACCACAGCGATACGATCGCGCGCTTCATCAACATGGTCATGAAGAGCGGCAAGAAGTCGGTCGCCGAGAAGATCGTGTACGGCGCCATGGACGTCATCGGCGAGAAGAACAACGACGCCCTCGAGCTGGTCGAGAAGGCGCTCGGCAACGTGGCCCCGTCGGTCGAGGTGAAGTCGCGTCGCGTCGGCGGCGCCACCTACCAGGTGCCGGTCGAAGTGCGCGCCTCGCGCCGCACCGCGCTGGCGATGCGCTGGCTGATCGAGTCGGCGCGCAAGCGCGGCGAGAACACCATGCCGCGCAAGCTGGCCGCCGAGCTGATCGACGCCGCCGAGAACCGCGGCGGCGCGATCAAGAAGCGCGAGGAAACTCACCGCATGGCGGAAGCGAACAAGGCGTTCGCGCACTACCGCTGGTGATCCTCCGGGCGCCCCGCGGGGCGCCCATCCCACCGGCCCGCGCCGCCCAGGGCGACGCGTGACGCCGGCGCGGCCGATCCGGCCGCCGCAGCGATCCCGGAAGCCGCCGCAAGGCGGCGTCCGGCCATTTCAGCCCGGGCGATCGCCCTGGCCCAGAGACGAGAGACGACCGTGGCTCGCACCACTCCCATCGAACGCTATCGCAACTTCGGCATCATGGCCCACATCGATGCCGGCAAGACCACCACGTCCGAGCGCATCCTGTTCTACACCGGCGTCAGTCACAAGATCGGCGAAGTCCACGACGGCGCCGCGGTGATGGACTGGATGGAGCAGGAGCAGGAGCGCGGCATCACCATCACCTCGGCCGCGACCACCGCGTTCTGGAAGGGCATGGACCAGTCGATGCCGGAGCATCGCCTGAACATCATCGACACCCCCGGGCACGTCGACTTCACCATCGAGGTGGAGCGCTCCCTGCGCGTGCTCGACGGCGCGGTGTTCGTGCTGTGCGCCGTGGGCGGCGTGCAGCCGCAGTCGGAGACCGTCTGGCGCCAGGCCAACAAGTACTCGGTGCCGCGCCTGGCCTTCGTCAACAAGATGGACCGCACCGGCGCCAACTTCGAGAAGGTCGTCGAGCAGCTGAAGTCGCGCCTGGGCGCCTATCCGGTGCCGATGCAGGTGCCGGTCGGCGCCGAGGACCAGTTCGAGGGCGTGATCGACCTGGTGAAGATGAAGTACATCCACTGGGACGTCGCCTCGCAGGGCACCAAGTTCGAGTACCTCGACATCCCCGCCGCGCTCGCCGACAAGGCGGCCGAGGCGCGCAGCTTCATGGTCGAGGCCGCGGCCGAGGCGTCCGAGGAGCTGATGGACAAGTACCTCAACGACGGCGACCTGTCCGAGGACGAGGTGCTGGCGGGCCTGCGCGAGCGCACCCTGAAGACCGAGTTGATCCCGGTCTTCTGCGGCAGCGCGTTCAAGAACAAGGGCGTGCAGGCCATGCTCGACGGCGTGGTGCAGCTGCTGCCGTCGCCGGTGGATCGCCCGCCGGTGCAGGGCCTGGACGAGCGCGAGCAGGAAGCCAGCCGCAAGGCCGACGACAAGGAGCCCTTCTCGGCGCTGGCGTTCAAGATCATGACCGACCCGTTCGTCGGCTCGCTGACCTTCTTCCGCGTCTACTCGGGCGTGCTCAACTCCGGCGACCAGGTCTACAACCCGATCAAGTCGAGGAAGGAGCGCGTGGGCCGCATCCTGCAGATGCACTCCAACAACCGCGAGGAAATCAAGGAAGTGCGCGCGGGCGACATCGCCGCGGCGGTGGGCCTGAAGGACGTCACCACCGGCGACACGCTGTGCGCGCAGGACCACGTCATCACCCTGGAGCGCATGGTGTTCCCGGAGCCCGTCATCTCGATGGCGGTCGAGCCGAAGACCAAGTCCGACCAGGAGAAGATGGGCCTGGCCCTGGGCCGCCTGGCGCAGGAGGACCCGTCCTTCCGCGTGCGCACCGACGAGGAATCCGGCCAGACGATCATCTCCGGCATGGGCGAACTGCACCTGGACATCATCGTCGACCGCATGAAGCGCGAGTTCAACGTCGAGGCCAACGTCGGCAAGCCGCAGGTCGCCTACCGCGAGACCATCCGCAAGTCGGTCAAGTCGGAAGGCAAGTTCGTGCGCCAGTCAGGCGGCAAGGGCCAGTTCGGCCACGTGTGGCTGGAGATCTCGCCGCAGGAGCCGGGCACGGGCTACGAGTTCGAGAACGCGATCGTCGGCGGCGTCGTGCCGAAGGAGTACATCCCGGCGGTCGACAAGGGCATCCAGGAGGCGATGGCCAACGGCATCATGGCCGGCTACCCGATCGTGGACATCAAGGTGCGCCTGATCGACGGCTCGTACCACGAGGTCGACTCGTCGGAAATGGCGTTCAAGATCGCCGGCTCGATGGGCTTCAAGGACGGCTTCCACAAGGCCAGCCCGGTGCTGCTCGAGCCGATCATGAAGGTCGAGATCGTCACCCCGGAGGACTACCTGGGCGACGTGATGGGCGACGTCAGCCGCCGTCGCGGCGTGCTGCAGGGCCAGGACGACACCCCGTCGGGCAAGGTCATCAACGCGATGGTGCCGCTGGGCGAGATGTTCGGCTACGCGACCACGCTGCGTTCGATGTCGCAGGGCCGCGCGACCTTCACGATGGAGTTCGACCACTACGCCGAGGCCCCGGCCAACATCGCCGAGTCGGTCATCAAGAAGAACTGATCAAGAGCAGGGAGCCGGGAACCGGGGGTCGGGATTCGCAAAAGCGAAGTCAGCGATGCCCGGCTCTGGCGACTCCCCGATCCCCAATCCCCAATCTCGGAGTTTGAAATGGCAAAAGGTAAGTTCGAGCGCACCAAGCCCCACGTGAACGTGGGCACGATCGGTCACGTGGACCACGGCAAGACGACGCTGACGGCGGCGCTGACGAAGGTGGGCGCGGAGCGTTTCGGCGGTGAATTCAAGGCCTACGACGCGATCGACGCGGCGCCGGAGGAGAAGGCGCGCGGGATCACGATCTCGACGGCGCACGTGGAGTACGAGAGCCCGAACCGCCACTACGCGCACGTGGACTGCCCGGGACACGCCGACTACGTGAAGAACATGATCACCGGTGCGGCGCAGATGGACGGCGCGATCCTGGTGTGCTCGGCCGCGGACGGCCCGATGCCGCAGACGCGCGAGCACATCCTGCTGTCGCGTCAGGTGGGCGTGCCGTACATCGTGGTCTTCCTGAACAAGGCGGACATGGTGGACGACGCGGAGCTGCTGGAGCTGGTGGAGATGGAGGTGCGGGAGCTGCTGTCGAAGTACGAGTTCCCGGGCGACGACACCCCGATCATCCACGGCTCGGCGCGCCTGGCGCTGGAAGGCGACCAGTCGGAGATCGGCGTGCCGTCGATCCTGAAGCTGGTGGAGGCGCTGGACACCTGGATTCCGGAGCCGGAGCGCGACGTCGACAAGACGTTCCTGATGCCGGTGGAGGACGTGTTCTCGATCTCGGGCCGCGGCACGGTGGTGACGGGTCGTATCGAGCGCGGCATCATCAAGGTGGGCGACGAGATCGAGATCGTGGGCATCCGTCCGACGCAGAAGACGACGGTGACGGGCGTGGAGATGTTCCGCAAGCTGCTGGACCAGGGCCAGGCGGGCGACAACGCGGGCCTGCTGCTGCGCGGCACGAAGCGCGACGACGTGGAGCGCGGGCAGGTGCTGTGCAAGCCGGGCTCGATCCAGCCGCACACGGACTTCGAGGCGGAGGTGTACGTGCTGTCGAAGGACGAGGGCGGCCGCCACACGCCGTTCTTCAAGGGCTACCGGCCGCAGTTCTACTTCCGCACGACCGACATCACGGGATCGGTGGAGCTGCCGGAGGGCACCGAGATGGTGATGCCGGGCGACAACGTGAAGATGAAGGTGTCGCTGATCAACCCGGTGGCGATGGACGAGGGCCTGCGCTTCGCGATCCGCGAGGGCGGCCGCACCGTCGGCGCCGGCGTGGTGGCCAAGATCCTCAAGTGATCCCCGGGGCCGGGAGGCTCGCCTCCCGGCCCTTGGCGGTCGCCCTCGCGCCGGGCTTGCGTCCGGACGGGGCAACCCGCTAGAATGTTCGACCACTTGGGGACTCCGGCCTGGCCGGCGCCCCGAGACCGCGAAATGAGGTGCAGGATGCGCTTCGTTTTCGCCAGACAGGGACATGTCGCGAGGCAGCGCTCCGCCCGTTCCGGAGATTTCCGGAGCACGATGGGATGGGGCATGTAGTCGCGTCTGCGTTTCTCGTCTGGGCGGGCCGGGTGACCGGCCTGCCTTGTTCGTTCAGGGATACTGCCGGGCCGCGGGTGAGGTCAGGTCCGGCAAGTCGTCAGATTCCAGGGGTTCCGCGCACCCAGCCGCGGGCCCGTCGCTCTTTACAACGCAAGGAATTCCGTCATGGCGGACCAAAAGATCCGGATCCGGCTGAAAGCGTTCGATCATCGCCTGATCGACCGTTCGGCCAGCGAGATCGTCGAGACGGCGAAGCGGACCGGCGCGCAGGTGCGTGGCCCGATCCCGCTGCCGACCAAGATCGAGCGCTACACCGTCCTGGTGTCGCCGCACGTCGACAAGGACGCGCGCGACCAGTACGAGACCCGCACGCACAAGCGCGTGCTCGACATCGTCGACCCCAACGACAAGACCGTGGACGCGCTGATGAAGCTCGAGCTCGCGGCCGGCGTCGACGTCCAGATCAAGCTGACCTGAGGCCGCTGACATGACTGCGAAGAAGTATTCGCTGGGAATCGTCGGTCGCAAGGCCGGCATGAGCCGGGTGTTCACCGAGGACGGCCGGTCCGTGCCGGTGACGCTGATCGAGGCGACCCCCAACCGCATCACCCAGATCAAGACTCCCGAGTCCGACGGCTACAGCGCCGTGCAGGTCACCGTGGGCCACAAGCGCGCCTCGCTGATCAACAAGCCGGAAGCCGGCCACCTGGCCAAGGCCAAGGTGGAGGCCGGCCGCGGCCTGTGGGAACTGCGCGTGGCCGACGACAAGATCGCCGACTTCGCCGTCGGCGGCGAGATCAAGGCCGACATCTTCGAGGTCGGCCAGATCGTCGACGTCCAGGGCATCACCAAGGGCAAGGGCTTCCAGGGCACGATCAAGCGCTGGAATTTCAAGATGGGCGACGCGACCCACGGCAACTCGCTGTCGCACCGCGCGCCGGGTTCTCTGGGCCAGCGCCAGACGCCGGGCCGCGTGTTCCCGGGCAAGAAGATGTCCGGCCACATGGGCGCGGACCTGCAGAGCACCCAGAACCTCGAAGTGATCCGGGTCGACGCCGAGCGCGGCCTGATCGCGGTCAAGGGCGCAGTGCCGGGCGCGCCGGGCGGCGACGTCATCGTGCGTCCCGCGAGCAAGGCATAAGGAGTCACGACGATGGAACTTGCCATCAACAATAGCAACGAGAAGCTGTCGGTCTCCGACGCCGTGTTCGGCCGCGAATTCAGCGAGGACCTGGTGCACCAGGTGGTCGTCGCCTACCGCAACGCGGGGCGCGCCGGCACCAAGGCCCAGAAGACCCGCTCCGAGGTCGCCGGCACCACCAAGAAGTCCAAGCGCCAGAAGGGCGGCGGCGCCCGCCACGGCGCGCTGACCGCGCCGATCTTCGTCGGCGGCGGCGTGACCTTCGCGGCCAAGCCGCGCAGCTTCGAGCAGAAGGTCAACCGCAAGATGTACCGCGCGGCGATCTCGGCGATCCTGTCCGAGCTCAACCGCCAGGGCCGTCTGAAGGTGGTCGACGCGTTCGACGTCGAGGCCACCAAGACCAGCGGCCTGGTCGCCAAGCTCAAGGACTTCGATCTCGGGCGCCGCCCGCTGATCGTGACCGAGGAGGCCTCCGAGCACCTGTACCTGTCGGCCCGCAACCTGCCCTACGTGCAGGTGCGCGACGTGCAGGGCCTGGACCCGGTGTCCCTGGTGGGCGCCGACAGCGTGCTGATCACCGCCGATGCGGTCAAGAAGATCGAGGAGTGGCTGGCATGAACGAGGCGAAGCTCTACGAAGTCATCCGCGCGCCGCGCGTGTCCGAGAAGACCGCGCGCCTGCAGGAAACGTCCAACCAGTACGCCTTCGAGGTGTCGAAGGACGCGACCAAGGCCGACATCAAGGCCGCGGTGGAAAAGCTGTTCGACGTCACCGTCGAGGCGGTCAACGTGGTCAACGTGAAGGGCAAGAACAAGTCTTTCCGTAACCGTACCGGCCGCCGCGGCGACTGGCGCAAGGCGTACGTGAAGTTGACCGACGGCCAGTCGATCGACGTGATGACGGCCAAGGTCTGACGGAGCCCTGATCGCTCAGGTCTTCAACACACAGGATCCAGTCCCATGCCATTGATGAAATTCAAGCCCACCTCCGCCGGCCGCCGTTCCGCGGTCCGCGTGGTGACGCCCGAGCTGCACAAGGGCGCCCCGCACGCCGCGCTGGTCGAGAAGAAGGGCAAGACCGGCGGCCGCAACCACCACGGCCGCATCACCACCCGCCACATCGGCGGCGGGCACAAGCAGCACTACCGCATCATCGACTTCAAGCGCAACAAGGAAGGCATCCCGGCGCGCGTGGAGCGGATCGAGTACGACCCGAACCGCACCGCGCACATCGCGCTGCTGTGCTACGTCGACGGCGAGCGCCGCTACATCATCGCCCCGAAGGGCCTGAAGACGGGCGACCAGGTGATCGCCGGCACCGATGCGCCGATCAAGGTCGGCAACACGCTGCCGCTGCGCAACATCCCCGTCGGCTCCACCGTCCACTGCATCGAGATGAAGCCGGGCAAGGGCGCGCAGATCGCCCGCGCCGCCGGCGCCTCGGTCCAGCTGGTCGCGCGCGAGCAGGGCTACGCCACGCTGCGCCTGCGCTCGGGCGAGATGCGCAAGGTGCCGGCCGAGTGCCGCGCCACCATCGGCGAGGTCGGCAACGACGAGCACAACCTGGAGAAGCTGGGCAAGGCCGGCGCCAAGCGCTGGCGCGGCATCAAGCCGACCGTGCGCGGCGCGGCGATGAACCCGGTCGACCACCCGCACGGCGGCGGCGAGGCCCGCGCCGGACAGGGCAACCCGCATCCGGTCACCCCGTGGGGCGTCCCGACCAAGGGTTACAAGACCCGCAAGAACAAGCGCACGCAGCAGTTCATCGTGCGCGATCGCAGGAGCTAATCGGCCATGGCACGTTCACTGAAGAAGGGTCCGTTCGTCGACCACCACCTGATCAAGAAGGTGGAAGCCGCGGGCACCAACACCAAGAGGCCGATCAAGACCTGGTCGCGCCGCTCGATGATCCTGCCGGAGATGGTGGGCTTCACCATCGCCGTGCACAACGGCAAGAACCACATTCCCGTGCTGGTCAACGAGAACATGGTCGGCCACAAGCTCGGCGAGTTCGCCCTGACCCGGACCTTCAAGGGTCACGGCGGCGACAAGAAGTCGCGTTAAGGAGATGACGATGGAAGCGAAAGCAATCCTGCGCACCGCGCGCATCTCCCCGCAGAAGGCCCGCCTGGTCGCCGACCAGGTGCGCGGCCTGCCGGCCGAACGCGCCGTCAACCTGCTGAAGTTCTCGGACAAGAAGGCCGCCCACCTGATCAAGAAGGTGGTGGAGTCGGCGATCGCCAATGCCGAGAACAACCAGGGCGCCGACGTCGACGAGCTGAAGGTCAAGACCATCATGGTCGACGAGGGCCCCACGCTGAAGCGCTTCATGGCGCGTGCGAAGGGTCGCGGCACCCGCATCCTGAAGCGGACCAGCCACATCACCGTCGTCGTGGGAGAGGGCAAGTAACATGGGTCATAAAGTTCATCCCACCGGCATCCGTCTGGGCATCGCCAAGGACTGGAACTCGAAGTGGTACGCCGGCAAGAAGGAATACGCCGAGTACCTGGCCGCCGACCTGAAGGTCCGCGAGATGCTGCGCAAGAAGCTGGCGCAGGCGGGCATCAGCAAGATCCTGATCGAGCGCCCGGCCAAGACCGCGCGCGTGACCATCCACACCGCCCGCCCGGGCGTGGTGATCGGCAAGCGCGGCGAGGACATCGAGAAGCTGCGCCGCGAGGTCAGCCAGATGATGGGCGTGCCCGCGCACATCAACGTCACCGAGGTCCGCAAGCCGGAGCTGGACGCGCAGCTGGTCGCCGAGTCGATCGCGCAGCAGCTCGAGCGCCGCATCATGTTCCGCCGCGCGATGAAGCGCGCGGTCGGCAACGCGATGCGCCTGGGCGCGCTGGGCATCAAGGTCAACGTGGCCGGCCGCCTGAACGGCGCCGAGATCGCGCGTTCGGAGTGGTACCGCGAGGGCCGCGTGCCGCTGCACACGCTGCGCGCCGACGTCGACTACGGCTTCGCCGAGGCCAAGACGACCTACGGGATCATCGGCATCAAGACCTGGATCTACAAGGGCGAGATCTTCGATTTCAGCCAGGTGGGCCAGGAGAAGCAGGACGATTCGCCGCGCGGCGATCGTGGCGAGCGCAACGAGCGCCCGCGCGGTCCGCGCCGCGATCGTGATCGCGAGGCGAGGGACTAAGTCATGCTGCAACCCAAGCGAACCAAATACCGCAAGATGCACAAGGGCCGCAACGAGGGCCTGTCCTGGAACGGCAACGCGGTCAGCTTCGGCGAGTTCGGCCTGAAGTCGACCCAGACCGGCCAGCTGACCTCGCGCCAGATCGAGGCGGGCCGCCGGACCATCAGCCGCCATGTCAAGCGCGGCGGCAAGATGTGGATCCGCGTGTTCCCCGACAAGCCGATCACCAAGAAGCCGATCGAAGTCCGCATGGGCTCGGGCAAGGGCAACGTCGAGTACTGGGTGGCCCAGATCCAGCCCGGCCGCATGATCTACGAGATCGAGGGCATCGACGAGGCGACCGCGCGCGAGGCGTTCCGCCTGGCCGCCGCCAAGCTCTCGGTCACCACCCAATTCGTGACCCGGACGGTGCGCTGATGGCTACGATCAAGGAACTCCGCGAGAAGTCGGCCGACGACCTGAAGGCCCACCTGCTCGAGCTGCACAAGGAGCAGTTCTCCCTGCGCATGCAGAAGGCGACCGGCCAGCTGGCCAAGACCCACGAGGCCCGTCGGGTGCGCCGCGAGATCGCTCGCGTGCACACCGTGATCGGCCAGATCGACTCTGGCGCGAAGAAGTGAGGACGGCCGAGATGACCGACAACACCGAGAAGAAGCTGCGCACGGTCGAAGGCCGCGTGGTCAGCAACAAGATGGACAAGACCGTGACCGTCCTGGTCGAGCGCCAGGTCAAGCACGCGCTGTACGGCAAGTACATCCGCCGCTCGACCAAGCTGCACGCCCACGACGCCGACAACTCGTGCAACGAGGGCGACACCGTCCGCGTGGTCGAGATCGCGCCCATGTCCAAGACCAAGAACTGGCGCGTGGTCGAGATCGTCACGCGTGCGGCGGAATAACGAGGAGCGCTGACCATGATCCAGATGCAGAGCCACCTCGACGTGGCCGACAACTCCGGCGCCAAGGAAGTGATGTGCATCAAGGTGCTCGGCGGCTCCAAGCGCCGCTACGCCGCGATCGGCGACATCATCAAGGTGTCGATCAAGGACGCCATCCCGCGCGGCAAGGTGAAGAAGGGCGAGGTCTACAACGCCGTCGTCGTGCGCACCCGCAAGGGCGTGCGTCGCCCGGACGGTTCGCTGATCCGCTTCGACGGCAACGCCGCCGTGCTGCTCAACAACAAGCACGAGCCGATCGGCACGCGCATCTTCGGGCCCGTGACCCGCGAGCTGCGCTCCGAGAAGTTCATGAAGATTGTCTCGCTCGCGCCCGAAGTGCTCTGAGCGGGTAAGCCGGGGCGAGCTTGGTGCGGCATGCCCGCGCCGCCCCGGCGAACGCCCGGCCAGGACGGCCGGGCCGGGCGACCCGAAGTCGGTGAAGTTGCGCCATGGAAGGCAACTGCTCTCCAACCTGAGAATCGGAATAATGGCTACGAACCGTATCAAGAAGGGCGACCAGGTCGTCGTCGTCGCCGGCAAGGACCGGCGCCGGACGGGCGAGGTGCTGCGCGTGCTCGGCGACAAGGTCGTCGTGTCCAACGTGAACCTCGTCAAGCGGCACACCAAGCCCAATCCGCAGGCCAACCAGCCGGGCGGCGTGATCGAGCGCGAGGCGCCGATCCACATTTCGAACGTGATGCTGTTCGACCCTGCCACCGGCAAGGGCGCGCGCATCGGAACCAAGGTGCTGGAGGATGGACGCCGTATCCGGGTGTTCCGCTCCAGCGGTGAGGCGGTCGACGCCTGAGGAATGCTGAAATGACGACCCGTCTGGAAAAGTTCTACAAGGACGAAGTGGTGCCGAAGCTGATGAAGCAGTTCGGCTACACCAATCCGATGCAGGTGCCGAAGCTGACCAAGATCACGCTCAACATGGGCGTGGGCGAGGCCGCCGCGAACAAGAAGATCCTCGAGAACGCCACCGCCGACCTGGCCAAGATCGCCGGCCAGAAGCCGCTGGTGACCAAGTCCCGGGTCTCGGTGGCCTCGTTCAAGATCCGCGACGGCTGGCCGATCGGCTGCAAGGTGACGCTGCGCCGCAACCGCATGTACGAGTTCCTCGACCGCCTGGTCAACGTGTCGCTGCCGCGCGTGCGCGACTTCCGCGGCGTGTCGGGCCGTTCGTTCGACGGCCGCGGCAACTACAACATGGGCGTGAAGGAGCAGATCATCTTCCCGGAGATCGACTTCGACCAGGTCGACGCGATCCGCGGCATGGACATCGCCATCACCACCACGGCGAAGACCGACGCGGAAGCCAAGGCGCTGCTCGAGTCCTTCCGCTTCCCGTTCCGCAACTGAGAGCCGGGATTCGAGATTCGGGATTCGGAAGAACCCGCTCCTGCGAATCCCCAGTCCCCAATCCCGAATCCCAAGGATCTAAGACATGGCAAAGACCTCGATGGTCAACCGCGAGATCAAGCGGGCCAAGCTGGCGAAGAAGTACGCCGCCAAGCGCGACGAGCTGAAGAAGATCATCTCCAGCGAGTCGGCGAGCTACGACGAGAGGATGGAGGCGGTGACCAAGCTGCAGAAGCTGCCGCGCGACTCGTCTCCCGCCCGCCAGACCACCCGTTGCGCCCTGACCGGGCGCCCGCGCGCGGTCTACAGCAAGTTCGGCCTGGGCCGCAACAAGCTGCGCGAGGCCACCATGCGCGGCGACGTGCCGGGCCTGCGCAAGGCCAGCTGGTAATCCCTTCCGCCCGGCGCGTCCGGGCGGATCGGCGCAGGAGGCGGGCCCCGGCACACGCCGGGTCCGTTGCTGTAGAATGTCCGGCTCTCCGCCGCTGGCGGGGCGGGCCGGGCGACCGGCCGCCCACCCGGGCCGCCGGGCACAACCCAAGATTTCGCGAAAGCGGATATCGGTGCTACTCAAAGGTGAATACTCATGAGCATGACTGATCCCATCGCCGACATGCTGGTCCGCATCAAGAATGCGGCCGCGGTCGGCAAGCCGGCGGTGAAGATGCCGTCGTCCAAGATCAAGACCGCGATCGCCAAGGTCCTGCAGGACGAGGGCTACATCGGCGGTTTCCGCGTGACCGAGAACGGCCCGAAGGCCGAGCTCGAGATCGACCTCAAGTACTACGACGGCCGTCCGGTGATCGAGCGCCTGCAGCGCGTGTCGCGCTCCGGCCTGCGCCAGTACCGCGGCAAGGAGGCGCTGCCCAAGGTGCTCAACGGCCTGGGCGTCGCCATCATTTCCACCTCGAAGGGCATCATGACCGATGCGCAGGCGCGCCAGCAGGGCGTCGGCGGCGAGGTCCTGTGCTTCGTGGCCTAAGGGAGCAAGCCGCATGTCTCGCGTCGCCAAGAAGCCGATCGCCCTCCCGAAGGGCATCGAGTTCGACATCAAGTCCGATACCGTCAGCGTCAAGGGCCCGAAGGGCACCTTGAGCGTCGCCAAGCCCGAGGGCGTGGAAGTGAAGCTCGAGGACGGCAGCGTCGTGCTGTCGCCGACCGATCCTTCGCGCACCGCCATCACCGGCACGCTGCGCGCGATCCTCGCCAACCTGGTGCAGGGCGTCTCCCAGGGCTTCGAGCGCAAGCTCGAGCTGGTGGGCGTCGGCTACCGCGCCTCGATGCAGGGCAAGGACCTGAACCTCTCGCTGGGGTTCTCCCACCCGGTGGTGTTCTCCGCGCCGGAGGGCATCAGCATCTCCACGCCGACCCAGACCGAGATCGTGGTCAGCGGCGCGGACAAGCAGGCCGTCGGCCAGGCCGCCGCCAAGATCCGCGGTTTCCGGCCGCCGGAGCCCTACAAGGGCAAGGGCGTGAAGTACGCCGGCGAGAACATCATCCGTAAGGAAGCCAAGAAGGCATAGGCGGTTCCCCCGCGAAGAGCCCGGCCATCCATGGCCGGGGATTCAACGGAAAAAGCCGCGTCGATCCGCTTCCAAGAGAGAACACACCATGGACAAGAAGAACGCCCGCCTGCGTCGCGCCAAGGCCACCCGCGCCCGGATCCGCGAACTCGGCGTCCCCCGGCTGTCGGTGCTGCGCACCGGCCAGCACGTCTACGCGCAGCTGTTCAGCGCCGACGGCTCGAAGGTCCTGGCCGCGGCCAGCACCACCCAGGCCGACGTGCGCGAGGGGCTGAAGAACGGCAAGAACGCCGAGGCCGCCGCCAAGGTCGGCCGCGTGATCGCCGAGAAGGCGAAGGCCGCGGGCATCGAGAAGATCGCCTTCGACCGTTCGGGCTATCGCTACCACGGCCGCGTCAAGGCGCTGGCCGACGCCGCGCGCGAGGGCGGCCTGCAGTTCTGATCCACCGGGCGGACGGGGCGACCCCGTCCGCCGCTCCACGGCCGGCGCCGGTCAGCGCCGGACGTCCTCCGCCTTCTGTGCGGTCCGACGGTCCACGGCTCCAGCCACAACCATAAGCGGCCTGCGAGCCGTACATCCTTCCGAACAGATAGAGAGATCCGGACATGGCAAACGAAAGGGAACCGCGGGGCCGCGACCGCAATCGCGACCGCGAAGAGATCGACGACGGCATGGTCGAGAAGCTGATCGCGGTCAACCGCGTCAGCAAGACCGTCAAGGGCGGCCGCCAGTTCACCTTCACCGCGCTGACGGTGGTGGGCGACGGCAACGGCCGCGTCGGCTTCGGCTACGGCAAGGCGCGCGAGGTGCCGGTCGCGATCCAGAAGTCGATGGAGTACGCCCGCAAGAACATGAGCACCGTCGACCTCAACGGCGGCACGCTGTACCACTCGGTCAAGGCCGGCCACGGCGCGGCACGGGTGTTCATGCAGCCGGCGTCCGAGGGCACCGGCGTGATCGCCGGCGGCGCGATGCGCGCCGTGCTCGAGGCGGTCGGGGTCAAGGACGTGCTGGCCAAGGCGGTCGGCTCGCGCAACCCGATCAACCTGGTGCGGGCCACGGTCAAGGGCCTGGAGGCGATGCACTCGCCGGCCAAGATCGCGGCCAAGCGCGGCAAGAAGGTCGAGGAGATCGTCCATGGCTAAGCAGGAGAACGCCGGCGGCACCGTGAAGGTGCGCCTGGTCAAGGGTCTGCGCGGAACCCAGGCACGCCATCGGCTGTCTGTGAAGGCGCTGGGCCTCAACAAGCTCAACGACGTCCGCGAACTGAAGGATAGCCCGCAGGTGCGCGGCCTGATCAACAAGGTCTACTACCTGGTCCGGGTCGAGGAGTAACCATCATGCGTCTGAATACACTCAAGCCCGCCAAGGGCGCCCGCGCCGAGCGCACCCGCGTCGGCCGCGGCATCGGCTCCGGCCTCGGCAAGACCGCCGGCCGCGGCCACAAGGGCTCGTTCGCGCGCTCGGGCAAGGGCAAGATCAAGGCCGGCTTCGAAGGCGGCCAGATGCCGATGCACATGCGGCTGCCGAAGGTCGGCTTCCGCTCGCGCACGGCCGGCGACACCGCCGAGGTCTTCCTGTACCAGCTCGAGCGGCTGGATGGCGAGATCGACTTCAAGGCCCTGCGCGCCGCCAAGCTGGTCCCGTCGACCGCCAAGCGCGCCAAGGTCGTGAAGAAGGGCGAGATCTCGAAGAAGCTCGTGCTCAAGGGCCTGCTGGCCACGGCCGGCGCCCGCGCGGCGATCGAGGCCGCCGGCGGCCAGGTCCAGGACGAGACCGCCGGCGCCTGACGCCGGCGGGGACCGGCGCCCGGCCTCGCGGCCGGGCGCGTTCCCGCCCGACCGGCCGCCCGCGAGGGCGGCCGTGATCCGATCCAAGATTTCGGCCGGCATCCGGACCGGCCGGCACAGCGGAGCATTCGATGTCACGCAGCGTTAGCGCAATGGGCAACCTGGGCGCGGGCATGGGCAAGTTCACCGAGCTGCGCCAGCGGCTGCTGTTCGTGCTGGGCGCGCTGCTGGTCTACCGCATCGGCTGCTACATCCCGGTGCCGGGCGTGAACCCGGACGCCATGCTGCGGCTGATGGAGCAGCAGCAGGGCACCATCGTGGACATGTTCAACATGTTCTCGGGCGGCGCCCTGGAGCGCTTCAGCCTGTTCGCGCTGAACGTGATCCCCTACATCTCGGCCTCGATCGTCATGCAGCTCATGGTGCAGATCGTGCCGAGCCTGAAGGCGATCCAGAAGGAAGGCGAGTCGGGCCGCCGCCGCATCACCCAGTGGTCGCGCATCGGCGCGATCCCGCTGGCGATCTTCCAGTCGGCCGGCATCGCGATGGCGCTGCAGTCCTCGGGCGCCGGCAGCGGCATCCAGGTGGTCTACCAGCCGGGCATGGGCTTCGTGCTGACCGCGATCGTCGCGCTGACCGCCGGCACCATGTTCCTGGTCTGGCTGGGCGAGCAGGTCACCGAGCGCGGCATCGGCAACGGCGTGTCGCTGATCATCTTCGCGGGCATCGTGGCCGGCATCCCGGGCGCGATCATCGGCACCTTCGAGCAGGCCCGCAACGGCGACATCAGCCCGATCTCGGTGATCCTGATCGCGGCGATCGTCCTCGTGTTCATCTACTTCGTGGTGTTCGTCGAGCGCGGCCAGCGCCGGATCACCGTGAACTACGCGCGGCGCCAGGGCGGCCGTAACGCGTACATGAACCAGAGCTCGTTCCTGCCGCTGAAGCTGAACATGGCGGGCGTGATCCCGGCGATCTTCGCCTCGTCGATCATCATGTTCCCGGCCACGGTCTCGACCTGGTTCGGCCAGGCCGGCTCGGCCACCTGGCTGCAGCGCGCGGCGCAGGCGCTGTCGCCCGGCGAGCCGCTGTACATCCTGCTCTACGCCGGGCTGATCGCGGGCTTCGCGTTCTTCTACACCGCGCTGGTCTTCAACAGCCAGGAGACCGCGGACAACCTGAAGAAGTCGGGCGCGCTGATCCCGGGCATCCGGCCGGGCAAGGCGACCGCGGACTACATCGACGGCGTGCTGACCCGCCTGACCGCGGCCGGCGCGCTCTACCTGGTGATCGTCTGCCTGCTGCCCGAGTTCATGCGGGCCGAGCTGGGCACCTCGTTCTACTTCGGCGGCACCTCGCTGCTCATCGTGGTGGTGGTGGTGATGGACTTCATCGCCCAGCTCCAGGCCCACCTGATGTCGCACCAGTACGAGAGCCTGCTGAAGAAGGCGAACCTGAAGGGCGGCGCGCGGGGGCGCTAGCGCGCACCGCGATCGCGCCGCCCGCGCGAACGCCCGGCCATGGAGGGCCGGGCGGTACGACCAGCAGGCCGTTACGGCTGCGCCACGGAGGGCGAACGCATGCAGACTCCGCCCCGACGGCAGCGTAGGGAGGGGAAGATGGGCGACTCGCGCGGCGGTCTCGGGCGCGGGTGGATCCAGGCCAGTCCTGCGCGCCAGAGTAGCGCGCGGGGCCGGGCGGGGAGGTTTCCCGTTCCGGCCAGCCGGGATCCGTCGCCGGAGCATGGGCACACTCCCCATGCCGGAGTCCCGGCCGCCTGGCGGCCGGGGCTTCCTGAGAACCCGGGACCCTGATACAATTTCGTGTTCACTGCGCCGGTTTGCCTTCCAGGGCCCGGCCGCCTAACCAGTTGGAGATCGCGTCATGGCGCGTATTGCGGGCGTCAACCTGCCTGCCCAGAAGCATGTCTGGGTCGGGCTCCAGAGCATCTACGGCATCGGCCGTACCCGTTCCCGGAAGGTCTGCGAGGCCGCGGGCGTCGACGTGACGACCCGGATCGTCGACCTGTCCGAGCCCGAAGTCGAGCGCCTGCGCGCCGAGATCGGCAAGTACGTGGTGGAGGGCGACCTGCGCCGCGAGACCGGCATCGCCATCAAGCGCCTGATGGACCTGGGCTGCTACCGCGGCCTGCGCCACCGCCGCGGCCTGCCGCTGCGCGGTCAGCGCACCCGCACCAATGCCCGCACCCGCAAGGGTCCGCGCAAGGCCATCAGGAAGTAAGGAATCGTCATGGCAAAGCCGGCAGCAACCAAGACCAAGAAGAAGATCAAGCGCGTCATCACCGATGGCGTCGCCCACGTCCACGCTTCGTTCAACAACACCATCGTCACCATCACCGACCGCCAGGGCAACGCGCTGTCGTGGGCGACCTCGGGCGGCGCGGGCTTCCGCGGTTCGCGCAAGTCGACCCCGTTCGCGGCCCAGGTGGCGGCGGAGAAGGCCGGGCGCGCCGCGCTCGACTACGGCGTGAAGTCGCTGGAAGTGCGCATCAAGGGCCCGGGCCCGGGGCGCGAGTCGGCGGTGCGTTCGTTGAACAACGTCGGATACAAGATCACCAACATCATCGACGTGACGCCGATCCCGCACAACGGGTGCCGTCCGCCGAAGAAGCGTCGCGTCTAAGGGAGCGATAAGAAATGGCTCGTTATATCGGTCCTACCTGCAAGCTCGCCCGCCGCGAGGGCGCCGACCTCTCCCTGAAGAGCCCGTCGCGCGCGCTCGACTCCAAGTGCAAGCTGGAGCAGAAGCCCGGCCAGCACGGCGCCACCGCCCGCAAGGGCAAGCTGTCCGACTACGCCACCCAGCTGCGCGAGAAGCAGAAGGTCAAGCGCATCTACGGCCTGCTGGAGCGGCAGTTCCGCAACTACTACAAGAAGGCCTCGACCAAGAAGGGCAACACCGGCGAGAACCTGCTGCAGCTGCTGGAAACCCGCCTGGACAACGTGGTCTACCGCATGGGCTTCGCGGTGACCCGCCCGGCCGCCCGCCAGCTGGTGTCGCACCGCGGCATCACCGTGAACGGCAAGCCGGTCAACCTGCCGTCCTACCAGGTCAAGGCCGGCGACGCGATCGCCCTGTCCGAGCGCGCCCAGAAGCAGCTCCGGGTCAAGGAGGCGCTGGAGGTCTCGTCGCAGATGGATCTCTCCCCCGGCTGGGTGGAGGTCGACGCGAACAAGTTCGCCGGCGTGTTCAAGGCGGTGCCCGAGCGCAGCGACCTGCCCGCGGACATCAACGAGGCGCTGATCGTCGAGCTGTACTCGAAGTAAGGGCCGCTGCCGCTTCCGGGGCCAGGCTTCCGGAGCGGCGCGATACCCGATCCCCCGGCCGATGCGCGCCGCGCAACGGCCCCCCCCATTGCGAGAAGGGGGGCCCAAAAATCGAAAGCCAAACCCGCCGCAGGCCCCCC
>NZ_JAIWPR010000012.1 GCF_021191635.1 Alterluteimonas quercicellularis
CGGCGGGGGGGGGGGGGCGGGGGGGGCGCCCCCCCCCCCCCCCCCCCCCGGGCCCCCCCCCCCCCCCCCGCCCCCTTTGCGAGAAGGGGGCCCAAAAAAGCGAAAGCGAAACCCGCCGCAGGCCCCCGCCCGGTGGTTCATTGCAGGAGATGCCACAAACATGACGGTTACTGCCAACCAGGTCCTGCGTCCGCGCGCTCCGCAGATCGAGCGCCTCACCGGCAACCGTGCCAAGGTCGTGATCGAGCCGCTGGAGCGGGGCTACGGCCATACGCTCGGCAACGCGCTGCGCCGCGTGCTGCTGTCCTCGATCCCCGGCTTCGCCATCACCGAGGTCGAGATCGACGGCGTGCTGCACGAGTACAGCGCGATCGAGGGGCTGCAGGAAGACGTGCTGGAAGTGCTGCTCAACCTCAAGGACGTCGCCATCCGCATGGGCACCGGCGAGAGCTCCACGCTGTCGCTGTCGAAGTCCGGCCCGGGCGTCGTCACCGCCGCCGACATCAAGACCGACCACAACGTCGAGATCCTCAACGGCGAGCACGTGATCTGCCACCTGACCAAGGATGCGTCGATCAACATGCGCCTGAAGATCGAGCGCGGCTTCGGCTACCAGCCGGCCGCCGCCCGCCGCCGTCCCGACGAGGAGACGCGCGCGATCGGCCGCCTGATGCTGGACGCGTCATTCTCGCCGGTGCGCCGCGTCGCCTACGAGGTCGAGGCCGCCCGCGTCGAGCAGCGCACCGACCTCGACAAGCTGGTGCTGGACATCGAGACCAACGGCACGATCGACGCCGAAGAGGCCGTGCGGACCGCCGCCGACATCCTCACCGACCAGCTGTCGGTGTTCGGCGACTTCACCAACCGCGACCGCGGCGCGGCGAAGCAGCAGACCGCGGGCGTCGACCCGCTGCTGCTGCGCCCGATCGACGACCTGGAGCTGACGGTGCGTTCGGCCAACTGCCTGAAGGCCGAGAGCATCTACTACATCGGCGACCTGATCCAGAAGACCGAAGTCGAGCTGCTCAAGACCCCGAACCTCGGCAAGAAGTCGCTGACCGAGATCAAGGAAGTCCTGGCGCAGCGCGGCCTGTCGCTCGGCATGAAGCTGGAGAACTGGCCGCCGGCCGGCGTCTCCGCGCACGGCATGCTGGGGTGAGGATTACGCGAGTCCCTCGCAAGAGCCCGCACATCCCTGTGCGGGGATTCAAATAGAAGCCCCCGGCCATGGATGGCCGGGCAGGACTCTCCGGAGTCCGCGCAGTATCGCCATGGATGGCAACGAAGAAATGATCGTGCTGTGCCTTTGGCCCCAGTACGAAAGCAACAGCACCACCACGCCAGATGGGCCAAAGGCCCGCGGCGACCGCCGGCGACGGATGCCGGCAAGGACCATCCGCAGTCCAAGCTCCAGCGCCAGGATGGCGACAACGCAGTCCACAGTCCCAACATTCCCATCTGAAGGATCCACGCCATGCGCCACCAGAAAGCCGGCCGCAAGTTCAACCGCACCAGCGCGCACCGCGAGGCGATGTTCAAGAACATGGCCGCGTCGCTGTTCAAGCACGAGCTCATCAAGACCACCCTGCCCAAGGCCAAGGAACTGCGCCGGGTCGCCGAGCCGCTGATCACCCTGGCCAAGACCGACGGCGTGGCCAACCGCCGCCTCGCCTTCGCGCGCCTGCGCGACAAGGAAGCGGTGGGCAAGCTGTTCGTCGAGCTGGGCCCGCGCTACCAGGCCCGCCCGGGCGGCTACCTGCGCATCCTCAAGTGCGGCTTCCGCGCCGGCGACAACGCGCCGATGGCCTACGTCGAGCTGGTCGACCGCCCGCAGGTCGAGGCCGAGGCCGACGAGGACTGAGCCCGCCGCGCCGCGGCAGGCACGCCAGGAACCCCGGCCCCGCGCCGGGGTTCTTCGTTTCGGCGCCCGTGGCGTGGCGGCCCGCCCTTGGGCGACGTGTCCGGCCCGCGCGCTTTTTGCTATGTTGCTGACCGTTCCGCGGCACCCGCGCCTTCGCGCGCCGCGCCCGCCCTTACAGGCCCGCAATGCGCATGAACCCCTTCGCCTGGTCGTTCCGGGCCCGTTTCCTCGCCGGTGCGGCGATCTGCTTCGCGCTGATCGGCTTCGCGATCTACAGCCAGCTGCAGTGGGGCCTGGAGCCTTGCCCGCTGTGCATCTTCCAGCGCTTCGCCTTCGCCGGCCTCGGGGTGGTGCTGCTGGCGGGCGGGCTGCACGCGCCGAAGCGGCCGCCGGGGCGCCGGGTCTGGGGCGTGCTCGCGCTGGTCGCCGCCGGGGTGGGCATGGCGATCGCCGGCCGGCATACCTGGCTGCAGCTCAACCCGCCGGAGATGCCGGCCTGCGGGCCGCCCTACGAGTTCCTGCGCGAGACGCTGTCCACCACCAGCCTGATCCGGCGGGTGATGAGCGGCAGCGGCGACTGCGGCCTGGTGGACTGGACCTTCCTCGGCCTGTCGATGCCGGCCTGGAGCCTGCTCTGGTTCGTCCTGCTGGCGGCCTGGGCGCTGCATGCCGCGTTCGCCCGCCCGCGGGCGCCGGCCGGCCGCTGAACCCGCGGTGCGGCGATCGTTGCAGGCGAAATTGACGCGTCGCAGCGCTCTGGCATGATGGCCGTCCTTCCCGCCCCCCGGGAACGAGGAACGCCTCCATGCCGCAGCGCGAGCGCAGCCTGATGCCCGTCCACCTGCCGCCCGACTGGCAGCCGGACAGCTGGCGCGCGCGCCCCGCGCTGCAGCTGCCCGCCTACCCCGACGCCGAGGCCCTGGCCGCCGCGCAGGCGGAGCTGCAGGCGCTGCCGCCGCTGGTCACCTCGTGGGAGATCCTCTCGCTCAAGCAGCAGCTGGCCGAGGCCCAGGAAGGCAAGCGCTTCCTGCTGCAGGGCGGCGACTGCGCCGAGAACTTCGCCGACTGCCACTCCGACGTCATCTCCAACCGGCTCAAGGTGCTGCTGCAGATGAGCCTGGTGCTGGTGCACGGGCTGCGCCTGCCGGTGGTGCGGGTGGGGCGCTTCGCCGGCCAGTACGCCAAGCCGCGCTCGGCCGACACCGAGACCCGCGGCGACGTCACCCTGCCGAGCTACCGCGGCGACGTGATCAACGGCCCGGAGTTCACCGAGCATGCGCGCACGCCGGACCCGCGGCGGATGATCAAGGCGCACGCGCGCTCGGCGATGACGATGAACTTCACCCGCTCGCTGATCGACGGCGGCTTCGCCGACCTGCACCACCCCGAGTACTGGAACCTCGGCTGGATGGGCCACTCGCCGCTGGCCGAGGAGTACCACCGCATGGTCGCCAACCTGGGCGACGCGGTGCGCTTCATGGAGACGCTGTCCGGCACCGAGGTCTACAACCTCAACCGCGTCGACTTCTTCACCTCGCACGAGGCGCTGCTGCTGCCCTACGAGGAGGCGTTCACCCGCCAGGTGCCGCGGCAGTGGGGCTGGTTCAACCTCAGCACCCACTTCCCCTGGATCGGCATGCGCACCGCCGCGCTCGACGGCGCGCACGTGGAGTACTTCCGCGGCATCCGCAACCCGGTGGCGGTCAAGATCGGGCCCTCGGTCACGCCCGACCAGCTGCTGCGCCTGATCGACGTGCTCAACCCCGAGGACGAGCCGGGCCGCCTGGGCCTGATCCACCGCATGGGCGAGGCGCAGATCGCCGAGAAGCTGCCGCCGCTGCTGGAGGCGGTGCGGCGCGACGGCCGCCGCGTGCTGTGGATCTGCGACGCCATGCACGGCAACACCGAGTCCACCCGCAACGGCTACAAGACGCGGCGCTTCGACCGCATCCGCAGCGAGGTGGAACAGGCCTTCGACCTGCACGCCGCGGCCGGCACCCGCCTGGGCGGCGTGCACCTGGAGCTGACCGGCGAGGACGTGACCGAGTGCATCGGCGGCGCCCGCGACCTGACCGA
This sequence comes from Alterluteimonas quercicellularis, assembly GCF_021191635.1. Lineage (GTDB taxonomy): Bacteria > Pseudomonadota > Gammaproteobacteria > Xanthomonadales > Xanthomonadaceae > Luteimonas > Luteimonas quercicellularis. Next base: position 3,938 of record NZ_JAIWPR010000012.1, read on the forward strand.
GGTCGACCTCGGGCGCGCCTACCGTTCGACCGTGGACCCGCGCCTGAACTACGAGCAGGCGCTGGAGATCGCGATGGCGATCGTGCGCAAGCAGGCCTCGCTGCCCAAGGCGATCGCCCGCTGAGGGTGCCGCGGCGGGCCGCCCGCGGACCGATCGCGCAAGCGACCGACCCGCGGGCGCGGGTTCGGCAGGCACCGGACTCGCGGCGACGCCTTCTCCACCGCGCGTGAACGCGCTGCGCTGCAGCATGGGACAGGAGCCCGCACCCACGGAACTCCTGCATGCCGCCCATCGACTGGACCCTGGTCTCCGCCACCGCCTGGCCGCTCGCGGTCGCCCTGCTGATCGGATTCGCCGTGCGGCGCCTGGTGCTGCTGGCCGCGCGGCGCGCCCGCTCCCGTGCCGGCGGCCGCGCCTGGGCGCTGATGATCGCCGCGGTCGCGGTGCCTGCGGCGGTCGCGCTGCCGCTGTTCTTCCTCGGCCTGGCGGTCAACGCCACGCCGCTGCCGCCGGTCTGGATCGCGCGCATCCAGCACCTGCTGGGCGTGGGCGGGCTGGCCTGCCTCACCTGGGCCTTCATGCGCGCGGTGGGGGCGCTGGAGGCGCGCATCGTGGCGCGCAACCCGGTCGACGTGGCCGACAACCTGCATGCGCGGCGGGTGCAGACGCAGACGCGGGTGATCGGCCGCGCGATCCAGGTCGGCATCTTCCTGATCGGCCTGTCGATCGTGCTGATGACCTTCCCGGCGATCCGCCAGGTCGGCGCCACCCTGCTGGCCTCGGCGGGCCTGGTCGGCGTGGTCGCCGGCTTCGCCGCCAAGCCGGTGTTCGGCAACCTGATCGCCGGGCTGCAGATCGCCATCACCCAGCCGATCCGGCTCGACGACGTGGTGATCGTGGACGGCGAGTGGGGTCGGATCGAGGAGATCACCAGCGCCTACGTGGTCGTCGCGATCTGGGACCAGCGGCGGCTGGTGGTGCCCCTGCAGTGGTTCATCGAGAACCCGTTCCAGAACTGGACCCGGCGCAGCGCCGAGATCCTGGGCCCGGTCTACCTGTGGCTGGACCACGGCGCGCCGCTGGAGGCGGTGCGCGCGGAGCTGCGCCGGATCTGCGAGTCCGACCGGCGCTGGGACGGGCGCGTGTGCGTGGTGCACGTGGAGGACATCACCGCCGAGGCGATGAAGGTGCGGCTGCTGGTCAGCGCGCGCAACTCGGGCGACGACTACGACCTGCGCGCGGCGGTGCGCGAGGGCATGCTGGAGTTCCTGCGCCGCGAGCACCCGCAGGCGCTGCCGCGCGCGCGCACCACGCTGGAGGGCGCCCTGGCGCTGCGCGCGCCGGAGGACCGGCCGGGGCGCCGCGAATCGCCCGAGCCCGCGTCGTCGTAGCCGGCGCCGCAGGAGCGCGCTCGCGCGCGGATGCTCTATTTTGCGGACGCCGGAAGAAGCGGTGCCGGCCGCTGTTCACCTGCGTCCGCGCGTGGGGACGCGTTCTTCTTGTGGCGTCGGTCCGGTGGCACCTTGCCCATTCGCGCGCGAGCGCGTTCCTACGGGCGCCGGGCCAGGTCGCGGCCCAGTACCCAGACGATGGCGAGGTTGATCGCCAGCACCAGCGCGGGCAGCCAGCCGGGGTGCCGCCACAGCTCGGCGATCTCGAACGGCAGGTAGAGCGCGGCGCCGACGCAGCCCAGCCACGACGCCCAGCGGCGCGCGCGCCACAGGCCCCAGGCCTCGACGAAGCGCATCGCCGCGTAGACCGCCAGCACGGCCAGCAGCAGGTGCAGCGTGCCGGGGCTGAGCGCGCGCTCGACCCAGGCGACCCGGCTGCCGTCGAGCGGCGCGCCGAGGCGGGCGGCGGCGGATTCGACCAGCCGCTGCAGCTGCGGCGCGCCCAGCCAGCCGAGGCCGCCGGCGGTCAGCAGCGCGACCGCGCCCTTGGCCGCTTCGAACACCGCCACCGCGCGCAGCTGCGCCCGGCGCGGCGCGTCGTCGTCGGTCCGGGCGGCGGAGGGCAGGGCGTGCATGGTGATCACTCCAGGCGCGGTTGCGGCGTCGCGTCGCCGGCGGCGTCGCGCAGCGGCCACCACTGCAGGACGTCGTAGCGGCCGGGGGCGGTGCGCGCCAGCGACAGGCTGCCGAGGCAGGCGTCGAAGGGCAGGGGCAGCATGCCGGGGCCGGGGGTGGAGAGCGCGTCCAGGCGGTCGCCGCGCTCGGCGTAGGCGAGGGTGACGTGCGGGGCCGGCGTGCGCGGTTCCGGCGCGTGGCCGCAGGCCACGGCCGTGCGCTCCAGCGCGGCGAACAGGCCGGCCAGGGCGTCGTCCGGCGCGGTGCGCGCGACCAGCACCCGCGCGCCCGGCCAGGCCTCGATGCGGTCGAAGCGCAGGGACAGGCGGGGCCGCTGCGCGGCCACGTCGCTCAGGGCGGCCAGCAGCGGCGCCGGGTCGTCCGGCAGGCCCTCGGCCAGGAAGCGCAGGGTCATGTGGAACTGCGCGCGACGGCGCCAGGCCAGGCCGCGCGCCGCCGGCAGCGCGGCGGGCAGCGCCGCGCACAGGGCCTCCAGCGCGTCGAGCGCCTCCTCGTCCGGCATCCAGGCGACGAAGACGCTCACCGCGGGGCCAGGCTCAGGCGGCGCGGCTGGCGCGCTTGCGGTCGGTCTCGGTGCGCAGCTTCTTGCGCAGGCGGATCTGCCGGGGGGTCACCTCGACCAGCTCGTCGTCGTCGATGAACTCCAGCGCCTGCTCCAGCGACAGCTTGATCGGCGGGATCAGGCCCTCGTCCTGGTCCTTGCCGGCGGCGCGGAAGTTGGTGAGCTGCTTGCCGCGCAGGGCGTTGACGGTGAGGTCGTTGTCCTTGGCGTTGATGCCGACGATCTGGCCCTCGTAGATCTCCTCGCCCGGCTCGATGAACAGCCGGCCGCGCTCCTGCATCGCGATCTGCGCGTAGGCCGGCGACGAGCCGGTGCCGTTGGAGATCAGCACGCCGTTGATGCGCTGGCCGATGTCGCCCTCGGCCTTGGGGCCGTAGTGGTCGAACACGTGGAACAGCAGGCCGGTGCCGGCGGTCAGGGTGCGGAACTCGGTCTGGAAGCCGATCAGCCCGCGCGCGGGAATCATGAACTCCAGCCGCACGCGGCCCTTGCCGTCGGGCTCCATGTTCTGCAGGATCGCCTTGCGCTCGCCCAGGCGGCCCATCACGCCGCCCTGGAACTGCTCTTCCAGGTCGACGACCAGCGACTCGTAGGGCTCCTGCAGCACGCCGTCGATCTCGCGCACGATCACCTCCGGGCGCGACACGGCCAGCTCGTAGCCTTCCCGGCGCATCGTCTCGATCAGGATCGACAGGTGCAGCTCGCCGCGGCCGGAGACCTTGAACTTGTCGGCGTCGGCGGTGTCCTCGACCTTGAGCGCGACGTTGTGCTGGGTTTCGCGGGTCAGGCGGTCGCGCAGCTGGCGCGAGGTCAGGAACTTGCCGCCCGAGCGCTCCTTGACGCCGGCGAACGGCGAGTCGTTGACCTGGAAGGTCATCGAGATCGTCGGCTCGTCGACCGCCAGCACCGGCAGCTGCTCGACCGCGGCCGGGTCGCAGAGGGTGTCGGAGATGCCGATGTTCTCGATGCCGGAGAAGGCGATGATGTCGCCGGCCTGCGCCTGCGGCACCTCGACCCGCTCCAGGCCCATGAAGCCCAGCACCTGCAGCACCTTGGCGCTGCGGGTCTTGCCCTCGCGGTCGATCACCGTGACCTGCTGGTTGGTCTTCACCTTGCCGCGCTGGATGCGGCCCACGCCGATGATGCCGACGTAGCTGTTGTAGTCCAGCGAGGTCACGCGCATCTGGAACGGGCCGTCCGGATCGACCGGCGGCGCCGGCACGTGCTGGGTGATGGCCTGGAACAGCGGCGTCATGTCGCCCTGCCGCACGTCCTCGGTGAGGCCGGCGTAGCCCTGCAGGCCGGAGGCGTAGACGGTGTGGAAGTCGAGCTGGTCGTCGTTGGCGCCCAGGCGGTCGAACAGGTCGAAGGTCTGGTCGAGCACCCAGCTCGGGCGCGCGCCCGGCCGGTCGACCTTGTTCACCACCACGATCGGCTTGAAGCCCATCGCGAAGGCCTTCTGGGTGACGAAGCGCGTCTGCGGCATCGGGCCGTCCATCGCGTCGACCAGGATCAGCACCGAGTCCACCATCGACAGCACGCGCTCGACCTCGCCGCCGAAGTCGGCGTGGCCGGGGGTGTCGACGATGTTGATGCGCCAGGTCTCGCCGGCCGGGTCGGTCCAGCGGATCGCGGTGTTCTTCGACAGGATCGTGATCCCGCGCTCCTTCTCGAGGTCGTTGCTGTCCATCACCCGGTCGGGGACGACGGCGCGCTCGCTGAGGGTGCCGGACTGCTTGAGCAGCTGGTCGACGAGGGTGGTCTTGCCGTGGTCGACATGGGCGACGATGGCGATGTTGCGCAGGCGTTCGATGGACATGGCGAGTGCGCGCCGGTGCGGGAGGGGCAGGGGCGCGAAAAGTGTGGTGGAGGAAGCCGGCTATTATAGCGTGCTGCGCCGCCGCAATGCGGGCGTCGGCGGGCCGGCGGTTGATTCCGGCGGCCGCCGGCCGCATGTGGTCCCCTTCTCCCGACCCCCGAGGCACCCCCGCATGTCCCTGAACGCCGTTTTCGATACCGACCGTGGCCAGATCCGGGTCGAGCTCCTGCCCGACAAGGCCCCGCTGACGGTGGCCAACTTCGTCAACCTGGCCAGGCGCGGGTTCTACGACGGGCTGAGCTTCCACCGCGTCATCCCCGACTTCATGATCCAGGGCGGCTGCCCCGAGGGCTCCGGCCGCGGCGGCCCCGGCTACCGCTTCGAGGACGAGACCGCCAACGGCGTCCGGCACGAGCGCGGGGTGCTGTCGATGGCCAACGCGGGCCCGGACACCAACGGCAGCCAGTTCTTCATCACCCACATCAAGACCGACTGGCTGGACGGCAAGCACACCGTCTTCGGCAAGGTGACCGAGGGCCTGGAGGTGGTGGACGCGGTCAAGCAGGGCGATGCGATCAAGTCGGTGAAGATCGAGGGCGATGCCGACGCCGCGCTGGCCGCCAAGGCCGACCGCGTGGCGGAGTGGAACAAGGTCCTGGCGGCCTGAGGACCGCCCCGGCCCGCGCACCGGCGGTCCTGGCGACGCGCGGGCCGGGTGCTAGAATCGCCGGCTCCGCGCGGCCGCCGCCGGAGCCCGACCGGACCCAGCACGAGCGTCGATGCGCCCATCCCGTCCACCGATCGCGTCCCGCGCCCGCATCCGTGCGGCCGGCGCCGTCCCCGCCCGGGCCTGAGCCGTGCGCCGGGCGCTGATCCTGCTGACGCTCTGCGCCGCTGGCGCCTGGTTCCACTTCCGGGGCGAGGCGGCCCCCGAACTGCATCCCGACGACCCCCGCGCCGCCACCGGCGACGACCGCATCGTGATGCTGGCGGCCGACTGGTGCGGCTACTGCCGCAAGCAGCAGCAGGACTTCGAGCGCGCCGGCGTGCGCTACCGCGTGCTCGACATCGACACCCCCGACGGCGACCGCGCCATGCGGGCGCTGGGCGCCCGCGGGGTGCCGGTGACCGTCATCGGCCAGGACGTGGTGCGCGGCTACGACACCGCCGCGCTCGACCGCCGGCTGACCCCGCTCGGCTACCGCGTCTACTGAACGCGCGCGCCGTTCCCCACCCAGCAACGAGAGGATCCACCGAATGAAGACCCCCGTCCGAGTCGCCGTCACCGGTGCCGCCGGCCAGATCGGCTACGCCCTGCTGTTCCGCATCGCCTCGGGCGAGATGCTGGGCAAGGACCAGCCGGTCGTGCTGCAGCTGCTGGAGCTGCCGATGGACAAGGCCCAGGCCGCGCTGAAGGGCGTGATCATGGAGCTGGAGGACTGCGCGTTCCCGCTGCTGGCCGGCGTGATCGGCACCGACGACCCGGAAGTCGCGTTCAAGGACGCCGACATCGCCCTGCTGGTCGGCGCCCGCCCGCGCGGCCCGGGCATGGAGCGCAAGGACCTGCTGCTGGAGAACGCCAAGATCTTCACCGCCCAGGGCGCGGCGCTGAACAAGGTCGCCAGCCGCGACGTCAAGGTGCTGGTGGTCGGCAACCCCGCCAACACCAACGCCTACATCGCGATGAAGTCCGCCCCCGACCTGCCGGCGAAGAACTTCACCGCCATGCTGCGCCTGGACCACAACCGCGCGCTGAGCCAGCTGTCGAAGAAGGCCGAGGTGGCCGTGGGCGACATCGAGAAGCTGATCGTCTGGGGCAACCACAGCCCGACCATGTACCCCGACTACCGCTTCGCGACGGTGGGCGGCGCGTCGCTGAAGGACAGGATCGGCGACGACCCGTGGAACGCCGACACCTTCATCCCGCAGGTCGGCAAGCGCGGCGCGGCGATCATCGAGGCGCGCGGCCTGTCGTCGGCCGCCTCGGCCGCCAATGCCGCGATCGACCACGTCCGCGACTGGGTGCTGGGCAGCGGCGGCAAGTGGGTCACGATGGGCATCCCGTCCGACGGTTCCTACGGCATACCCGAGGACGTGATCTTCGGTTTCCCGGTGACCACCGAGAACGGCGAGTACACGATCGTCCAGGACCTGCCGATCGACGACTTCAGCCAGAAGGCGATCGACAAGACCCTGGCCGAGCTGGAGGAAGAGCGCGGCGGCGTGGCGCACCTGCTGGGATAGCTTTCGCGCTCCGCACGAAAGCCCCACGGTTCGCGCAGCGAACCGCGGGCCCCAGCGGAATCGCCTTCCACAACCCCCGCGCCTTCGGCGCGCCCCCCTTGACTCAAGGGGGGCTCTTCATCCGGGGGCTCGATGTGTTCGGAAAGAGAGCGCGTTCCATCCTCTTTCCGTTTTCCCGGGGTACGACCAAGGTCGCAGGCGCGTGCACGGGACGCGGCGCTATGCTCGAACGCGGTTTCCTGGGAGGGCGCCGCATGAGTTCCTACGAAGAGGTCTACCGCCGCTCGATCGAGCAGCCGGAGGCGTTCTGGGCGGAGGAGGCCAGGGCCATCCACTGGCACCGGCCGCCCGACCGGATCCTCGACGACGCCGACCCGCCGTTCCGCAAGTGGTTCGCCGGCGGCCAGACCAACCTCTGCTACAACGCCGTCGACCGCCACCTGGAGGCGCGCGGCGACCAGCTCGCGCTGGCGGCCGTCTCCACCGAGACCGGCGTGGCGCGCGAGGTCACCTACCGCGAGCTGCACCGCGAGGTCAACGCCTTCGCCGCGGCGCTGCTGCGGCTGGACGTGGGCCGCGGCGACCGCGTGGTGATCTACATGCCGAACATGGCCGAGGCCGTGTTCGCGATGCTGGCCTGCGCGCGGATCGGCGCGATCCACTCGGTCGTGTTCGGCGGCTTCGCCGCCCACAACCTCGCGCTGCGCATCGACGATGCCGAGCCGAAGCTGCTGGTCTGCGCCGATGCCGGCAGCCGCAGCGGCAGGATCATCCCCTACAAGCCGCTGGTCGACGAGGCCTGCGCACGGGCGCAGTCGCCGCCGCCGCACGTGCTGATCGTCTCGCGCGGCCTCGATCCCGCGCAGCCGCGGGTGGCCGGTCGCGACGTCGACTACGCCGAACTGCGCGCGCAGCTCGGCGACGCCGAAGTGCCGGTGGCCTGGCTGGAGTCCAACGAGCCCAGCTACCTGCTCTACACCTCCGGCACCACCGGCCGGCCCAAGGGCGTGCAGCGCGACGTCGGCGGCTACGCGGTGGCGATGGCGCAGTCGATGCGCACGATCTTCGACTGCGCGCCGGGCGAGGTCATGTTCTCCACCTCGGACGTCGGCTGGGCCGTGGGCCACTCCTACAACGTCTACGGGCCGCTGATCGGCGGCTGCACCTCGCTGCTGTACGAAGGGCTGCCGGTGAATCCCGACCCGGGCATCTGGTGGTCGCTGTGCGAGCGCTACGGCGTGCGCACGATGTTCTCCTCGCCCACCGCGATCCGCGTGCTGAAGAAGCACGACGCGGCCTACCTGCGCGAACGCGACCTGTCGAAGCTGCGCTACCTCTTCCTCGCCGGCGAACCGCTGGACGAGCCGACCGCGCAGTGGATCACCGAGGCGCTCGGCAAGCCGGTGATCGACAACTACTGGCAGACCGAGACCGGCTGGCCGGCGCTGACGCTGATGCCGGGCCTGGACATGAAGCCGGTGCGGTTCGGCTCGCCCGGCTTCCCCAACCTGGGCTACCGCATGAAGGTGGTCCGCGAGGGCAGCGGCGAGACCGTGGGCCCGAACGAGAAGGGCGTGCTGGTGATCGAGCCGCCGCTGCCGCCGGGCTGCATGACCACGGTCTGGCGCGACGACCGGCGCTTCCTCGATAGCTACTTCTCGCACTTCGACGAACTGCTCTACAGCTCGCTGGACTGGGCGGTGCGCGACGAGGACGGCTACACCTTCATCCTCGGCCGCACCGACGACGTCATCAACGTCGCCGGCCACCGCCTGGGCACGCGCGAGATCGAGGAGGCGGTGTCGTCGTGCCCGGCGGTCGCCGAGGCCGCGGTGATCGGCGTGGCCGACGAGCTGAAGGGCCAGGTGCCGATCGTGTTCGCCACCCTGCGCGATCCCAAGGCCGACGCCGCCGCGCGCGAGCAGGCCGCGCGCGACATGCAGCGCGCGGTGGACGCCTCGCTCGGCGCGGTGGCGCGGCCGTCGCGCGTGTACGTGGTGGGCGCGCTGCCGAAGACGCGCTCGGGCAAGCTGCTGCGGCGCTCGCTGCAGGCGCTCGCCCAGGGCCAGGACCCGGGCGACCTGTCGACGCTGGACGATCCCGGCGCGCTGGAGGAAGTGAAGCGCGCGCTGGGCAATCCGTAGGCGCGCGCGAGCGCGCGCCTACGGGTCTTCCGGCGCCGCCTCGCCGGGGGCGACCCCGGTGTAGCGCGCGCGCGGCCGGATCAGCCGGCCCATCGCCTGCTGCTCCAGCGCGTGCGCCAGCCAGCCGGTGAGCCGGCCGGCAGCGAACAGCACCAGCGCCGGCGGTGCCGGCAGCGCATGGGCGTGGCAGATCGCGGCCAGCATGAAGTCGATGTTCGGGCGCTCGCCGCCGACCTCCTCGGCGGCGGCGACGATCGCCTCGAGTTCCGCCAGCACGGGGTCGCCGGCGCGCGCCGCGCGCAGCCGCGCCAGCAGCTCGGCCGCGCGCGGGTCGCCTTCCGGGTACAGCGCGTGGCCGAAGCCGGGCAGGTCGTCGCCGCGCCGCCAGCGCTCGGCGATCGCGGTCCGCGCGTCGCCAGCGCGCGCCTCCGCGATCAGCGCGTAGGCGCGCGCGGTGGCGCCGCCGTGGCGGGGTCCCGACAGCGCGGCCAGGCCGGCGCAGGCGGTGGCGTGCAGGTGCGCGCCGGTGGAGGCGACCACGCGCGCGGCGAAGGCGGAGACGTTGAGCTCGTGGTCGGCGCACAGCACCAGCGCCGCGCGCACCAGGTCGGCGAAGGCGGCGTCGCCGGGGCGCCAGGCACCGGCCAGCTGCCGGTGCACCGGCTCCGGCGAGGGCGCGGCCGCCACCAGCAGCGCGGCGGTCTGGCGCAGCAGGCCGGCGGCGGTCTCGTGGCGGGCGCGCGCGGCGGTGCTGAACGAGCGCGGCGCGTCCAGCGCCAGCAGCGGCAGCGCGGCCATGGCGCGCGCCAGCGGCGGCAGCGCCGCATCGCGCGCCAGCGCCGCGACCCGCGGCGGCCAGGCGGCGGCGGGCAGGCGGGCGAAGGGGTCGTCGGCGCCGCAGTCCCACAGCAGGCGCGCGGCGTCCTCCAGCGTAGCCCCGGCGCGTACCGCCGCGACCGCCGAACGGCCGCGGTAGTAGGGGCTGTCGGGCCGGATCAGCGAGATGCGCGTCTCCAGCACCGGCAGCCCGCGGTCCAGGCTCTGCGCGGCGCCGCGCGCCGCCCCGCGGCCGCTGCGCTGGCGCTGGGCCAGCCGTTCCACGTCCTGGCGCAGGTAGCCGCGGCTGCGGTGGTCGGCGCCGGGCCGCGAGCGCAGCAGGCCGCGGCTGACGTAGGCGTACAGCGTCGCCCGGCTGATCCCCAGCAGGGCGCAGGCCTGGCGGGCGGTGAGGAGGTCGGCGTCGGCGCTCATGCCGACAGATTGATCGATCCGATCAAGATTGATCAACCGGTCCGGCGGTGCCAGATTGTCGGCCCGCGCGCCGCCGCCCCGTCCAGGAGCCATCGATGAGCCTGCCGTCCACCGGCGTCCCCGCGTCCCCGGGCGCGAAGTTCCGCGCCGCCCTCGCCGAGGAATCGCCGCTGCAGGTGATCGGCGCGATCAACGCCAACCACGCCCTGCTCGCGCGCCGCGCCGGCTTCCGCGCGATCTACCTGTCCGGCGGCGGCGTGGCGGCCGGCTCGCTGGGACTGCCGGACCTCGGGATCAACACCCTCGAGGACGTGCTGATCGACGTGCGCCGCATCACCGACGTCTGCGACCTGCCGCTGCTGGTCGACATCGACACCGGCTTCGGGCCCAGCGCGTTCAACATCGAGCGCACGGTCAAGTCGCTGATCAAGGCCGGCGCCGCCGCCTGCCATCTCGAGGACCAGGTGGGCGCCAAGCGCTGCGGCCACCGGCCGGGCAAGGAGATCGTGTCGCAGGGCGAGATGGCCGACCGGGTCAAGGCGGCCGCCGACGCCCGCACCGATCCCGACTTCTTCCTGATCGCCCGCACCGACGCCATCGCGGTGGAGGGCGTGGACGCGGCCATCGAGCGCGCGCTGGCCTGCGTGGAGGCCGGCGCCGACGGCATCTTCGCCGAGGCCGCGCGCGACCTGGACACCTACCGCCGCTTCGCCGACGCGGTGCAGGTGCCGGTGCTGGCCAACATCACCGAGTTCGGCGCCACGCCGCTGTTCACCCGCGACGAGCTGGCGCAGGCGGGCGTGGCGATCCAGCTGTTCCCGCTGTCGGCCTTCCGCGCCGCCAACAAGGCCGCCGAGGCCGTCTACGAGGCGGTGCGCCGCGACGGCACCCAGCGCGAGGTGCTGGGCGCCATGCAGACCCGCGAGGAGCTGTACGAGCGCATCGGCTACCACGCCTTCGAGCAGAAGCTGGATGCGCTGTTCGCGGGCCGCCAATGACACCATCGCAACACGATCCGAACGGGAGGACACCATGAGCGAATCCAACGCGTCCAACGCGGCCGCGCCCGGCTTCAAGCCGAAGAAATCCGTGGCCCTGTCCGGCACCGCGGCCGGCAACACCGCGCTGTGCACGGTCGGCCGCAGCGGCAACGACCTGCACTACCGCGGCTACGACATCCTCGACATCGCCACCACCAGCGAGTTCGAGGAGATCGCCTACCTGCTCGTGCACGGCAAGCTGCCCACCGAGGCCGAGCTGCGCGGCTACAAGGCCAGGCTGAAGTCGCTGCGCGGGGTGCCCGCCGGGGTCAAGGCGGCGCTCGAGCAGCTGCCGCCGTCGGCGCACCCGATGGACGTCATGCGCACCGGCGTGTCCGCGCTGGGCTGCCTGCAGCCGGAGAAGGACGACCACAACCACCCGGGCGCGCGCGACATCGCCGACAAGCTGATGGCCTCGCTCGGCTCGATGCTGCTGTACTGGTACCACTTCAGCCACAACGGCAAGCGGATCGAGGTGGAGACCGGCGACGATTCGATCGGCGGCCACTTCCTGCACCTGCTGCACGGCCATGCCCCGCGCGAGAGCTGGGTGCGCGCGATGCACACCTCGCTGATCCTCTACGCCGAGCACGAGTTCAACGCCTCCACCTTCACCGCGCGCGTCATCGCCGGCACCGGCAGCGACCTGCATTCCTGCATCGCCGGCGCGATCGGCGCGCTGCGCGGGCCCAAGCACGGCGGCGCCAACGAGGTCGCCTTCGAGGTGCAGAAGCGCTACGAGACGCCCGACGAGGCGGAGGCCGACATCCGCGCGCGGGTGGAGCGCAAGGAAGTGGTGATCGGCTTCGGCCACCCGGTCTACACCACCGGCGACCCGCGCAACCAGGTCATCAAGGAGGTCGCGCGCGAGCTGTCGGTGGAGCAGGGCAGCACCAAGATGTACGACATCGCCGAGCGCCTGGAGACGGTGATGTGGGACATCAAGAAGATGTTCCCCAACCTCGACTGGTTCAGCGCGGTCAGCTACCACATGATGGGCGTGCCGACGGCGATGTTCACCCCGCTGTTCGTGATCGCGCGGACCTCGGGCTGGAGCGCGCACGTGATCGAGCAGCGCATCGACGGCAAGATCATCCGCCCCAGCGCGAACTACACCGGCCCCGAGAACCTGGCGTTCGTCCCGATCGACCGCCGCGGCTGATCGCGTCGGTCCATGCCCCGGCCAGGCCGCGCCTCGGCGCGGCCTCTTCGCGGAAGGCGGGCTCAGCCCTGGCCGCCTTCCTCCGCCTCCAGCGCCGCCAAGACGCCCGTGTCGGCCTGCATGCGCTCGAAGAAGCGGGCCAGGTTGTCCAGCCCGTCCAGGTCCACGCCGGTCTTGCGGGCCCAGCGCAGGGTGACGAAGAGATACGGGTCGGCGATCGACCGCGTGCCGGTGAGCCAGTCGCGGCCGGCCAGCTGGCGGTCCAGGATCCCGAACTGTCCGTGCAGCTTCCGCTTCGCGACTTCCTGGGAGCGCGCGATCAGCGCGTCGTCCTCGAGCCACGCGGTCGAGCCGAACAGGGGGTGGAAGGCGGGATGCACGTCGGAGTTGACGAAGGAGAGCCAGCGCTGCGTCTCCGCGCGCTCGTGCGCGGAGACGCCGGCGAGCCTGGCCCGCGGAAAGCGGTCGGCGATGTAGCCCAGGATCGCCGCGTTCTGGGTCAGCACCCAGCCGTCCTCCTCCAGCACCGGCACCGCGCCGGCCGGGTTGAGGCGGAGGAAGGCCCCAGATTTCCGTTCCTCGCGCGAGACCCGCTGGGTCTCGTAGGGCGCCCCCGCCCATTCCAGGGCGATGTGGTCGGCCAGGGCGCAGGTGCCCGGGGTGTAGTAGAGCTTCATCGGTGGCGCTCCTCGGATCGGGAGCGCATTCTCGCGCGCCGGGCGGGCATCGGCGTGATCCGCCGCGCCGACGCGGCGGGATCAGCCGCGCGTGGTGCCGCCGGCGGCGACGCGGGCGCCGGCGGCCGCGATCGCGGGCTGGCGCGGGGTCAGGCGCTGCACGCGCAGGAAGGTGTGGTCGCCGATCTGCGCCACCTGGTAGGCGTTGCGCCAGGTCGGGCTGGCGATGCCGTGGGCCATGAAATGGCTGGCGCCCGGCACGATCTCGGTGCGCTCGCCCGGCGGCAGCGCCCAGTTGCGCTCGGATTCCAGCGCGATCGTCACCGCCTGCGACCAGGCCTCGACGTTGCGCAGCCGCGTGCGCGGCGACACGATGGTCGGCGCGAACTGGTGGCGCGCGGTCACCACCTCGCACATCGATTCGCCCCACAGGCCGCTGTCCTGGCGGCGCAGGGCCACCTCGGCGACGGCCTTCTGCCCGCGTTCGGACTGGTTGCGGGCCTCCAGGTACACGGTGGTGCTCAGGCACAGCGAGTCGGCGGCGGGCTGGGGAAGGATCGACGCCAGCCAAAGGATCCAGCTCAATTGCATGTTCGGTCCTTGCTCCGTTGCGCCGGGCGAGGCGGCGTCGTGCCCGGCGGGCAGCGGCGTTCGCGACGGATTCCGGCATGGCGATAGGCACGTCCGGCATCGGCGCCATGACGCTCGCGAGGGATTCGCGACAAGGGCAGCGGCTCTTCGGCGCGCTTTACGCCCGGGACCGGGCCGCCGAACGCGGACCGGACCGGTTTCCGGGCGGGGGTGGCCCCGGAAGGTGGGCGCACGTTAAGTGCGCGTGTCGAAACCTATCCTGAATGCGGGAGGGAACGTCACTTGTCCCCGACAGGGGGCTGGGGTAAGGGCGCTTGGTACGGAAGTCCCCGCGGAAAGGCGCGGCCCGCGGCCGGTTCCGTGATCCATCCCCGTCAGGAGGCCCCGCCGCAAATCAACTAATCGTTTAGTTGACAGCCCGCGGCGGGCGGTCTAACGTCTGTCCAACTAATTCGTTAGTCGAAACCATGCCCAGAACGGCCACGCCCACCCCCACCGATGCCGAGCGGCGGATCCTGGAAGTGCTGTGGGCGCGTGGCGAGGCCTCGGTGCGCGAGGTCGCGGACCAGCTTTCCGAATTGCGGCCCGTGGCCTACACCACCGTGCTGACGCTGTTCAAGGTGCTCGAGAAGAAGGGCATGGTCGCCTATCGGACGGAGGGACGGGCCTTCGTCTATCGCGCGACCATCAGCCGGACCAAGGCCCGGGCGCGGGCGCTGGAGCAGGTGCTGCGGCAGTTCTTCAATGGATCGCCGGACGCCCTCGCGCAGCACCTGATCGACGAGCACGGGCTGGACAGCGAGGAGATCGCGGCGCTGCGCCGCCGCATCGACGCCGCGCAGGACCGGGAGGCGTCGCCGTGAGCGCCTGGACCGGACTCGTCCTGCACTTCGGACTCCAGCACCTCTGGCAGTCGGCGCTGCTGCTGGCCGCGGCCTGGGCCGCGTGGTGCCTGCCTTCGCTGGGTGCCGCGTCGCGGGCCCGGATCCTGGCCTGCCTGTTCTTCGGCGCGATGCTGCTGCCCGGGGCCGCCTGGCTGCCGTCGTGGCCGCACGCTGCGACGTTGCCGCCACCGGTCGTTGCACAGGCCGCGCCCCCCGGGGCGTCGGCGCCGCCTGCCGGAGCGGTGGCGCCGCGCGCGGGACATGCGCACGACGACGGCCCCTGCGCAGCCGACGGCGGCGGTCTGGCGACGTGGCTGGCGCTGGTCTGGCTCGCCGGTGCGGGCTGGTCGCTGCGCGGCGTGGCCGCGGCATGGAACCGGGCGCGCTGGCTGCGGCGCGGGGCGTGGCCGTGGACGGGCGCCGGGGAGATCCCCTGGCTGACGGTGCCGGTGCGCGTGAGCGATGCGGTCTCCGGTCCGATGGTGGTGGGGTTGCGCGCGCCCTGCGTGCTGTTGCCGGTGGGACTGGCCGAGCGGATGCCGGCGCAGGCGCTGCATGCCGTGCTGCGGCACGAACTGGCGCACATCCGGCGCGGCGACCTGTGGATGCTCCTGCTGCAGCGTGTCGGCCTGGCGCTGTTCTGGTGGAACCCGCTGCTGCGGCGACTGGGCGCCCGGCTCGACCTGGCGCGCGAGATGGCCTGCGACGAGGCCGCGGCCAACGCGATCGGCAGCGGGCATCGCTGCGCCGATGCATTGGTCGCCAGCCTGGAACTGCGGGCCGTCGCGCCGCCGGCGACGCTGTCCACCGGCATGCACGGAAGCCGGCGCGCGCTCGCGCGGCGGGTCGAGGCGCTGCTGGCGTGGCGCGAGGCGCATCCGCGGCGGCGACGGGGAGCGCGGGCCGCCGCCGCCGGTCTGCTGCTTTCGGTCGCCGCTGTCGCCGCGGTGGCGACCCCGCGGGCGCCGACCGCCGCCTTCGATCGGGCGCGCATCGAACGCCTGGTCGCGGCGGCCGCCTCGGGCGACGTCGGCGCCGTGGAACGGTGGATCGCGCGCGGCGCCGACGTCGACGGCCGCGCTGCGGGCGCCGGTGCGTCGGGCACCGCGCTGATCGAAGCGGCGCGTGCCGGCGATCCGGCGATGGTCGACGTGCTGCTCCGGCTCGGTGCCGATCCCGACGCCGCCGCACTGCGCGACGGCAACCCGCTGATCGTGGCCTCGATGCAGGGCCACCTGCCGGTGATGCGGCGCCTGGTCGAGGCCGGCGCGGACGTGAACGCGGTGGTGCGCTACGACGAGACACCGCTGATCAACGCCGCGCGCGAGGGCCATCTGGCGGCCGT
The DNA here is from genome assembly GCF_021191635.1 of Alterluteimonas quercicellularis. Classification (GTDB taxonomy): domain Bacteria; phylum Pseudomonadota; class Gammaproteobacteria; order Xanthomonadales; family Xanthomonadaceae; genus Luteimonas; species Luteimonas quercicellularis. The sequence continues at coordinate 19,745 of NZ_JAIWPR010000012.1, forward strand.
GCGGTACCTGGTCGAGCAGGGCGCCGATGTCAGCCTCGGCGTGTGGGCGGACGAGGATCGCTGGCGGTCGCCGCTCAACCAGGCGCATGGCGAGGCCGTGGCCGCCTACCTGCGACGACACGGCGCGGTGGCCGGCCCGCCTTCGCCTCGCTGAGCTGACAGGCCCTGCGCCGGCGCGGTGCCGCGCCGGTCTTCCTTCATCGCTGTCCTGCGGAGAACCCCATGGTCCCAAGTGGCGTCGCGCGTGCCGTCCGGCGCGCAAGAGACGGAATCGTGCGCCTGCGCGTACCGTTGCTCTGCCTCGTTGCGCTGCTGTCGACGGCCGGAGGTGCCGTGGCAGCCGACCCGCCCGCCGTCGCCGCACCGGTCGCCGGGCTGCAGCAGGCGCTCGACCGTGGCCTGCGTCCGCGCCTGCTGGTGGAAGGCGAGGCGCCGCCGCGCTGGTCGCTGCAGGAGCGCATGGCGCACTACGGCGTTCCCGGCGTGGCCATCGCGGTGATCCGCGACGGCCACGTCGCGCATGTCGCCGGGTATGGCGTGCGCGACCGCGAAGCCCCGGGCGCCGTCGGTGCCGACACCCTGTTCTCGGTCGGCTCGGTGAGCAAGGTCGTCGCCGCGGCGACCGCGCTGCGACTGGTCGCGCAGGACCGGATCGAGCTGGACCGGGACATCGACGCCTATCTCGACGGCTGGCAGGTGCCGCCCGATCCGGACCGACCCGGCGCGATCACCCTGCGCATGCTGCTGTCGCACACCGCCGGCCTCAACGTGCACGGATTCCAGGACTACCTGCCCGGCGAGCCGCTGCCGACCCTGCTGCAGACGCTGCGCGGCGAGTCGCCCGCGAAGAACGAGGCGTTGCGTCGCGTGGCGGCGCCCGGGGCCGGCATGCGCTACTCGGGCGGCGGCATCACCGTGGTGCAGAAGGCGATCGAGGACGTCTCGGGGCAGCCGTTCGAACGCGCTGCGCGCGACGCGGTGCTCGCACCGCTGGGCATGACGCGCAGCCGCTTCGCCGATCCGCCTGGCGGCGACGGCGATGTCGCGATGGCGCACGACGCGCTCGGCGCGCCGGTCGCCCGGCCGCGCGGCTGGCAGAGCTTTCCCGAGCTCGCGGCGTCGGGGCTGTGGACCAGCGCCCGCGACCTGGCGGCGTTCGTCGCCGCCTTGAACGGGAGCTACCGGCGTGACGGCGGCTTCCTGCCGCAGGCGATCGCCCGCGACATGATGACCGAGGTGGAGCCCAGCCTGCACGGCCTCGGGCCGCGCCTGGGCGGCAGCGGCGCCTCGCGCTACTTCCACCACGGCGGCGCCAACGACAGCTACCGCGCCTGGATCGAAGGCCACCTCGGCACCGGCGACGGGCTGGTGATCCTGACCAACGGCCAGCGCGGCCACGCGCTGTTCGAGGAGATCCGCGCCGCGGTCTGGGACGTCCTGGATCCGACCTTCCTGCCGCTGCTGCGCACGCAGCCCTTCGATCCCGACGGCCCCGAGGCGGGTTTCGCGGGCGACTACGTACTGGACCCTGGGCTGCCGGAGGACCTGCGCGGCAACCTGGCCCGCTTCTTCGAGCGCGGCGAGGTGCGGGTGCGCCCGCGCGAGGGCGGGCTGGCACTGTACGCGGGCGATGGCGAGCCGCTCGCGCTGGAGGCGATCGATCCCGGCCACTACGTCGTCCTGGTGGCGCCCGACCTCGTGCACGCGCGCTTCCTGCGCGACGCGCACGGCCGCGTGCACGCGCTGCTGGTGGAGCGCGGCACTTCGCGGCTCTACTTCCGGCCCGCCGCCGCGCGCTGATCCGCGCCGGCGTCGCCTACCAGCCGGCGACGACCAGCTTGCCGATGGTGCGCCCGGACTCCAGCCGCCGGTGCGCCTCGCGCAGGGTGTCGGCGCCGATCGGCGAGAGGGTCTCGCCCAGCGTGCCGCGCAGGCGGCCGCCGTCGACCAGCTCCGCCACGCGGGCGAGGATGCGGCCCTGCTCGTCCATGTCGGCGGTGCGCAGGCGCGGCCGGGTGAACATCATCTCCCAGTGGATGCCGATGCACTTGGCCTTGTAGGGATCGCCGATCCGCAGCGCGCCCGACGGTTCCACGATCAGGCCGAGGTGGCCCTGCGGCGCGAGCAGTTCGCCCAGCGCGTCCCAGTAGCGGTCGGTGTCGGCCAGGTTGATCGCCGCGTCGACCGCCTCCAGGCCCAGCGCCTGCAACTGCGGCGCCAGCGGCTGGCGGTGGTCGATCACGTGGTCGGCGCCGAGCTCGCGGCACCAGGCGACCGTTTCCTCGCGCGAGGCGGTGGCGACCACCGCGAAGCCGGCGAGCCTGGCCAGCTGGATCGCCAACGAGCCCACGCCGCCGGCGCCGCCGATCACCAGCAGCGTCTTCCCCTCGCCGCCGCCGTCGAAGGCGTAGGGCATGCGCTCGAACAGCAGCTCCCAGGCGGTGATCGCGGTCAGCGGCAGCGCCGCGGCCTGGGCGAAGTCCAGCGACTCGGGCTTGCGCGCGACCAGCCGCTCGTCGACCAGCTGGAACTGCGCGTTGCTGCCCGGGCGCGAGACGTCGCCGGCGTAGTACACCGCATCGCCCGGGCGGAAGCCGGTCACCTCGGCGCCGACCGCGTCGACGACGCCGGCGGCGTCGTAGCCGAGGACCTTCGGCGCCGGTGCCGCGCCGCCGGCCTGGGTGCCGGTGACGGCCGGCGCGCGGCGCAGCTTGGTGTCGACGGGATTCACCGACACCGCCTCGACGCGCACGCGCAGGTCGCGCGGCCCGGGCTCGGGCGCGTCGAGCTCCAGCTCGACCAGCGCCTCCGGGTCGTCGATGGGCAGCGGTCGGGTCATGGCGATGGCTTTCATGCGGGTTCCTCGGGTCGGGGGACGGGGGCGGGACTGCGCTCGGCGAACTGCCCGTTCCAGTAAGGGTAGTAGGGATACGGCGGCGGAACCGCGCTCGCGGCGTCCAGCCTGGCGATCTGCGCCGGATCGAGCGACCAGTCGGCGGCGCCGAGGTTCTCGCGCAGCTGCGCTTCGTTGCGCGCGCCGATCAGCACGGTGGAGACGGTGGGGCGCTGCAGCAGCCAGTTCAAGGCGACCTGCGGCACGCTGCGCCCGGTCTCGGCGGCCACCGCGTCCAGCGCGTCGACCACCCGGTACAGCCGTTCGTCGTCCACCGGCGGCGCGAAGCCGGCGGTCTCGTGCAGGCGGCTGCCCGCCGGCAGCGGCCGGTCGCGGCGGATCTTCCCGGTCAGCCGGCCCCAGCCCAGCGGGCTCCACACCACCGCGCCCAGGCCCTGGTCGAGGCCCAGCGGCATCAGCTCCCACTCGTAGTCGCGGCCGATCAGCGAGTAGTAGGCCTGGTGCGCCACGTAGCGGCTCCGGCCGTGGCGGTCGGCGGCGGCGAGCGACTTCATCAATTGCCAGCCGGAGAAGTTCGAGGCGCCCAGGTAGCGCACCTTGCCGGCGCGGACCAGGCCGTCGAGCGTCGACAGCGTCTCCTCCACCGGCGTGCGCGCGTCGAAGGCGTGCAGCTGCAGCAGATCCACGTAGTCAGTGCCCAGCCGGCGCAGGCTGTCCTCGACCGCGCGCAGCAGGTGGAAGCGCGAGTTGCCGACGGCGTTGGCGTCCTCGCCCAGGCGCAGGCCGACCTTGGTCGACAGCAGCACGCGGTCGCGGCGCCCGCGCAGGGCGCGGCCGAGCACCTCTTCCGACGCGCCGTCGGAGTACACGTCGGCGGTGTCGAAGAAGTTCGCGCCTGCGTCGAGGCAGATGTCGATCAGCCGGGTCGCCTCGTCGGGGCCGGTGTCGCCCCAGGCGCCGAACAGGGGGCCGCGGCCGCCGAAGGTGCCGACGCCGAAGCCGAGGGCGGGGACCCGGAGGCCCGAGGCGCCCAGGAAACGTTGGTCCATGGTCTGTCTCCGAAGTGGGAAGCGAGGCGGATCAGCAGGCGCAGGGCGCGGCCGCCGGCGCGTCCTCGCGGCGGGCCAGGCGGATAGCGACGACCGCCAGCGCCAGCCCGGCGAGGGTCGCCGCGGCGCCGGCCGGCGCGGTCGCGGCCAGGCCGCCGCCGTGCACGAGGACCAGGCCGCCGAGCCAGGCGCCGAGCGCGTTGCCGAGGTTGAAGGCGCCGATGTTGAGGCTGGAGGCGAGGGTGCGGCCGGCGTCGCCGGCCTGCCGCAGCACCCACAGCTGCATCGGCGAGACGGTGGCGAACGCCGCCACGCCCAGCAGGCCGGTGCACAGCACCATCGCCGGCACCGAGTGCATCGCCAGGCCGAGCGCGCCGATGACGGCGGCCAGCGCGCCCAGCGTGATCGGCAGCGACGCGGCCGGCCGCCGGTCGGCCAGCCGGCCGCCGAGCAGGTTGCCGGCGATCATGCCCACGCCGAACACCAGCAGCACCGGCGACACCGCCGCCTCGGACAGGCCGGTCACGCGCAGCAGGATCGGCTGGATGAAGGTGTACACGGTGAACACCCCGGCGAAGCCCAGCACGGTCATCGACAGGCCGAGCAGCACCTGCGGGCGCGCGACCGCCGCGATCTGCTCGGCCGCGCGCAGCGGCGCCGGCCGGTCGCGCTCGGCCGGCACCAGCGCGGCGATCACCACGGTCGCCAGCACGCCGAGCGCGCTCACCGCCCAGAACGTGGCGCGCCAGCCCGCCTGCAGGCCGAGCCAGGCGCCGGCCGGCACCCCGAGCAGGGTGGCCACGGTCAGGCCGGCGAACATGATCGAGATCGCCGAGGCCTGGCGGTCGCGCGGCACCAGCCCGGTCGCGACCACCGCCCCCACCCCGAAGAAGGTGCCGTGGGCCAGCGCGGTGACCACGCGCGCGGCCATCAGCCAGGCGTAGTCCGGCGCCAGCGCGCAGGCGAGGTTGCCGAGCGTGAACACCACCATCAGCCCGACCAGCACCGCCTTGCGCGGCAGCCGCGCGGTGGCGAGCGTGAGCAGCGGCGCGCCGACGAACACGCCCAGCGCGTAGCCGGAGATCAGCAGGCCGGCCGCGGCCAGGCTCACGTCGAGGTCGGCCGCCACCTGGGTCAGCAGGCCCATGATCACGAATTCGGTGGTGCCGATGCCGAACGCGCCGGCGGTCAACGCGTACAGCGCCAGCGGCAGGCGGCGGGAGATGGCGGGCGGGGTGGGGAGCGGGGCGCGCATGACAGGGGCGGTACGGGAGGGGGCGGCCAGTCTGGCGGGGACATTGACGCCGGAACAGGCGTAGGATCGGCAATGACTTTCAACGAACCATTGAAAATGGCATGGACCGGATAGGCGACGTCGCCCTGTTCCTGCGGGTGATCGACCTCGGCTCGATCAGCGCCGCCGCGCGCAGCCTGGACCTGTCGCCGGCGGTGGCCAGCCAGCGCCTGAAGCGGCTCGAGCGCGAACTGGGCGTGCGGCTGCTGCACCGGACCACGCGCCGCATGCACCCGACCCCGGAGGGCTCGCTGCTGGCCACGCAGGGGCGCGCGCTGATCGACGAGTTCGACAGCCTCGCCGCCGGCCTGCGCGAGAGCGGCGGCGCCGGCGGCGTGGCCGGCGTGCTGCGCATGACCGCGTCGGCCTCGTTCGGCCGCCAGTACATCTCGCCGCTGCTGCCGGCCTTCCTCGCCGTGCATCCGGCGCTGCGGATCAGCCTGGACCTCGACGACCGCGTGGTGGACCTGGTCGGCGGCGGCTACGACCTCGCCATCCGCGTCGGCGCGCTGCCCGACTCCTCGCTGATCGCGCGGCCGCTGGCGCGCAACCGCTACGTGCTGTGCGCGTCGCCGGACTATCTCGCCCGGCGCGGCACCCCGCGCACGCCCGCCGACCTCGCCGCGCACGACGGCGTGCTGCTGTTCGGCAACCACGGCCGCCGCGACGTGTGGCGGCTGCTGGACGCGCAGGGCCGCGAGACCGCGGTGCGGATGCAGGCGCGCTTCGAGAGCAACCTGGGCGAAGCGCTGCGCGACGCGGTGCTGTCCGGGCTCGGGATCGCGCAGCACTCGCTGTGGCACGTGCACGAGGACCTGCGCGCCGGCCGCCTGCGGGCGGTCCTGCCCGGCTACCGCATCGCCGAGACCGCCATCCACGCGGTGATGCCGCAGCGCCGGCTGGTGCCGCCGCGCGTGGACGCGCTGGTGGCGTTCCTGCTCGCGCGGCTCGGCGACCCGCCGCCGTGGGAGGTCGGCATGGAGAGGATTCCGTAGGAGCGCGCTCGCGCGCGACAGCTCTTCGCTTCGCTCTTCTTGGCCGCCACAAGAGCCAAGCCCGCGAGCGCCCGCCAACCCCGACGGCGCGTCGTGGAAGGCGTAGGCGTCGAGCGCCAGCGAGCCGAACTCGTGCGAGCGGTGCAGCGTCTCGACCCGCGGCGCGTCGCCGGCGGCGCCCAGGGCGACGAACAGCGGCAGCAGGTGCTCCACGGTGGGATGCGCGCGATGCGCCTCCGGCGCGCGATGCGCCCAGTCGAGCAGGGCCGGCAGGTCGCCCGCCTCCAGCCGCGCGCGCATCCAGCCGGCGAAGGCGCCCGCCCAGGCCGGCATCGGCGCGTCGCGATCGGTCCACACCAGGTCGCCGAGGTTGTGCACGAAGCCGCCTGAGCCGATCACCAGCACCCCGTCCGCGCGCAGCCCGCCCAGCACGCGGCCGAGCGCGAAGTGCGCGGCGGCGTCGGCGCCCGGGTTCACCGACACCGGCACCACCGGGATGTCCGCGTCGGGATACATGCGCCGCAGCGGCACCCACACGCCGTGGTCCAGGCCCTGGTCCGGCCACGGCGCGGCGGCGATGCCGGCCGCGCGCAGGCGGCCGACCACCGACTGGGCCAGCGCGGGCGCGCCGGGGGCGGGGTAGCGGATGCGGAACAGTTCGTCCGGGAAGCGGCCGAAGTCGTGGATCGTGGCCGGCGCGCCGGCGGCGCCGACCAGCGTCGGCGCCGCGGCGAAGTGCGCCGAGGCGACCACGATCGCGTTCGGGCGCGGCAGCCTCGCGCCGAGCCCGTCGAGGAAGCGGCCGGCCGGCGAGTCCTCCACCGCCAGCATCGGCGAGCCGTGGGAGAGGAACAGCGCGGGCGGCCGCGGCACGGCGGTGGCGGGCGATGGAGGCGGGAACGTCTGCATGCCCCCACCATGGCCCCCGGGGCCGCGCGGGCCAAGCCGCGCCGGCGAACCGCAGCGTTGCAGCCGGCTGCGCCGGAGCGGTGGAAGGCCCCCGGGACCGTCGCGCCGATACGTTCTAAAGTAGCGGGTCCCCGACGGAAGCGAGACGCCCCATGACGAGCGGCTTCGATCCCCGTTCGGCGGCCCGGCCGGCGCCCGACGCGCCCCTGGTCGCCATCGCCGACTACGTGCTCGACGCCCGCATCGAGTCCGCCGAGGCCTACGACACCGCGCGCCTGATGCTGCTCGACTCGCTGGCCTGCGCGCTGATGGCGCTGGCGTTCCCGGAGTGCGCCCGGCACCTCGGGCCGCTGGTCGAGGGCGGCGAGATCCCCGGCGGCGCCCGCGTGCCCGGCACCCGCTTCGAGCTCGACCCTGCGCAGGCCGCGTTCAACATCGGCACCCTGATCCGCTGGCTCGACTACAACGACACCTGGCTGGCGGCGGAGTGGGGACATCCTTCCGACAACCTCGGCGCGATCCTCGCGGTGGCCGACTGGCGCGCGCGCCGCGAGGGCCGCCCGGTCGCGATGCGCGAGGTGCTGGCGTGGGCGATCAAGGCGCACGAGATCCAGGGCGTGTACGCGCTGCGCAACGCCTTCAACCGGGTCGGGCTCGACCACGTGATCCTGGTGCGGCTGGCCTCCACCGCGGTCGCGACCGCGATGCTGGGCGGGGGCCGCGACGAGATCGTCGCCGCGGTCTCGCACGCATGGGTGGACAACGGCGCCCTGCGCACCTACCGCCACGCCCCCAACACCGGCCCGCGCAAGAGCTGGGCGGCGGGGGACGCCTGCCGCCGCGCGGTCGTCCACGCGCTCAATGCCGTGCGCAAGCGCGAGGTGGGCTGCCCCAGCGCGCTCAGCGCGCCCGGCTGGGGCTTCTACGACGTCGCCTTCGGCGGCCGCGCGTTCGAGTTCGAACGGCCGTTCGGCAGCTACGTGATGGAGAACATCCTGTTCAAGATCAGCTATCCGGCGGAGTTCCACGCCCAGACCGCGGTCGAGTGCGCGCTGCGCCTGCACCCGCTGGTGCGCGACCGCCTGGGCGAGATCGCGCGCATCGAGATCGAGACCCAGGAAGCGGGCGCGCGGATCATCGACAAGACCGGGCCGCTGGCCAACTACGCCGACCGCGACCACTGCCTGCAATACATGGTCGCGGTGCCGCTGATCTTCGGCCGCCTGACTGCGGAGGACTACGGCGACGAGGTCGCCGCCGACCCGCGCATCGATGCGCTGCGCGCGCTGACCCGGGTCCGCGAGAACCCGGACTTCACCCGCGACTACCTCGACCCGGGCAAGCGCGCGATCGGCAACGCGGTGGAGGTGTTCTTCGCCGACGGCGGCACGACCGGGCGGATCGAGGTCGCCTATCCGGTGGGCCACCGCCGCCGCCGCGCCGAGGGCGTGCCGCTGCTGCTGGCCAAGTGCGAAGCGGCCCTGCGCGCGCGCCTGCCGGCGGCGCAGGCGGACCGGATCCTGGCGCTCGCGGCGGACCCGGCGCGGTTCGACGCCACCCCCCTGGACGACTTCATGGCCCTTTATCGTCCCTGACTGGGAGGTAAGGGTCAGGGCCTGCCCCACGTTGGCACCCCAGAACTGTTATGCTAGCGTTAACAGGGCCTTCACAGGGCTGACTCTAGGCTACGCCGGCGATGATCGCCTCACGCGGTCACGACCGACTACGAACAATTTCAGTGCAGTCCCGCTTTCCCCCTTGATCAAGGAGCTGAACCAAATGAAAAAGAAACTCCTCTGCGCCGCGCTGCTGGGCGGCCTGGGCCTGGCGCACGCCGCCAGTGCGCAGGAGTTCGACGATCGCTGGTACCTGACCGGTTCGGTGGGCTACAACTTCCAGGACGACGACCGTCGCACCTCGGACGCCCCGTTCGGCACCATCGGCCTGGGCAAGTTCATCAGCCCCAACTGGTCGGTCGACGGCGAACTGAACTACCAGAATCCGAACTTCCGCAGCGCCAACGACGTGACGGGCTCCAACCCGGACCTGAACTGGAGCCAGTACGGCATCTCGTTCGACTTCCGCTACCACTGGATCTCGGAAGGCCGTTCCTGGAACCCCTACGCCCTGTTCGGCGTCGGCTACCAGCGCAGCGAGGAAGAGTACGACAACTTCCCGAACCCGGATTCGCCGGCCGAGAGCAAGGACGGCAACTTCGCCGCCAAGGTCGGCCTGGGCATCCAGAGCACCTTCGCCAACCGCGTCGCGGTCCGTACCGAGGTCGCGCTGCGCGGCGACTTCAACGACGACAGCTATGCGGCCAACGGTTCGCAGGACTGGGGCGGCTACCCGCACAACCAGTCGGAGAGCTACTTCACCGACCTGCTGGCTTCGGTCGGCGTGGTGATCCCGCTGGGCCCGCCGCCGGTCGCTCCGGTCGCTCCGGCGCCGGTGCCGGTCGACAACTGCGCCGATCGCGACAGCGACGGTGACGGCGTGAACGACTGCGACGACCGCTGCCCGAACACCGCCGCCGGCACCACCGTCGGTCCGGACGGCTGCCCGGTTCCGGTCACCATCGACCTGCGCGGCGTCAACTTCGACTTCGACCGGTCGACCCTGCGTCCGGACGCCGTGGCGATCCTGAACGAGGCCATCGAGATCCTGCGCCGCTACCCCGACCTGCGCGTCGAAGTGGCCGGCCACACCGACTCCGTCGGTACCGATGCCTACAACCAGGGCCTGTCGGAGCGCCGTGCGCGCGCCGTGTACGACTACATCACCAGCAACGGCATCGATGCCGGCCGCCTGGTGGGTCCGGTCGGCTACGGCGAGAGCCGCCCGATCGCGCCGAACACCAACCCGGATGGTTCGGACAATCCGGAAGGTCGTGCGCGCAACCGCCGCACCGAGCTGAACGTCCAGAACTGAGGACGTCGGTTCACGCAACACCAGGAAGCCCGGCCTCGCGCCGGGCTTTCTGCTTTGGGGAAGGCCGCCGCCGCGGGCCTCGGCGCCCATGGGCGAAAAGTGCTAGCGTGGGCACGGCGGCGCGCTCGCCAACTGAATACGATTCAGTGAAAACAATGGCTTGCGACGCTTAGTTAAAGCGCATACACTCCTTTGCACTTTCGCCGGGGATCCCACCATGCACAAGGCCATCGCCACGTTGCTGCTCGCGGCAGCACCCGTCCTGTCCCATGCCGCCGACTGCTCGTTCGGCCAGAGCGTGTCCGCGCCGCTGCAGCCGACCGTGCTGTCCCCGCTGTCGCCCGAGCTGATCGCCCCGGCCTACCGGCCCGGCGCGCAGGGCGGCGTGCTGTCGCCGGCCTTCGACGAGGCGCAGTCGCTGGACCAGGTGGTGCTGCGCATCAAGCTGGAAGGCTGCACCCAGGTGGCCAGCGCGATGCCGGCGCAGGCCGCGATCGATCCCAACGACCCTTCCGTCTACAAGCCGCAGACCGAGTTCGACAACACGCCGTGGCGGTTCGACATGCAGCAGGACGGCAAGATGATGACCGCCGACGAGTTCGACGCGTGGATGAAGGCCCGCGGCGTGCGCGTGGCCCGCGGCGCGCCGAAGCCGGCGGCGCCGGCGATCGACATCGAGGGCGTGCCCGCCGCGACGACGACCGGCGAATCGGCCGGCACCTCCGGCGGGGCCGCGTCCGCCTCGCCGGACTGATCGGCGCGACAGGCGATCCCGGAAGAGCCCGCGCAAGCGGGCTTTTCTGCGTTCGGGGCCGGCTCAGGCGGCGACGACGCCCAGTTCGCGGCCGATGCGGGCGAAGGCGTCGATCGCGCGGTCCAGGTGCTCGCGGGTGTGCGCGGCGCTGATCTGGGTGCGGATGCGCGCCTGCCCCTTGGGCACCACCGGGAAGAAGAAGCCGATTGCGTAGATGCCTTCCTCCAGCAGCCGTTCGGCGAAGCGCTGCGCGAGCGGGGCGTCGTAGAGCATGACCGGCGAGATGGGATGGTCGCCCGGCTTGAGGTCGAAGCCGGCGGCGGTCATGCGCTCGCGGAAGTACCGCGTGTTCTCGCGCAGCCGCTCGCGCAGCCCGCCGGCGGCATCGAGCATCTCGAAGGCCTTGATGCCGGCGGCGACCACGTGCGGCGGCAGCGAGTTGGAGAACAGGTAGGGCCGCGAGCGCTGCCGCAGCAGCTCGATGACCTCCGCCTTGGCGGTGGTGAAGCCGCCCAGCGCGCCGCCCATGGCCTTGCCGAGGGTGCCGGTGAAGATGTCGATGCGGTCGAGCACGCCGCGGACCTCGGCCGAGCCGCGGCCGGTGGCGCCCAGGAAGCCGGTGGCGTGGCATTCGTCGATGTGCACCAGCGCGCCGTACTTCTCCGCGAGCGCGACGATCTCGTCGAGCGGGGCGACGAAGCCGTCCATCGAGAACACGCCGTCGGTGGTGATCAGGATCGTGCGGGCGCCGTCGGCGCGCGCCTGCTGCAGCTGCTTCTCCAGGTCGGCCATGTCGCAGTTGGCGTAGCGGTAGCGCCTGGCCTTGCACAGGCGCACGCCGTCGATGATCGAGGCGTGGTTGAGCGCGTCGGAGACGATCGCGTCCTGCTCGTCGAGCAGCGGCTCGAACAGGCCGCCGTTGGCGTCGAAGCAGGCGGCGTAGAGGATGGTGTCCTCGGTGCCGAAGAAGCGCGCGATGGTCGACTCCAGCCGCTTGTGCAGGTCCTGGGTGCCGCAGATGAAGCGCACCGAGGCGAGGCCGAAGCCGTGGGTGTCCAGCGCGTCCTTGGCCGCGGCGATCAGGTCCGGGTGGTCGGCGAGGCCGAGGTAGTTGTTGGCGCAGAAGTTCAGCACCGTGCGGCCGTCGGCGAGGGTGATCTCGGCCGACTGCGGGCTGGTGATGATGCGCTCGGACTTGAACAGTCCGGCGTCGCGGATCTCGTCGAGGGTGCCGGCGTAGCGCTGGGTGAGGGACATCTCGGTTCCGGTGGCGGTTCAGGCAGATGTACACAGTCTATCCGCGGCGATTCGCGTCGTCGCCGGATTCACCCCGGGCCGGTCAGGATGCCGCCTTCGACCTGGAGGAGTGGACGGCGATGCGCAACGCGATGCTGTGGATGATGGTGCTGCCGGTTGCGCTGACGGTCGCGGGATGCCGGGACCGCGGCGCCGACGAGGACGCGAAGGAAGCCGCCGAGCCGCCGGCGGAATCGCGGCAGGCCCGCGCGCCCGCCCGGCGCGCGGCGCCTGCCGCGCCCGCCGCGGAAGCGCCTGCGGAGGGCGCGTCCGGGTCCGCGCCGGCGCTGCGCTTCGACATGACCTCGCAGGAGGGCGAGCTGCAGACGGCGGAGGATTTCGATGCGTGGATGAAGGCGCAGGGCGTGCGCGTGGCGGAGGGCAGGCCGACCGGGCCGGAAGCCCCGCCGGCGGCGGCTCAGCCCCAGCCCGGCGCCGCCCGCGACTAGCGCCGGCATCTGCCGGGACCGGACGCGTTCGCGCACGCGGTTCGCGCCGTGGACGGCCGCGGCCGTCCGTCGCGCCTCAGCGCTGCGGAACCGCCAGCGCCGCGGCCAATGCGGCGAGCGAGCGCGCCTGCGGCGTGTCGTCGAAGCGGGCGGGCGTCTGCGGGTCCACGGTCCACCCGCCGGCCGCTTCGACCAGCACGATGGCGGTGCGGAAGGCGGCGTTCGGCGAGGAGACGTCGTAGATCAGGCCGATGCGCCGGCCGCCGCCGGCGTCGGGCGGCAGTGGGCCGGCTTCGACGAGGGCGTTGCAGGTATAGGCCTCGGCCTCGCCGGCGCCGATGGTGTCCACGCGCCGGCCCGCGATCTCCACGCCGCAGTGTGCGGCGGACAGCCCGCGCGACGCGTCGGTCCGGTAGGGCGCGAGGCGCAGCGTGCGGCCGTCGGGCCAGCGCAGGTCCGCGGGGGCGGTGCTGTCGTCCTGCGCACCGGGCGCCGCGGCCGCGCCGTGCGCGGACCGCCAGCCGGCCATGTCGCCGCCGCCGGCGACGAACGCGGCGATGTCGCCGAACACGGCCGGGTCGCCGCTGCTCTCGATCAGGAAATCGGGCGGCGCGTCGGCGGCCGCGGCGGCGACGGGAAGCAGGAGGCAGAGCAGCGACAGCGGGCGCAACGGCATGCGGGTTCTCCGGGACGGGACCCTCCGCGGGATGTGGCGGGGGGCCGGAGCGTCGCAGCGCCCGCCCGGGCACCGGACTCAATGCCAGTCGAGCACGACCTTGCCGGACTTGCCGGATTCCATCAGGTCGAAGCCCTTCTGGAACTCGTCGGCCGGCAACTGGTGGCTCAGCACCTTGCCCAGCGGGAAGCCGGACAGCACCAGCTGGGTCATCTTGTACCAGGTCTCGTACATCTTGCGGCCGTAGATGCCCTGCACGGTCAGGCCCTTGAAGATGATCCGGTCCCAGTCGATGCCGGCGCCCTTGGGCAGGATGCCGAGCAGGGCGACCTTGCCGCCGTGGTACATGCAATCGAGCATGTCGTTGAAGGCGCGCGGGTTGCCGCTCATCTCCAGGCCGACGTCGAAGCCTTCCAGGTGCAGGTCGGCCATGGTGTCCTTGAGCGAGGCGTTGGCGACGTTGACCACGCGGGTGGCGCCCATGTCGGCGGCCAGCTTCAGGCGGTAGTCGTTGACGTCGGTGACCACCACGTTGCGCGCGCCCACGTGCTTGCAGATGCCCGCGGCCATCACCCCGATCGGGCCGGCGCCGGTGATCAGCACGTCCTCGCCGACCACGTCGAACTCCAGCGCGCAGTGCGCGGCGTTGCCGTAGGGGTCGAAGAACGCCGCCAGCTCCGACGGGATCTGGTCGGGGATCGGCCACAGGTTGGTGGCCGGCATGACGATGTAGTCGGCGAACGCGCCGTCGCGGTTGACGCCGATGCCGCGCGTGTTCGGGCACAGGTGCTGGCGGCCGGCGCGGCAGTTGCGGCAGTGGCCGCAGACGATGTGGCCCTCCGCGGACACGCGCTGGCCCAGCGCGTAGCCGTCGACGCCGGGGCCGAGCTCGGCGACGCGGCCGACGAACTCGTGGCCGATGGTCAGGCCCGGCTTGATCGTGCGCTGGCTCCACTCGTCCCACAGGTAGATGTGCAGGTCGGTGCCGCAGATGGCGGCCTTCTCGACCCGGATCAGGACCTCGTTGGGCCCGGGCGAGGGCACCGGCACCTCCTCCATCCAGATGCCCTTGGCGGCCTCGCGCTTGACCAGCGCGCGCATGGTGGTGGGTCGCCGGGTCGTCTCGGCCATGGATAAGGTGTCCGTCGTGGGCAAAAAGGAGGCGCGATTATAGGGCAGCGCCCGGTCCGGCCCGTGCTGCGCTGCGGGCGCCCGCCCGCGCGGGGTGGGTAGACTTGCGGTCCCCCGCCGACAGGAGACCGTTCCGGATGACCCCCCGCCTGATCGCCGCGCTGCTCGCGCTCGCCGCCGCCCCGACCCTGGCCGGAGAGGGCATGTGGGTCCCGCAGCAGCTGCCGGAGATCGCGCAACCGCTCAGGCGCGCCGGGCTGCGCCTGCCGCCGGAGCAGCTGGCCGACCTCACCGGCGACCCGATGGGCGCGGTGGTCTCGCTCGGCGGCTGCACCGCGAGCTTCGTCTCCCCGCAGGGGCTGGTGGTGACCAACCACCACTGCGCCTACGGCGCCATCCAGCTCAACTCCACGCCCGAGAACAACCTCATGCGCGACGGCTTCAACGCCGGCGGGCGCCCAGGCGAGCTCAGCGCCGGGCCCAACGCGCGCATCTACGTGCTCGACTCGATTCGCGACGTCACCGCCGAGGTGCAGCGCGCCATCGCCGGCGCCCCCGACGCGATCGGCCGCGCGCGCGCCTTCGAGGCGATCGAGAAGCGGCTGGTGGCCAGCTGCGAGTTCCAGCCCGGCCACCGCTGCCGCCTGTACGCGTTCGAGGGCGGCGGCGCCTACCGCCTGTTCCGCAACCTGGAGATCCGCGACGTGCGCCTGGTCTACGCGCCGCCGGGCGGGGTGGGCAACTTCGGCGGCGAGGTCGACAACTGGATGTGGCCGCGGCACACGGGCGACTTCGCGTTCTACCGCGCCTACGTCGGCCCGGACGGCCGCCCCGCCGACCACGCCGCCGAGAACGTGCCCTACCAGCCGCGGCGCTGGCTGCGCTTCGCGCAGGAGCCGCTGCGCGAGGGCGACTTCGTGATGGCGGCCGGCTACCCCGGCACCACCAACCGCTACGCGATCGCCGCCGAGTTCGAGCAGACCGCGGACTGGATGTACCCCACGCTGTCGGCGCACTACAAGCGCCTGCTGGCGCTGGTGGAGGAGGAGGGCCGCAAAAACCCGGAGATCGCGGTGCGCTACGCCAGCGTGGTCGGCGGCTGGAAGAACGCCTCGAAGAACTACGACGGCCAGCTCGAGGGCTTCGCCCGCATCGGCGCCGCCGCGCGCAAGCGCGAGGAGGAGGCCGCGGTGCTGGCCTGGCTGCGCGAGCAGGGCGAGGCCGGCGCGCCGGCGCTCGAGGCGCACGCCGAACTGGTGCGCAGCGCCGCGGCCGGCGACGCCGTGCGCGACCGCGACCTGGTCACCGGCCAGCTGCACCGCCTGGGCACGATCGGCGTGGCGATGACGCTCTACCGCAACGCGATCGAGCGCAGCAACCCGAACACCGAGCGCGAGCCGGGCTACCAGGAGCGCGACCAGGCGACCATCGAGGGCGGCCTGCAGCAGATGGAGCGCCGCCACCACCCCGACATGGACCGGATCCTGCAGCGCTACTGGTTCGCCGAGTACGCGAAGCTGCCGCCGGCGCAGCGCGACCCGGCCATCGACCAGTGGCTGGGCGGCCACGATGCCGCCGCGGTGGAGCGCGCGCTGGACCGGCTGGCCGGCACCCGCCTGGGCCAGCTCGAGGAGCGCATGCGCTGGCTGACCGCCGACCGCGACGCGTTCGAGCGCAGCGACGACCCGGCGATCCGCTACGCGGTGGCGGTGACGCCCTCGATGCTGCGGCAGGAACTCGAGCGCAAGGCGCGCGGCGGCGACCTGCTGCGCGCGCGGCCGCTGTACCTGGGCGCGGTGGCCGGCTACCGGCACAGCGCGGGGCAGGCGGTGTACCCGGACGCGAACTCGTCGCTGCGGATCACCTTCGGCCAGGTCACCGGCTACACCAAGCTCGACGGCAGCGCGCAGGCGCCCTTCACCCGGCTGGAGGAGGTCGCCGCCAAGGCCACCGGGCAGGAGCCCTTCGACGCGCCGCAGGCGCTGCTCGACGCGGTCGCGGCCAAGCGCTACGGCGGGCTGGCCGATCGCCGCCTGCGCACCGTGCCGGTGAACTTCCTCTCCGACCTCGACGTGACCGGCGGCAACTCCGGCTCGCCGGTGCTCGACGCCCACGGCCGCCTGACCGGGCTGCTGTTCGACATGAACTGGGAATCGGTGAGTTCCAACTGGGTGTTCGATCCGGCGATGACGCGGACCATCTCGGTCGACCAGCGCTACCTGCGCTGGATCATGCAGGAGGTGTACCCGGCGCCGGACCTGCTGCAGGAACTGGATCTGTAGGCGCGCGCTCGCGCGCGATGCTCGTTCTCGACGATCCCGGGCACCGCGCGCGAGCGCGCTCCTACGCGGCCGTCAGTCCGGCCCGTTGCAGACCAGCTGGCCGTTGGCGACCGCGTTGGCGGTCCGCGTGCCCTCGTAGCTGAAGACGCCCTCGCAGCTGACCGAGTAGCTGCCGACGACGTTGCCGGCATCGTCCAGGTAGACGCCGAGCTCGCCGTTGCGCGGCTTGGCGGTCGCGGCACCGGCCGCGAGCAGGCCCGCGATCGCCGCGGCGGCCCAGAAACGCTTGTGCATGGAAGACTCCCGTTCGGATCGCCGGCGGCATGCCGGCGCGGCGAGGGTGGCAGCCGCGCGGAAAGCGCAGGTCAAGATTCCGCAAAGCGCGCGTTGCAGGGTGACGGCGTTCGCGAAACCGGCGGCGCGCGGACGGCTCTGCTAACCTGCTGCGCCCCCGACGAGACGCGACGCGCATGAGAATCCTGCTGGCCCGGCATGGCGAAACCCCGTGGAACGCGGAAGGCCGCTACCAGGGGCAGGAGGACATCGCGCTGTCGCCGGTCGGCATCGGCCAGGCCGAGGCCCTGGGCGAGCGCCTGCGGCACACGCGCATCGACCGCGCGGTAGCCTCGCCGCTGCAGCGCGCGTGCCGCACCGCCGAGCTCGCGCTGGGCCCGGAGCGCGCCGCGCTGTTGACGCTGGACGAGGGCCTGCGCGAGATCGGCCACGGCAGCTGGGAAGGCCTGCTGGCCAGCGAGATCGGCGAGCGCCACCCCGAGCTGCTGCAGGCCTGGCGCGAGGCGCCGGACACGGTGCTGATGCCCGGCGGCGGCGAGTCGCTGCAGCACGTGGCCGATCGCGCCTGGCCGGCGCTGGCGCGCGCGATGGACGGGCTGGGCGACGACGACACCCTGCTGGTGGTCGCCCACGACGCGGTCAACCGGGTGATCCTGTGCCGCGTGCTGGGCATCCCGCTGTCGCGGCTGTGGACCTTCCGCCAGGCGCCGACCACGCTCAACCTGCTGGAGGGCGGCAGCCCCGGGACGCTGGAGGTGGTGCGCCTCAACGACTGCGCGCACCACACGCCGCTGTTCGGCGAGGCCGTGCACCGGGCGCTGTGAGCGCGCGCCGCACGCTGCCGGAGTGGCTGGCCGAGCTGGAGCGGCGGCACCCGGCCGGGATCGCGCTCGGCCTGGAGCGGGTGGGTGCGGTGCACGCGCGGCTCGGTATCGGCGCGCCGGCGCGGCGCGCCATCGTGGTCGGCGGCACCAACGGCAAGGGCTCGACGGTGGCCTTCCTGGAGGCGATCGCGCGCGCGCAGGGCTGGCGGGTCGGCGCCTATACCTCGCCGCACCTGCTGCGCTACAACGAGCGCGTGCGCCTGGACGGGCGCGAGGCCGGCGACGACGCCCTGGTCGAGGCCTTCGAGGCGGTCGAGGCCGCGCGCGGCGACGTCGCGCTGACCTACTTCGAGACCGGCACCCTGGCCGCGCTGTGGCTGTTCGCGCGCGCCGGGCTCGACCTCGCCGTGCTCGAGGTCGGCCTGGGCGGGCGCCTGGACGCGGTGAACCTGGTCGATGCCGACGTCGCGGCGATCACCACCATCGATCTCGACCACCAGGACTGGCTGGGCGGCGACCGCGAGGCGATCGGGCGCGAGAAGGCCGGCATCGCGCGCGCCTGGCGGCCGCTGGTGATTGGCGACGAGGACCCGCCCTCCAGCCTGCTCGGCCATGCCTACCGGATCGGCGCCCCGGCGATCCGCTATGGCAGCGACTTCTTCGCCGAACCGCTCGACGCGCAGCGCTGGCGCTGGCGCGAACTGGGCTGCGAACTGGAACTGCCGCGCCCGCGGCTGGCCGGTGCGGTGCAGCTGCGCAACGCCGCGGTGGCGATCGCCGCGCTGCGGGCGCTGCCCGAGGACGTCGCGTCCGAGGCGATCGTCGCCGGCATCGCCGCCGCGCGCCTGCCGGGGCGGCTGCAGCGCCTCGACGCGGGCGGGGTGGAGGTGCTGGTCGACGTGGGCCACAACCCGCAGGCGGCCCGCGCGCTGGCCGCCGCGCTGGCCGAGCGGCCCGCGGCCGGGCGCACGGTCGCGCTCTACGCGGCGCTGGCCGACAAGGACGCCGCCGGGGTGGCGGCCGCGCTGCAGGACGCGGTGGACGACTGGCGGCTGGCCGGGCTGGCGGACGCCGGGCCGCGCAGCCGCGACGCCGACGCCCTGGCCGCGGCCCTGGCCGGCACCGCGGCCGCCGGCGCCCCGCGCCACGCCAGCGTGGCCGAGGGCCTGGAAGCGGCGCTGCGGGCGGCGCGGCCCGGCGACCGCGTGCTGGTGTTCGGCTCCTTCCACACCGCCGCCGCGGCGCTGGCCGCGCTCGGCGCCGGCAGCGAGGACCCGGGCGCCGGTGCGCCGGGCGCATCGTCCGTCAGCCCGTCCTCAGGAGCCGGCGACGGCGGGCGCGTATAATTCCGCCGCCCTCGTTGCGCGAGACGTCGATGGATTCCGGACTGAAACAGCGCCTGATCGGCGCGGCCGTGCTGATCGCGCTGGCGGTGATCTTCCTGCCGATGCTGGTCAAGGGCCCGGCGCCCGACAGCGGCGTGTCCGACCTGCCGCTCGACCTGCCGGAGACGCCCCGCGGCGAGGTGGTGACCCGCGACCTGCCGCTGATCGCGCCGCCGCCGGCGCCCGAGGACGGCGGGGTGCTGGAGGCGCAGCGCCGCGGCGGCACGACGCCGGCGTCCACGCCCGCGCCCGCGCCGAGCGGCGAGCTGCCCACCGTCGACACCGCCGCCGCCCCGCGCGCGAGCGCCGCCGGGGCGGATGCGTCGCCGGCGCTGCCGGCCACGACCGCCGGCGGCGCCTACGCGGTGCACTTCGGCAGCTATGGCAACAGCGTCGACGCCGAGACCGTGGTCAACCGCCTGCGCGCCGACGACCTGCCCGCGGAGAGCGCGCGGGCCACGGTGTCCGGCAAGGCCGTGTGGCGCGTGCGCATCGGCCCCTACGCCAGCCGCGCCGACGCCGAGGCCGTGCGGGTGGCGGCGTCGCGCGTGGGCACCAACGATGCGCGGGTGATCGCGCTCGACGCGGCGCCGGCGGCCGCCGCCGCGCCGCCGCAGCAGGCGCAGGCGCCCTCCACACCGCCCGCGACGCCCGCCCCCGCGCCGGCCACGCCTGCGCCGTCCGCGGCCGCCGGCACCGGCTTCGTGGTCCAGCTCGGCGCCTTCAGCAACGCCGCCGATGCCGAGGCGCTGCGCGACCGCGTTCGCGCCGCCGGCATCAGCGCGTTCACCGACACCGTGCAGACCGAGCGCGGCCGGCTGACCCGGGTCAAGGCCGGCCCGGTGCTCGACCGCGCGGAAGCCGACCGGCTGCGCGCACAGATCCAGGGCAAGACCGGCGTCAACGGACTGGTACGCAGCAACCCCTGAGGGCGTCGCCTTCGCCGGCGTCCGCGCCGGCCCGTTCCGCCCGCCCCGCGCCCGGACCGCGCGGGGCGGGCGCCCGCTTCCCAGACAGGTGAATCTCCATGTGCGGCATCGTCGGCATCGTCGGAACTTCCGAGGTCGCGCCAGCGCTCTACGACGGCCTGACCGTCCTCCAGCACCGCGGCCAGGACGCGGCGGGCATCGCCACCGCGGTCGGCACCCAGCTGCGCGTGCACAAGGGCAACGGGCTGGTGCGCGACGTCTTCGACGCGCGGGCGATGGCCCTGCTCGAAGGCCGGGTGGGCATCGCCCACTGCCGCTACCCGACCGCCGGCTCCGAGGGCAGCGACGAGGCGCAGCCCTTCTACGTCAACTCGCCCTACGGCATCGCGCTCGCCCACAACGGCAACCTGATCAACACCGACGCCCTGCGCAACCAGGTGTTCGAGCAGGACCGCCGCAACATCAACACCGATTCCGACTCCGAGGTCCTGCTCAACGTGTTCGCGCACGAGCTGGACCGGCAGAAGGCGCTGACGCCCGACGCCGCGTTCCGCGCGATCGACGGCGTCAACCGGCGCGCCAAGGGCGGCTACGCGGTGGTGGCCACGGTGCTCGGCCTGGGGCTGGTCGCGTTCCGCGATCCGCACGGCATCCGCCCGCTGGTGCTGGGGCGGCGCGAGACCGCGGCCGGCACCGAGTACGCGGTGGCCTCGGAATCGGTGGCGCTGGACATCCTCGGCTTCGAGCGCCTGCGCGACGTGGCGCCGGGCGAGGGCATCGTGATTACCGCGCGCGGCGAGCTGCACCACCGCCCCTGCGCGGAGCCCGCCGGCTTCGCGCCCTGCATCTTCGAGTACGTCTACTTCGCGCGCCCGGACTCGATGATCGAGAACATCTCCGTGCACAAGGCGCGCATGCGCATGGGCGTGACGCTGGGCGAGAAGATCCTGCGCGAGCGCCCCGACCACGACATCGACGTGGTGATCCCGATCCCGGACACCTCGCGCGATTCGGCGCTGGAGATCGCCAACGTGCTCGACGTGAAGTACCGCGAGGGCTTCATCAAGAACCGCTACGTCGGCCGCACCTTCATCATGCCGGGGCAGGGCGAGCGCGCGAAGTCGGTCAAGCGCAAGCTCAACCCGATCCCGCTGGAGTTCCGCAACCGCGTGGTGCTGCTGGTCGACGACTCGATCGTGCGCGGCACCACCTCGCGGCAGATCGTGCAGATGGCGCGCGATGCCGGCGCGCGCAAGGTCTACCTGGCCTCGGCCGCGCCGCCGGTGCGCTACCCGAACATCTACGGCATCGACATGCCCTCGACCGACGAACTGGTGGCCAACGGGCGCAGCGAGAAGGAGATCGAGCAGCTGCTCGGCTGCGACTGGCTGATCTACCAGGACCTCGCCGACCTGGAGAAGGCGGTGGCCGGGCAGAAGTTCCGCGGCATGCGCTTCGACAGCTCCTGCTTCAGCGGCGAGTACGTCACCGGCATCGAGCCGGGCTACTTCGAGCGCCTGCAGCAGCTGCGCTCGGACGAGGCCAAGAAGAAGCGCCGCGTGGCCTCGTGAGCCGGGAGCGGGCCGGGCGCGGAAGCGCGGCGCGATGAGCGCCAGCCTGCTGGGCGCCGCGCGCGCCTGCCTGGAAGCATCGGACCCCGACCGCAAGGTCGCGCTGACCCGCGACGCGGCCGCCGCGTTCGCGCGCGGCGCGCTGCCCGTCGCCGCCGGCGACGCCCCGCCCGGGCCGATCCGCATGCCCGGCCGGCCGGAGCGCCCGCGGCTGGTGCACCCGCGCGAACTGCCCAGGCGCGGCTTTGGCACCCGCGAGGGCCGCGCCGCCTTCGTCCACGCCATCGCCCACATCGAGCTCAACGCGATCGACCTCGCCTGGGACGCGGTCTACCGCTTCCGCGGCCTGCCGGACGCGTTCTACGCCGACTGGGCCGCGATCGCCGACGACGAGGCCCGGCACTTCGTCCTGCTGCGCGACCGCCTGCGCGCGCTCGGCCACGACTACGGCGACTTCGACGCCCACAACGGCCTGTGGGAGATGTGCGAGAAGACCGCGCACGACGGCCTGGCGCGGATGGCGCTGGTGCCGCGGGTGCTGGAGGCGCGCGGGCTCGACGTGACCCCGGGCATGATCGTGAAGCTGCGCGCGCTGGACGACCACGAGACCGCGGACATCCTCGAGGTCATCCTGGCCGAGGAGGTCGCCCACGTCGCTGCCGGCAGCCGCTGGTTCCGCTGGTATTGCGCGCAGCGCGGGATCGCGCCGGAGCCGCGCTTCCGCGAGCTGCTGGCCGAGTACGCGCGGGCCGTCCTGCACGGGCCGTTCAACCTCGACGCGCGCGCCGCGGCGGGGTTCAGCGCCGAAGAACTGGACGCGCTGCGGGCGGCCGCCCTGGGGGCGTGACCGGGCGCCGGCGGGCGCCGCGGGACAGTGTGACGAACATCGTGGACGCCGGCCCGCGCCGGCCCCAGTATCGGAGCGGGGCGGAGCGGAGTCTTCCCGGGCCGGAGCGCCGCGACTCCGTCGCCCCGTCCAGATGCCGTGGGTGCGTTCGACGGGGAGGTCGGACCATGTCTCCCCGTGGGCGTGCAGGCGGCCTTTCGTAGGTTGATCACATCGACAAGGAGATACGACATGCAGCACGAAGACATCGTCAGCGGCTGGCTGAGCGGCGCGGACAGCGTGGACGGCTACGAGAACCCGGCGGGTTCGCTGTACGTGGAGGGGATCGCGGCCACCGAGGCGGCGATGACGCACCGCGACTTCTTCCTCCTGACCCAGTGCAGCTCCTGTACGGCGTCCAGCCCCGTGCACTGTTGCTAGTGCGAAACGAACGGGCCCCGCGAGGGGCCCGTTCCCGTATGGCGAGCGGCCGGCGATCGCGCCGGCCGTGCGTCGGCGCAGGCGCGGCCTGCGCCGTCTCGCGAGTTGGACCACCGACAAGGAGAAGCGACATGCAGCACGAAGACATCGTCAACGGCTGGCTGGGCGGCGCCGACAGCGTCGACGGCCACGACAACCCGGCCGGCTCGCTGTACACCGGAGGCGTGGAGGCGACCGAGGCCTCGATGGCCGGCCCGCAGTTCGGCCTGCTGACCCTGTGCAGCCTGTGCACCGGGTCGTCGACGACCGAGCACTGCTGCTAGCGGCACCCGCGCGCGGCGGCCTGCGGCCGGCCGCGCGCCTTCCACGCGGCGCCGTCGCGAGCCGACGGTGCCGGGACACCAGGAACACATCGGGGCAGGGCATGGACGAACAGCAGGCAGGGGGCGCGGCGTTCGACCGCGCGATCGACATCATCGCCGCCGACGCGCGCCGGGGGCTGGACGCGCGGCTGGCCGAGGCGGCGCGCGGGCTGGCCGACGCGGAGCGCGCGGTGGTGGCCGAAGCGGCGCATCGCGCCCTGGCCGGCAACGCGCGCCGCAAGCTCAACCGGGTGCTGCTGCTGGAGCTGCACGCGGCGCAGCTGGCCGGACAGCTGCGGGCGCAGGACGAGCGGGCGCGCTTCGAGGAGTTCGTCGAGCTGGCCTGCCGGCCGGCGTTCCTCGACCACCTCGCCGCGCGCTACCCGGCGCTGCGGCCGCGGCTGCAGCGCACCCTCGACCAGCACGCCGAGGCGCTGGCGCTGCTGGTGCGGCGGCTGGTCGCCGACCGGCCGCGGCTGCGCGCGCTGACCGGCGCGCCGGAAGGCGCGCTGCACGCGCTGCGGCTGGGCGAGGGCGACGTGCACAACCGCGGGCAGGCGGTGGCGCAGGTGGCGTTCGAGGGCGGCAGCGTGATGTACAAGCCGCGGCCGCTGGAGATCGACCTCGCCCTGGAGGGCTTCCTGGCGCGCGTGCTGGGCGATGCGCCCGACCGCATCCGGGTGCCGGCCTCGCTCGCGCGCGGCGACTACGGCTGGACCGAGTTCGTCGTCCACCGCTACTGCGAGGGCGAGGCGGAGCTGGCCGCGTTCTACCGCAACATCGGCCACTGGCTGGCGGCGATGCGCCTGCTCGGCGGCACCGACCTGCACCACGAGAACATCGTCGCCGCCGGGCCGGTGCCGGTGGCGGTCGACGTCGAGAGCCTGTTCGCGCCCGAGGTCGCGGTGGCGCCCGGCGGGGTGGGCGAGGCGATGGACGAGGCGACCCGGCTCATCACCAGCTCGGTGCTGCGCACCGGCCTGGTGCCGTTCCGCGCGCCGATGCTCGGCCTGCACGGCGTGGACATCTCCGCCGCCGGCGCGCTGCCCGGCGAACAGCCGAAGATCCGGGTGCCGCTGATCGCCGGCGCCGGCACCGCCTCGGCGCGGATGCGGGTGGCCGACGTCGAGCTGCCCGCGGCGCGCAACCACCCCTGTCCGCGCCCGGACATCTCGCAGCACTGGAACCACGTCGTGGACGGCTTCGCCGACCTGACCCGGCGCCTGCAGGCGCTGGACCGCGAGGGCGCGCTGCGGCCGCTGCTCGAGCCGTTCGCCGGCTGCGTGGTGCGCCGCATCCGCCGGCCCACGCAGGCGTACTCGGAGGTGATGCGCATGCTGTGGCATCCCGCCTCGCTCCACGACGAGCCGCCGGCGCTGGCGCGCGCCCGCGACATCCTGCGCCGCAACGCCGAGGTGCTGCCGGTGGCGCCGGGCGATCCGCAGGTCATCGCCGCCGAGGTCGAGGACATGCGCCACGGCGACATCCCCGTGTTCGCCGAACGGCTCGCGCCCGCCGACGTCGGCGGCGTGCTGGACGGCTGGCGCGGGATGCGCCTGGAGATGGAGGAGCTGACCATCCGCGGCGCGCTGGTGACCGCCTACCTCAACGGCCGGCTGGCCGATCGCCAGGGCGCGCCGCGCGACATCCTCGCCCGGCACCCGCACGCGCGCGACTTCGACGCCCGCCGCCGCCGCCTGGCCGCGGCCACGGTGGAGAAGCTGCTGCGGCTGTCGGTGCGCGGCGGCGACGGCACCCGCACCTGGATCAGCCCGGTGCTGGGGCCGGAGGGCTGGACCATGCGCACGCTGCAGGCCGATCTCTACATCGGCCTGGGCGGCATCGCGGTCGCGCTGGCCGGCTACCGGCACGAGCTGCGGCTGGGGCGCGCCGATCCGGTCGACGGGCTCGACGCCGCGATCGCCGGCACGATGCGGGTGGCCGACGCGCTGGAGACGCGCGAGCCGATCGACGCGGTCGGCGGCTTCATCGGCCTGGGCTCGCAGGTGCTGGCCTGGCTGACCCTGCACGGCCTGGACGGCGAGCCGGAGATGCTGGCGCGCGCCCAGCGCAGCGCCGCGGCGATGGCCCGGCGCGGTTTCCCGGCGGCGGGCAACCTGGACCTGCTGGAAGGCGTCAGCGGCGCCATCGTGCCGCTGCTGCAGCTGGCCGAGGCCGACGGCGACGCGCGCTGGCTCGACCTCGCCGCGCAGGCCGGCCGCTGCCTGGAGGCGGCCGCGATCGTCGACGCGGACGGCGCGCGCTGGCCGAGCGCGATCTTCCACCTGCCCTTGGGCGGCTTCGCCCACGGCGTCACCGGCAGCGGCTGGGCGCTGGCGCGGCTGGCGCTGAGCGCGGCGGGCAGCGCGGCCGACCGCGAACGCTGGTCCGCGCTCGCCGGGCGCGCGTTCGCGTTCGAGGACGCGTTGTACGACCACGCGGCGCAGGACTGGATCGACGTGCGCAAGCCCGGCACCGGCGACTTCCCGGACACCTGGTGCCACGGCAGCGTCGGCATCGGGCTGGCCGCCTGCGACCTCTACGCGCGCACCGGCGCCGAACGCCACCTGGACACGCTGCGCCGCGCGGTGCGCGCCGCCGACCGCCGCGGCTGGGGCATCAGCCATACCCTGTGCCACGGCGACCTGAGCCTGTGGGAACTGATGACGCGCGCCGAGGCGCTCGATCCGTCGCTGCGGCGCGAGGACGCGCTGCCGGCCGGCGTGCGCATCGTCTCGGCGATGGAGGAGTACAGCGGCGCGGTCGGCGGGCTGGCGCGCGACACCTACACGCCGGGCCTGATGAGCGGAGTGTCGGGGTCGGTGCACTTCCTCAACCGCCTGCACCCGGACTGCAGGCTGCCCTCGCCGCTGCTGCTGGAGAGCGCCGCCGCGCCGCGGCCCCGCGCCGCGCCGGAGGCGGCGGAGGCGGCCGCTGCGGCGTAGCCGCGCTCGCACGGGGACGGAGGGCCGGCCCCGCTCGCCGCGGCAGGTATCGCCCGTCCCGCCGGGCGATGCGCCGGCGGCGCGCGGTCAGAGCCCTTCGAGGCGGAAGTCGTCGCCGTCGGCGCGCAGCACCGAGCCCTGCGCGTACCAGTCGCCCAGCACGATGCGGCGGCGGCCGCCGTCGAGCCGGTGGATCGCCGGGCGATGGGTGTGGCCGTGGATCATGGTGTCCACGCCGTAGCGGGCGAAGGTCGCGTCGACCGTGGCCGGCGCGACGTCGGTGATCGTCTCCATGGTGCCGGCGTCGCGCAGCGCGCCCTGGCGCGCCTGGCTGGCCGCGCGCGCCTGCTGCGCGAAGGCGAGCCGCGCCTGCAGCGGCTGCGCCAGCATCCCCGCCTGCCACGCCGGATCGCGGGTCTGCGCGCGCACGGCCTGGTAGTCGACGTCGTCGGTGCACAGCAGGTCGCCGTGGGTCAGCAGCACCGGGCGGCCGCCGAGCACGATCACAGTCGGATCGGGCAGCAGGCGTAGCCCCGCGCGTGCGGCGTAGTCGCGGCCGAGCAGGAAGTCGCGGTTGCCGTGCATGAACCACACCGGCACGCCGGCCCCGGACAGCGCCGCGAGCTTCCCGGCCACGAAGGCGCCGGCCTCGGACGGATCGTCGTCGCCGACCCAGGACTCGAACAGGTCGCCGAGGATGTACAGCGCCTCGGCGTCGCGCGCCTGCCCGTCGACGAACCCGCCGAACAGCCGGGTGATCTCCGGGCGCGCGGGGTCGAGGTGCAGGTCCGAGATGAAGAGCGTGGTCATGGCGCGCATTGTAAGGGCCGTCCGCGAGCGCGGGCGGCGGGGCGGGGTGCACGGTAGAATCGCCGGCTTCGCCGCCGCCGCACCGCCATGACCGTCCGCACCCGCTTCGCTCCCAGTCCCACCGGCTACCTGCACATCGGCGGCGCGCGCACCGCGCTGTACTGCTGGCTGGCGGCCCGGCGCGCCGGCGGCCGGTTCGTGCTGCGGATCGAGGACACCGACCGCGAGCGCAGCACGCAGGCGGCCATCGACGCGATCCTGGAGGCCATGGACTGGCTGGGCCTGGACTACGACGAGGGCCCGGTCTACCAGACCTCCCGGGTGGACCGCTACCGCGAGGCCGCCGAGCGCCTGGTCGCCGACGGTCAGGCCTACTACGCCTACGAGTCGAAGGCCGAGCTCGACGCGATGCGCGAGGCGGCGATGGCGCGCGGCGACAAGCCGCGCTACGACGGCGCCTACCGCGAGCGCGGCGCGCCCTGCCGGGACGACCCGAACCGGGTGATCCGGCTGAAGAACCCGGTGGACGGCACGGTGGCCTGGGACGACCTGGTCAAGGGCCGCATCGAGATCGCCAACGCCGAGCTGGACGACCTGGTGATCTTCCGTCCCGACGGCTATCCCACCTACAACTTCGCGGTGGTGGTCGACGACCTGGACATGGGCATCACCGACGTGGTCAGGGGCGACGACCACGTCAACAACACCCCGCGCCAGATCAACATCTACCGCGCGCTCGGCGCCGAACCGCCGCGTTTCGCGCACCTGCCGATGATCCTCGACGAGCACGGCGCCAAGCTGTCCAAGCGCACCGGCGCCGCCGACGTCATGCAGTACCGCGAGGCGGGCTACCTGCCGCACGCGCTGCTGAACTACCTGGTCCGGCTGGGCTGGTCGCACGGCGACCAGGAGATCTTCTCGATCGAGGAGATGACCGCGCTGTTCGACCTGGCCGACGTCAACGCCAAGGCCTCGCGGCTCGATCCCGCCAAGCTCGGCTGGCTCAACCAGCAGTACCTGAAGACCGACGCGCCCGAGGACGTCGCGCGACACCTGGCCTGGCACCTGGAGCGCGCCGGCTACGACCTCGCGCGCGGCCCCGCGCCGGCCGACGTGGTGCTGGCGCTGCGCGACCGCGTGCAGACCCTGGCCGACATGGCCGAGCGCGCGGCGGTCTGGTACCGCCCGCTGGCGGAGTACGACGACAAGGCCGTGGCCAAGCACCTGAAGGCGGAGGCCCGCGCGCCGCTGGCCGATGCCCGCGCGCGCCTGGCCGCGCTGCCGGACTGGAGCGCCGAGGCGGCCAACGAGGCGCTGCAGGCGACCGCCGCGGCGCTGGCGCTGGGCATGGGCAAGGTCGCGC
This sequence comes from Alterluteimonas quercicellularis, assembly GCF_021191635.1. GTDB lineage: Bacteria > Pseudomonadota > Gammaproteobacteria > Xanthomonadales > Xanthomonadaceae > Luteimonas > Luteimonas quercicellularis. The sequence goes on from NZ_JAIWPR010000012.1 coordinate 48,115, forward strand.
AGCCGATGCGGGTGGCGATCACCGGCACCCAGGTCAGCCCGGACATCGGCCACACCGTGTACCTCGCCGGCCGCGAGCAGGCGCTGGCGCGGATCGACGCGGCGCTGGCGCGGATCCCGGCGGAGGCCTGAGGGCCGCCGGGCCGCCCGCGGGGCCGGGTTGAGTCGGCGGCGCTGCGCCACCATCATGGGGGCATGCCGAGCGCCCGTGCCCACGCCTGCACCGATCCCAAGCACCACGTCCACGACGCGGCGGGCTACGTGGCCGCGGTGGAGGCGGCCTGCGTGCGCCGCGGCCTGCGGCTGACGCCGATCCGCGCGCACGTCCTGGGCCTGGTGGCCCGCGCCGAGAAGCCGCTCAAGGCCTACGACCTGCTCGACCGGGTCCGCGAGGGCGACGGCCCCGGCGCGCCCGCGCCGCCGACGGTGTACCGCGCGCTCGACTTCCTGCTCGAGCACGGCTTCATCCACAAGCTGGAGTCGATCAACGCCTTCGTCGCCTGCCACCACCCGAGCAGCCGGCAGCACTCGGTGCCGTTCCTGATCTGCGACACCTGCCACAGCGCCACCGAGCTGGAGGACGAGGAGGCGGTCGAACTGCTCGACGCCCGCGCCCGCGCGCTGGGCTTCGTGCCGCAGGCGCAGACGCTGGAAGTGCACGGCACCTGCGCCCGCTGCGCGGCGGCCTGAGCGCGGGCGCCTCGCGGGAGAATCCGGTCGCGGGGGGGGGGGGGGGGGGGGGGCGGGGGGGGGGGGGGGGGGGGGGGGCGCCCCCCCGCCGGGAGAC
>NZ_JAIWPR010000013.1 GCF_021191635.1 Alterluteimonas quercicellularis
GGCGGGGCGGGGCGGGCGGCGGGGGCGGGCGGGGCGGCCCGCGGGGCCCCCCCCCCCCCCCCCCCCCCCCCGCCACCGCATCTTTCCAGCGTTTCCCGCCCGTCAGGAGGCGTCCGTGACCGGATCGCGGCCCGCCGCGACCGGCGCATCCGGCGGCGTCCGCCGCGGCGCGTCCTCGCGGATCGGCAGGTTGGCCGCGGCAGCGACCAGGGCCAGCGCGATGTCGACGTACCAGATCCAGCTGTAGTCGCCCAGCGCCGCCAGCACCAGGCCGCCGGTCCAGGCGCCGAGGAAGCCGCCGATCTGGTGGCTGAGCAGGGTCAGCCCGAACAGCGTGCCGAGGTAGCGGGGGCCGAACAGCTTGCCGACCAGGCCGGCCGTCGGCGGCACCGTCGCCAGCCAGGTCAGGCCCAAGCCTGCGGCGAACAGGTAGAAGGTCGTGGGCGTCGGCGGCGAGAGCAGGTAGACCGCGATCAGCAGCGCGCGGCTGGCGTACATCGCCGCCAGCAGCATCTTCATGCGGTAGCGCTGCCCCAGCCAGCCCGCGGCGAGGCTGCCGCCCACGTTGAACAGCCCGATCAGCGCCAGCGACGCCGCCGACACCCGCTCGGGCAGCCCGCACAGCGCGATCTCCGTCGGCAGGTGGGTGACCAGGAAGGCGATGTGGAAGCCGCAGGTGAAGAAGCCCAGGTGCAGCAGCCAGTAGCTGCGGTCGCGCAGGGCGACGTCGAGCTGCGCGCGCAGGCCCGGCCCCGCGACGGCGCCGGCCGGGCCGGCCGGCGGCGGCGTGCGCCGGCGCAGCGGCCACGCCAGCGGCAGGGTTGCCAGCGTCGCCACGGCCAGTGCCCACATCGCCGCCGCCCAGCCGGCCGCCGCGATCGCCGCCTGGGTCAGCGGCGCGAACACGAACTGGCCGAACGAGCCGCCGGCGTTGATGGTGCCGGCGGTCATCGAGCGCCGCTCGGCGGGGATGCGCTGCGCGGTGGCGCCGATCAGCACCGAGAAGCTGCCGGCACCCGCGCCCGCGGCCGAGAGGATGCCCAGGCTCAGCACCAGCCCCCAGCCGGTCGCCATCCACGGCGCCAGCGCGAGGCCGGCCGACATCAGCAGGCCGCCGGCCACCAGCACGCGGCCGGGCCCGTAGTGATCGGCCAGCGCGCCGAACAGCGGCTGCGCCAGGCCCCAGACCAGCTGCGCGACCGCGAGCGCGAAGCTGATCGACACGATCGACAGCCCCGCATCCAGCGCGATCGGCTGCACGAACAGTCCGAGCGACTGGCGCACGCCCATCGTGACCAGCAGGGTCAGCGTGGCCGCCGCCACCAGCGGCCAGACCCGCGCCGGCGCGGCCGCGGTGTTCATGGCCGGTCCTGCGGCAGCCGCGCGACGGTCCCTGCGGCGCCGGCCAGGCTGGCGTTCAGCGCGCGGGTCGCGTCCTGGCCGAGGCCGGCGGCGAGGGCGGACTGCGCGTTGCGCCAGCAGGCGGCGCCGCGGCGCAGCAGCGCACGCCCGGACGGGGTGAGGCGCACCTGCCGCGAGCGGCCGTCGGCTTCGCGCTGCAGTTCCAGCCAGCCGGCCTCCAGCAGCGGCCGCAGGTCGCGGCTGAGGGTGCTGCGCTCCATGCCCAGGCGCGCGGCCAGCCGCGTGATCGTCTGCCCGGCCTCGGCGTGGCGCAGGATCGAGTAGCGGTTGACGTTGAGGCCCAGCGGCGCGAAGGCGCGATCGTAGTGCTGGGTCAGCAGGCGCGCGAGGCGGCGGGCCTGGAAGCAGGTGCAGTCGCTGTGGGCGAGGTCCGGGGCGGGTGCGTCCATGTGCGTGTATTTACACGCATCTGTCGGCGCGCGCAACGCGGCGGCTGCCCGGAGCGGCCGGGCCGAGGGGAGCGGAGGATGGCCGGGCACACGCCGCGCGCGGCATGCCGCGGTGCGCGGCTCGTCAGCGCGTGTCGAACAGGTCGAGCAGCGCCCGGCGCTGCTTGTGGGTGAGCGTGCGCACCAGTTCGAGCAGCCGGGCTTCCTCGGGATCGCCGTACTTGAGCCAGGCGTCGCGCACGCTCAGGCCTTCCGGCTCGGCTTCGCCGCGGCCGGTGGCCAGCCATTCGAAGCTGACGTGGTGGCGGACGGCGAGTTCGATCATCCGCTCGAGTTCGGGCAGCGACAGCCCGGTGAGCCACTTGCGCGCGGTTTCGCGGCTCACGCCGTGCGATTCCGCCAGCGCGCCGGTCCGCCTGCGTCCTGGCGCGAAACCCGCCGCATCCAGGGCCCGGTGCAGCCGACGTGCGAATTCGGCGTGGGGCGCCTGGCTCATGTCCTCGAATGCATGAAAAAGAGAACGCCGGCGCATGGGCCGGCTTCGATTGCAGCGCGGACATTGTTGCGTAGACGCCAAGCGGTAATTGCAATTACTGATTGTTGACAATCGCAACTTGAGGTGGCAGTTTGATTCGCGTCCGGAAGGAATCGGAGCCCGCATGCGCTTCATCGCCCGTCGCGTCCGCCGCCCGCATCCGGACGCCGCCTCCGTCCGCAGCGGTGGAGCCGCGCCCGTGCCGCGCGGCGAGGGCGCGACGGCATGATCTGCTGGGCCTTCGGCATCGCCATGCTGCTGGCCGGCGCCTGCTCGACGCTGCTGGTCGCGGCCGCCACCCGCAGCGCGCGCCGCAGCCGCGCCCGCGCCCGCCTCGGCTTCCGCGCCGATCTCAACGGCCAGCGCCTGCTGCAACTCGCCGACGAACTGGAGCGCCACGCCGCCACGCTCGACCGGCTGGGCATGCCGATGCGGGAGCCGCGCGCCTGGGCGCGGGTCTGCAGGCGCGCCGCGGTGGACCATCTCGCCTGCATCAACGCCCTGCTGCTGGAGCCGGAGAGCATCGCCGGCCTGCATGCGGACATCGGCGTTCCCGGCGCGCCGGCCGTCGCCGAGGCGACGCGCGAGCGCGCCTGAAAGCGGCCGGGCGGGCGGCGCCGGCGTCCGTCGCGCCGGGCGAGCCGCCTGGTTCATGCCCAACGCGATGCCGGCCTAACCGACCGGCCCGCCGAAGCGGTCGTCCGCTGCGAACCGTCCGGGCCGGGAGGACCCGGCGCCGCGCAGGCACGGCCGGTCGCCGTGTGCGTCCGGCGCTTCGAGGCGCGGCAAGCCGGCGTCGATGGTGCCGACGGCATCGACGGAATCGACAGCATGACGGCATCGACCGCATGACGGTGCGTCGGTCCGGCAAGGAGGGCGACGCGATCAGGCCCGGGCCGCAGGCCGTTGACGGCCGATGCGTCTACGCGTCGCTGCCGTCGATCCCGGCGTCGGCGGTCGCGACAACGGGATAGGCCGGCCAGCGCGAGAGCGGCGAGGAAGAGGCCAGGGCGGGGCGCGGAAGGCGGCCTGCGCGGCCCGTGCGACATGGTGTTCGCCGCAGGTTGATCCGGGCGTTCGTTCTCCTGCTGTTAATGTTATGGTATATCATTACGAGCTCGCGGCCCGGCCGCCGCTGCCTCCAGCCTTCCTTCCCCGACGGACTTCCATGACCAAGACCCTCCACCCCCTCGGCATCGCGATCCACTGCATCCTGCTGGGCGCCGCGGCGACGGCCGCTCCCGCGATGGCCGCCGACGACGCCGGCCGCCAGGGCGACGGCGTCACCACGCTCCAGACCGTCCATGCCGTCGCCCTCGGCGAGGACCCGAACCAGATCGCCATGCCCTTCAGCGTGGTGTCGAGCGACGAGATCGTCGAGCGTGGCGCCGCGACGATCGGCGAGGCGCTCGACAACCTGCCCGGCGTGCATGCCGACACCTTCGGCGCGGGGTCGAGCCGCCCGGTGATCCGCGGCCAGGTCGGCCCGCGGGTCAAGGTGCTGTCGGACGGCTCCCAGGTGCTGGACGCGTCCGACATCTCGCCCGACCACGCGGTCACGGTGGACCCGCTGCTGGGCGAGCGCATCGAGGTGCTGCGCGGCCCGGCGACGCTGCTCTACGGCGGCGGCGCGATCGGCGGCGTGGTGAACGTGCTCGACAACAAGATCCCCACGGCGCTGCCCGAGAACGGCCTGGAAGGCCGCTTCGTGCTGCGCGGCAACAGCGTGGCCGACGAGAAGGCCTTCGGCGCCGGCGTCTCCAAGCAGCTCGGCGGCAACCTGGTGCTGCATGCCGAAGCGTCGTGGCGCGACGCCGACGACTACCGCGCGCCCGACCTGGAGGAGTCGCGCGTGCACGGCACCGCCAGCGAATCGAGGAACGCCAGCCTCGGCCTGTCCTGGGTGACCGACCGCGGCTACGTCGGCCTGGCCTATTCCTACCGCGACGACGACTACGGCCTGCCCGGCCACAGCCACGAGTACGAGGGCTGCCATCCCCACGGCAGCGCGCTGCATTGCGGCAGCCACGAGGACGACGACCACGACCATGACCACGATCACGACCATGAGGACGAGCACCTGGCGACGATCGACCTGGTGAGCAAGCGCGTGGACCTGCGCGGCGAGTTCCAGGATCCGTTCGCGGGCTTCTCGCGCATCCGCTTCCGCTCCAGCTACACCGACTACACCCACGACGAGCTGGAGGAGGGCGAGGTGGCCACCACCTTCTCCAACAAGGGCCACGACAGCCGCGTGGAGCTGGAGCACGCGCCACTGGGCCCGTGGACGGGCGTGTTCGGCCTGCAGCACACCGACACCCGCTTCAGCGCCGACGGCCTGGAGGCCTTCATGCCGACGGTGGACAGCCGCTCCACCGGCGTGTTCCTGGTCGAGCACCTCGACCTCAGCGAGCAGTGGCACTTCGAGGTCGGCGCCCGCCACGAGTGGGTCGAGCACACGCCGGTGAACGACCCGCGCGGCCGCCCGGCGTTCGACGACACCGCCACCTCGTTCTCCGGCGCGGCGATCTGGTCCTTCCGCCCCGACCTGTCGCTGACCTTCTCGGCCTCGCATTCCGAGCGCCTGCCGCACGCGCAGGAGCTGTACGCGCGCGGCGTGCACCTGGCCACCAACACCTACGAGTGCGGCCTGGTCGCGCACCCGCTGACCTGCGGCGGGCTGGAGAACAACGCCGACTACGGCAAGGAGTCCTCGCGCAACTTCGAGCTGATGCTGCGCAAGACCGCCGGCGACCTGACCTTCAGCCTCGGCGCCTTCGCCAACGACATCGACGACTACATCTACGCGCGCACGCTCGACCGCTACGAGGACTTCCGGCTGATCAAGTACACCCAGCGCGACGCCGAGTTCCGCGGCTTCGAGGCCGAGCTGGACTACCGCTTCACCGACGTGCTGTCGGCGGGCGTGTTCGCCGACCGGGTGGACGCGAAGTTCGCCGACGGCAGCGGCAACGTGCCGCGCATCCCGCCGTCGCGGCTGGGCGCGCGGGTCCGGGTCGACAACGGCGCGTTCGGCGGCGAGGCCGAGTTCTACCACGTCAACGGGCAGGACGACATCGCCGACTTCGAGAGCGCGTCGCCCGCCTACGACATGCTCAACCTCACCCTCAACTACCGGCTCGCCGACGGCCGCACGCGGGTGTTCCTGCGCGGCGCCAACCTGCTCGACGAGCAGATCTGGAACCACGCCTCGTTCCTCGCCGGCACCGTGCCGCTGCCCGGGCGCAACCTGACCGTGGGGCTGAGCTACACCTTCTAGTCCGGTGTCGCTGTACGAACGCGTGACCGCGCTCCACGGCCACCGGCCGTGGGGCGCGGTGCTGGACGCCGGCACCGGGCGCAGCTCGATGCGCTGGCTGCTGGGCCTGGACAGCGAGCGCTGGACCGCGGTGACCGGCTCGCAGGCGATGGCCGACCGCACCCGCCGCGAGGCCGGCGAGCGCATGCGCCCGCAGGACCGCCTGCTGGTCGGCAACTGGATCGACCCCGGGCTGCTGGCCGGCGATCGCTACGACACCGTGCTGGCCGACTACCTGCTCGGCGCGATCGAGGGCTTCGCGCCGTACTGGCAGGACCGGCTGTTCGAGCGGCTGCGCCCGCTGGTGGGCAGGCGCCTGTACGTGCTCGGCCTGGAACCCTACGTGCCGCTGTCGCCGACCGACGCCGACGGCAGGCTGGTCAACGAGATCGGCCGGCTGCGCGACGCCTGCCTGCTGCTGGCCGACGACCGGCCCTACCGCGAGTACCCGCTGGACTGGACGCTGCGGCACCTCGAGCGCGCGGGCTTCCGGGTGGCGGACGCCGAGGCCATCCCGATCCGCTACGGCGAACGCTTCGTGCACAGCCAGCTCGACATGTGCCTGCAGGCGGCGGGCAAGCTGCGCGACCGCCGGCTGGCGGCGCCGCTGCTGGCCCACGCGGCCGACCTGCGCGCCCGCGCGCTGGCGCACGTCGCGCGCGAGGGCGGGCTGCGCCACGGCCACGACTACATCGTGACGGCGGAGCCGGCATAGCGACCCGCAGGCGTAGGCGCGCGCGGGGTTTCCGGGTTCCTGAACGGATCGCGCGGGGGCTCGCCCATCACGCTGGTCATGTTATAAAATTACAGACATCAGGGAACGAGACCTCACCCGTGCAGACCGCCCCCCCTTCTTCCAGCCAGGCATTGCGCCGAGCCGACCGCCTCGGCTTCGCCGCGTCCTTCCTGTGCGCGATCCACTGCGCGCTGCTGCCGCTCGCGCTGGCGCTGCTGCCTGCGCTGGGCCTGGGCGTGGGCGGCTGGATCGACTTCGACCAGGGCTTCGTGGTGTTCGCCACGCTGCTGGGCCTGACCACGCTGACGCTCGGCTACCGCCGCCATCGCGGCTTCCACGCCTGGCTGCTGCTGGTGCCGGGCCTGGCGCTGGTGTGGGCGGGCGCGTTCACCCCGCTGCACGACCACGGCCTGGCCCATGCGGCGATCATGACCGTGGGCGGCCTGCTGCTCGCGGCCGCGCACCTGGTCAACCTGCGCCTCACCCACGCCAGCAATCGGCCGCCGGCCGCGTGATAGCATGTGCGGTCACGTGCGCCGCCGAGGCGCCACGCAACCCGGTACCGGATTCAGGAGCGAGACGATGGGCAAGGGCGATCGCAAGACCCTCAAGGGCAAGCGCTACAACTCCAGCTACGGCAACACCCGTCCCAAGGCGGTGACCCGCGACGCCGCCACGGCGTCGGACCCGGTCGCCAGGAAGACGGCGTCGAAGGCGCCGGCGAAGAAGGTCGCGAAGAAGACCGTCGCCAAGGCGGGCTGAACCCCGCCGCCGGCCGCGAACGAAACCCCGCCTGCGCGGGGTTTCTTCGTTGTGGGCGCCCGGTGCGCGCTCAGCGCGCCGCGCCGGCCTCCACCTCCGCCCAGACCCGCAGCAGGTTGCCGCCGAGCAGCTTGCGGATGTCGGCCTCGGCATAGCCGCGCGCCTGCAGGCCGGCGACCAGGTTGGGATAGTCGGCCACGCTGCGCAGGCCGTCGGGCAGGTTGCCGTCGACGCCGTCGAAGTCCGAGCCGATGCCGACGTGGTCGATGCCGACCAGCTTCACCGCGTGGTCGATCTGGTCGAGCACGGCGTCGATGGCGGTCGCCGGCGAGGGGTGCTCGCGGTCCCAGCGCTCGACGAAGGCGGCGCGGTCCTCGGCCGGCCGGCCGGCGGCGGCGTGCTCGGCGTTGCGGCGGTCGAAGGCGTCGATGGCGCGGAAGTAGGCCTGGGTATCCGCCGCGGCCTGCGGGTTGACGAAGGCGGTGCCGAACGGGATCTGGATCACGCCGCCGCGCTCGGCGATGGCGCGGGCCAGCGCGTCGCTGAGGTTGCGCTCGAAGCCCGGGGTGAAGTGGCGCAGCGCGGAATGGCTGGCGATCACCGGCACCCGGCTCGCCGCCACCGCCTGCTCGGTGGCGGCGTCGGAGATGTGCGACACGTCGACCATGATCCCGAGCCGGTTCATCTCCGCGATCACCTCACGGCCGAACGGGCTCAGGCCGTTCCAGCGCTTGTCCTGCGTGTAGGACGAATCGGCGATGCGGTTGTTGGCGCTGTGGGCCAGGGTGATGTAGCGCACGCCGCGGTCGTGGAAGCGCTGCACCTGGGCGAGGTCGTCGCCCAGCGGCGCGCCGTTCTCCATGCCCAGCGCCAGCAGCACGCGGCCGCCTGCGCGCAGGCGCTCGACGTCGCCCGGCGAGGTCAGCAGCGCGAAGCGGTCGGGGTGGCGCGCCGCCAGCGCTTCCACCGAGTCGATCTGCGCGTGCGCGGACTGCCGCGCGCTGCCGTCCTCGTCGCGGCGCGCCGAGGTGTAGATCGACATGAAGGCGACGTCCAGGCCGCCTTCGCGCGCGCGCGGGTAGTCGAACTCGCGGTCGGGCGCGGGCTCGCCGAGGTCGGTCCAGGCGCCCTCCAGCAGGCCGGGGGCATCGATGTGGGTGTCCACGATCACCGCGTCCTGCGCGAGTCGGCGCGCGGCCTCCGGCGCGGTGGCGGCGAGGGCCGGGAACGTGGCGGCCAGGGCCAGGGCGAGGGCGGTACACAGGGCGGTGCGCGGCATGGGGCCTCCGTCGGGCGGTCGGGTCGTCAGTTCTCGGGCTGCGGGGCGACGCGGCGGCCGCCGGCGTAGACGCCGCGCGCCAGCCGCCCACCCAGCCAGTAGCAGAGTTCCGCCGGCTCGCGCACGTCCCAGTGCACGAAGTCCGCGCGCAGGCCCGGCCGCAGGCGGCCGCGGTCGTCCAGCCCGAGCGCGCGCGCCGCATGCACGGTGGCGCCGCGCAGCGCCTCCTCGGGCGTGAGCCGGAAATGCGTGCAGGCCAGCTGCATCGCCTGGCGCAGCGACAGCAGCGGCGAGGTGCCGGGGTTGCAGTCGGTGGCCACCGCCATCGGCACGCCGGAGGCGCGGAAGGCCTCCAGCGGCGGCAGCCGCGTCTCCCGCAGCACGTGGAAGGCGCCGGGCAGCAGCACGGCGACGGTGCCGGCGGCGGCCATCGCGCGCGCGCCGGCTTCCGAGGTGTACTCGACGTGGTCGGCCGACAGGCCGCCGAACTCGGCCGCCAGCGCGGCGCCGCCGCCGTCGCTGAGCTGGTCGGCATGCAGCTTTACCGGCAGCCCCAGCGCGCGCGCGGCCTCGAACACGCGCCGGGTCTGCGCCGGGTCGAAGCCGATGCGCTCGGCGAACGCGTCCACCGCGTCCACCAGCCCTTCGGCGTGCAGGCCGGGCAGCCAGCCGATGGCGGCGTCGATGTAGGCGTCGGCGCGGCCGGCGTACTCGGGCGGCAGCGCGTGCGCGGCCAGGTAGGTGGTGCGCACCGCGATGCCCAGCGCCTCGCCCACGCGGCGGGCGGTGCGCAGCATGCGGCGCTCGCCGTCGAAGTCGAGGCCGTAGCCGGACTTGATCTCCAGCGTGGTGGCGCCGTCGGCGACCAGCGCGCGCGCGCGCGGCAGCGATTCGGCCAGCAGCGCGTCCTCGCCGGCGGCGCGCACCGCGCGCACGCTGGAGAGGATGCCGCCGCCGTTGCGCGCGATCTCCTCGTAGCTGGCGCCCTGCAGGCGCTGCTCGAACTCGGCGGCGCGGTTGCCGGCGAACACCAGGTGGGTGTGGCAGTCGACCAGCCCCGGGGTGATGCAGCCCGAGGCCTCGATGACCTGCGCGGCCAGCGTGTCCGGCGCGGCCGGCAGTTCGCTGCGCGGGCCCGCGTGGACGATCGCGCCGTCGCGCCAGCCCAGCGCGCCGTCCTCGACCAGGCCGTAGCCGGCGTCGCCGGCCAGGGTGACCAGGCTGGCGCCGACGATCAGCCCGTCCCAGCGTTCAGTCGCCACCGCCGCCTCCGTCGCCGCCGTCCGACCCGCCCGGGCCGTCGCCGCCGTCGTGGGACGGGCGGGTGCCGTCGGTGCCGCCGCCGGCGTCGCGGCTGCGCCGGGCGCCGGGGGCGCGCAGGCGTTCGCGCGCGATCAGCAGGACCAGCGCGACGGCGAGCAGGGAGCCGAGGATGACGCCCAGGGTGGTCAGCATGCGCGGCCTGTGAGCGGCGGGGACGACGCGTTAGCCTAGCGCACTCCCCAACGCCAGGCCGTCCCGATGCCCGAACCCGCGTCCCTCCAGCCGATCCGCGCCGACGACGGCTGGCGCGTGCCCGGCATCGCCAACCTGCACTCCCACGCCTTCCAGCGCGCGATGGCGGGGCTGGCCGAGCGGCGTACCGACCCGGCCGATTCGTTCTGGACCTGGCGCGAGACGATGTACCGCTTCGCCGAGCGGATGACCCCCGACGCGCTGCATGCGGTGGCCGCGCAGGTGTACGCGGAGATGCTCGAGGCCGGCTACACCCGCGTGTGCGAGTTCCACTACGTGCACCACCGTCCCGACGGGAACCCTTACGACGATCCGGCGGAGATGTCGCTGGCGCTGGTGGCGGCCGCGCGCGAGACCGGCATCCGCCTGACCCTGCTGCCGGTGCTGTACATGACCGGCGGCTTCGACGGCCGTCCGCTGTCGGCGCGGCAGCGCCGGTTCGGGCACGAGGTGGACGCCTACCTGCGCCTGTTCGAGGCGCTGCGCGCGCGCGAGGACGAGGGCCTGCGCGTGGGCGTGGCCCTGCACAGCCTGCGCGCGGTGCCCGAGGCGGCGCTGCGCGAGGTGCTGGCGGCGCTGCCGGCGCGCACGCCGGTGCACATCCACATCGCCGAGCAGGTCGGCGAGGTGCAGGACTGCCTGGCCCTGCGCGACGCGCGGCCGGTGGAATGGCTGCTGGCGAACGCGCCGGTGGACGCGCACTGGACGCTGGTGCACGCCACCCACCTGGACGCAGCGGAAGTCGCCGGCATCGCCCGCAGCGGCGCGGTGGTCGCGCTGTGCCCGACCACCGAGGCCAACCTCGGCGACGGCCTGTTCCCGCTGCGCGCCTTCCTCGACGCCGGCGGCCGCTGGGGCGTGGGCTCGGACTCGCAGATCTCGGTGTCGCCGGTGGAGGAACTGCGCTGGCTGGAGTACGGTCAGCGGTTGGTGACCCGCCACCGCAACATCGCCGTGGGCGCTTCGGAGAGCGTCGGCGAGACGCTGCTGGCCGGCGTCGCCGACAGCGCCGCCTCGGCCACCGGCTTCGCCGACGGCGACGACTGGCTGCTGCTCGACGCCGCCGCGCCGATCCTCGCCGGCGCCACCGCGCAGGACCTCGCCGATCGCTGGATCTTCAGCGGGAACCGCCCGCTGCTGCGCGAAGTGCACGTGGCCGGACGGCGGGTCGTCGCCGAGGGGCGGCACCTGCTGGCCGAGGCCATCGCCGCGGACTACGGCGCCACCCTGCGCCGGCTGCTGGCGGCGTGACCGTCCGGCACCCGTAGGAGCGCGCTCTACGGCAGCAACTGCGCATTTTCTCGCGACTGCGATCGTACCGTGTAGGAGCGCGCTGGCGCGCGACCGCTTTCCCACGCGTGCTCAGTTCGCGAACAGGCCGTTGAGTTCGCCGTAGTCCACGCGCTCGCGCAGGGTCTCGGCGAGGTCGCCGGCGAGGAAGCGCCGCACCGCATGCCGCCCGGCGCCGTAGGCGTGCTGGAACAGGGCCGAGCCCGCACTGATCCGGCGCACGCCCGCGGCCGCCAGTTCCGCGACCGGCGGCAGCCCGGGCACGGCCATGACGTTGAGCGGCATCGGCACGGCGGCGACGATCGCGGCGATGTCGCCGGGATCGCGCAGGCCCGGCACGAAGCCGCCGTCCGCGCCGGCGTCGCGGTAGCGCGCCAGGCGCGCGGCCGTCTCGTCGACCGCGGCGCGGCCGGTGGCCAGCCCGCGCAGGTAGACGTCGGTGCGCGCGTTGACGAACAGCGGCGCATCGCCCAGCGCGTCGCGGATCGCGCGGATCTTCGCCGCCAGCCGCTCGGGCGGGCCGGCGCCGTCCTCCAGGTTGATGCCGACCGCGCCGGCGGCCGCGATCTCCGCGGCCAGCGCGGCGACCGCGCCCGGGTCGTCGTGGTAGCCGTCCTCCAGGTCCACGCTGACCGGCACCGCGGCCACGCGCACGATCGCGCCCACCTGCCGCAGCAGTGGCTCGCGGGGCAGGGCGCCGCCGTCGGCGTAGCCGCAGGCCCAGGCCAGCGCGGCGCTGCTGGTGCCGAGCGCGGCGGCGCCCGCCTGCTGCCAGAGCGCCGCGCTGGCGGCGTCCCAGACGTTGGGCAGCAGCAGCGGCGTGGCCTGCCGGTGGAGCTCGGCGAAGCGGGGGTGCGGGGCGTCGGGCATGGTAGGGCTCCGGATGGCGAGACGGCCACTGTGGCGCGCTCCGGCCGCGGATTCCCGCCGTTTTCGGACATTGACGGCGCGCGCCCGCGCGCCGTGCGGCATGGGCGGGAGGCGCCGAGCGCGGCGCCCACGCCGCCGCCCGCGGGTTTCGTCGCGCCCCGGGGCGGTTCCGTCGCACGCCACGGCGGCGGCGGCGCGCTTCGTGCACGATGCCATCGTCCCAGGCCAGGAGTTCCGCCATGGCACCGCCCGTCGTCCTGCTGATGCTGGCCTTGGTCGCCGGAAGCGCGCACGCCACGACCGACGCGGCGCTGGCCGCCATCGTCGACCGCCGCCTGCAGGGCGACCGCACCGGCGCCTGCGTCGCGGCGGCGGTGATCGACGGCGACCGCGTCGCCCGCGCCTGGCGCTGCGCCGACGCGTCGGGCGAGGGACGCATCGGCCCCGACACGGCCTTCGAGATCGGCTCGGTCTCCAAGACGATGACCGCGATCCTGCTGGCCGACCTGATCGTGCAGGGGCGGGCCTCGCTCGACGATCCGCTGTCGGACTACCTGCCGCAGGGCGCCGCGGTGCCGGCGTTCGCGGGCCAGCCGATCCTGCTGCGGCACGTGGTCACCCATACCTCGGGCCTGCCGCCGCTGCCCTCGCGGATGGGCGTGCCCGACCCGGACGATCCCTACGCGCGGCTGGATGCCGGGGCGCTGCTGGCCTCGCTCGGGGACGTGGAACTGGACCGCGCGCCAGGCAGCCGTTTCCAGTACTCCAACTTCGCCTCGATGCTGCTGTCGTGGGCGGTGGCGCAGCGCTCGGGCCTCGATTTCGAGCGCCTGGCGAAGGAGCGCCTGTTCGCGCCGCTGGGGATGTCGGGGGCCTACGTCGGCAGTCCGCCGGAAGGCGTGCGCCCGGCGGCCGGGCACCTGCCGACCGGGCGGCCGACGCCGCCCTGGCGCTTCGCCACCGACCTGGCCGGGGTGGGCGGCGTGCGCGCCACGCTCGACGACATGGTCCGCTACGCGCAGGCCCAGCTCGGCACCGCGGACGCGCCGATCGCGGCCGCGGTGGACCTGGCCCAGCGGCCGGTCGGGACCGGCGCGAGCCCGCCGATGGCGATGAACTGGGTGCTGGACACGGTGGCGGGGCGGACGGTGCACGCCCACGCCGGCGGCACCGGCGGCTTTTCCTCCTACCTCGCCTTCGACCGCGAGCGCGGGCGCGCGGTGGTGCTGCTGTCGGACACCGCGCTGCACTCGCTCGGCGGGCTGGACGCGCTGGGCCAGCACCTGCTGGACGAGCGCGAGCCGCTGGACGGGCCGCGCAAGGCGGCCCGCGCGCCCGATGCGCTGCTCGACGGCCTGGCCGGCGAGTACCGCCTGGAGGGCGGAGCGGCGATGACGCTGACGCGCCGGGGCGATGCCCTGGTGCTGCAGGTGCCCGGACAGCCCGAAGTGGAGATGGGCTACGACGACGCCGGCGACTTCTATCCGCTCGAGCACGACGCGCTGCTGTCGCCGCGCCAGCGCACCGACGGCGGCTACGCCTTCGCGTGGCGCCAGGGCGGCGGCATGCTCGCGGCGATGCGCATCGACGGCCAGGCGCCCGCGCCCGACGCCGATGCGCTTCGCGGCTACGCCGGCACCTACCGGCTGGGGCCCGGCTTCGACCTGGCGGTCCGCGAGCGCGACGGCACGCTGCATGCGCAGGCGACGGGACAGGGCGAGTTCGCGCTGGCGCCGGCGGGCGAGGATGCGTTCGAGGCGGTCGCCTACGGCATCGAACTGCGCTTCCGCCGCAACGAGGACGGCGCGGTGGACGCGCTGGAGCTGCGCCAGGGCGGCCGGACGACGCGCGGCGAGCGGACCGGCGATGCCGATGCGCCGGCCCCGCCGGCCCCGGCGCCCGACGCGGGCGCGGCGGAACCGGCCGGACCGCTGGCCGACTACGCCGGGACCTATCCGCTGGTGCGCGGCTTCGACCTCACGGTCCGCGAACGCGACGGCGTGCTGTACGGGCAGGCCACGGGGCAGGGCGAGTTCGCGCTGGCGCCCGCCGGCGGCGACGTGTTCCGCGCCGCGGCCCATGGCATCGAACTCCGCTTCCGCCGTGGCGGCGACGGCGCGGTGGAGGCGCTGGAGCTGCGCCAGTCCGGGCAGGTGATGCGCGGCGAGCGGCGCTGATGCGGTAGCGTGTCTCCCGGCGCCCGCTCTGCCCGGCAGTGCGGGGCGCGGCGCCACCGGCCCGTCGCGGCGCCGGCGGCGATCCGCCCGACCTTCGACAGGAGCCCGGCATGCCCGGCGATTCGGACTACGCGCTGCGCCAGCCGCTGCCCGACGACGTGCTGGTCGGCGGCAACACGGTGTGGAGCCGTTACCGGCAGTACCCGGTGTTCAGCGCACCGTGGCTGCGCGGGCGCAGCCTGCTGTTCGCCTCGGCGATCGGCTCGCTCGCGCTAGTGGTCTGGTTGGCGGTCGGCGCGACGCTGCGCGACTACGCCGTCGGCTTCCTCGCCGGCGCGCACCTGTTCGTCGCCTTCATGCTGATGGCCACCGTGGGCCCCGGGCTGGCGACGCTGGTACGCCACCGGCGCTGGCCGCGATCGCGCGAGCGCGTGCTGGTGGTGGCCGCGGTGGCGATCGGCGTCGGCCTGGGCTTCCCCGTCGACCGCTGGGCGTCCGCCCACGTCGAGCAAAAGGTGCTGGTGGCGGCCGGGGACCGCGCGCCGCCGCGGCCGGAGCTGCAGGGCGGCGAGCGCGTCCTCGCCTATGCGGTCAACGGGATCGCGCTGGTGGTCGTCTACGGCCTGTTCGGCGGCGGGCTGGCGCTGCGCGCCTACTTCAGCGAGAAGCGGCGCTGGCGCGACAGCGTCCAGCGCCGGGAACTGCAATCGCTGCGCAGGCAGAAGCAGGACGCCGACCTGCGGCTGGGCATGCTGCAGGCGCAGGTGGAGCCGCACTTCCTGTTCAACACGCTGGCCTCGGTGCGCGCGCTGGTGCGGCAGGATCCCGCGCGCGCGGAGGCGACCCTCGACGCCCTGGTCGAGCACCTGCGCGCCACCATCCCCAGGCTGCGCGACCATGCCCGCCTGCTGCATTCCACCCTGGGCCAGCAGCTCGACATCTGCCGCAGCTACCTGGAGGTGATGCGGCTGCGGACCGGCGCGCGGCTGGACTACGCCATCGAGGCCGCGCCCGAGCTGCGCGCGCGCCCGTACCCGCCGCTGCTGCTGATCACCCTGGTCGAGAACGCGGTCAAGCACGGCATCGAACCCAAGCGCGGGCCCGGGCGCGTCCTCGTGCAGGCCGCGATCGAGGGCGACGCGCTGGTGGTGGCGGTGAGCGACGACGGCGTCGGGCTCAGGCCCGGGGTCGGCGGCGGCGTGGGGCTGGCCAACGTCCGCGAGCAGCTGGCCATGCGCTACGGCGACCGCGCCGGCCTGCGCCTGCAGGGGCGCGAGGGCGACGGCGCGAGCGCCGAGATCCGGGTGCCGCTGGAGCGCGCGCCATGAGCGCGGAGACCGCGCTGATCGCCGAGGACGAGGCGCCGCAGCGCGCGGCGCTGCTGGACATGCTGGCCGAGGCCTGGCCCGGGCTGCGGGTGGTCGCCGCCTGCGAGGACGGCATCGCCGCGCTCGCGGCGATCGCCGAGCACCGCCCGCGCGTCGCCTTCCTCGACATCCGCATGCCGGGCGTCGGCGGGCTGGATGTCGCCAGGGCCGCGGTGGCCGCCGGCGGGCTGGTGACGTTCACCACCGCCTACGACGAGTACGCCGTGCGCGCCTTCGAGGCCGGCGCGGTGGACTACCTGCTCAAGCCGGTGCGGCCGGAACGGCTGCGCGAGACCGTGGCACGGCTGCGGGCGCGCCTGCGCGAGCCCGGCCTGCCCGACCTCCTGGCGCGCATCGAGGAACTGGAAGCGCGGCTGCGCCCGCAGGGCGAGCGCGCGATCCGCTGGATCAGCGCCAGCGCCGGCGACAGCGTCCGGGTGGTCGGCATCGACGAGGTGCTGTACTTCCAGGCCCGGGACAAGTACGTCCGGGTGGTCACCGCCGACAGCGAAGTCGTGGTGCGCACGCCGCTGAAGGAACTGCTCGCCGGGCTCGATCCCGACGCGTTCTGGCAGGTGCATCGCGGCACGGTGGTCCGGGTGGCGGCGATCGAGCGCGTGCGCAGGGACGAACTGGGCCGGCATCGCCTGCGGCTGAAGGGTCACGACGACGCGCTGCCGGTCAGCGCCGCCTTCCTGCACCGCTTCCGCGGCATGTGAATGCCCGGGGGACGGGCGCGGATCCGTTCCGGAGCGCGCGCTGTCCCACGCGCCAGGACAGAGCGCACACGGCAGCGTTCGCGCTCGTCCGCGCGTGGCCGGGCCTTCCCTTTCCACCGCGAATTCGGTGGCATCTGGGGTGGTCGCGCGCGAGCGCGCTCCTACCGAAGTGCGCGTGCCGGAGGCGGTCGATTCCCGCCTATCGTAGGAGCGCGCTCGCGCGCGACG
>NZ_JAIWPR010000014.1 GCF_021191635.1 Alterluteimonas quercicellularis
CCCCCCCCCCCCCCCGGCGGGGGGGGGGGGGGGGGCCCCCCCCCCCCCCCCCGCGCCCCCCCCCCCCCCCCCGCGACGTGCGGCGCGGCATTCCGCCCGAAGGGGATGCCGGGCGGCAGCGCGCCTTCGAGTTCCAGCAGGAAGCGCTTGGTCGGCAGCCCGCCGCCGAAGCCGGTCAGCCCGCCGTCGGCGCCGATCACGCGGTGGCAGGGCAGCACGATCGGCAGCGGGTTGCGGCCGTTCGCAGCGCCCACCGCGCGCGTGGCGCTCGGGCGCCCGACCCGCGCGGCCAGTTGCGCGTAGCTGGCGGTCCCGCCGTAGGGGATGTCGGCCAGCGCCCGCCACACCGCGAGCTGGAACGGGGTGCCGCGCGGCGCCAGCGGCAGGTCGAAGCGTTCCAGCTCGCCGGCGAAGTAGGCGTCGAGCTGTGCGCGCGCGGCCTCGATCAGCGGGTGCGGGCCGGCCGCCCACGCGCCGATGCGGGGGACCGGGTGGCGGTTGTCGGGGAACTCGATCGCGTGCAGGCCGGCGTCGGAGGCGGCGACCAGCAGCGCGCCGACGGGGCTGGGGACGTGTGCGTAGCGGATGCTCATGCGGCGCTCCTGCGGGCCGGGGGGAGGGGACGTGCGGGTGCGGCCGCGATGGCCGGCGGCGGCGCGGCGGCCATCGCGTCGCGCCACAGCGCGATCACCGCGTAGCCGCGCCAGGGGCGCCAGCCTTCGGCGCGGGCCGACAGCGCGCGGGCGCCGAGGCGGCCGCCGTCTTCCGGCACCGCGCGCTGCAGCACCAGGTCCTCGGCGGGAAAGGCGTCGGGATGCCCGAGCGCGCGCAGCGCGATGTACTGCGCGGTCCACGGCCCGATGCCGGGCAGGGCGGTCCAGCGCGCGGCGAAGTCGTCGAGCGGTGCGTCGGCGGCGAAGTCCACGCGGCCTTCGCGCAGCGCGCAGGCGATGCCGCGCACGGCCTGCGCGCGGGCGCGGGTCAGGCCGAAGCCGGCGGGATCGGCCTCGGCCAGCGCCTCGGCGGTGGGGAACAGGTGGCCGAAGCCCTGCGCGGCGAGCGCGTCCGGCACCGCGGCGCCGTGCGCGGCTGCCAGGCGGGCGGTCAGCGTGCGCGCGGCGGCCACGCTGACCTGCTGGCCGATCACCGCGCGCACCGCGATCTCGAAGCCGTCCCAGCCGCTGGGGATGCGCAGCCCCGGGCGCGCGCGCAGCAGCGGCGCGAGCCGCGGGTCGCGCCCCAGCACCGCGGCGATCGCGTGCGGATCGGCGTCGAGGTCGAACATGCGCCGCACGCGCTGGACGATGCCCAGCAGGCTGCCGGCGCCTGCGCCGCGCACCTCCAGCCGCAGCGCGTACACGGGCGCGCGCGCCGGCGCGGGCCAGCGGCTCACGCGCAGCCAGCCGATGCCGTCCTCGTGGCCGAACACCCGCGCGTAGGCCTGCGCGTCGACCTGCTCGACGCCGGGCAGCGCGCGGCCGCGGAAGAAGTCCAGCAACGCGGCGAAGTCGTAAGGCGGCCGGTAGCCCAGCCGCAGCACCAGCGGCCCGTCCTGCACCGCCGGCAGCTGCCGGCGCAGGTCGCGCGGGGCCATGCCGTAGGCCTCGCGGAAGGCGGCGTTGAAGCGCCGCAGGCTGCCGAAGCCGGCCTCCATCGCCACGGTGGTGATCGGCAGCGCGGTCTCGGTCAGCAACTGCTTGGCGAACAGCAGGCGCCCGGTGGTGTGCACGGCGATCGGCGCCGCGCCCAGGCGCTCGACGAACAGCCGGCGCAGCTGGCGCTCGCCCAGGTGCACGCGCTCGGAGAGCGCCGCCAGCGACGCGTCGGCCAGCGCGCCCTGGTCGATCAGCTTCAGCGCCCGCGCCACCGCCTCGTCGCCGCGGCGCCAGGACCCTTCGCCCGGCGCCAGTTCCGGCCGGCAGCGCAGGCAGGGGCGGAAGCCCGCGGCCTCGGCCGCGGCGGCGCTCGGGTAGTAGCGCACGTTGTCCGGCTTCGGCGGCGGCGCCGGGCAGACCGGCCGGCAATAGATGCCGGTGGTGCGCACGGCGGTGAAGAACAGGCCGTCGAAACGGGCGTCCCGGCTCAGCCGCGCGCGTTCGCAGACCTGGGGGGCGGGCATGGCGTGGGCGGCGGGCATGGGGGGCAGACTAGCACCGGGGCCGCGGCGGGACCGGCCGCTTTCGGACATGGATGCGGGGCGTTGCGCGCAGGGCGGATCGCCTCGCCGCCGCCCCTGTGCGATAAGGCTTGCGGGCGCACACGGGAGCGGGCGATGCGGACAGCGCGGACGATAGGACTGATCGGCGGGATGAGCTGGGAATCGACCCTGCCGTACTACCGCATCGTCAACCGCACCGTGCGCGAGCGCCTGGGCGGCCTGCACTCGGCGCGGGTGCTGCTGTACAGCGTGGACTTCCACGAGATCGAGGCCCTGCAGCACGCGGGCGACTGGACCGGCGCGGGCGAGGCGATGGCGGACGCGGCGCGGCGCCTGCAGCGCGGCGGCGCGGACTTCCTGGTGCTGTGCACCAACACGATGCACATCGTCGCCGATGCGATCGAGGCGGCGGTGCCTCTGCCGCTCCTGCACATCGCCGACCCCACCGCCGACGCGCTGGCGGACGCGGGCGTCCGCCGCGTCGGCCTGCTCGGCACCCGCTTCACCATGGAGCAGCCCTTCTACCGCGAGCGGCTGGAGCGGCGCGGGCTGGAAGTGCTGCTGCCGGCCGCGCCCGAGCGCGAACGGGTGCACCGGGTGATCTACGAGGAGCTGTGCCGCGGGGTGATCCGCGACGCGTCCCGCGCCGCTTATCGCGAGGTGCTGGCCGCGCTCGCCGCGCGCGGGGCGGAAGGCGCGATCCTGGGCTGCACCGAGATCTCGCTGCTGGTCGGCGCGGACGACGCGCCGATGCCGCTGTTCGACACCACCGAGCTGCATGCGCGCGCCGCGGCGCTGCGCAGCCTCGACCAGCGGTAGGCGCGCGCTCGCGCGCGACCGGGCCAGGTGCCCGCGGCGCTGCGGCAGAAGAGGAGCGCGTTCCTGCGTGCGGATGCGGGGGCGGCGGTCGGCGTCGCGTCTTCCGGTGTCCGCAGAAAGCGTCGCGCGCCAGCGCGCTCCTACACGGTACGGCGGCGGCGAGAGGGTGGGTGCGCGGCGAGCGCGCTCGCGCGCGACCTGCGCGCCGCTACGGGCGACGGGGCGCTTCGCCGTCGCGCAGCGCCGGCAGCAGGGTGCGCGCGTCGCCGTCGTGCGGCTGCGGCTCGACGCCCAGCAGGTGCGCGAGCAGGGGATAGACGTCGACGTTGTCGAAGCCGGGCAGGGTCGCGCCGCGCCGGAACGACGGGCCGTGCGCGATGAAGATCGCGCGCATCTGCGGCAGGTCCGGGTCGTAGCCGTGCGAGCCGCGCATCGTGTCCGGGCGCTGCGCCAGCGCGCGCCGCGGCACCGCGTCCCAGCCCGCGTGCATCTGGCACACGATCGGCGGCACCCGCGGGTGCGTGCCGTAGTGCCAGCGCGCCGGCAGCTCGCCCTTGCGCCAGCAGTCGTACTGCGCATGCGCGCCCAGCAGCGCGGCTTCCGCTTCGGCCTCGCGGCCGGGCCGCGGGCGGAAGCCGATCACCTGGCCCGCGCTCACCACCTCGGCGAGCGCGGGATCGGCCATGTCCTCCACGGCGATCGCCTGGCCGGGCGGCACCTCGGCCATGCCGTGGTCGGAGACCACGACGATGTCGACGCGGTCGGCCAGCCCGCGTGCGCGGATGCCGTCGAACAGCGTGCCGAGCGCGGCGTCCACCTGCGCCAGCGCGGCATGCAGTTCGGGCGAGCCGGGGCCGTGGTGGTGAGCGGCCAGATCGGGGTGCTCGAAGTACAGCGTCGCCAGGCGCGGGCGCGTGGCCGCCGGCTCCGACAGCCAGCCCAGCACCTCGGCCACCCGGGCCTCGTGCGGCAGGCTGTCGTCGAAGGGACGCCAGCGGGTCGGCCGCACGCCCTGGATGTCGGCCTCGGAACCCGGCCAGAACAGCGTGGCCGTCGGCAGGCCGGCGCGCTCGGCCGCGACCCAGATCGGCTCGCCGCCCCACCAGCGCCCGTCGGAGACCGCGTCGCGGTCGTGCAGCGTGAAGCCGCCGAGGGCCTCGTCCTGCATGGCGTTGTGGATCAGGCCGTGGCGGTCGGGACGCAGCCCGGTCACCAGGGTGTAGTGGTTGGGGAAGGTCAGCGCGGGATAGGAGGGGCGCATCCATGCCGCGCGCACGCCTTCACGGGCGAGGCGGTCGAGATGCGGCGTGCGGCCGTGGCCGAGCATGCCGGGATGCACCCCGTCCAGCGACACCAGCAGCAGGGTGGGCGGTTCGCCGGCGGCGGATGCGGCGGGTGGCGCGGGGGCGGTGGCACAGGCGGTGAACAGGCAGGCCGCGAACGCGGCCGCCAGGAAACGGAGCGGCGGCATCATCCGCCCATGATAGGCCGGCGGGGTGACAGTTCGTCGCAGCGCGCGGCGGCGCCGGTCGCGTAGCGCAGGCCCGCCAGCAGGTGCGCGCGGAACACGGGGTCGGCGTACATCGCGGCGTCGTGGCCGAGGCCGGTGTACCAGGCGCGGCCGCCCAGGCGCTGGTGGCACCAGGCGATCGGATGGTCCGCACCCATGGTGCCGCCGCCGTCCGTGCGCTCCTGCAGGGTGGCGATCACCCGCACCCGCGGGCGCGGGTTGCGGCGGTAGTTGTACAGCTCGTCCTCGATCCGCCACGGGCCGTGGGCGGCTTCCACCGCGGGGTCCTCGAAGCGCACGCGCGCACGCTGCAGGCCGGGCGGGTGGCTCTCGAACCAGGCGCCCACCAGCTCGCCGTAGAACGGCCAGTCGTGGCCGGTGTCGGCGGCCGAGTGCAGGCCGAAAAAACCGCCGCCGCCACGCACGTAGGCCTCGAACGCCGCGCGCTGCGCCGGGTCGAGCAGGTCGCCGGTGGTGAGGGCGAACGCCACTGCGCGGTAGCGCGCGAGCCGCTCCGGCGAGAACGCCGCCGGGTCCTCGCCGTGCTCGACGGCCAGACCCGCTTCCCCCGCCAGCGCGCGCAGCGTCTCGACCGCGAGCGGGATGGTGTCGTGGCGGAACCCCTCGGTGCGGGTGAACACGAGGATCGTCGGCGCGTTGGCCGCGCTGCCCGGCGAAGCGGCCGGCGACGGCGCGCACACGCCCAGGGCGACGGCGACGAAGGAAGCGGCGGTCCGGAACATGGCGAGTCCCCACCCGTGCATGCAGGTGACGGCGCGCTAAATGTCGCCGGCCTGCGCACATGCGCGCGCACGGCGCGCGCGCTATCGTCAGCCTACACACATCGCCCGAGGTGATCCATGAAACGTCTGCTGCTGGCGACCGCCCTGATGGGTCTGGCGTTCGGCGCTCTCGCGCAGCAAGCCGAGCCCGAGGAAGAGATCCGCCTGTCGCGCAGCGAGCGCGCCGCGGCCAACGAGCGCTTCTGCATCCAGGAGACCGGCTCCCGCATCGTCGCCTCGCGCAACGCGCGCAGCCGCGGCGAGCGCGACGAGTGCGTGAATGCGGGCGGTCGCGTCTACACCCGCGAGGAGATCGACCGCACCGGCAGCGTCGACATCCGCGACGCCCTGCGCAGGCTGGACCCGTCGATCCGCTGAGCCCGCGCTCCGCGCTCGTGCCCGATGCCCGGCTCCGGCCGGGCATCGTCGTTTCCGGATGCGTGCACGTTCCGCTCACGCGCAGGACACGGCGGTTTCACCGTGCGCGGCGCAAGGTGGCCGCACACCCATCGAACGACGGAGCCACGGCATGAACACTCCCCACGACCGCGACAAGGCGCGCGCCGAGCGCGACGCCAACCGCGATCCGATCACCGGCACGCCGGGCGCGCATCCGGTCGGCGTCGGCGTGGGCGGCGCGGCCGGCGGACTGGCGGCGGGCGCCGCCGCGGGCACGGTGCTCGGGCCGATCGGCACCCTGGTCGGTGCGGCGGTCGGTGTCGTCGCCGGCGCGGCCGTCGGCAAGCGGGTGGCCGAGCGCATCGATCCGACCGGCGAGGAGGCCTACTGGCGCGACGCCCATCGCGAGCGTCCCTACGTCAAGAACGACTACGACTACGATCGCGACTACGCCGCCGCCTACGGCTTCGGCCTGCAGGCGCGCGAGGCCGATCTGGAGCGCGGCTGGGACGAGGCCGAGGCCTCGCTGCGCGACGAGTGGGACCGCGCGCGCGGGGAGTCGCGGCTGTCGTGGGACGAGGCGCGCGCGCCGGCGCGCGACGCCTGGGACCGCGCGCAGCGCACCCGCGATCTCTACGCGCGCAGCGACGCCTACTTCGCCGAGGCCTACGAGCGCGCGCCGTACCGCGAGGCCGACGTGCCCTTCGAGCACTACCGCCCGGCCTACCGCTACGGCACCGAGGCGCGCGCCCGCCACGCGGACCATCCCTGGGACGACACGCTGGAGGCGGAACTGGCCCGCGACTGGAGCAGCCGCCGGGGCGACTCGCCGCTGGAATGGGACCGGGCCAGGGCCGCGGTGCAGGAGGCCTACGTGTCGCACGACCGCTATGCCGGCGGCCACTACACCCGCGACACCTCGGGTCGCGGCGACCAGGACCGCTTCACCGTCGGCTGAGCGCCCGCGCGCGGCCGCGAGCCGTTTCCGGGGCAACGACGCAATGCCGCCTCGCGCGGCGTTGCGTCCGTGCGCAGCCGCTTTCCCCGAGCGCCCCCCGAGGCAGGATGGCGCGGGACCTGCGGCGGATCGTGGATGTGCCGCCGGGCCGCGCTTCACGCCGGCCCCGCACGTGCGTCCCTCGTAGGCCACCACGAGGAGACGCGCCATGCACGACAAGGTGTTCATCTACAGCCGCGATGCGGCGAACGCGGACGCACGCAGCTACTTCAAGCGCAAGGGCTACCACGCTGTCGAACTGGACCGCGACCCGGAGACGTTCTTCGACGGCGTCGGGCTGGTGGCGCCGGAAGGCACCGTCGTGGTGCTGAGCCATGGGGACGGGAACGGGCCGCTGCTGGTGGCCGGGACGGCAGGCCCCGACATGACCCCGGAACAGATCGACCGCCTGGCGCGCCTCCTCGGCGAGGCGGAGGCGAGTCTCTATCTCCTGTCCTGCCACACCGGCAACGAGCCCTTCGCCGGCGCGCTGGCCGACACCGGCGCCCGTTTCATCGCGCCGAGGGGCTACGCCGCCTTCGAGGCCAGTTCCGCCGGCGTGAACGTCTACTCCAAGGAAGGCGACCGCTACGTCGGCTGGACCGCGAACGGCATCGAGCCGCCGAGCCGGAACACCAAGCCGCTGCCGATTCCCTGACGCGCGGGCATCGGGCCTCCCTGCACGAGCGCGCGTGCGAACATCCCGGGCTGTCCTCGTATCGCCCGGAGTCCGCCCATGAGCTGGTTGCATCTCGCCGTCGCCATCGTGGCCGAAGTGGTCGCGACCTCGATGCTCAAGGCCAGCGACGGCTTCAGCCGGCTCTGGCCTTCGCTGGTCGTGGTCGTGGGCTACGGCGTGGCGTTCTACTTCCTGTCGCTGACGTTGCGCACGATCCCGGTGGGCATCGCCTACGCGGTCTGGTCCGGCGCCGGCATCGTGCTGGT
Source organism: Alterluteimonas quercicellularis (assembly GCF_021191635.1). Taxonomy (GTDB): domain Bacteria; phylum Pseudomonadota; class Gammaproteobacteria; order Xanthomonadales; family Xanthomonadaceae; genus Luteimonas; species Luteimonas quercicellularis. The sequence continues at coordinate 7,611 of NZ_JAIWPR010000014.1, forward strand.
CTCGCTGATCGCCTGGCTCGGCTTCGGGCAGAAGCTGGACGCACCGGCGCTGCTGGGCATCGCGCTGATCGTGGCGGGTGTCCTGGTGCTGAACCTGTTCTCGGGCGCCGTCGCGCACTAGCGGCGGCGCGGCGGCGGCCGCGCCAGGGGCATCGGAGGCGCGGCAGGAGGGGCGCACGCCGCCGCGCGCTGAGGATCGCAGACAAGGGGCGGGCTGCGTTTGCCGTAGCGGAGAGAGCCGTCGCGCGCGAGCGCGCTCCTACAAGGGCGTTCTTGGCGCGTGTTCCGGCAGGGGCGCGCCCGGGCCGGCGGGCGGGTTCCCGGCGGCCGTCGTCCGCCCTAGACTCCGCGCAGGCCTCGGACCCAGGGAGCGGCATGGAGAACGCGTCCGCCATCGTCCTGCTGGTGCTGCTCGTCGTGCTCACCGCGGTGCCGCTGCGGATCGGTGCGAGCCTGGTCCGCGCGCGCCGGCGCAACTTCGGCTACGCGCTGCTGGGCACGCTGGCGCTGGGCGGCATCTCGCGCGGGCTGGAGGGACTGGGCTGGTCGCCGGTGGCCTCCGGCCTGGTGCTGGTGGCCGTGGGCGGTGCGCTGCTGGCGCTGATCCACGGCACCGGCCTGCTGCGCGGCATGCTGCTGGCGGCGGGCGTGATCGCGGCCCATCTCGTGCTGGCCAGGGCGCTTGCGGGTTTCCCGTAGGAGCGGGGGGGGGGGGGGGGGGGCGGGGGGGGGGGGGGGGGCGGCAAAAGCGAGGACCCCCGGCGCGCCCGCGCGCGATGCTCTGTCTCGCCGGCTCTGCAATAAAAGGCATCGCGCGCGAGCGCGCTCCTGCGGAATGCCGGGCGGTCAGCCCGCCGGGCCGAGCTCGACCACCGGGACGAAGCCGCCATAGATCATCCGCTTGCCGTCGAAGGGCATGGGATTGTGTTCGGGCGACAAGCGCGGGTCGGCCATCATCTTCTCCATCGCCGCATCGCGGGTGGCCTTGTCTGGCCACTCGATCCACGAGAACACCACCGTCTCGTCCCCGGTGGCCTTCACTGCGCGCCGGAAGTCGGTGAGCTTGCCGTCGGGGACGTCGTCGCCCCAGCATTCCAGGATGCGCAGGGCGCCCAGTTCCATGAAGACCGAATCGCCTGTGCGGGCGTGATCGATGAACTTCTGCTTGTCGGCGGTGGGCACGGCGAGGACGAATCCGTCGATGTAGGACATGGCATGGCTCCAGTCGGGTGTCGGAAGGGGACCGGCCGGCGTTGCAGGCCGCGGTCCTTCCAGCGACGAGCGGGCGCCCGGGGTTTCGACATGCTGCGAGGCGCGGGCGGTGCTGCGGCGCAGCAGGCGGTGGATGCCGGCCTGTCGATCCGGCGGCCCCTGGTTCGTCCTAGCCAGGACGGCCGGTGCCGTCCACCCGACCAAGGAGATCCGACATGCAGATCCAGCCCTACCTGTTCTTCGAAGGCCGCTGCGAGGCCGCCATCGCGTTCTACCGCCAGGCCCTCGATGCGGAGGTGGTCATGCTCTCGCGCTTCGGCGACATGCCGCCGGGGGCGGGCGGGGGCGACGGCGGCGAGGGGCAGGGCTGCGCCGGCGGGGGCGCGCCGCCGCCGGCGGAGGCGGTGATGCACGCCGAGCTGCGCATCGGCGAGTCCAGGGTGCTGGTGTCGGACGGCTTCGCCGCCGGCAAGGCCGAGTTCAAGGGCGTGTCGCTGGCGCTCTCGGTCGCCGACGACGCCGAGGCCGGCCGGCGCTTCGAGGCCCTGGCAGACGGCGGGCACGTCGAGATGCCGCTGGGCCCGAGCTTCTTCTCCACCGCGTTCGGGGTGGTCCGCGACCGCTTCGGGGTGTCGTGGATGGTGGTCGGCCCGGAGCCCGTTGCGCCGCCGCGCTGACCGGCCCGGCGCCCCGGTCCCCGGATCGCCCTCACCCGCCGCTGACCGCGCCGGGGCTAACGTCGGCCGGTCTCGCCGAGGAGGACCGATGCCGCATCCAGCCCCTGCGCAGTCCCTGCGCCCGCCGACCGCATCGCACCGCGGGGAGGACCGCCGATGCGCCTGATGGACGAGGTCGGCCAGGCGCTGGCCGACGAGTTCTCGCTGCCGAGCGCCGGCGAGATGACCCTGATCGTGGCGCGCGTGCTCACCGCGGCGGTGCTGGGCGGGATCATCGGCTGGGAGCGCGAGCAGAAGGGCCGCGCCGCCGGCCTCAAGACCCACATCCTGGTCTCGATCGGCTCGGCGCTGTTCGTGCTGGCACCGCTGCTCTACGGCATCGACGGCGCCGAGGTGACCCGGGTGATGCAGGGCATCGTGTCGGGCATCGGCTTCCTGGGCGCTGGCGCGATCCTCAAGCTCGATCGCGGCGAACGCATCGAAGGCCTGACCACGGCGGCGGGCATCTGGATGACCGCGGCGATCGGCATGGCCGCCGGCATGGGGCAGGAGTGGGTGGCGGTCATCACCACGGTGGTCGCCTTCATCGTCGTCAGCCTGCTGCCGCGCGTGGCGCACCAGGACGACGGCGCCCACACCTCGATCGACAACCACGATCGGTAGGCGCCCGTGCCGTTCACGGCGGCATGGCGCGGATCGGGGCATGATCCGCCCATTCACCTTGATGAGGGCACCGACATGAGCGCAGGGCAGGGTTCGGCAGGCAACGTCATCGCCGCGATCTGCAGTTTCTTCGTCCCCGGCCTGGGGCAGCTGTTCCAGGGGCGGATCCTGTCGGCGATCCTCTGGTTCGTCAGCGCCTGCGTCGCGTTCGCCATCACCTGGCTGCTGACGCTGTCGCTGTTGCCGTTCGGCTGGTTCGTGGTCAGCATCTTCTCCTGCATCAGCGCCGCGCTGTACCGCCGCCCGGTCGCCTGACGCCCGGCGCGCGCGGGGCGCAGCGCGTCCCGATTCCCTCGTTTCCACCGGAGGCGCCGCAATGCCCATCGAATCCCTGCCCGTCGAGATCCGACTGCTCGCCTGGTCCGTGGTGCTGGGCCTGCTGCAGGTGTCGCTGGCCGCGGCCGCGGCCACCCGCGAGCGCGGCCTGCGCTGGAACGCGAGCGCGCGCGACGGCCAGGCCGCGCCGCTGGGCCCGCTGGCGGGACGGCTCGACCGCGCCCTGCGCAACTTCCTGGAGACCTTCCCGTTCTTCGCCGCCGCGGCGCTGGCGGTCGCGGCGACGGGCCGCGCCGACGACCAGACCGCGCTCGGCGCGCAGCTCTACTTCTGGGCGCGGGTGGCCTACCTGCCGCTGTACGCCGCGGGCGTGCCCTACCTGCGCTCGCTGGTGTGGGCGGTCTCGCTGCTGGGCCTGCTGCTGGTGCTGGCGGGCCTGTTCTAGCCGACCACAGGCTCGCGCTCACTCCTCGGGCAGCGCGTAGGCGATCACCTGGTCGCCGGCGGGCGTCTCCATGAAGTGGTGGCCGCCGGTCATGATCACCAGGTACTGGCGGCCGTCGACCTCGTAGACCGCCGGCCCGGCCTGGCCGCCGGCGGGCAGCACGTCGCTCCACAGCGTCTCGCCGGTCTCGATGTCGATCGCGCGGATCAGGTCGTCGGTGGCCGCGGCGATGAAGATCAGCCCGCCCGCCGTCACCGCGGCGCCGCCGTTGTTGGGCGTGCCGATCTCGATCGGCAGGTGCGAGGGAATGTAGAACGGGCCGTTCTTGCGCGCGCTGCCGAAGGGGCGGTCCCAGAGCGTGCGGCCGGTGGCCAGCTCGATCGCGCGGATGCCGCCGTAGGGCGGCCGCTTGCACAGCAGCCCGGTGAAGGGCAGGCGCCAGCCGGCGTTGACGTCGATGGCGTAGGGCGTGCCGATCTGCGGGTCGCCGGCGCCCTCGGCGCCGCCGAAGTCGCCGCGGGCTTCCTCGCGCGGCGCCCAGCCCAGCCGGTCGGCCTCCTCGCGCGGGACCAGCCGGTTGTGGTTGGGCATGTCGTTGTAGTTGGCCACGATCACCCCGCGCCGCGGGTCGACCGCGATGCCGCCCCAGTCGGAGCCGCCGTTGTAGCCGGGGTACTGGATGAAGTGCCGGTCGGCGGTGGGCGGGGTGTAGATGCCCTGGTAGCTCGCGCGGCGGAAGCCGAGGCGGCAGTAGAGCTGGTCGAGCGGGCTGATGCCCCACATGTCGCGCTCGGCGAGGTCGGGCTTGCGCAGCGTGTGGTACAGGGAGAACGGCTGCGTCGGCGAGCGTCGCCCGGGCTCCACGCCGCCGCCCGGCACCGGCCGCTCCTCCACGCCGGCCAGCGGCCGTCCGGTGCGTCGGTCGAGCACGTACAGGTCGCCCTGCTTGCTGGGCAGCAGCAGCGCCGGCACGGTGCCGCCGGGGCCGGGGAAGTCCACCAGCGTCGCCTGCGAGCCGAGGTCGTAGTCCCAGACGTCGATGTGCACGGTCTGGAAGTGCCAGGCCGGCTTGCCGGTGGTCACGTCCAGCGCGACCAGCGAGGTGGCGTACGCGTCCTCGGGCGGCGTGCGCGCGCTGCTCCAGTAGTCGGCCGCCGAGTTGCCCATCGGCAGGTAGACCAGGCCCAGCCGCTCGTCGCCGCTGGCGATGGTCCACATGTTGGGGGTGCCGCGGGTGTAGGTCTCGCCCTCGGGCGGCAGGCCGGTCAGATCGGGGCGGGTCATGTCCCAGGCCCATCGCAGCGCGCCGGTGACCGCGTCGTAGCCCTTGATGACGCCGGAGGGCGCATCGCGGCGCTGGCCGTCGAGCACCTGGTGACCGGTGACGATGACGCCGCGCACGATCGTCGGCGGCGAGGTGATCGAGACGTAGCCCGGGGGCGTATCGCCCATCCCCTCGGTGATGTCGACCTGGCCGTTCTTGCCGAAGCCGGGGCAGGGCGTGCCAGTGGCGGCGTCGACGGCGACGATGCGGCCGTCCAGCGTGCCCTCGACGATGCGCAGGTCGCACAGGCCGCCCGGCGCCTGCGCGGCGGCGGGGGCGGCCGCGGGCGGCTCGGCCGGATCGAGGTTCGCGCCGGCGTCGGTCTCGGCCTCGGAGGCGAGCGCGGCCACCGGCGCGGGCTCCGCGGGCGCGGGCGGCGCAGGGGGCACGCGGTAGTGGGCCACGCCGCGGCAGGCGGCGGTGTAGGGGATGGATGCGTCCGAGACCTTCGGGTCGTAGCGCCAGCGCTCCTGCCCACTGCGCGCGTCCAGCGCGATCAGGATGTTGCGCGCCGAGCACAGGTACAGGGTGTCGCCGATCTTCAGCGGCGTGGTCTCGGCGCCCCAGCGGTTGGGCGGCAGGTCGCCGGTGCGGTACTCCCACACCCGCTGCAGGCGGGCCACGTTGCCGCGGTCGATCCGCGCCAGCGGGCTGTAGCGGGTGGCGGCGTTGTCGCGGCCGTAGGCGGCCCAGTCGGCATCCGCGGGGGCGTCGGCGGCCTGCGCGTCGCCTTCGGCCGGCAGGGCGGCGGCGGCCGGGGAGACCGGCGAGGGCGCGCGGTCGGCACGGGTCACCCCGTGCGGCGCGAAGGCGAGGCCGAACGCGAGCACGAACACCGCCACGCAGGCCAGCGCCACCGCGCGCGCCGCGCCCGTGCGCCAGCCGGGCGACAGCCTCGGCGCGAGCAGGGCCACCGGGATCGCCAGCGCCACCAGCAGGCCCATGCGCGGGATCCAGCCCCAGTACGACAGCCGCACCTCGTAGGCCGTCCACAGCGCGGTCGCCGCGAGCGTGGCCAGGTACCAGCCGGCACCGGCGCTGCGCCCGCGCGCCAGCAGCACGCCGGCGACCAGCAGCGCCAGGCCCGCCGGCAGGTAGTACCAGGAGCCCCCGAGCGCGACCAGCCAGGCGCCGCCGGCGGCGAGCGCGAGGCCGAGCAGGGCAACGACGAGGCCGACGACGACGGCCAGCGGGCCGGAGCGCGCGGACCGTGCGCGGGCGGGGGCTACGCGGGACATGGACGTCTCCAGCGGCGACAACGCCCGCGAGTGTATGAACGCGAGGGGACCGCATCGTGAAGACGCACTGCCGCGCCGGTTCATTCACGGTTCGTCCACACCGCGGCGCCGGCCCTAGACTGGGCGTTCTGCGCCCCTGCCCCCGTCGAACCGGAGTGCCCCGTCCGTATGCGCGTGATGCCCCGGCAGGTCCTGCCCTGTCTCGTCCTGCTCCTGCTGGCCGCCTGCTTGCGCCCCGAACCGGCGGCGGATGCGCCGCTGCTGGAGACGGTGCCGATGGCGAGCCCGGAGGACGGCGGCGCCTTCAGTGTGGCGCCGGTGGAGCCGGCCGAGGAGGCCGCGCCCGCCCCGGCGCAGCCCGAACCCGAACCGCCGGGCGTCGACTGGTCCGAGCTGCCGCTGTCCTCCGGCAGGGCCTCCATCAGCTGCGAACTGGACTACCTCGCGCGCGGCGACGGCGAACCGCTGGCCGATCTCACCCACGGCGCGATCGAGCACGCGCTGCAGCCCTGCGCCGAGCGCGGGGTGATGCGCCTGCGCTACGACGGCCGGGTCGCCGCGGACTTCACCGCGCTGATGCAGCGGGTGGCGGCGGTGGCCGACGAGCTGGGCATCGGCAAGCGCGTGCTCGACATCGCCTCGGTGGGCGGGCAGGTGGAGGAGGCGATCCGCGCCGGCGACTTCATCGCCGAGTCGCGCTGGACCATCTGGGTGCGCGAGGGTTCCGCCTGCCACAGCGCCTGCGTGTTCGTGCTCACCGCCGGCGACACCCGCCTGATCACCGGCCGCGTGGGCATCCACCGCATCATCCGCATGAGCTCCACCGCGACCACGCGCGCCGAACTCAACGCCGAGCTGCGCGCGGTGTACGACCGCGTGCGCGGCTACCTGGAGCGCAACGGCGCGGCGGTGGCCGTCGCCGACCTGATGATGGCGGTGCCCAACCGCAGCCTGCGCCTGCTCACGCAGGACGAACTGCGGCTGTACGGCCTGGACGGCGTGAACCCGGCCCAGGACGACCTGGACCGGCTGCGGCTGATGCGCAAGTGCGGCGAGGACTTCGTCAGCCGGCGCGATTCCTTCACCCGCGCCTTCGACGTGCAGTGCAAGGCGCCGGACACCGACCTCGACGCGCTCAATGCCTGCGGCCTGGAGCTGCGCCAGCGCTTCGGCTTCCCCGACGAGACCTGCCCGGCCGAGAGCCCGCTGTCGGAGTTCGACGTCGGCACCGGGCTGGTGCTGGCGCCGCCGCCGCGCGGCGAGCCGCTGGGGCAGCAGGGCGGCGGCGGCTGAGCGGTTCCGCTTCGTCTGGGGCGCGGTCGCGCGCGAGCGCGCTCCTACGGAGAATCGCCAGTCCCGGATTCGATCCGGCCCCGCAGGAGCACGCTCGCGCGCGACCGGATTCGCCGGGTCGCGCGAGCGCGGGGGATCAGGCCGCCGGGCCGGCGCGCGACGCGGCCTCGCCGGGGTCGATGAAGCCGCCGGACTGGCGCGCCCACAGCTGCGCGTAGATGCCGCCGGCGGCGACCAGGGTCTCGTGGGTGCCTTCCTCGACGATCCGGCCCTGTTCCATCACGATCAGGCGGTCCATCGCCGCGATCGTCGACAGCCGGTGGGCGATGGCGATGACGGTCTTGCCCTCCATCAGCGTGGCCAGGTTCTCCTGGATCGCGGCCTCGACCTCGGAGTCCAGCGCCGAGGTGGCCTCGTCGAGCACCAGGATCGGCGCGTTCTTCAGCAGCACCCGCGCGATCGCGATGCGCTGGCGCTGGCCGCCCGAGAGCTTCACCCCGCGCTCGCCGACGTGGGCGTCGTAGCCGCGGCGGCCCTGCGCGTCGGCCAGGCCCAGGATGAAGTCGTGCGCGCGCGCCTGCCTGGCGGCCTCGATCATCTCCGCATCGCCCGCGTCCGGCCGCCCGTACAGGATGTTCTCGCGCACCGAGCGGTGCAGCAGCGAGGTGTCCTGGGTGACCACGCCCACCTGCGCGCGCAGGTCGTCCTGCGGCACCTCGGCGATGTCGCGGCCGTCGATGCGGATCGCGCCGGACTCGCGGTCGTGGAAGCGCAGCAGCAGGTTGACCAGGGTCGACTTGCCGGCGCCCGAGCGCCCGACCACGCCGATCTTCTCGCCCGGGCGCACGTGCAGGTCGAGCCGGTCGATGACGCCGCCGCCCTTGCCGTAGTGGAAGCCGACGCCGTCGAACGCGATGTCGCCGCGCACCCGCGGCATCGGCTGCGCGCCGGGCGCGTCGTCGACGGTGGGCGCCAGCGAGATCGAGTTGATGCCGTCGCGCACCGTGCCAATGTTCTCGAACAGCGCCGACATCTCCCACATGATCCACTGCGACATGCCGAGGATGCGCAGCACGAAGGCGATCGCCACCGCGATCGCGCCGGTGCTCACCGCGCCCTGCATCCACAGCCAGATGCCCAGCGCCGCCACCGCGAACAGCAGCGCCATGTTGAGCGTGTAGTTGAGCGCCGTGTACCAGGTGGACAGGCGCATCTGCTGGTGCACGGTGTCGAGGAAGCCGGACATCGCCTCGTGCGCGTAGGCCTGTTCGCGCTGCGAGTGCGAGAACAGCTTGACGGTGGCGATGTTGGTGTAGCTGTCGACGATGCGCCCGGTCATGATCGAGCGCGCGTCGGCCTGCTGGGTGGCCACCCGGCTCAGGCGCGGCACGAAGTAGCGCATCATGCCGGCGTAGAGCGCGAGCCACGCGGCGAACGGCAGCATCAGCCGCCAGTCCGCCGCGGCCGCCACCACCAGCGCGCCGCCCAGGTAGACCACCACGTAGATGCCGACGTCGAGCAGCTTGATGACCGTCTCGCGCACCGCCAGCGAGGTCTGCATCAGCTTGGTGGCGATGCGCCCGGCGAACTCGTCCTGGAAATAGCTCATCGACTGCCGCAGCAGGTAGCGATGCACGTTCCAGCGGATGCGCATCGGGTAGTTGCCGAGCAGGGTCTGGTGGATGACCAGCGAGTAGAGCAGGTTGAGCGCCGGCAGCAGCACCAGCACCAGCGCGCCCATCCACAGCAGCGAGCCGCCCTCGGTGCCGAGGAACTCGGCGGGCGTGCGCTCGGCCAGGCGGTCGACCAGCGAGCCGACGAAGGCGTACATGACCACCTCGGCCACCGCCACCGCGGCGGCCAGCACCGCCATCAGCGCCAGCCAGCCTTCCGCCCCGCGCGTGTAGTGGCGGCAGAACGCGAGCAGGCCGCGCGGCGGCTGCACCGGCGGGGCGGGCGGGAAGGGATCGAGTCGGTTTTCGAACCAGCGCAGCATGGACAGTTCCGGGAAGGCGGCGCGCCGCCCGGGGCGGGGCGGCGCGTCGGCGAGCGACGAAGGCGGGACGGCGCGGCGGCTCACGCGGCGTTCGCCCGGTAGGGCCGTTCCGCGCGCGCCTGGCGCAGCGCGGCCGACCACCAGTGCAATTGTGCCAGCATCGCCTGCATGGCCCGTCCACACGCGTCGGCGTCGGGCGGCCGGCCCGCCGCATCGAAGCGCGCCGCGGCGCCGGGGAACAGCAGGCTGTCGTGCACCGGTACCGCGTGCAGCGCGCAGAACACCTGCCGCAGCTGCTCGACCGCGCGCAGCCCGCCGGAATGCCCGCCGTAGCCGACGAAGGCCACCGGCTTGGCCTGCCATTCGGCCTGCGCGGCGTCCACGGTCTGCTTCAGCGGCGCCGGGTAGCCGTGGTTGTACTCGGGGGTCACGACGAGGAAGGCGTCCGCGGCCGCCAGGCGCCGCCGCAGGCGCAGGGTGGGCAGGTCGGGCGCCGGCGGCAGCGCCGCGGGCAGTCCGAGCGTGCGCGGATCGACGACGTCCACGCGGTAGCCGCCGTGGCGCGCCGCCTCGGCGTGCGCCCAGGCGGCGACGGTGTCGCAGAACCGCGGGCTGCGGTTGCTGCCCAGCAGCAGGGCGAGCCGGATCGGGGGCATCGGGGGGCTTCCGCTTGCGGTGGGGAGGCGCGCAGGTTAAAACCTAAACAATTGTTGAGGTCAAGCGGGCGGGGATGGCGATGGCGAGGCCGGTGCAGGAACTCACGGTGGGCGAGCTGGCCGCGCGCAGCGGGGTGGCGGTGTCGGCGCTGCACTTCTACGAGAAGAAGGGCCTGATCCGCAGCCTGCGCACCGCCGGCAACCAGCGCCGCTACCCGCGCGACTTGCTGCGCCGGGTCGCGGTGATCAAGGTCGGCCAGCGCGCGGGCGTGCCGCTGGCGGAGATCCGCGCGGCGCTGGAGACGCTGCCCGACGGGCGCACCCCGACCGTGGCCGACTGGGCGCGGCTGTCGCGCCGCTGGCGCGCGGAACTGGACGAGCGCATCCAGCGCCTGGTGCACCTGCGCGACGACCTGGACGGCTGCATCGGCTGCGGCTGCCTGTCGCTCAAGGTCTGTCCGCTGCGCAACCCCGACGACCGGCTGGGCGAGGACGGGGCCGGGCCGCGCCTGATCGAGCCCTGAGGCCGCGACGCCCGGCGCGGATCGCCCGGCTTCCGCCGCGGCCCCGCCGCGCCCGGCGCTGGACGGCCGCCGCCGCGGGGATTAAGTTGCGCCGTCCACGTCCATGGCCACGCGCATGCAGCACGCCCCGCACGCCGCTCCTCCCGAGCTCACCTTCCGTGCCGTCCTGCTGGCGATCGTGCTGGCGGTGATCCTGGCCGCCGCCAACACCTACCTGGGGCTGTTCGCCGGCCTGACCATCGCCTCGGCGATCCCCGCCGCGGTGATCTCGATGGGCGTGCTGCGCGCGCTGGGCGGCGGCCACATCCTCGAGAACAACATCGTGCAGACCGGCGCGTCGGCGGGCTCGTCGATCGCCTCCGGGGTGATCTTCACCCTGCCGGCGCTGGTGATCCTGGGCTGGTGGCAGGACTTCCGCTACGGCTGGGTGCTGGCCATCGCCGGCCTGGGCGGCCTGCTCGGCGTGCTGTTCTCGGTGCCGCTGCGCCGCTCGCTGATCGTGGAGCAGAAGCTCGCCTTCCCCGAGGGCAAGGCCGCCGCCGAGGTGCTGCGCACCGGCGAGAGCCCCGGCAAGGGCGTGCGCGTGCTGGCGCTGGCGGCGCTGCTGGGCGGGGCGATGAAGGCCGCGGCCGGCAGCGGCCTGCGGCTGATCCCGGACACCGCCTCGGTCTCGGCCTGGTTCGGCGGCGCGATCGGCTACGCCGGCACCAACCTGTCGCCGGCGCTGTTCGGCGTGGGCTACATCGTCGGGCTCAACGTCGGCATCGTGGTGCTGGCCGGCGGCGTGATCGCCTGGAACATCGCGATCCCGCTCTACAGCCTGTTCCTGCTCGACGGCAACCCCGCGCTGGCCGCGGCGGTGGCCGGTGCCGGCGCCGAGGATGCGGCCTGGGCGATCTGGAGCGCGCAGGTGCGCTACCTCGGCGTGGGCGCGATGCTGATCGGCGGCGTGTGGACGCTGATTTCGCTGCGCCGCTCGCTGTTCTCCGGCATCCGCAGCGGCATCGCCGCCGGCCGCGCGCCGGGCGGCGTGCGTTCGCTGGCGCCGACCGAGCGCGACGTGCCGATGAAGCTGATCGGCATCGGCCTGGTGCTGTTCACGGTGCCGCTGGCGGTGCTGTACCACAGCATCGTCGGCACCTGGACGGTGAGCCTGCCGATGACGCTGATCATGGTGGTGGCGGGCTTCCTGTTCGTCTCGGTGTCGGCCTACATGGCCGGCCTGGTGGGGTCCTCGAACAACCCGGTGTCGGGCATCACCATCGCCACCATCCTGTTCGCCGCGCTGGTGCTGGCGATGCTGCTGGGCCGCGACTCGGAGATCGGCGCGGTGGCCGCGATCATGATCGGCGCGGTGGTGTGCTGCGCGGCCTGCATCGGCGGCGACAACCTGCAGGACCTCAAGGCCGGCTACATCGTCGGCGCCACGCCCTGGAAGCAGCAGCTGATGCTGGCCATCGGCGCGGTCTCCAGCGCGCTGGTCATGGCGCCGGTGCTGAACCTGCTGATGGAGGCCTACGGCATCGGCGTGCCCACCGCCGAGCATCCCAGCCCGCTGCTGGCGCCGCAGGCCAACCTGATGGCCTCGGTGGCGCGCGGCATCTTCGGCGGCGAGCTGCCCTGGGCCACGATCGGCGCCGGGGCGCTGATCGGCGCGGCGATCATCGCCTTCGACGCCTGGCTGCAGGCGCGCGGCAGCCGCTTCCGGGTGCCGGTGCTGGCCTGCGCGGTCGGCATCTACCTGCCGATCGAGCTGAGCGTGCCGATCTTCGCCGGCGGCCTGGTCGCGCACCTGGTCGAGCGCTACCACCGCGTGGCGCCCGACGACGAGGCCGGTCGCGAGCGTGCGCACCGCAAGGGCATGCTGTTCGCCGCGGGCCTGATCACCGGCGAGGCGCTGATGGGCATCCTGATCGCGGTGCCGATCGTGCTGGCCGGCAATGCCGAGGTGCTCGCCCTGCCGGAGTCGCTGCGGCTCGGCGCGCCCGGCGCATGGCTGGGCCTGGCGATGCTGGCGGCCATCGCCTGGCTGCTGTACCGCACCGGGCGCCGCGCCGATCCGGACGCGCCGATCGGCTGACGCGCGCCGGCTGCGCCCGGCCGGCTTCACTCCAGCATGTCTCCGTCGCCGGTATACCGGGACGCGGACCTCGGGAATGGAGCCGCGCATGACGGACACGCCTGCATTCAGGCGCTACCAGGGACCGGCCGGCGGCTGGGGCTCGGTGCGTTCGCTGGCCCGGCACGGGCTGCGGCGGCGCACGCGCACCCTCGCCGCGCTGGCGCAGCTGCGGCGGCAGAACAAGCCCGACGGCTTCGCCTGCGTGAGCTGCTCCTGGGCGAAACCCGCCAAGCCGCATCCCTTCGAGTTCTGCGAGAACGGCGCCAAGGCCACCTTCTGGGACCTCGACGCCGGGCGCGTCGATGCCGCGTTCTTCCGCCGCCACACGGTCACGGCACTGCGCACGTGGGCCGACTGCGACCTGGAGGCCAGCGGCCGCATCACCGAGCCGCTGCGCTACGACGCGGCCAGCGACCGCTACGTCCCGGTGTCCTGGGAGGAGGCGTTCGCCGCCATCGGCCGCGAGCTGAAGGCGATCGAGCCCGCGGCCGCGGTGTTCTACGCGTCCGGGCGCGCCTCGCTGGAGACGTCGTACATGTACGCGCTGCTGGCGCGGCTGTACGGCTGCAACAACCTCCCGGACAGCTCCAACATGTGCCACGAGAGCACCTCCGTCGGGCTGCCGCGCAGCATCGGCGTGCCGGTGGGCACGGTGCGGCTGGAGGACTTCGAGAAGACCGACTGCATCCTGTCGTTCGGCCAGAACGTGGGCGTCAACAGCCCGCGCATGCTGCACCCGCTGCAGGAGGCGAGCCGCCGCGGCGTGCCGATCCTCACCTTCAATCCGCTGCGCGAGCGCGGCTGGGAACGCTTCAAGAACCCGCAGTCGCCGCCGCAGATGCTGGGCGGCGCGGCGACGCGGATCAGTTGCGAATACCTGCAGCCGCGCGCCGGCGGCGACCCGGCGGTGCTGCTGGGCCTGTGCAAGGCGCTGCTGGAGCTCGACGACGCCGCGCGCCGGGACGGCGGCGCGCGGGTGGTGGACACCGCCTTCGTCGAGGCGCACACGCAGGGCTTCGACGACTTCGTCGCGTTGCTGCGGGCGCTGGACTGGGACGCGATCGCGCGGGAGTCGGGGCTCGCGCCGGAGGCGCTGCGCGGGGTGGCCGAGGTGTACGCCCGCGCGGAGTCCGCCATCCTGATCTACGGCATGGGCCTGACCCAGCACCGTCACGGCGTGGACAACGTGCGGCTGCTGTGCAACCTGGCGCTGATGCGCGGCAGCGTCGGCCGGCCCGGCGCCGGCGTGTGCCCGGTGCGCGGGCATTCCAACGTGCAGGGCCAGCGCACGGTGGGCATCACCGAGAAGCCCGAACTGGTGCCGCTGGACCGTCTCGCCGCGCAATACGGCTTCGAGCCGCCGCGCGACAAGGGCCTGGACACGGTGGGCACGGTGCGCGGGGTGGTCGACGGCACGGTGCGCGCCTTCGTCGGCCTGGGCGGCAACTTCCTGCGCGCCGCGCCGGAGACCGAGCGGCTGGAAGCGGCCTGGCCGAAGCTGCGGCTGACGGTGCAGGTGGCCACCAAGCTCAACCGCAGCCATCTGCTCAACGGCGAGGTGGCGTTCCTGCTGCCGTGCCTGAGCCGCATCGAGCGCGACCGCCAGGCCGGGGGGCCGCAGGCGGTGAGCGTCGAGGACAGCACCGCCTGCATCCACCGCTCCGTCGGCGTGCAGGCGCCGGCCTCGGAACGGCTGCTGTCGGAGCCGGCGATCGTGGCCGGCATCGCCGAGGCCGCGCTGGCGCCCAACCCGAAGGTGCCCTGGCGCGAGTGGGTGGCCGACTACGCCCGGGTGCGCGACGCCATCGCCGAGACCTATCCCGTCGACTTCCACGACTTCAATGCCCGCCTCGGTGCGCCGGGCGGCTTCCCCCGCACCAACGGCGCGCGCGAGCGCATCTGGCACACGCCGAGCGGCAAGGCGGAGTTCCACGCCGTCGACCTGCTCAGCGCGACCGGATTCGACGATGCCCCTGAGCGGCTGCGGCTGATCACAGTGCGCAGCAACGACCAGTTCAACACCACGGTCTACGGCTACAGCGACCGCTTCCGCGGCATCGAGGGCACGCGCCGCGTGCTGCTGATGCACCGCGACGACATCGCGCGCCTGGGACTCGCGGAGGGCGAGCAGGTCAGCCTGGTCGGCGATGCCGACGACGGCGTGCATCGCGAGGTCGGCGGCCTGCGGGTGACGCCCTACGACCTGCCGGCGGGTTGCGTGGTGGGCTACTACCCGGAGTGCAATCCGCTGATCCCGGTGGCCCACCACGCCATCGACAGCCACGTGCCGGCGGCGAAGTCGGTGCCGGTGCGCATCAAGCGCGAGGTGGACCCGCGCCGCGTGCCCGCCGGCCCGGCGCCGTAGCCGGCGCGATGCTGCGCGCGGCGCGGGTGTCGGCGTCGCAGTTCTCGCGCAGGATCGCCAGCGCGCGGTCGCGCCGCGCCGGGGTGACCGCGCCCACCGCGTCGCGCGGCACCGCCAGCGCGTACTCGCGCATGTGCGCGTCCTGCGCGGTCGACAGCACGCAGGCGTCCGCGGCGATGCCGGTCACCACCAGCCGGCGCACCTCCAGCTTCTTCAGCAGCACGTCCAGCGGACTGGCGAGGAACGCCGAGTGCTTGGGCTTGAGCACGTAGTAGTCGTCGGGCCGCGGCGCCAGCCGTTTCGCGATCTCCGCGCCCGGCATGCCGGGCTGGGCGCAGACCGCCTGGAGCTGGCGGAAGTCGGCCTTCCAGTCCATGAAGTTGTCGTTGACGTAGACCACCGGCAGGCCGGCGGCGGCGAAGCGGCCGCGCAGCCAGGCGATCCGCCGCGAGACCGGCTCGGCCGCGCGCGCCAGCGCCGCCCCCTGCGGGAAGCGGAAGCTGTTGATCATGTCGACGACGAGCAGGGCGGTGGTCATCCGGCGCACCTTATCCGGCGACGCGCGGGGCGCGGCGTGAACGGCGCGTCCGCGGTGGCGGCAAGTTGACGCGCTGCGTAAAATAGCCTCCGCCGCGGCCGGGGGAAGCCGTCGCGGCCGTCGTGTCGCATCGCAGGAGGAGCAGGGGAATGGGATGGTTCGCAAGGCTGGCCCTCGTCGGGCTGGCGGTCGCGTGGTCGTGGCCGGCACCGGTGCGCGCGCAGGTCGATCTGGCGCCGTTCGTGGCCGAGCAGGAGTTCGGTACGCTCAAGGTCTCGCCGACCGGGGAGTACTACGCGGCCACGGTGCCGCTCGAGGGCCAGTACGGCCTGGTGATCATGCGCCGCGAGGACAAGGCCATCACCGCCTCGTTCCGCTTCACCCGCGGTACCAGCGTGCACGATTTCTGGTGGGTCAACCCGCAGCGCGTGCTGATCGCCGTGTCCGAGACCTTCGGCACCCGTGACGATCCGCTGCCCACCGGCGAGCTCTACGCAATGGAGGCCGATGGCTCGCGCCGCGATCTGCTGGTGGGCTGGCGGGTGCAGAACCAGCGCACCGGCACCAACATCATCAGCAACAAGCGCGAGGAGCGGGTCGCGGCCAGCCTCGTCGACACGCTGCCCGACGACGACCGCAACGTCCTGATCGCGGTGCGCCCGCTCATCAACGATCCGGCCTGGCGGGTCGAGCGGATGGACGTCTACTCCGGGCGCCGCACGCGGGTGACGACGGCACCGGTCACGCGCGCGGATTTCACCACCGACCAGCACGGCGTGGTGCGCTTCGCCTACGGCTCGAACACCGACAACGTCTCGCGCACCTACCTGCGCGACGGCGACGGCGCCGAGTGGCGGATGATCAACGACGAGGGCGTCAGCGGCCGGCGGATGAGGCCGCTGGGCTTCTCCGACGACAACGCCACCGCCTACCTGCAGGTCGAGCATCCGCAGGGACCGGACAGCGTGGTCGCGCTGGACGTCGCGACGGGCGAGCAGCGCGAAGTGGTCCGCGACGCCATCGTCGATCCGGTGCCGATCTACGACCATCGTGGACGGACGCCGGTCGGCGCCCGCTTCCTGGGGCCGCAGCCGCGCACGGCATATTTCGAACCGGAATCGCCCTATGGGCGGCTGATGCGCAGCATCGAGGCCGCGTTCCCCGGCCAGTCGGTGTCGGTGTCCTCGGCGACCGCCGACGGCCGCCACAAGCTGCTGTGGGTGGGCAGCGACGTCGATCCCGGCAGCTACTACGCCTTCGACAGCGAGCGGAAGAGCGCGGAGTTCATCCTCGCGCGCAGCCGCGGCATCGATCCCGAGCGGATGACGACGATGCGTCCGGTCGAGGTCCGCGCCCGCGACGGACTGGTCCTGCACGGCTTCCTGGCCGTGCCGCCGGGCGGCGACGGCCGCGGCCTGCCGATGGTGGTGCTGCCCCACGGCGGGCCTTACGGCATCTTCGACGCATGGGGCTACGACAACGACACCCAGCTGCTGGCCGCGGCCGGCTACGCGGTGCTGCGGATCAACTTCCGCGGTTCCGGCAACTACGGCCGCGCCTTCCTGCAGGCCGGCGCGCAGCAGTGGGGCGGCACGATGCAGGACGACCTGACCGACGCCACCCGCTGGGCGATCGCCGAGGGCATCGCCGACCCGCAGCGCATCTGCATCTACGGGGGCAGCTACGGCGGCTATGCGGCGCTGATGGGCGTCGCCCGCGAGCCCGACCTGTACCGCTGCGCCGTGGGCTACGTGGGCGTGTACGACCTGCCGCGCCTGCGCGAGGAGAACCATCGCGAGGGCCGCTCGGCGCGCACCTGGACCCGCGACTGGATCGGCACCGACAACGCGGCGCTGGCCGCCGCCTCGCCCACGCGCCTGGCCGACCGCATCCGGGCCCCGGTGTTCCTGGCCGCGGGCGGCGAGGACCTGGTCGCACCGATCGTGCACAGCCGCACGATGGAGCGCGCGCTGAAGACGGCGGACGTGCCGGTGGAGACGCTGTACTACCCGGACGAGGGCCACGGCTTCTACACGGCGGCGCACCGCGAGGGCTTCTACCGCCAGCTGCTGGACTTCCTGCACCGGCACATCGGCGGCGCCACCGCCGCGCAGTGAGCGGTCCCGCGCCGGCGGCGCGCGGCCCGCGCCGGCCGGCCCGCATCGGCTACCATCGCCGGGCCCGTTCCGCCGTGGAGTCGCCGATGAGCCTGCGTACCGCCCTCCTGCCCCTGTGCCTGGCTGCCGCGCTGCCGCTGCCGGCGCTGGCCGAACGCGGCCTCGAGGCCCGCGACCTGGCGACGCTGCCGCGGGTGTCCTCGCCCGCGCTCTCGCCCGACGGCGGCCGGCTGGTGTTCGCCGAGCGCCGCTACGACCTCGAGGCCGACAAGGCCGAGACCGCGCTCTACCTGCGCGACCTGCGCACGCGCGACGCGCGGCCGCCGCAGCGCATCACGCCCGAGGGCTGGAGCGTCGGCTCGCCGACGTTCTCTCCGGACGGCGCCACCGTGTACTTCCTCAGCGGCAAGCAGGGCAGCCAGCAGCTCTACGCGATGCCGGCCGCCGGCGGCGAGCCGCGCCAGCTGACCGACTTCGCGCTCGACATCGGCAGCTACCGGCTCTCGCCGGACGGGAGCCGCGTGGCGTTCAGCGCCGAGACCTTCGCCGACTGCGCACAGGCCGCCGACGGCGACGTGTTCGCCTGCACGCGGTCGCGGCTCGACGCGCGCGAGGCCGGCAAGGCCAGCGGCGTGGTCTACGACCAGCTGTTCGTGCGCCACTGGGACACCTGGAACGACGGCCGCCGCAGCCGGCTGTACGTGGCCGCGCTGCCGGCCGCGGGGGCCGCGGCGGCCAGAACCGCCACCGCCGTCAGCCAGGCGCTGGACGGCGACATCCCGTCCAAGCCCTTCGGCGATGCCGGCGACTACGCCTGGGCGCCGGACGGGAGCGCGATCGTGGCCAGCGTCAAGGTCGCCGGCCGCGAGGAGCCCTGGTCGACCAACTTCGACCTGTACCGCCTGGACCCGGCGGGCGCCGCGGCGCCGGTCAACCTCACCGAGGCCAATCCGGCCTGGGACGCGGGCCCGGTGTTCGCGCCCGACGGCCGCACGCTGTACTACCGCGCGATGAAGCGGCCGGGCTTCGAGGCCGACCGCTACGCGCTGATGGCGCTGGACCTGGCCAGCGGGCGTGTGCGCGAGATCGCCCCGGACTGGGACCGTTCCCCCAGCAGCGTCGCGGTGGGCGAAGACGGCGCGACGCTGTACGTCGCTGCGCAGGACACCGGCGAGTACCCGCTGTTCCGCGTCGACGCGACGACCGGCGAGGTGACCCGGCTGGTGGGCGACGGCTCGGTGTCGGCCTTCGACCTCGCCGGCGGCACCCTCGCACTCACTCGGAATTCCATGCGCACCGGCGACGTGCTGTACGCGACCACGCCCGAGGCGGCCGAGCTGCGCGCGATCACGCCCGACGCCTCCGAGCGCCTGCCAGACGTGCGCTTCGGCGACTACGAGCAGTTCTCCTTCCGCGGCGCGCACGGCAACACCGTGCACGGCTACGTGGTGAAGCCCTGGAACTACCGCGAGGGCGGGCGCTACCCGGTGGCGTTCCTGATCCACGGCGGCCCGCAGGGCAGCTTCGGCGACGGCTGGAGCACGCGCTGGAACCCGCAGACCTACGCCGGGCAGGGCTACGCGGTGGTCATGATCGACTTCCACGGCTCCACCGGCTACGGGCAGGCCTTCACCGACGCGATCAGCGGCGACTGGGGCGGGGCGCCGCTGGAGGACCTCAAGCGCGGCTGGACCGCGGCGCAGCGCGAGTACCCCTTCCTCGACGGCGACCGCGCCTGCGCCCTGGGCGCCAGCTACGGCGGCTACATGGTGAACTGGATCGCCGGGCAGTGGAACGAGCCCTGGAAGTGCCTGGTCAACCACAACGGCGTGTTCGACACCCGCTCGATGGGCCTGGTGACCGAGGAACTGTGGTTCACCGAGTGGGAGAACGGCGGCACGGTCTACGACCGGCCCGAGGCCTACGAACAGTTCAATCCGGCCCGGCACATCGACAGGTGGCGGGTGCCGATGCTGGTGGTGGCGGGGCAGAACGACTTCCGGGTGCCGATCGACCAGAGCCTGTCGACCTTCACCGCGCTGCAGCGCCAGGGCATCCCGTCGCGGCTGCTGTACTTCTCCGACGAGAACCACTGGGTGCTCAAGCCGCACAACAGCCTGCTCTGGCACGACACCGTCAACGCCTGGCTGAAGCAGCACATCGGTTCCTGACCGCGCGCGCCATCGGGCCTGTTGACGCTCATGGCATGCCTCGCATGGCGTTCCCGTGGCCGCCAGGTGGCGTTGCGCAGCGCAGTGCCCGACGGGCGGCCAGGGCAAGCTGCGCGGCGCCGCGTGGCGGCCACGGGGACGCCGCCGGCCCCCATCTCGCCTGCGCGACCGGGCTGAGGCTGCGCGCGCTGGCCGGCGGTTGAGCGCGTGGCGCGGGGCCGCGATAAGGTAGGCGGCCGCGCGGCCCGCCCGCAGACCCACGGACCCCCGACACGGCATGAACGAGACCGCCCGCAGCGCCCTCATCGACAACGACATCGTCGTCTTCGGCCTGATCGCCGCCACGCTCGGCCTGATCTTCTGGCTGGCCAGCGGGCCGACCCCGTTCTGGCGCAAGTTCTTCTCCTGGGTGCCGGCGCTGCTGCTGTGCTACTTCGTGCCGGCGTTCTACAACACCGTGGGCCTGATCGACGGCGAGAACAGCGCGCTCTACAACCCGGTCGCCAGCCGCATCCTGCTACCGGCGGCGCTGGTGCTGCTGACCCTGTCGATCGACCTCAAGGGCATCCTGAAGCTGGGGCCGAAGCTGCTGTTCGTGTTCTGCGCGGGCACGGTGGGCGTGGCGCTGGGCGCGGTGGTCGCGTTCCAGCTGATGGCCTGGCTGCACCCGCCGGCGGTGGCCGGCGACACCTGGAAGGGCATGGCGGCGCTGTCGGGCAGCTGGATCGGCGGCGGCGCCAACATGGTGGCCATCCGCGAGGTCTACGGCGTGGACGCCACCCTGTTCGGCCAGTTCGCGGTGGTCGACGTGGCCTTCGCCAGCCTGTGGATGGCGGTGCTGCTGTTCCTGGCCAACCGCTCGTCGCAGATCGACCTGCGCAGCGGCGCCGACACCCGCGCGCTCGACGAGCTGCGCGACCGCATCGCCGCCTACGAGGCGGCTAACGCGCGCATCCCGACGCTCGCCGACCTGATGATGATCGTCGGCGTCGCGTTCGGCATCGTCGGGCTGGCGCATGCCGTGGGCGGCCCGGTCGCGGCCTGGTTCGGCGCCAACTTCGAGTTCGCGCCCCGCTTCAGCCTGGACTCGTCCTTCGTGTGGGTGGTGGTGCTGGCGACGCTGGCGGGCCTGGCGCTCAGCTTCACCCGCGTGCGCGAACTGGAGAGCGCGGGCGCCTCCAAGCTGGGCACGGTCTGCCTGTACTTCCTGATCGCCTGCATCGGCATGCAGATGGACTTCCTGCAGCTGGCGAACCGGCCGGAGCTGCTGGCCATCGGCGCGATCTGGATGGCCGTGCACGTGCTGGTGATCTGGGGCGCGGCACGGCTGGTCAACGCGCCGCTGTTCTACTTCGGGGTGGGCTCGATGGGCAACATCGGCGCCGCCGCCTCGGCCCCGGTCATCGCCGCGGCCTTCCACCCCTCGCTGGCCCCGGTCGGCGTGCTGCTGGGCACGGTCGGCTACGCCACCGGCACGGTCATCGCCTACTTCATCGGCCAGGTGCTGCGGGTCATGGCGGGGCAGTAGCGGGCCGATCCCGGGCGGGGCCGGGCACGGTGGCGGAAAGAAGAAGGGCGGGACCGAGGTCCCGCCCTTCCGGGTGGCGCGGCGGCCGCGGTCAGCAGCAGCGGAAGCCGTTGCGTCCTCCGAAGCGCGCCTCCTGCCGCTCGCGGAAGAAGGTCTTGTAGTCCATCGGCTCGCGGTCCGGGTGCTTCTCCAGGATGTGGCGGACGTAGTTGTCGTAGTCGGGAATGCCGCAGCACAGGCGCGCGGTCTCCACCAGCCGCCGCCACACCAGCTTCTGGGTGGCGAAGAAGGAGACCGGGACCAGTTGCGAGCCCATTACAGCCACGCCTTCTGCTGGTCTTCCGACAGCGCGACGTACGGCGTCTCGCGGTCGGTGCGCTCGCCGACGGCGCGGGCCTTGGCGATCGCGCGGACGGCGTAGGCCAGCACGCTGAACACCACGAACAGGAACAGCACGGTCAGGCCGGCGTTGACGTAGCCGTTGACCACCACCTGCTGCATCTGCCCCATGGTCTTGGCCGCGCCCAGCAGCTCGCCGTCGGCGATCGCCTGCTGGTAGCGGCGGGCCTGGGCGACGAAGCCCATCGCCGGGTTGCTGTCGAAGATCTTGATCAGGCCGGCGTAGGTGGTGCAGATCAGCAGCCACACCGCCGGGACGATGGTGACCCAGGCGTAGCGCTCGCGCTTCATCTTGAACAGCACCACCGTGCACAGCATCAGCGCGATGCCGGCCAGCATCTGGTTGGCGATGCCGAACAGCGGCCACAGCGTGTTGATGCCGCCCAGCGGATCGACCACGCCCTGGTACAGGAAGTAGCCCCACAGCGCGACGCAGCCGGCGGTGCCGATCACGTTGGCGCCCCAGGAGTCGGTCCTGCGCAGCACCGGCACGAAGTTGCCCAGCAGATCCTGCAGCATGAAGCGGCCGGCGCGGGTGCCCGCGTCGACCGCAGTCAGGATGAACAGCGCCTCGAACAGGATGGCGAAGTGGTACCAGAACGCCATCATGCCGTCGCCGCCGGGCAGGGCGTCGTGCAGGATCACCGCGATGCCCACCGCCAGCGTCGGCGCGCCGCCGGCGCGCGAGATGATGGTGCCCTCGCCGATGTCGCGCGCGGTCTGCTCGAGCATCTCCGGGGTCACGTGGAAGCCCCAGCTGCTGACCGTGGCGGCCACGCTGGCCGGGTCGGTGCCGATCACCGCCGCGGGGCTGTTCATGGCGAAGTAGATGCCGGGCTCGATGATCGAGGCGGCCACCAGCGCCATGATGGCGACGAAGGACTCCATCAGCATGCCGCCGTAGCCGATGTAGCGGGCGTGGGTCTCGTTGGCCAGCAGCTTCGGCGTGGTGCCCGAGGAGATCAGGGCGTGGAAGCCGGAGACCGCGCCGCAGGCGATGGTGATGAACAGGAACGGGAAGATGTCGCCGCGCCACACCGGGCCCTCGCCGCTGGCCGCGAACTGGGTCAGCGCCGGCATCTTCAGCGAGGTCACCTCCGGGCTGGCGATGACGATGCCGATCGCCAGCGCCACCACCACGCCGATCTTGAGGAAGGTGGAGAGGTAGTCGCGCGGGGCGAGCAGCAGCCAGACCGGCAGCACCGCGGCGACGAAGCCGTAGCCGATCAGCATCCAGGTGATCTGGGTGCCGGTGAAGGTGAAGGCCGGGCCCCAGGTCGGGTGCGCGCCGACGCGGCCGCCGAACCAGATCGCGAACAGCAGCAGGGCGATGCCGATCACCGAGATCTCGCCGATCTTGCCGGGCCGGATGTAGCGCATGTAGACGCCCATGAAGATCGCGATCGGCATCGTCGCGATCACCGTGAACATGCCCCACGGGCTCTCGGCCAGGGCCTTGACCACGATCATCGCCAGCACGGCGAGGATGATGATCATGATCATGAAGGCGCCGAACAGGGCGATGGTGCCCGCGACCGGGCCCATCTCCTCGCGGACCAGGTCGCCCAGCGAGCGGCCGTTGCGGCGCGAGGAGATGAACAGGACCATGAAGTCCTGCACCGCGCCGGCCAGCACCACGCCGGCGATCAGCCAGAGCATGCCGGGCAGGTAGCCCATCTGCGCGGCCAGCACCGGGCCCACCAGCGGGCCGGCGCCGGCGATCGCGGCGAAGTGGTGCCCGAACAGCACGTGCTTGTTCGTGGGCACGTAGTCGAGCCCGTCGTTGTTGACGTGCGCGGGCGTGGCGCGCGTCGGGTCCAGCTGCATCACGTTCCTGGCGATGTACAGGCTGTAGAAGCGGTAGGCCACCAGGTAGATCGACACCGCCGCGGCGACGATCCACAGCGCGTTGATGGATTCGCCGCGCCGCAGCGCGACGGTGCCCAGGCAGAACGCGCCGAGCAGGGCGAGCGCTGCCCAGGCGACCTTCGAAAGGCCTTTCATCGTGTCGACTCCCAGGAAATGATGGGCTAGGGTCCACCCCGGCCCCGGAACGGTCAAGGCGCGCGGTCGGGGACGACCATAGACTTTGGTCTTAGGCCGGCGCCGTCGGCGGGTCAGACGACCTCGATCTCGAGCGGGCGCAGGCCGTCCACGTTGGCGACCATGCGGTCCCCGCGCTCGACCGGCCCGACGCCCTCCGGCGTGCCGGTGTAGATCAGATCGCCGGCCGCCAGCTCCACCTGCTTCGACAGCTCGGCCAGGATGGCGCGCACGCCCCAGATCATGTGGTCGAGGTCGCTGTCCTGCCGCGTGCGGCCGTTGACCTCGAGGCGGATGCGCCCCTTGGTGAGGAAGCCGGTCCGGGCGATCGGCGTGATCGGCCCGCAGGGCGCGCTGTCCTCGAAGGACTTGCCGATCTCCCAGGGCTTCTCCATCGCCTTCATGTCGCTCTGGCGGTCGCGGCGGGTCATGTCGAAGCCCACCGCATAGCCGAAGACGTGCTCGTGCGCCCGCTCGGGCGCGATGTCGAAGCCGCCGCTGCCCAGCGCCACCACCAGCTCGGTCTCGAACTGGAAGTCCTCGGTCAGCGCGGGGTAGCGCATGCGGCCGCCGGTCTGCACGATCATGTCGCGCTGCTTCTGGAAGAAGAACGGCGGTTCCGCCTCGTTGTTGTCCAGCTCGCGCACGTGCGCCAGGTAGTTGCGGCCGACGCAGTGGATGCGGCGCACCGGGAAGCGGTCCTGGCTGCCTTCGATGGCGAGCGAGACGGTCTCCGGCGGCGGGAACACGAACCCGCCGGGCGCGCGCCCGGCGCCTTGCCCGGCCCTGGCCGGGAGCGCGGAGGCGACGGCGCCCGCGGCTCCGGCGGCGAGCAGCGTGCGTCGGGTCTTGTCGATCATGGGGGTTCTCCGTGTGGTGGGACGACGTGGGGGAGGACGACGCGGTGCGGGCTCGCCGTCAGCCGTCGGCGGACGCGCCGGGAGGCAGCTCGCCGAGCGGGATCGCGGCCGGCATCGACAGGAACGCCTGCATGACGTGGAACAGCTTGCCGCGGTTGACGCCCAGCAGCGCGGTATGCGCGAGCCCGCCGAGCTTGACCATCTGCTTGTCGGAATTGGGCAGCTTGTCGAAGAAGGCCACCACGTCCGCGTCGGAGGCGATGCCGTCGAATTCGCCGCGCGCGATCAGCACCGGGCAGGGAATCCGCTCGGGATCGCAGACCGGCAGCTTGGTCACCATGTCCACGTAGGTGCCGTTGGGCACGGTGTCGCCGTACTGCAGCTCCGCGGCCGCGACCAGGTCGCCCATGTCCGGGTCGGCGGCGCCGGGGCGGTCGCGGGTGAACACCTTCGAGTAGAACTCGGCGTCGACCTTGCGCACGTTGCTCTCGAGCAGCCGCGGCAGCGTCTTGGCGCGTTCGGCGAGGGTGGGCGAGCCTTCGCCGGTCCAGACCAGGGCGCCGAGGATCAGGCTGTCCACGCGGTCGGGATAGGTGTTGGCGAAGCGCGCGGCGCGCAGCGCGCCCGAGGACTGGCCGAAGAAGGTGCCGGCGCGCTTGCCGGTGCGCTCGGCGACGATGTCGGTGGCGACCTTGAGGTCGTCGACGCCGCTGGCGATGTCGGAATAGCTCGAGGTGCGGTCGGAATGGCCGTAGCCCTCGTGGTCCATCGTCCACACGTCGTAGCCCAGCCGTGCGAAGTGGTCCATGACCGAGTAGTCGCGGCCCGGCACCTGCAGGTCGAACATGGTCTTGCCGGAGTAGGAGGAGCCGTGGACCATGAACAGCACCGGCTTGTTCTCGATGCCGCCGGGCACGTACTTGCGGTAGACCCACAGCTTCACGCCGCGCTTGTCGCCCCAGTACTCCTCGGCGACGATGCCGCCGGCCGGTGCCGCGGCCGCGGGTTGCGCGCGCAGCGCGGCGGGCAGGAACGCGGCGGCGGTGGTGCCGACGCCGGCGGCGACCGACAGCTTCAGCAGGTCGCGTCGGTTGAGGTTGCGGGTGTCGCTCATGGTGCCTCCCGTGGTGGACGGTGGATGTGCGGATGGGGTCAGAAGCCGACCGAGATGCCCAGCGCGGCCTGCTCGATGTCGGCGCCGGTCGTCGCGCGCGGCACGTCGCCCAGGTTGCTGTAGGCGGCGGAGTGCCCGTTCTCGAGGCGCGAGTACAGCGCGAACAGCGAGACCTGCCGGCCGAGCGAGTACGAGGCGCCGATGCTGTCCATGCGCCCGTCGAGGCCATCGGTGCTGCAGCGCTCCACGCCGACCAGGGCGCAGCGGCCGGCGCCGGCGCTGCCGTGCTGGACGGCCAGGGTCCAGTCGCCCAGCTTCTGCTGCAGCCCGATCGACCAGGTGTCGTGCTCGTAGGACGCGAAGTGGCCCGTCGCGCCGCCGCGCTCGCGGAACCGCGTGCGCGCGAGGTTGACGTCGACGCGGGTGTCGCTGGGGAAGCTGTGGCGCAGGGTCAGGCGCACGCTCTCGTCGCGCGAGGACTTGCCGGTGGTGTCGCGCTGCGCCGCTCCCGGCATGCCGAGCGTGCCGCCGTAGAAGTCGCTGTGGATCTCGTGCGCCAGGCCGGCGTAGAAGCCGCCGCGTGCGTACTGCACGCCGTAGGAGGCCAGCCAGGGTTCCGGGCCGTCGGGTTCCGACTTCTCGCCCACGGCGTACTGCGCCAGCGCCTGCACGCCGCCGAGCGTCGGCGACTCGTACCAGAGGCTGTCCTTGCGGCGCAGGTGGAAGCTCGAGGCCGAGCCCCGGCCGAAGCCCTGGCGCGCGATGATGTTGCTGATCGACACGAAGTTGCCGCTGGACACGCCGAGGAAGCTCGCGCCCTCGGCCATGGTCTTGTAGACGGTGTCGAGCACGCCCAGCTTGAGCGTGCCCAGCGGGGTCTGCAGGCCGACGAAGGTGTCGCGGTCCCAGAAGTCGCCGTCCTTGCTGCCGGAGTCGAGCGGGACGGTGGTCTCCAGCTGGAAGACCGCGCGCAGCCCGCTGTCGCCGAGATCGAGGCCGCCGCGCAGGCCGATGCGCGAGTTGGACGATTCCAGCGCGGTGCCGGAGTAGTCCCCGGCGCCGGTGGGCGCCGCGGCCAGATCGCTCACCGGCACGCCCTCGGCCGTCGCGCCGGTCACCTCGTAGCGCAGGACCTCCGGGTAGAGCTTGCCGTAGAAGTCGAGCTCGAAGTCCTGCGCGGCGAGCGGCGGCGAGGCGCCGGCGAGCAGCAGCGCGGCGGCGAGCGCGCCGGCGGGGAGGCGCGCGGTCATGGCGTGCGCTCCATGGCGACCGGCTGCCACTGGTCGAGCAGGCGCTCGCGCCGCATCTGGTCGAAGTCGGCGAGCAGCGACGGGGCGACCCGGATCGGGCGCGCCTGCGGATGCGCATAGGTGGCGTCGCCGACGTCGCCGCGGATGGCGCCCAGGTGTTCCCTGGCGATGATCCGCTGCGCCTCTTCCCCCAGCAGGAAGTCCAGGAACAGCCGCGCCGCGTGCGGGTGCGCCGCGTCGCGCGAGACGAAGGCGATGCGCGAGGTGGTCAGCAGGTAGTCCTCGGGCAGCACCACCTCGATGCGCGGATCGTCCAGGTCCAGCGGATAGGAGCCCAGCAGGTTGTAGGCGATGTCGATCCGGCCCGCGACCAGCGCGTCGATCAGCGTGCGGTTGCTGTCGAAGACCTGCGGGTGCGACGCGGCGATGGCGCGGTAGAGCCGCGTCGCTTCGCTGGAGACGACCACGTCCTGCGAGTAGGCCATGAACGCCACTTCGTTGCGCCGCGGATCGACCAGGCCGACGCGCCCGCGCATGCGCGCCGGCTGGCTCTCCAGCAGGCGCGCGAGCGCGGCGTGCGAGCGCGGGATCTCGTGGTCGGCGATCGCGTCGCGGTCGACCGCGAACACCAGGCCCTCGGAGGTGACGCCGAAGCCCTCGTCCTTCCACGAGGCCCAGCGCGGCAGCGCGGCCTTGTTGGCCGGGTCGGCGGGCTGCGAGTAGCCGTCGTTGATCAGCTTGACCTGTGCCGACATGGAAGAGCTCCACACGATGTCCGCGCTCGAGGCGCCGCTGTCCATTTCGGCCAGGTAGCGGTTGTAGGCGTCGGCCGAGTCCCGGCGACGGTAGTCGGCGTCGATGCCGGGATAGCGGCGCTCGAAGGCTTCGACCAGGGGCCTGGCCTTGGCGTCCTCGGCGGTGCCGTACACGACCACGCGCCCCTCGGCGACCGCGCGGGCGATCCCGCGCTCCCGCAGCAGCCCGGGCACGAACAAGGCGCAGAACAGTGCGAGCGCCAGCCCGATGGCGAGCAGGCGCCCTGGATCGCTTCGACCGTGCATTGGCCCTCCCGCTGCGGGTCGTCGATGAGCGCGTGTACGATAGGAAGGGCGACCTGTCACCAACGTGTCATCGGAGAGCGCATGAGGATTCTCGTCGTCGAGGATGACCTGGCGCTCGCGCGCGGCCTGGTCGCTGCGATCCGCGCGCAGGGGGGCGCGGTCGACCATGTCGACCGGGGCAGCGCCGCGCTGCGCGAGGTCCGCGCGCAGCCCTACGCGGCCGTCGTGCTAGACATCGGGCTCCCCGACATGAGCGGGCTCGACGTGCTGCGGCGCATGCGCGCGGCCGGCGTGCGGACGCCGGTGCTGATGCTCACCGCGCTCGGGCGCCTGCAGGACCGGATCGACGGCCTCGACGCGGGCGCCGACGACTATCTCGCCAAGCCCTTCGAACTGGACGAACTGCAGGCGCGCATCCGCGCGCTGGCGCGCCGCGGGCGCGGCGGCGAGCTGGCGTCGGTGGTGCGGATCGGCGCGCTGACGCTCGATCGCGCGCGCGGCGAGGCCGACGTGGGCGGCGCGCCGCTCGACCTGCGCCCGCGCGAATGGGCGGTGCTCGACGCGCTGGCCGCCAAGCCGGGCGAACTGGTGACGCGGGAACGGCTCGCCGCGGAGATCTTCGACTACGACTCGCCGGTGGCGCCGAACGCGCTCGACGTCCATGTCGGCCGGCTGCGGCGCAAGCTGTCCCCCGGCGGGCCGGCAATCCGCACCGTGCGCGGCCGCGGGTACGTGCTGGAGGCCTGATGCGGATCAGGAACTCGCTCTCCGCGCGGCTGCTGGTCGCGCTGGTGCTGCCGATGACCGCGTTCGCGCTGGTGCTCGGCGCCGGCGGCGCGGTGGTCACGCGGCAGGTGGTCGACCGCACCGCCGACCGCCTGCTCGCCGGCGCGGTGCGCGCGATCAGCGAGACGATGACCGTCGAGGACGGCCGGGTGCGCGTCAACATCCCGCCCTGGGCGCTGGGCGTGCTCGACAACCCCGAGCGCGACCGCGTGTACTACAGCGTCCGCCAGGCCGGCCGCCTGCTGACCGGCTACGACGACCTGCCGCAGCCGGCGACCGCGCCGGCCGAGGGCGAACCGCGGTTCGAGTACGTCGACTACCGCGGCGGCACGGTGCGCCGCGCCTCGCAGACGGTCTCGCTGGTCGGCGCGCAGGCGCCGGTGGTGGTGTCCATCGCGCAGAGCCTGGATTCCCGCCGCGCGGTGCGCAACGAGCTGACCACCGGGCTGCTCATGCTGGAAGCGCTGCTGATCGCGCTGGCGGCCTGCCTGGTGCTGCCCGCCGTGCGCTGGAGCCTGGGGCCGCTGCAGGCCGTCGAGCGGCGGCTGGAGGCCCGCGCGCGCAGCGACCGCGAGCGCTATCGCCCCGTGGACCTGCGCGAGGTGCCGGTGGAGATCGCGCCGCTGCTGGAGGCCTTCAACCGCCTGCTGACCGAGCTGGCCGCCAACAACGACAGCGTCCGCCGCTTCACCGCCGACGCCTCGCACCAGATGCGCACGCCGCTGGCGATCCTGAAGACCCATCTCGCGCTGCTCGAGGGCCGGCCGCGGCGCTCGGCCGCGGACCGGGAGGCGATCCGCGACGCGCGCGAGGCCAGCGACCGCCTCGGCCGGCTGCTGCTGCAGCTGCTGGCGCTGGCGCGCGCCGACCACGCCGAGCAGGTGCCGCTGCGCACGCTCGACCTGGGCGAGCACGCGGCCCACGCGGTGGCGCAGATGGCGCCGGCATCGGCGCGGGCCGGCGCCGCGGTGACGCTGGCCAGGCCGCCGCGGCCCGCCCTCGCGCTCGCCCACCCGGAGTTCCTGTCCGAGATGCTGGCGAACCTGCTCGACAACGCGATCCGGTACGGCGGCGGCCGCATCGAGGTGGCGGTGGCGCGCGACGGCGGCGACGCGGTGGCGACGATCGACGATGCCGGCCCCGGGATTCCCGCCGCGGAGCGCGCCCTGGTGTTCGGCCGCTTCACCCGGCTGGCGGCGACGCACGCGGTCCCCGGCAGCGGGCTCGGGCTGTCGATCGTCCAGGCGCTCGCCGCCCGGCAGGGCGCGCGCGTGGAACTGGGCGACAGCCCGCTCGGCGGCCTGCGCGTGCTGCTGCGCTTCCGCGTGCCGCCGGAGGCACCCCGGCGCAACCCTCCGTAGCCGCGCGCGCGACGGGCCCTACAGCCAGCCCGCGCGCTTGAACAGGCGATACAGGCCGAAGCACACCAGGCCGACCACGGCGATCAGCAACGGATAGGCGTAGCGGTCGTCGAGCTCCGGCATGCCGCGGAAGTTCATGCCGTACCAGCTGGTGATGAGCGTAGGCGCGGCCAGCAGCGCGGCCCAGGCGCCGAGCTTCTTCACCGTCTCGCCCTGGGCCAGGGTCACCAGCGACTGGTTGACCGCCATCGCGGTGCCGAGCAGGTCGCGCAAGGCGTCGATGGTGTCGTTCATCCGCACCACGTGGTCGTGCACGTCGCGGAAGTAGAAGCGCACGGCCTCGGGGATCTGCGGGGTCGGCGAGCGCACCAGCTGCGAGAGCACGTCCAGCAGCGGCGCCACCGACATCCGCATCTCGGTCAGCTCGCGCTTGAGGTCGTACAGGCGCACGATGGTGCCGCGGTGGTAGGCGTCGGAGAAGATGTCGCGCTCCAGCGCGCGCAGGGTGGTGCGGAAGTCGGCGGCGATGGGCAGGTAGTTGTCGACGATGAAGTCGAGCACCGCGTACAGCGCGTAGGCCGGGCCGGCCTCCAGCAGCTCCGGCTCGCGCTCCACCCGCGCGCGCGCCGCTGCGTAGGACAGCGAGGCGCCGTGGCGCACGGTGACCAGGAATCTCGGGCCGACGAAGATGTGGGTCTCGCCGTAGACGATCCGGCCCTGCAGCATCTGCGCGGTGTTGACCGTGATGAACAGGGAGTTGCCGTAGGCCTCGATCTTGGGCCGCTGGTGCGCCGAGCGCGCGTCCTCGATCGCCAGGTCGTGCAGCCCGAACTCTTCCTGCAGCTTGAAGAGCACCGCCTCCTCGGGCTCGTACAGCCCCAGCCAGACGAAGCCGTCCGCCTCGCGCGCGAGCACGTCGCTGATCTCGTCCAGGCCGATCTCGTGGCGCACGGCGCGGCGGTCGTACCAGGCGCAGTTGACGACGGAAGCGGGGCGGGCGGCGTCGGCGGAGGTCTCGGTCATGGCGGGCATCCTGCGCCGCCGGCCGCCGCTGGGGCAAGCGCGGCGCGCGCCGCCGGGTCTGTAGGAGCGCGCTCGCGCGCGACCGCGCCAGGTGCCAACGGACTCGCGGCAGAAGACGAACGCGTCGCCACGCGCGGACGACGGCGAACGACGGTCGAGGCCGCCTTTCCGAAGCGGGGAGGAGCCATCGCGCGCGAGCGCGCTCCTACAGGTTGCCGGCAGGCCCGGCGACGAAGCGGATCGCCTGGCCGCCGCCGGGCGCCAGCCGCAGCTCCAGGGTGTCGCCGGCCGCCACCTCGCGCGATTCGATCACCAGGTCGGTCTGGTCGGCCTGCCAGCCGGCGCCGGGCCCGTCGCGGTAGACCTGCGCGGTGTAGCGGCGGCCGGGCTCGAGGAAATCCAGCGGCGCCCGCAGCGTGCGCGCCTGGGCATCGGTCACCGCGCCCAGGTACCAGTCGTCGGAGCGGCGGTCGCGGCGGGCGAAGACGACGAACTCGCCGACCTCGCCGGCGATCGCGCGGCTGTCCTCCCAGTCCACCGGCACGTCCTGGATGAAGCGGAACGCGGGCAGGTTGGCCTCGTAGTGCTCGGGCAGGTCGGCGGCCATCTGCAGCGGGCTGTAGAGCACCACGTAGAGCGCGAGCTGCTTGGCGAGGGTGGTCGCCATCGGCTCGCCGGACCTGGTGCGCATCGAGAAGATGCCGGGGGTGAAATCCATCGGCCCGGCCAGCATGCGGGTGAAGACCAGCGTCGCCTCGTGTTCCGGCGGGTTGCCCGGCAGGCCCCAGGCGTTGTACTCCATGCCGCGCGCGCCCTCGCGGGTGACCAGGTTCGGCCAGGTGCGGCGCAGCCCGGTGTCCTTGACCGGCTCGTGCGGGTTGACCGCGATGCGGCGCTTCGCCGCTTCGCGCACCACCCGGTCGTGGTGGTTCACCATCGCCTGGCTCTCGTGCCAGGCGTAGCGCAGCCGGCCGTCCTCGTCGCGCACCTTGGCCTGGCCGCCGTCGGCGACGTAGCCGGTCTTGACCGCGTCCACGCCCAGGCGGCGGTACAGGTCGAAGGCGTCGCCGAGCTGGGATTCGTAGTGCGCGGCGTGTCCGGAGGTCTCGTGGTGGCCGATCAGGCGCACGCCGCGCGCGCGGGCGTGCCCGGCCACCCGCTCGAGGTCGAAGTCGGGGTAGGGGCGGGTGAAGTCGAAGTCCTCGCCGTTGCCGAACCAGTCGCCGTCCCAGCCCTCGTTCCAGCCCTCGATCAGCACGCCGTCGATGCCGTGGTCGGCGGCGAAGTCGACGATGCGCAGCGCGCGCTCGGTGGTCGCGCCGTGCTGCGCGCCCGAGGCCCAGGTGTGGGTGCCCAGGTGCATCTCCCACCAGATGCCGACGTACTTCATCGGGCGCACCCAGGACACGTCGCCGAGCGCGTTGGGCTCGTTGAGGTTGAGCACCAGGTCGGAGCTGGCCAGCTGCGCGGCGGAGTCGGCGACCAGCAGCACGCGCCACGGCGTGGCGAAGGGCGCGGCCACGCTCGCGCGCGCGGCGCCGGTGCCGGGGGTGAGGTCGGCGCGCAGGCGGTGGCCGTCCACGCGCACCAGGTTCATCGCCGGGTAGTCGACCAGCGCCGCCTCGTGCACGGCCAGGTGGGTGCCGTCGGCCGCGCGCAGGGTGATCGGCGTCTGCGCGCGCCCGACCTCGGCCAGCGGCGTGCGCTGGTAGAGGTACTCCTCGCGGTTCCATTCCAGCGCCGGCAGCCACCAGGCGGTGGCCTCGGGCGCGACGACGAACTCGGTCAGTTCGTCGGCGATCTCCAGCCGCGCCAGGCCGGGCTGCGCCGGGATGTCGTAGCGGAAGCCGAGGCCGTCGTCGAAGACGCGGAACACCACATCGAAGCGGCGCCGCGGCGCCTGCGTCTCGGCCAGGGTCACGCGCAGTTCGTTGTGGCGGTCGCGCACCACGCGGCGCTCGCCCCAGGGCAGCTCCCAGGTCGCGTCGGCGCTGCCGGCGCGCTGGCCGGCGATGGCCAGCCGGCGCTCGAACTTGGGCGCGTCCACGAACAGCATGCCCAGCCGGGAAGGCGCGACCAGCGGCTTGCCGTCGCGCTCGGCGCGCCAGCTCGGCCGGCCTTCGCCGTCGGTGGAGACCTCCACCACCAGCCGCCCGTCGGGCGAGGCCACGCGCGCGGGCGCGGCGGACTGCGCGAAGACGGCCATGGGCGCTGCGACGAGCGCGAGCGCGGCCAGCCAGCGGATCGGGCGGATCGACATGACATCCCCTCCGGATGTTGCGCGGCCGGTGGCGGCCGCAGCGCCCGATGATGGCACCGACCTCGCGGGCGCCGGCGCTGCATACGTATGCGGCGCGCGAGCGCGCTCCTACGCTTCGGGAAGGCGGCGCAGCGCCGCCAGCCAGGCCAGGTGCAGCGGCAGCAGCAGCGCGATCCAGTGCACGTTGCGCTGCGGCTGCACCGGCAGCCAGTGCAGGAACAGCGCGATCACCGCCGCGACGGCGACGGCGGCGAGCGTCCAGCCGAACAGGCGCCCCGGCGCGCGGCCGCGCAGCAGCCGCCAGCCGCCGGGCAGCAGCAGCGCGCACAGCGGGTCGAACAGCAGCAGGTTCTGGTTGCTCCAGCCGAAGCGGTGCGCGGTGAACAGCCAGATGAACAGCATCGCGGCGCCCAGCAGCGCGCACAGGCTCCAGAACGCCAGGCCCGCCGCGGCGGCGGCGCGGGGCGCCCGGCGCGCGCCCCACAGCACCGCGGCGGCAAGCGCGAGGCCGGCCCCGGCCCAGGGCCACCAGGGCCGCGGCGCCTCGGGCGGCTCGGGCGCGAGGCGGTGCGGCAGCACCTCGGCCTCGGCGGACACCAGCGGGCGCCCGTCCGCGCGCCGGACCTCGCGCAGCGCATCCGCCAGCCGCATCGGCACGAAGGCGTCCTCCCACAGCGCGTTGGGGCGGTCGGACAGCGGCCCCAGGCCGATGTCGAAGCCCAGCCACATCCACGGCGCCGGCGAGGCCAGCCGCACCGCGTCGCCGCGGTAGGTGTTGCCGCGCGAGCGCCCCTGCAGCTGGCGGTGCAGCAGGCCGCCGAGCGCGCCGTCGAGCGCGTCGCGCACCCGGGTCGAGCAGTTGTCGGTGAAGTAGTCGTAGCGGTAGCGCGCGTTCTCCGGCCGCGCGTTCTCGGCCAGCGCCGCCGCCAGCGCGCCGGCCTCGGCCTCGTCCAGGTCCAGCCACTGGATGGACACGCCGCGGCCGACGTCGCGGTAGTAGGCCAGGTCCTGCGACAGCGGCAGCGCGACCAGCATGTAGGTCATGTCGCCGCGCACGAAGTTGCCCACGAAGCCGGGCTCGTCGAGGTCGAAGTAGCCGTAGTTGTAGGACACCGGCTCCGGCAGCGCGGGATCGTCGACGACGATGGCGTTGTGGCCGAAGCGCTCGAAGAAGATCTCGCCGGGCTGCATCGTGAGCACGCCGACGCGCGGCGCGGCCTGCGCCGCCAGCGAGCACAGCGCCAGCAGCGCGGCGGCCGCGTAGGCCCACGCGTGCCGGCGCGCCGGAGCGGTGGCGCGCCTCATCGTCTCAGGCGTCCTGCTGCGGCTCGGCGTGCACGCTCACGTGCAGGGCATGCAGGCGGCGTGAATCCGCGCGCGCCACGCGGAAGCCGAAGCGGCCCAGGGTCAGCTCCTCGCCGGCCTCGGGCAGGTGGCCGATGGCCGCGGTGACCAGGCCGCCGATGGTGTCGTATTCCTCGTCGCCGAAGTCGGCGCCGAAGCGCTGGTTGAAGTCCTCGATCGGGGTCAGCGCGTTGACCATGTACTGGCCATCGGCCTGCGCGGCGATCAGCGCGCTGGCGTCCTCGGCCTCGTCGTACTCGTCGTCGATCTCGCCGACGATCTCCTCCAGCACGTCCTCGATGGTGATCAGGCCGGCCACGCCGCCGTACTCGTCGATGACGATGGCCATGTGGTTGCGCGACTGCCGGAACTCGCGCAGCAGCACGTCCAGCCGCTTCGACTCCGGGATCAGCACCGCCGGGCGCAGCAGCTCGCGCACCTGCACCTGCGGGCTGCCCGGCACCGCGCCGCGCAGCAGGTCCTTGGCCAGCAGGATGCCGAGGATCTCGTCCTTGTCCTCGCCGTGCACCGGGAAGCGCGAGTGCCCGGACTCCACCACCTGGCGCATCAGGTCGACGAAGTCGTCGTCCATGGCCAGGACCACCATCTGCGAGCGCGGCACCATGACGTCGGCCACGCTCATGCCCGACACGGCGATCGCGCCTTCCATCATGCGCAGCGTATCGGCCTCGATCAGGCCGTCGGTGTGCGCGTCGCGGAGGAGTTCGACCAGGTCCTCGCGGGTGGTCGGCTCGCCGGAGATCGCGGAACTGATCCGGTCCAGCCAGCTGCGGCGTTTTTCCGGGGTCTCTTGCGCGGGGGAGGGACTACTGTCGTCTTCTGACATTGCGGTTGCGTGGGCGCCCGGCGGGGGCGTCGACGGGAAGTCTAGCGCGTCGGCGCCGGGGCGTGTCCAGGCGCGCTCCGCGGCCCGGGCGCCGCGGCGCCCGGCGGCAGGGGCGGGTGCGCGCCGCCGGCGTGCGCGTCGGAAAGCGCCGACCCGCCGTCGGGGCGTCCGCGGACGGCCGCGTGCGGCGGCCGCCGGCAGACCGGCGCGGGCCCGGGTGGCGAT
>NZ_JAIWPR010000100.1 GCF_021191635.1 Alterluteimonas quercicellularis
CGCGCCGCGGGGCTGCACGCGCGCGCGCGCGGCATGGCGCACGCGCGCGGCCAGCTCGGCGGCCGAGCGGTCGAACTCGGCGGCGCTGGCCGCGCGCGGCTTGGCCACGACGTCCACCGCGCCCAGCGCCAGCGCCTGCAGGGTCGCGGCGGCGCCGCGCTCGGTCAGCGAGGAGACCATCACCACCGGCATCGGCCGCAGGCGCATCAGCTGTTCGAGGAATTCCAGGCCGTTCATGCGCGGCATCTCGATGTCGAGCGTCAGCACGTCCGGGTGCAGGCGCAGGATCTTCTCGCGCGCGATCAGCGGGTCGGCGGCGGTGCCGACCACCTCGATGTCGGGCTCGCGCGAGAGCATGCCGGTCAGCAGCTGCCGCACCACCGCGGAATCGTCGACCACCAGCACGCGCACCGGCGCGCTCATTCAAACAGCTCCACGCCGCCGCTGGCCGGGGTGCCGGACAGGCGCGCGCGCACCGCGGTCTCGGCGGCCACCACCTCGGCGCCGTGCGCGTGCGGCAGGCGCTGCACCACCACGCGGCCGCTGTCCGGGAAGAACCAGACCTTGCGCGGGTGGATGCCGCGCAGGTCGGAGGCTACCACCGGGATGCGCTCGGCCTGCAGGTAGTCGCCGACGAACTGCGCGTTGCGGCTGCCGACCGGGTTGCTGGTGAAGCCCTTGAGCACGTTGGCGCCGCCGAACACCTTGGCCTCCAGGCGCTGGCGGCTGGCGCCGCGCTTGAGCAGGTCGTTGATCAGCAGTTCCATCGCATGGCTGCCGTAGCGCGCGGGCGCGCCGTCGCGGGCGCCGTCGCCGCCGTCGGGCAGCATGAAGTGGTTCATGCCGCCGATGCGCAGCAGCGGGTCGCGCAGGCAGGCGGCCACGCACGAGCCCAGCACGGTCACCAGCGCGGTGCCGTCGTTCACCGCCAGGTACTGGGTGGGCAGCAGCTTGGCGGCCTGCACCTGGAAGCGCGGATCGCGGTAGCGCAGGACGTCCTCGGCGGGCAGGCTCATGCTGGCGCCCCGTCGGCGCGGCGGTACAGGGTGCGCCCGCAGGGACGGATCAGGTCGGCGGCGTGCAGGTAGTTCTCGGAATGACCGGTGTAGAGCAGGCCGTCGTCGGCCAGGTGGGTCACCAGGCGGGCGAGGATCTCGCGCTGGGTGGGCTTGTCGAAGTAGATCATCACGTTGCGGCAGAACAGCGCGACCACGTCGCGCCCGGCCTCGTAGCGCGGCGCCAGCAGGTTGAGCGGGCGGAAGTCGACCAGCGCGCGCAGCTCGGGCCGCACCCGGCAGCGCCCGGCCTGGGCACCGGCGCCGCGCAGGAAGTAGCGCCGCAGCAGCGCCGGCTCCAGCCCGGCTACGCGTTCCATCGTGTAGATGCCCTGCGCGGCGGTGGCCAGGACCTGGGTGTCGATGTCGGTAGCCAGGATCCGCACCGGCGGGGCGAGGCTGCCGAAGGCCTCGCAGGCGGCGATGGCCATCGAGTAGGGCTCCTCGCCGGTCGAGGCCGCGCACGACCACAGCGGCAGCGGGCGCGGCCCGTCGGCGCGGGCGCGAGACAGCAGTTCCTCGCGCAGGCGCTCGAAGTGGTGCGGCTCGCGGAAGAACGCGGTGAGGTTGGTGGTGAGCGCGTTGACGAAGGCCTGCAGCTCGTCGTCGCCCGCTTGCTCGATGCGGTCGAGATAGGCCTGGAAGCTGTCCACGCGCAGCGCGCGCAGCCGCCGCGACAGCCGGCCGTAGACCATGTCGCGCTTGGCCGGACCCAGCGCGATGCCGGCGTGCTGGCGGATCAGCTCGCAGACGCGGCGGAAGTCGCGGTCGTGGAAGGGGAACTCCCGCCGGCCGGAGGTCGAGGGCGATGCGGGCGTCGCGGACATGGCGGAAGCGTGGGGGAGGCCCCAGGTTATCGGCCGGCGCGACGCCGGCTTGAACCCGGCGCGCGGCGTCGCGCCGCTCAGAACTCCTGCCAGTCGCCGCCGGCCAGGGCGGGTTCCGGGCGCCGCACGGGCCGGGCGGCCGGCCGCGGCGCCGGTCGCGGCTCGGCGCGCGGCGGCGCGGTCTCGCCGGCCAGGCGGAACACCGCCACCAGCTCGGTCAGCTGCCCGGCCTGTTCCTCCATGCTGCGCGCGGCGGCCGAGGCTTCCTCGACCAGGGCCGCGTTCTGCTGCGTGGTCTCGTCCATCTGGGCGATGGTGCGGTTGACCTGCTCGATGCCCGAGGCCTGTTCCTGCGAGGCGG
>NZ_JAIWPR010000101.1 GCF_021191635.1 Alterluteimonas quercicellularis
ATGCGGCCGACGATGCGGGTGAGCTGTTCGGCGGTGCGGTTGGCGTCGTCGCGCATGGTGGCGAACACGCCGTGGAACTGGCCGTCCATGCGGTGGCTGAGGTCGCCCTCGGCCAGGGCCTGCAGCAGCCGCGAGAGCTCGGCGAGGTTGCCGTCGGCGGTGGCCATCAGCCGGTTGAGGGCGGAGACCATGGCGTGGAAGTCGTGCTCGAAGCGGCGCTCGTCGCCGCGCACGCCGAAGTCGCCGGCCGCGGCCGCGTCCACCAGCCGCCGGATCTCGACGTTGATCGCG
Organism: Alterluteimonas quercicellularis; assembly: GCF_021191635.1. Classification (GTDB taxonomy): domain Bacteria; phylum Pseudomonadota; class Gammaproteobacteria; order Xanthomonadales; family Xanthomonadaceae; genus Luteimonas; species Luteimonas quercicellularis. The sequence continues at coordinate 292 of NZ_JAIWPR010000101.1, forward strand.
CCCAGGTTGGCCTTGACCGCGTCCATGGTGTCGGTGAGCACGGCCTTGTCGCCGGGCAGCCGCTCCATGTCCTGCGACAGGTCGCCGACCGCGTAGCGCTTCATGATCTCGACCAGGCGCAGCTTGAGCGCCACGTGCGAGGCGACCAGCGCGTTGGTGTCGCGGACCACGCCGCCGTAGCTGCCGGGCATGCCGCCGTCGTCCATGCGGAAGTGGATCTCGCCGGCGTCGTGGCGCTGGGCCATCTCGCCCAGCGCGGCGACCACCGCGCGCAGCTGCGACTGCATGCGCGCCATCGCGCCCATCAGCCGGCCGACCTCGTCCTGGCGGCCGGTCTCGATGCGGTTGTCCAGCTCGCCCGCGGACACCGCGTCGGCGACCTCGATCGCGCGCGCCAGCGGGCGCGACACCAGCCTGCGCATGGCGAGCCAGGTCAGGGCGGCGATCGCCAGCAGGGCGCCGATCGACAGCAGGGCGATGCTGCGCAGCAGCCGCGTCGCCGCGGCGGTCACCGCCGAGCGCGGCTCCACCGCGACGATGGTCCAGCCCCAGGGCGCGAAGCTGGACACGCTGACGAAGCTGGGGGCGTAGGCCTCGCCCTCGGCGGCGCGCAGGCGGAACTCGCCGCTGCCCCGGCCGGCGTCCAGCAGGGCGCGGAAGGCGGCCAGGTCGGCGGCGTCGACCACCGCGTCCAGGCCCTTGCCCTCGGCGTGCGGGTGCACGGCCAGCGCGGCCGGGCTGCCGTCGTCGCGCGACTGCAGCACCATGAAGTAGCCGTCGGTACCCAGCACCGCCTCGCGCATGCTGGTGCGCAGCGCGGCCAGCCCCTGGGTGTAGTTCTCGACGATGGAGACGATGCCCACGGTCTGCCCGGCGGCGTCGCGCAGCGGCTGGTAGTGGGTCATGTAGGCGTCGCCGAACAGCGTCGCGGGACCGGCGTAGTCCTGGCCTTCGAGGACGCGTGCGTAGGCGGGATGCGCATGGTCGAGCGTGGTCCCGATCACCCGCGCGCCGGCGCGGTCGCGCAGCGCGGTGGAGACGCGCACGAAGTCGTCGCCGTCGCGCGCGAAGAAGGTCGGCACCGCGCCGCTCTTCTCCTCGAACAGGTCGACCAGCCCGAAGTCCTGGTTCAGGCGCCGGTCGCCCAGCCACAGCGAGGGCGTGTCCGCCTCGCCGATGCGCACGCGGTCGCCGGCGTCCAGCCGCACCGGCTCGCGCATCATGGCGCCGAGCGCGCCGGACATGTCGCGCGCCTTCTTCATCAGGTCCTGGTGGTAGAGCTCGATCGACTCGCTCATCAGCAGGTTCGCCGAATCGAGGTCGGCGCGCGCGCGCGTCTCGATCTCGTCGCGCGAGTTCATGTAGACCAGTGCGGCGAGCACGAACAGCATGACCGCGACCGACAGGGTCACGACCGCGGCCAGCTTGTTGCCCAGCGTCAGGCGATGGAACCAGGACATCGTGTGCTCCGCATCAGTGGGGGTGATGCGGATACATCGGCACTGCGTCACAAAACTTTCGTGAGATATTTCCTTTTTGTTAAGTGATGTGCATCACGACTTCGCGCCGGTGCGGCGCGTGGTCGCCGGCCTGCGCTCAGAACTCCTGCCAGTCCCCGTCGGCGGCGGCGGCCAGCGCCGGCTCCGGCCGCGGCCTCGGGGCGGCGTGCGGCGTGCGGCCGGCGTCGGCGGCGCGCTGCACGGCCGCGGCGGTCGCGGCTTCGACGCCGGCGTCGCCGCGGTCCTGCAGCCGGAACAGGGCCACCAGCTCGGTGAGCTGCCCGGCCTGCTCCTCCATGCTGCGCGCGGCGGCCGAGGCTTCCTCGACCAGGGCCGCGTTCTGCTGCGTGGTCTCGTCCATCTGGGCGATGGTGCGGTTGACCTGCTCGATGCCCGAGGCCTGTTCCTGCGAGGCGG
>NZ_JAIWPR010000102.1 GCF_021191635.1 Alterluteimonas quercicellularis
CCGAGGCCGCGCGCCGACAGGCCGAGCGCGACGCCGAGCGCGAACGCGCCCCCGCGCGGCCCGGCGCGCCGCCGCGGCGCGCGCCGGCGCAGGTCGCGCGCACCGCGCCGATCCAGGTCGGCGGGCTGGGCTGGCCGGTCTCCGGCGCCCTGCTGGCCGGCTATGGCGCGCGCATGCCCGACGGCCGCCCCAGTTCCGGCGTGCTGATCGGCGCCGCCGCCGGCACCCCGGTCAAGGCGGTGGCCGAGGGCACGGTGGTGTTCGCCGAGTGGATGACCGGCTACGGCAACATCGTCATCGTCGACCACGGCAACGGCCACATGAGCCTGTACGCCCACAACGACGCCGTGCTGCGCCAGGTCGGCGACCGCGTGCAGCGCGGCGACACCCTCGCCAGCGTCGGCAACTCCGGGGGCCAGGGCCAGCCGGCGCTGTACTTCGAGCTGCGCCGCGACGGCAAGCCGGTCGATCCCTCGACCTGGCTGCAGCGGCGCTGACGCGCCCCCGAGTGACCGACAGCCCGCTGAACGCTGCCGCCGGGCCGCCACGCGCGGCCGTGCATAATCGTCCGGTCCGCCCGCGGACTGCCTTCGCCCCACGGAGAGTCGTTTGATGCGTGTCCGCCTGTTGCCGTTCCTGATCGCCGGCCTGCTGTCGTCGGCGCCCCTGCTCGCGCAGGAGCCCGCGCCGCCCGCCGCCGCCCCGGCGCCCCGGCAGGACGCGCAGCCCGCGCAGGACCCCGCGCCCCCGGAGGCCGCGCCCGCCCCCGCCGCCGACGAGCCGCCGGCGGAGGCCGCGCCGCCCGCGGAGCCGCCCGCCGCCGCGCCCGACGAGCGCGAGCGCGCCCGCCAGGTGCCGGCCGCCGACGATCCCGACGGCGGCGCCCGCGCCTCCAGCCGCGTGCCGCTGGACGAGATCCGCCGCTACGTCACCGTCTACAACGCGGTGCGCGAGGCCTATGTCGATCCGGTCGACGACGCCGACCTGATGCAGGCGGCGATCCGCGGCCTGCTGCTCGACCTCGATCCCCACAGCGCCTATCTGCAGGGCGAGGACGCCGAGGCCTTCGACGAGAGCACCACCGGCGCCTACAGCGGCATCGGCGTGGAAGTGGTGCCGCTGCCGGAAGGCTCGATGCGGGTGATCGCGCCGATCGACGACACCCCGGCCGCGCGCGCCGGCCTGCGCTCGGGCGACGTCATCGTCGCCGTCGACGGCGCGCCGCTCACGCCCGCCAGCCACGAAGGACAGGGCCCGCTGCGCGGCGAGCCGGGCACCACCGTCACCCTGACCGTGATGCGCGAGGGCGAGGCCGAGCCGCTGGAGATGCCGGTGCAGCGCGAGACCATCCGCGTGGTCAGCGTGCGCTCGCGGATGCTCGAGCCCGGCTACGGCTACATCCGCGTGAGCGCGTTCCAGGTCGACACCGCCGCCGAGTTCCAGTCCCAGCTCAAGGCGCTGCAGGCGCAGGCCGGCGGCCGCCTGCGCGGCCTGGTGCTGGACCTGCGCAGCAATCCCGGCGGCCTGCTGACCGCCGCGGTGCAGATCGCCGACGACCTGCTCGACGCCGGCCAGATCGTCAGCACGCGCGGGCGCATCCCGATCAGCGACGCGGTGTTCAACGCCACCCCCGGCGATCTGCTCGACGGCGCGCCGGTGGTGGCGATCGTGGACGCCGGTTCCGCCAGCGCCTCCGAGGTGCTGGCCGGCGCCCTGCGCGACAACGACCGCGCCCGCGTGGTCGGCAGCCGCACCTTCGGCAAGGGCTCGGTGCAGACCCTGCTGCCGCTGGACAACGGCGACTCGGTGAAGCTCACCACCGCCCGCTACTTCACGCCTAGCGGGCGTTCGATCCAGGCGCGCGGCATCGACCCCGACGTCGTGCTCCAGCCCGAGAACGCCCCCGCGCGGCCCAACGGCTACTCCGAGGCGACCCTGCCGGGCCACCTGCGCGGCGACGAGGAAGGCCAGGACGGCGAGGGCGCCGGCGACGTGCTCGACGGCGACGGCCCGATCCAGGCTGCGCTGTCCGAGCTCAAGCAGCCGGGCAGCGTCGCTCGCGCCGCACCGCGGCCGGCGGCGCCGGCTCCCGCCGCGGCCGGCGAGCCGGCCGCGCCCGCGTCGCCCACTCCCGGCGGCG
>NZ_JAIWPR010000103.1 GCF_021191635.1 Alterluteimonas quercicellularis
GTGACGGTGGACAACGCGGCCACGCAGTCCGACGTGGTGCTGACCGACACCCTCGGTGCCGGCCTGACCTTCGGCGCGGTCGTGAGCGCGGGCGACTTCGTCGCCGGCGGCAGCGGCAACGTACGGACCTTCACCCTGCCGGCCGGTGCCGCGCCGGGCAGCTACAGCGTCGTCTACACCGCAACGGTCGATGCCGATGCGCAGACGTCCGTCGCCAATGCCGTGGTGCCCACGGGCGGCGGCGATCCGACCGACCCCGGCGCGCCGCCGCCGAGCTGCGGCAACTGCAGCACCGAGCATCCGCTGGCCTCGGCGATCCACGTCGCCAAGAGCGCGAACCCGCCGACGGGCAGCGAAGTGTCGCCGAACGACACCATCGCCTACACGCTGACGGTGACGGTCGCCAATGCGGCCACCACCGAGGTGCTGACCCTGGTCGATACGCTGGGCGCGGGGCTGACCTTCGGCGCGGTGACCGACCCCGGCGCCTTCGCCTGCAGCGGCGCGCTGACCTGCACCCTGCCGGCGGGCACCGCGCCGGGGATCCATGCGCTGACCTACACCGCGACCGTCGATGCCGATGCCACCGGCACGGTCGGCAACGTGGTGACCGCGAGCAACCCGCCGGGCGGCAGCGATCCCGACCCGGTGTGCACGACCTGCGAGACCGAGCACGAGATCGTGCCGACCTCGATCGCGGTGACCAAGAGCGCCGATCCGGCCCCGGGCAGCGAAGTGCTGCCGGGCGACACGCTGACCTACACGCTGACGGTCACGGTGTCGAACTCGGTGACCACCGAGGAGCTGACCCTGGTCGACACGCTGGGTGCGGGCCTGAGCTTCGGCGCGGTGACCGATGCCGGCGCCTTCGCCTGCACCGGCGCGCTGACCTGCACCCTGCCGGCCGGCACGCTGCCGGGCAGCTATGCGTTGAGCTACACCGCAACGGTGGACGCCGACGCGACCGGCACGGTCGGCAACGCGGTGACCGCCAGCAATCCGCCGGGCGGCAACGACCCCGACCCGGTGTGCACGAGCTGCGAGACCGAACATCCCATCTCGGCGACCTCGGTCGCGGTGACGAAATCGTCCGACCCCGCCTCGGGCAGCGAGGTGTCGCCCGGCGACACGCTGACCTATACGCTGACGGTGACCGTCTCCAACTCGGCGACGACCGAAGTGCTGACCCTGGTCGACACGCTGGGCGCGGGGCTGACCTTCGGCGCGGTGACCGACGTCGGCGCGTTCGCCTGCTCCGGTGCGCTGACCTGCACCCTGCCGGCCGGCACGCTGCCGGGCAGCTACGTCCTCAGGTACACCGCGACCGTCGATGCCGCCGCCACCGGCACGGTCGGCAACGTGGTGACCGCGAGCAACCCGCCGGGCGGCAACGATCCCGATCCGGTCTGCACCAGCTGCGCGACCGAGCACGAGGTCGTGGCCACCGCGATCGTGGTGGCGAAGTCCTCCGATCCCGCGTCCGGCAGCCAGGTATCGCCCGGCGACACGCTGGCCTACACGCTGACGGTGACCGTCTCCAACTCGGCGACGACCGAAGTGCTGACCCTGGTCGACACGCTGGGTGCGGGGCTGACCTTCGGCGCGGTGACCGACGCCGGCGCCTTCGCCTGCACCGGCGCGCTGACCTGCACCCTGCCGGCCGGCACGCTGCCGGGCAGCTACGCCCTGCGCTACACCGCGACCGTGGATGCCGGCGCCACCGGCACCGTCGGCAACGTGGTGACCGCGAGCAACCCGCCGGGCGGCAACGATCCCGATCCGGTCTGCACCAGCTGCGCGACCGAGCACGAGGTCGTGGCCACCGCGATCGTGGTGGCGAAGTCCTCCGATCCCGCGTCCGGCAGCCAGGTATCGCCCGGCGACACGCTGGCCTACACGCTGACGGTGACCGTCTCCAACTCGGCGACGACCGAAGTGCTGACCCTGGTCGACACGCTGGGTGCGGGGCTGACCTTCGGCGCGGTGACCGACGCCGGCGCCTTCGCCTGCACCGGCGCGCTGACCTGCACCCTGCCGGCCGGCACGCTGCCGGGCAGCTACG
>NZ_JAIWPR010000104.1 GCF_021191635.1 Alterluteimonas quercicellularis
CTTCGAGGCTGGCGGCCTGCTGCTCGGTGCGGCGGGAGAGGTCGTTGTTGCCGGAGGCGATCTCGCCGGCGGCGGTGTCGATGGCGCCGGAGGCGGCCTGGATGCGGCCGACGATGCGGGTGAGCTGCTCGGCGGTGCGGTTGGCGTCGTCGCGCATGGTGGCGAACACGCCGTGGAACTGGCCGTCCATGCGATGGCTCAGGTCGCCCTCGGCCAGGGCGCGCAGCAGCGCCGACAGCTGCGCCAGGTTGGTGTCGCTGGCGCGCATCATCGCGTTGAGGCCGCGCACCATGGCCAGGAAGTCGTCCTGGAAGCGCGCCTCGTCGCCGCGCACGCCGAAGTCGCCCTCGGCCGCGGCCTGGGCGAGGCGGCGGATCTCGCCGTTGATCGCCAGCAGGCTGGCCTTGGCCGCGTCCATCGCCTCGTGCAGGAAGGCGCGGGTGCCGGGCAGGCGGCGCGCGTCCTGGCTCAGGTCGCCGTTGGCGTAGCGGTCGAGCACCGCCATGGCGTCCTGGATCGCGGTCAGGTGCTCGAACATCATGGTGTTGATGCCGCGCGCCAGCTCGCCGTAGACGCCGGGGAAGTCCTCCGGCATGCGGTGGCCGATGTCCTCGCCCTCGTGCAGGCGGATCATGCGGCGGGTCTCGCCGGAGAAGCGCTCGAGCATGCGCATCATGGTGCCGGTGGCCTCCAGCATCTGGCCGACCTCGTCCTTGCCGTGCCGGACCTCGCCGATGCCGAGGTCGCCGCGCGACACGCCCTGGATCGCGGCCAGCGCCTGCCCGACCGGGCGCAGCACCGAATCGCCGATCAGCCAGCCCAGGCCCAGCATCAGCAGCACCAGCAGGCCGCCGACCGCGGTCATCACCACGGTGAACTTCAGCGCCTGGGCCTGGGTGTCGTCGAGGTAGACGCCGGTGCTGACGATCCAGCCCCAGGGCGCGTAGAGCTGCGCGTAGGCGGTCTTGCGCACGGGCGCGTCCGCGCCGGGCTTGGCCCAGACGAAATCGACGAAGCCGCCGCCGCCGCGCGCGGCCGCCACCAGGTCGGAGAACAGCGCCTTGCCGTCCGGGTCGCGCACCTCGCCCAGCGCCTGCCCGACCAGCTCGGGCTGGCGCGGGTGCATGAGCATGGTCGGGCCCTGGTCGAAGACGAAGAAGTAGTCGACGCCGCCGGAGGCCTGCATGGCCGAGAGCGCGCGCAGGGCGGCCGCCTGGGCGGCGGCCTCGTCCAGTTCGCCGGCGGCGACCCGGCCGGCGAAGTCCTCGACCACGCCGAGCGCCATCTCGGTCTCCGAGCGCAGGCCCGCCTGGCGGGTCTCGTTGAGGTCGAGGAACTGGATCCGAGCGGCCACCACGGCCAGGGCGACGATGCCCACGGCGACCAGGGCGGTCTGCAGCAGGAACTTGCGCTTGAGCGGAAGGTCGGCCAGGGCGCTGCCGAGGGTGTGCTTGAGGGACATGGGCGGTTTCGCAGGAGTCGTCGCACAGCCGGTAGCGGCCGGCGGCGGCGCAAGTTGAGCCGCCGCCGCGCTTCGGGGCGTGTCCCCGGTCCCGCCGCTGCGCGGTGGCCGATCGCCGCCGTGCGGTGCGGCGGCGATCGGTCGCGCAGGCCGGGGCTCAGAACTCCTGCCAGTCGTCGCCGGCCAGGGCGGGCTCCGGGCGCCGCGCGGGCCGGACGGCCGGACGCGGCGCCGGCCGCGGCTCGGCACGCGGTGCTGGGGCCGGCGACGGCGGCGCGGCCTCGCCGGCCAGGCGGAACACCGCCACCAGCTCGGTCAGCTGCCCGGCCTGCTCCTCCATGCTGCGCGCGGCGGCCGAGGCTTCCTCGACCAGGGCCGCGTTCTGCTGCGTGGTCTCGTCCATCTGGGCGATGGTGCGGTTGACCTGCTCGATGCCCGAGGCCTGTTCCTGCGAGGCGG
>NZ_JAIWPR010000105.1 GCF_021191635.1 Alterluteimonas quercicellularis
GGCCGGTCGGTGACCAGGTCGGTGGCGACCAGGGCGCTGCAGCCCGGGCAGTTGATGAACATCGCGCGATCCCCTTCGGCGCGGCCGGCGAGGTGCGGGTCCGCGACGTCCGCGGACGCGCGGCCAGCGTCGCGCGCTATTCAATCATGCCGGCGCACGCCCTCGATGCGAACCCAGTCACCCTCGTGGGCGACGGCCAGCGATTCGAACCAGGGCCGGTAGCGGCGCAGCAGTTCCTCCTGCTGGCCGTCCAGGACGCCGGACAGCGCCAGCCGCCCGCCGGGCTCGACGCGCGCGGCGATGGTCTCGGCCAGCGCGTCGAGGGCGGCGGCGAGGATGTTGGCCACCACCACGGGATACGCGCCGGCGGGCGCGTCCGCCGGCAGCGACACCGCCAGGCGTTCGCCGACGGCGTTGCGCGCGGCGTTGTCCAGGCTCGCGGCCAGGGCCTGCGGGTCGTTGTCGATGCCCAGCGCCCGCGACGCGCCGAGCTTCAGCGCGGCCAGCGCCAGGATGCCGCTGCCGCAGCCGTAGTCGAGCACCGCGCGGCCCTGCAGTTCGCCGCGCGCGGCCAGGCCGTCCAGCCATTGCAGGCACAGCGAGGTGGTCGGGTGGGTGCCGGAGCCGAACGCGAGGCCCGGGTCGAGGCGCACCACCGCGATGTCCCCGGCGTCGGTCGCGTCGGGCGGCTCGCTGTTCCAGGGCACGATCCAGGTGCGCTCGCCGAAGCGCAGCGGCGCGTACTGGTCCATCCACGCGCGCTCCCAGTCCTGGTCCTCGACGGCGCGGAAGGCGGCGCGGCCCCAGTCGAGGGCGGGATCGAAGGCCTCCAGCGAGGCGAGCAGCAGCAGCGGATCGGCGTCGTGCGGGAACAGCGCGTTCAGCACCAGCGCGCGCCACAGCGGCGTCTCGCCGACGCCCGGCTCCAGGATCGCGCGCTCGTTGCCGCTGTCGGCGTCCGCGTCGAGCAGGGTCACCGCCAGCGCCCCGACGTCCTCCAGCGCGCGCTCGTAGCGCGGCTGCTCGTCTTCGGTGCAGGTCAGGGAGAGCTCGAGGTAGGGCATGGGCGCGGTCCGGCGGCGGGGGCGGCATCTTGGGCCCGGGCCGGCCCGGGGTAAAGGGCGGGCCGGGGACGGCGCGATGGCGTACCATAGCGCGCGAGGGTCCGGCGCGCTGCGCGCGGCCGGAGCGAGCGAGGAGGCGAGGATGATGCGCGGCGGAACGCGCTGATGGGCGGTATCGCGCTCAAGGGCGGCCGCGCATCGGACGCAGGCATGACCGGCATGATGCGGATCGCGGCAGTGACGGTGCTGGCCCTGGCGGGCGCGGCCGTCTGGCTGCGCGCGCAGGATCCCGGCGACGTCGGCGCGGGGCGCGCACCCGCTGCGCGCGCGGCCCCGGTCGCCGAGGCGCCCGCGCTCCCCGCGACCCGCGCCGCCGCGGCGGCGCCGGACGCGCC
>NZ_JAIWPR010000106.1 GCF_021191635.1 Alterluteimonas quercicellularis
CATGACCACGACCCCCTTCATCGGCGCCAAGGAATACTTCCCGGGCATCGACCGCATCCCCTTCGAAGGCCAGGACTCCGACAACCCGCTGGCGTTCAAGGTCTACGACGCGCAGAAGAAGATCGGCGACAGGACGATGGCCGAGCACCTGCGCTTCGCGGTGTGCTACTGGCATACCTTCTGCAACGCCGGCCAGGACCCGTTCGGGCCGGGCACGCGGCGCTTCCCCTGGGACGGCGGCGCGCCGCTGGCCGCGGCCGAGGCCAAGCTCGACGCCGCGTTCGAGTTCTTCACCAAGCTCGGCGTGCCGTACTGGTGCTTCCACGACGTCGACCTGGCGCCGGACGCCGAGGACATCGGCGAGTACGAGCAGCACCTCGGGCACATGGTCGCGCTCGCGAAGGAGCGCCAGCAGGCGACCGGCGTCAAGCTGCTGTGGGGCACGGCCAACCTGTTCTCGCACCCGCGCTACATGAACGGCGCGGCGACCAACCCGGACTTCGCGGTGGTCGCGCGCGCGGCGGTGCAGGTCAAGGCCGCGCTGGAGGCGACGGTGGAACTGGGCGGCGAGCACTACGTGTTCTGGGGCGGCCGCGAAGGCTACGCGTCCCTGCACAACACCGACATGAAGCGCGAGCTGGCGCACTTCGCGCGGTTCCTGACGATGGCGCGCGACTACGGCCGCAGCATCGGGCTCAAGGGCAACTTCCTGATCGAGCCCAAGCCGATGGAGCCGATGAAGCACCAGTACGACTTCGACAGCGCGACCTGCGCGGGCTTCCTGAAGGCGCACGGGCTGGACCAGGACTTCAAGCTCAACATCGAGGCCAACCACGCCACGCTGTCGGGCCACACCTTCGAGCACGACCTGCAGGTGGCGTCCGACCACGGCCTGCTGGGCAGCATCGACGCCAACCGCGGCAATGCGCAGAACGGCTGGGACACCGACCAGTTCCCGACCGACCTGTACGACACGGTGGGGGCGATGCTGGTGGTGCTGCGGCAGGGCGGGCTGGAAGGCGGGCTGAACTTCGACGCCAAGCCGCGGCGCGAGTCGACCGACATGGAAGACCTGTTCATCGCGCACATCGGCGGCATGGACGCGTTCGCGCGCGGGCTGGAGGTGGCGCACGCGCTGCTGACCGAGTCGCCGTGGGAGCGGTGGCGCAAGGATCGCTACGCCAGCTTCGACGGCGGCGACGGCCAGGCCTTCGAGCAGGGCGGGCTGTCGCTCGCCGACCTGTGCGGCATCGCGGCCAGGGCCGCCGGCGAGCCCGAGCAGCGCAGCGGCCGCCAGGAGGCCTACGAGAACCTGCTCAACCAGTACCTGCTGCGCTGA
>NZ_JAIWPR010000107.1 GCF_021191635.1 Alterluteimonas quercicellularis
CGACCGCGACCGCACTGGCCCTGTTCTCGATCGCCGCCGCGCCCGTGGCGGCCGGCGAAGTCGACGTGAGCGGCCTGTCCGCCGACGCCGCGTTCGACCAGTTCATCGTCACCTACCGCGACGGCGCCGCCGCGCACACCGATCCGGCGGCGCTGGAGCGCAGCCTGAACACCGCGGCCTCGGCCGTGGCCGGCGCCGCGTCGGCGACCTCGCGCGCGGTGCGCCCGCTGCGCGCCGCGCACCAGCGGCGCCTGGGCATCGGTGCCGACGTGGTGCGCCTGGACCGCAAGCTCGACCGCGTGGAGGCGGAGACCTTCATGCGCCAGCTGGCGGCCGACCCGAGCGTGGAGCACGTCGAGGTCGACCGCCTGATGAAGGCGACGCTGACCCCCAACGACCCGCGCTACGCCGAGCAGTGGGGCTTCTCCAGCACCGCCGGCGGCATCCGCGCGCCGGAGGCCTGGGACCGCGCCACCGGCGCCGGGATCGTGGTGGCGATCATCGACAGCGGCATCATCGCCCACCCGGACCTGGACGGGAACTCGGCCGGCGGCTACGACTTCGTCAGCTCCACCAGCTCCGGCAACGCCGGTTCCGGCGACGGCGACGGCCGCGACCCCGACCCGACCGATGCCTCCGGGGTGCTGCACGGCACCCACGTGGCCGGCACGGTGGCGGCGCTGACCAACAACGGCGTGGGCGTGGCCGGCACCGCGTTCGACGCCGAGCTGCTGCACCTGCGGGTGCTGGGCAACAACGGCTACGGGTCCTCGTCGGACATCATCGACGCGATCACCTGGGCCTCGGGCGGCAGCGTGCCGGGGGTGCCGGCCAACACCAGCCCGGCGGAGGTGATCAACCTGAGCCTGGGCGGCAGCGGGGCCTGCGGCAGCGCCTACCAGACCGCGATCAACGGCGCGGTGGGCCGCGGCACCACGGTGGTGGTGGCCTCGGGCAACAGCAACGCGGACGTGGCGAACTTCTCGCCGGGCAACTGCGCCAACGTGATCTCGGTGGCGGCCAACGACCAGAACGGGGCGCGCTCGATCTGGACCGGCGGGCAGGCGTCGAACTACGGCAGCCTGATCGACATCGCGGCGCCGGGCACGAGCATCCTGTCGACCTACCGCAGCGGCTCGACGCCGAGCTACGCCAACAACAGCGGCACCTCGATGGCGGCGCCGCACGTGGCCGGCGTGGTGGCGCTGATGCAGTCGGCGGCCGACACCCCGCGCACGCCGGCGCAGATCGAGACGATCATCAAGGACACCGCCCGCGCCTTCCCGGCCACCCCCGACCGCGCCATCGGCGCCGGCATC
>NZ_JAIWPR010000108.1 GCF_021191635.1 Alterluteimonas quercicellularis
GCGGCCACCGGCAGCAAGTCGTCGTCGAAGCGGAAGGTCGGGTGGTGGCACATCGCGCTGTCCATGCCCAGGAACAGGTACGCCCCCGGCCAGTGCTCCAGCATGTACGAGAAATCGTCCGAGAACGGGTACGCGCGCAGGTCCGTGCGCACCCGCTCCGGCCCCAGCACCTCCCCCAGCGCCTGCGCCGCCAGCGCCGCCTGCTCCGGCGCGTTCACGCACGGCGGGCAGGAGTGCGGGATCGTGCACGTCACCCGGCACCCCGACATCGCCGCGAAGCCCTCGCACAGCCCGTGCAGCCGCGCCAGCAGCGCCTCGTGCACCTCCCGCGACAGCGCCCGCACCGTCCCGCTCAGCGTCGCCGTGGACGGGATGATGTTGTGCGTCGTGCCCGCCTGCAGCGAGCCCACGTTGATCAGCGCCGGCTCCATCGGGTCGATGTGACGGCCCACGATCCCCGAGATCTCCACCGCCAGACGCGCCGCCACCTGCAGCGGGTCGGTCGCCTTGTGCGGCGCCGCCGCGTGACCGCCCACCCCCTCCACCGCGATCTCGAACACCGCCAGCGACTGCAGCGTCGCCCCCGGCCGCACGCTCGCCTCGCCGAAGCCCAGCAGCGGCATGTTGTGGAAGGCGTAGACCTCGTCGCAGGGGAAGCGCTCGAACAGGCCGTCGGCGATCATCCGCACCGCGCCGCGGCCGCCCTCCTCCGCCGGCTGGAAGATCAGCACCACCCGCCCGCTCGCCGGCGGGTGCGCCGCCAGGTGCTTGGCCACCCCCAGCAGCGCGGCCGTGTGGCCGTCGTGCCCGCAGGTGTGCGCCACGCCCGGGCGCTGCGAGCGGAACGGCAGGTCGCTGTCCTCGTCCATCGGCAGCGCGTCCATGTCCGCGCGCAGGCCGATCGCCAGGCCCGGCGCGCCGCTGTCGACCACCGCCACCACGCCCGTGCCGCCCAGGCCGCGGTGCACGGCCAGCCCCAGCGATTCCAGCACCTCCGCCACCAGCGCCGAGGTGCGCTCCTCCTCGAAGCCCAG
>NZ_JAIWPR010000109.1 GCF_021191635.1 Alterluteimonas quercicellularis
TCCTCCATGCTGCGCGCGGCGGCCGAGGCTTCCTCGACCAGGGCCGCGTTCTGCTGCGTGGTCTCGTCCATCTGGGCGATGGTGCGGTTGACCTGCTCGATGCCCGAGGCCTGTTCCTGCGAGGCGGCGCTGATCTCGGCCATGATGCCGGTGACGCGCTCGACCGAGGCGACCATCTCGCCCATGGTGGCGCCGGCCTGGGCGGCGAGCGTGGAGCCGTTGCCGACCTTGTCGACGGAATCGTCGATGAGGGTCTTGATCTCCTTGGCGGCGGTGGCGGCGCGCTGGGCCAGGGAGCGGACCTCGCCGGCGACGACGGCGAAGCCGCGGCCCTGGTCGCCGGCGCGGGCGGCCTCGACGGCGGCGTTGAGGGCGAGGATGTTGGTCTGGAAGGCGATGCCGTCGATGACGGAGATGATCTCGGCGATGCGGCGGGAGGCCTGCTCGATCTCGCGCATGGTGGTGACGACCTGGCCGACGACCTGTCCGCCGCGGGTGGCGACGTCGCCGGCGCCGATGACGAGGCGGTTGGCCTGCTGGGCGTGTTCGGCGTTCTGGCGGACGGTGGAGGTGAGTTCCTCCATGGAGGCGGCGGTCTCTTCGAGGCTGGCGGCCTGCTGCTCGGTGCGGCGGGAGAGGTCGTTGTTGCCGGAGGCGATCTCGCCGGCGGCGGTGTCGATGGCGCCGGAGGCGGCCTGGATGCGGCCGACGATGCGGGTGAGCTGTTCGGCGGTGCGGTTGGCGTCGTCGCGCATGGTGGCGAACACGCCGTGGAACTGGCCGTCCATGCG
>NZ_JAIWPR010000015.1 GCF_021191635.1 Alterluteimonas quercicellularis
GAGCACGCGGCGCGCCTCGTCGCGGCCGCCCTGCCGCAGCGCGCGCTCGCCCAGCAGGGCCGCACCCAGCAGCTCGACGCCCGGCCTGTCCGCATCCGGCGTCGCCGCGGCGGCGGCGGCGCCCGCCAGCACCGCGTCCGCGGCCGCCAGGGCCTCGGCCAGCGGCTGCAGCGCCGCCCGCGCCCGCGCGGCGTCGAGCTCGCGCGTGGCCGGCAGCACGTTCAGGGCGCGTCCCAAGGCCACCCAGTCGACCGCCTGCGCGCGCAGCATCTGCGCCAGCGGGTGGCGGCGCGCGCCGCGGCTCCAGCCCTGCAGTTCGTCCTGCCACCAGGCCAGCTTGGCCAGCCCGGGCGCGGCGTCGGCGCCGCTCCAGGCCGCGTCCGCGAACTCCTCGCCCAGCGCCAGCCAGGCCTGTGCGGCCTGGCGCTGCTCGGCCGGGACGAAGGCGATCGCCACCGTCCACTCCGGCCAGCGCGCACGGAACTTGTCGATGAAGGCCTCGGGGGCTTCGCGGGCGTCGGGGGCGGTCATGCGCAGGGCGTGCGGTGTCGGGCGGGCGCCCGCGCGCGGGTCAGGCGCCGCGGGCCGGCCAGCGCGCGGGATCGAGCAGCTCGCCCGGCCGGTCGACCAGGACGTCGCCGCCCCAGTCCTGCGGCAGGTCGTCGCCCAGCCGGTAGCCCCACAGGGCGACCACCGAGGGCATGCCGGCCGCGCGCGCGGCCTCGATGTCGCGCTCGTCGTCGCCCACGTACACGCAGGCGCCCGGCTCCGCCTCCAGCGCGTGCGCGGCGTGCAGCAGCGGCAGCGGGTGCGGCTTGCGCTCGGCCAGCGAATCGCCGCCGACCAGCACCTTGCAGCGGAACTGCCAGTCCAGCGCCCGCAGCACCTCGCTGGCGAGGTACTCCGGCTTGTTGGTCACCACGCCCCAGACCGCGCCGTCGTCCTCCAGCGCCTGCAGCAGCGCCTCGACGTCCTCGAACGGGCCGCCGTGGCGCCCCAGTTCCTCGCGGTAGATCGCCAGGAACTCCGGGATCATGTCCTGGCGCTCGGCCAGGTCGGCGTCGGGGAAGGCCGCGGCCGACATCGCGCGCGCGCCCTTGGAGACGTGCGGGCGCAGTTCCTCCAGCCGCATCGGCGGCCGTGAGCGGCGCTCGCGCATGCGGTTGACGGTGGCGAGCATGTCGGGCGCGCTGTCGAGCAGCGTGCCGTCCAGGTCGAACAGCACCGTGCGCGGGAAGCGGCCGGCGCTCATGCGCCCGGCTCCGGCCTGGTCGCGCAGGCGAGGTAGTTGACGTCGGTGCGCGCGACCAGGCGCGCGCTGCCGCGCCAGGGCTCGTACATCAGCCCGGACACGTCCTCCAGCGCGAGGCCGGTGGCGCGCAGCCAGGCGGCGAGTTCGGAAGGACGGATGAAGTCGCTGTAGCGATGGGTTCCGCGCGGCAGCAGGCGGGCGACGTACTCGGCGCCCACGATCGCCAGCGCGAACGCGGCCGTCGTGCGGTTGAGGGTGGACACGAACAGTCGCCCGCCCGGCTTGAGCAGCCGCGCGCAGGCGGCCAGGATCGCGCCGGGGTCGGGCACGTGCTCGAGCATCTCCATGCAGGTCACCGCATCGAAGGCGCCCGGGGCCGCCTCGGCCAGCGCCTCGGCCGACTCCACCCGGTAGTCGATATCGGCCCCGCTCTCGCGCGCGTGCAGGCGGGCGACGCGGATCAGGTCGGCGGCGAGGTCGATCGCGGTGACCTCGGCCCCGGCCAGCGCCATGGCCTCGCTCAGCAGGCCGGCGCCGCAGCCCACGTCGAGCACCCGCGCGCCGTCCAGCCGCACGCGCTCGGCCACGTACCGCAGCCGCGTGGGGTTGAGCGCGTGCAGCGGCTTCTGCGGGCCGTCGGGGTCCCACCAGCGGTTGGCCAGGGCGGAGAACTTGTCCAGTTCCTCCTGGCGGTAGTTGCGGCCGGTCTCGGGGGTCATGGCGGGCTCCAGGGGGCGGGCGGGGCGGCGGCGATCAGCGGCCCAGCGCCGCGATGCGCCCGCGCCATTGGCGGGCGTTGGCGACCAGCGCCCCCGGGTCCATGCCGACCAGGACGCGGTCGCGCAGGCGCTCGCGGCCGGCGATCCACACGTCGGTCACCTGGTGGCGGCCGGTGGCGTAGACCAGTTGCGAGTGCACATGATGCAACGGCTGGGTCTCCAGCGCCGACAGGTCCACGCAGGCCAGGTCGGCCTGCTTGCCCGGCTCGATCGATCCGACCAGGTGGTCCAGCCCGATCGCGCGCGCCCCGCCCAGGGTGGCCGCGCGCAGCGCCGAGGCCGCGTCCAGCGCGGCGGCGTCGTTCGCCACCGCCTTGGCGAGGATGGCGGCGGTGCGGGTCTCGCCGAACATGTCGAGGTCGTTGTTGCTGGCGCAGCCGTCGGTGCCGATGGCCAGGTTGGCGCCGGCGCGCGCCAGCGCGCAGGCCGGGCAGAAGCCCGAGGCCAGCTTGAGGTTGGACTCCGGGCAGTGCACCACGCTCACCCCGCGCTCGGCGCACAGGTGGATCTCGGCCTCGGTCAGCTGGGTCATGTGCACCGCGATCAGGCGGTCGTTGAACAGGCCCAGGCGGTCCAGCCGCGCGATCGGGCGCTGGCCGTGCTGCCTGAGCGACTGCTCGACCTCCTGCGCGGTCTCGTGCAGGTGCAGGTGCACCGGCACGTCGAGCTGGTCGGCCAGCATGCGCACGCGCTCGAAGTTGGCGTCGTTGACGGTGTACGGCGCGTGCGGCGCGAACGCGGTCGCGATCAGCGGGTCGTCGCGCCACTGGTCGTGGACCTCGCCGGCGCGCTCGAAGTACTCGTCGTCGCTCTTGGCCCACGCCGTCGGGAAGTCGATCACCGGCAGCCCGACGCGGGCGCGGAAGCCGTGGCGCTTGTAGGTCGCGGCCTGCACGTCGGGGAAGAAGTAGTTCTCGTTGACGCAGGTGGTGCCGCCGCGCAGCATCTCGGCGATCGCCAGCGTCACCCCGTCGGCCACGAACTCCGGGCCCATCAGCGCGCCCTCGATCGGCCAGATGTGCTCCTGCAGCCAGACCTTCAGCGGCAGGTCGTCGGCGACCCCGCGCAGCAGCGTCATGGGGTTGTGGGCGTGCGCGTTGACCAGGCCCGGGATCAGCGCCGCGTCCGGCCGCGACACGACCTCCCCGGGCTCGAAGCGCGCGCGCGCCTCGGCGCGCGGCAGCACCGCGACGATTGTGCCCTCGCGCACCGCCACCGCGTGGTCCTCCAGCACCACCGCGTGCGGCGCCACCGGCACCACGTGGCCGGCCTCGATCAGCAGGTCGCAGGGTTCGCTCGCGGTCGCCGTCATGCCCTCACCGATCCTCGTCGCTCCAGAAGAACAGTTCGTCGAACGGGTCCAGGCCGTAGTCGCCCCCGTCGTAGCGCAGCACGCGATGGACCCGGCGCTCGCGGGTGTCGATCACCTTGCGGTCCTCGGCGGTCTCGCGCGACACGATCGCGGTCAGCGCGAGGTCGGCGAACGCGCCCTCGCCCCTTGGCTGCATGGCGATCACCGCGTGCGCCTGGTCCAGCACGGTGCGCTGGGGCCCCCAGGCGCAGGCGCTGCCCTCGACCATGTCCCAGGTGTCGAGCCAGGTCGAGAACACCGGGCGCAGCGCATCGCCTTCGCGCACCAGCAGGGTCAGCTCGCGGTCGAAGCCGCGCTCCGGGCAGCTGGGCCCGGGCGCCGAGTTCGACAGCACCACGCCGAAGGCGCGCACGCCGGGCGCCAGGTCGTAGCGGGCGGTGTCCAGCCGCAGGCCGCCTGGCCGCAGCGCGAACGCCGCGTCCTGCTGGACGATGCGCTCGTGCCGGGCCAGCACCCGGCCCGCGGCCGGGTCCAGCATCGCGGTCACCAGCCGCAGCGTCGCGTCGTCGGCGTCGGGCTCGCCGTCCTGGGGGAACACGGCCGCGGCCAGGCGGACGGCGGGATCGTAGGGCCAGTCGCGGCAGGCCGTATCGACCGGCGCAGCCGTCGTCCCGCCCGCCAGCAGCGCCAGGCTCGCGGCGTCGCAGGCCGCCTGCGGCGCCTGCGCCGCGGCCGGCAGCGACAGCAGCAGCGCGAGCGCGGCCAGGGCCGCGGCGGCGCAGCGCGCCCGGCGGTCGCTTCGGCGCATGGGACGGGGCGGAGGCGTCGACGGCATCGTGTCGGCTACTTCACCCGGCTGACGTATTCGCCGGAGCGGGTGTCCACCTTGATGACCTCCTCCTGCCCGACGAACAGCGGCACGCGGACCACCGCGCCGGTCTCCAGCGTGGCCGGCTTGCCGCCGCCGCCGGAAGTGTCGCCGCGCACGCCGGGATCGGTCTCGACGATCTTGAGCTCGACGAAGTTCGGCGGGACGACCTGGATCGGGCTGCCGTTCCACAGCGTCACCACGCAGTCCTCCTCGCCCTTGAGCCACTTCTCGGCGCCGCCCATGCCGGCCTTGTCGGCCTGCACCTGCTCGAAGGTCTCCTGCTGCATGAAGTGCCAGTACTCGCCGTCGGAGTACAGGTACTGCATGTCGGTGTCCACCACGTCGGCGGCCTCGACCGAGTCGGTGCTCTTCATGGTGATTTCCTGCACCCGGCCGGTGCGGATCTGGCGGTACTTGACCCGGGTGAAGGCCTGGCCCTTGCCCGGCTTGACGTATTCGGTGTCGCTGATGATCGCGGGCTCGCCGTTGACCAGGATCTTCATCCCGTTCTTGACGTCGTTCATGCCGTAGCTGGCCATCGCTGCTCCTGCTGCCCGCCGCGGCGGGGGATAGAATGTCGGATTCGCGCCCGGGGCCCGGGCGCACGTGATAGCCCGACATGATACCCGCAGCCCCCCTTCCCATGCAGCCGCGTCGCTGGCAGCAGGCCTGGCGCGAGGCCGTGCGCGACCCGCGCGAGCTGCTGGTCCTGCTCGGGCTGGAGGCGCTGGCCGCGCGGGTGCCGGCCGAGGCCGCGGCGCAGTTCCCGCTGCGGGTGCCGCGCGGCTTCGTGGCGCGCATGCGCCGCGGCGACCCCGCCGACCCGCTGCTGCGGCAGGTGCTGCCGCTGGACGAGGAACTGCTGCCGGTGCCCGGGTTCGGCCTGGACGCGGTCGGCGACGCCGCCGCGCGCGCCGCGGCCGGGGTGATCCGCAAGTACCGCGGCCGCGCCCTGCTGGTGGCCACCGGCAGCTGCGCGGTGCACTGCCGCTACTGCTTCCGCCGCCACTTCCCCTACGCCGAGGAGACCGCGGCCGCCGCCGGCTGGCGCGGCGCGGTGGACGCGATCGCCGCCGATCCGGCCATCGACGAGGTCATCCTGTCCGGCGGCGACCCGCTGTCGCTGGCCACGCCCAAGCTGGCCGAACTGACCGCCGCGCTGGCCCGGCGCGCGCCGCACCTGCGCCGCCTGCGCCTCCACACCCGGCTGCCGGTGGTGCTGCCCGAGCGGGTGGACGCGGAGCTGGCCGGCTGGCTGGCCACCGTGCCCTGGCCGGTCGCGGTGGTGGTGCACACCAACCACGCCAACGAGTTCGACCCCGCGGTCGACGCGGCCATGGCGCGCCTGCGCGCGGCCGGCGCGACGCTGCTCAACCAGGCGGTGCTGCTGCGCGGGGTGAACGACTCGGCCGACGCGCTGGCGGCGCTGTCGGAGCGCGGCTTCGCCGCCGGCGTGTTGCCCTACTACCTGCACCAGCTCGACCGGGTGGCCGGCGCGGCCCACTTCGAGGTGGACGACGCCCGCGCGCTGGCGCTGCACGCCGCGCTGCGCGAGCGGCTTTCGGGGTACCTGGTGCCGAAGCTGGTCCGCGAGGTGGCCGGCGACGCCTCCAAGCGCCCGCTGTAGTTCCGACCGTCCGCCGTGGACGCCGCTGTGCGACCGTGGCATAACGCCCCCCTCCGGAGCGCGTCGCGCGCGCCGGGGACATGACACGCTCCGGGGAGAGCCGCATGGCGAAGCAGGACAACCCACTCCGGCTGGTGCTGGTGGACGACAGCGTCGAGGACGCCGAGGCCATCGTCAGCGGCCTGCGCAACGCCGGCATCGCGGTACGGCCGCTGCGGCCGTCCAGTGCCGAGGAGCTGGAAGCGGTGCTGGCCGGCCAGGCCATCGACCTGGTGCTGGCGGCGCAGCGGCCGGGCGCGCTGCCGCTGGCGGAGGTCGCGCAGCGGGTGCAGGCCAGCGGCAAGGACATCCCGGTGATCGCGGTCAGCGACGCGGTGGACGAGGCCGGCTTCGTCGACGCGCTGACCCTGGGCGCGCGTCACGTCGCCCCGCGCCAGCGCCCGCAGCTGCTGCTGGCGCTGGTGCGCAGCGAATGGGGCGACCTGGAGGCGCGGCGCTCGCTGCGCCGGCTGGAGGCCCGGGTCCGCGAGACCGAGCGCCGCTGCGATGCGCTGATCGACTCCTCGCGCGATCCGATCGCCTACATCCACGAGGGCATGCACATCCGCGCCAACGCGGCCTACCTGGAGATGCTGGGCCTGTCGGACTTCGAGGACATCGAGGGCATGTCGCTGCTGGACATGGTCGCGCCGCAGCAGCTGGAGGACTTCAAGCAGCTGCTGAAGGACCTGTCGCGCGGCCAGCCGCCGCCGCCGCGCTACGAGGTGCAGGCGCGCGACGTCGAGGGCAACGCCTTTCCCGCCACGATGGAGTTCACCGCCGCCCAGTACGAGGGCGAGCCCTGCCTGCAGGTGATCTTCCGCCGCGCCGAGGTCGACCCGGAACTGGCGCGGCAGGTGGAGGAACTGCGCAAGCGCGACCAGGTCACCGGCCTGCTCAACCGTCCCACCTTCCTGCGCGCGCTGGAGGACGCGGTCTCCGCCTCGGCGGCCGACAACCGCGCCCACGGCCTGCTGCTGATCGAGCCCGACCACTACCAGCGCCTGCTGCAGGAGATCGGCCTCGACTCCGCCGACGCCATGCTGGCGGCGCTGGCCGAGCGCCTGCGCGAGGCGATCGGCGAGGACGCGATCGCCGCGCGCTACGCCGAGCACCGGCTGGCGGTGCTGCTGCGCGACGCCGACTACGCCGCCACCGAGGCGCTGGCCGAGCGGGTGCTGGCCGCCTTCGCCGCCGACGTGTTCCAGATCGGCGCGCATTCGAGCGTGGTCACCGCGAGCATCGGCGGGGTGCAGATCGGCGAGAAGATCGCCAGCGTCAGCCAGGTGCTGGCGCGGGCCGACGCCGGCGTGGCTTCCGCGCTGGGCGTGGGCGGCAACCGCTGCGAGATCTTCGACCCCGCCGCGGCCGACCGCGCCGAGGAGGAGCACGTGCAGGCCTGGGTCGACCGTCTGCGCGACGCGCTCGACCGCGACGGCTTCGTCCTGCACTACCAGCCCGTGGTCAGCCTGCAGGGCGACACCGGCGCGATGTACGAGGCGCTGCTGCGCCTGGACGCCGGCGACGGCGAGCTGGTCAAGCCGCTGACCTTCCTGCAGATCGCCGAGGAGCACGGCCTGCTGTGGGAGATCGACCACCACGTGGTCGGCCAGGCCATCGCCCGCATCGGCGAGCGCATGCGCGCCGGCAAGCCGACCACGCTGCTGGTCAAGATCAGCCAGGCGTCGCTGCACGACGACAGCCTGGTGCGCTACATCGGCGAGCAGCTGGCCAAGCAGCAGGTGCCGGGCGAGTACCTGGTGCTGGAACTGCCCGAGGCCAAGGTGTTCACCCACCTCAAGGCCACCCGCGACTTCGCCGAGGCGATCGGCCGCTACGACTGCCGGCTGGCGCTGGAGCACTTCGGCGTGGGCCTGGATTCCTTCCAGCTGCTGGCCCACCTGCAGCCGCACCTGCTCAAGCTCGACCGCAGCTTCAGCGAGGACCTGCCGCAGAACGCCGACAACCAGCGCCGCGTCAACGAGATCGCGGCCAAGGCCCGCGAACTGGGCATCCGCACCATCGCCGAGGCGGTGCAGGACGCGGCCAGCATGTCGATCCTGTTCACCACCGGCATCGACTACGTGCAGGGCATGTTCCTGGCCGGTCCGGGGCCGCGGATGGACTACGACTTCGAGTGAGGGCGGCCTCCGCAGGCCACGCAATCGCCCCGTAAGAGCGCGCTCGCGCGCGACGGCTTGGGAATCCGCAGGAAGCGGGGCCGGCCGTCGCTCGCCGCCGTCCGCGCGCGGGACGGGTTCTTCATCTACCGCAGGTCCGATGGCAGCTGGCCCGGGCGGGGGGGGGGGGGGGGGGGGGGGGGGGGGGGGGGGGGGGGCGGGGGCGGCCCCCCCCCCCCCCCCCGCGGCCCGCCGGCGCCC
>NZ_JAIWPR010000016.1 GCF_021191635.1 Alterluteimonas quercicellularis
GGGCGCGCGCCCCCCCCCCCCCCGCCCCCGCCCCCCCCCCCCCCCCCCCCCCCCCCGGGCCCCCCCCCCCCCCCCCGCGACGGCTTCCGGAGTCCGCGGGAAAAAGGCAAAAAAGAAACCCGCCGAGTGGCGGGCTTCTTCGTCGGGTCCGAGGTCGCGCTCCCTGCTCCCTCGTCCGCGCCGCCGCGATCAGATCGCCCGCTGGTGGACGCCGTCCTCCTGCCCGAGCTGGGCGTCGCGCAGGGCCTGGATGCGCTCCTCCAGCGGCGGGTGGCTCATCAGCAGCCGCTTCAGGCCGTGGCCGACGCCGCCGCTGATGCCGAAGGCCGCGACCTGCTTGGGCAGGGTGTTGTGGCCGTAGGTCTGGCCCAGGCGTTCGAGCGCGGCGATCATCTTGTGGCGGCCGGCCAGCTGCGCGCCGCCGACGTCGGCGCGGAACTCGCGGCGCCGCGAGAACCACATCGCGATCATGCTGGCGAACAGGCCGAAGATCATGTCCAGCACGAACACGATGCCGTAGTAGGCGAGCCCGCCGCCCTCGCGGCCGAGGTAGTTGCTGATCGCGCGGCCGACGATGCGGGCCAGGAAGATCACGAAGGTATTGAGCACGCCCTGCAGCAGGGCCATCGTCACCATGTCGCCGTTGGCGACGTGGGCGACCTCGTGGCCGAGCACCGCCTCGGCCTCGTCGCGGTCCATCGCCCGCAGCAGGCCGGTGGACACCGCGACCAGCGCGTTGTTGCGGTTGGCGCCGGTGGCGAAGGCGTTGATCTCCGGGGCGTCGTAGATGGCGACCTCGGGCATGCCGATGCCGGCGGCCTCGGCCTGGCGGCGCACGGTCTCGACCAGCCAGCGCTCGGTCTCGTTGGCGGGCTGCTCGATCACGTGCGCGCCGGTGCCGCGCTTGGCGCTCCACTTCGACAGCGCCAGCGAGACGAACGACCCGCCGAAGCCGAAGATCGCGGCGAACATCAGCAGGCCGGCGTTGGTCGCGGGGTCGATGCCGAAGATGGCCATGATGATGCTGACCAGCGCCAGCACGGCCAGGTTGGTGGCGAGGAACAGGGCGATTCGGCTGAACATCGTGGGGGTGTCCGTCGTCTTGTGTCGCGGCGCGCGGCCGCAGGCGATTCACCAGATAAGGCCTGGCGATGTAAATTCAAGTGAAACCGCGCGCGCTTCGCCGCGCAAGTCCCCGCCCGATGCCTCGACCCGCCCCTCCCGCGCCGCGCCGCGGGCGCTTCGCCCCCTCGCCCACCGGACCGCTGCACGCCGGCTCGCTGGTGGCCGCGCTCGGCAGCTGGCTGATGGCGCGCCGCGCCGGCGGCGAGTGGCGCGTGCGCATCGAGGACCTCGATCCGCCGCGCGAGGCGCCGGGCGCAGCGCAGGCGCAGCTGGCCGCGCTGCACCGGCTGGGCCTGGTTCCCGACGGCCCGGTGCTGCGGCAGAGCGCGCGCGGCGCGCTCTACGCCGCGGCGCTGGCGCGCCTGCTCGATGCCGGCCACGCCTTCGTCTGCCACTGCAGCCGCGCCGACCTGGCCGTGCACGGCGGCCTGCACCGCGCCTGCGTGCCCGGCGCGCGGCGGCCCGACCCCGCGGTCCGGCTGCGCGTGCCGCCCGGCTGCGCGATCGCGTTCGACGACGGCGTCCACGGCCGGGTGCGGCAGGACGTGCACGCCGAGGTCGGCGACTTCGTGCTGCGCCGGGCCGACGGCCTATGGGCCTACCAGCTCGCCGTGGTCGTCGACGACGCCGGCCAGGGGATCACCGACGTCGTGCGCGGCGCCGACCTGCTCGATTCCACGCCGCGCCAGATCCTGCTGCAGCGCCTGCTCGGCCTGCCGACGCCCGCCTACGTCCACCTGCCGCTGCGGCTGGACGAGGCCGGCCGCAAGCTGTCGAAGTCGCTCGGCGCCGCGCCGGTCGAGGACGACCCGGTCGCCGCGCTCGACGCCGCCTGGCGCTTCCTCGGGCAGGCGCCGCTCGCGCCCCGCCCGCCCGGACCGTCCGCGTGGCTGGTCGCGGCGCTGGCCGCGTTCGCGCCCGCGCGCATTCCCCGCGGCGCGCCGGGCCGGCTCGCCGCAACGCACAACGCGCCCGACCCGGAGGGCGCCTAGAATCGGGGAGACCTCTTTCCGATCAGCGCATTCCAGGAGACGCACACATGACTTCAAGAGTGGCCCTCGTCACGGGCGGCACCGGTGGCATCGGCACCGCGATCTGCAAGCGGCTGCAGGCCGCCGGCCATCGCGTCGCCACCAACTACCGCGACGAGGCGCGGGCGCGCGCGTGGCAGGAGAAGATGCGCGGCGGCGGCTGCGAGGTGACCCTGGTGCCCGGCGACGTCGCCTCGCCCGAGGACGCCGAGCGCATGGTGCGCGGCGTGGAGGCCGAGCTTGGGCCGGTCGAGATCCTGGTCAACAACGCCGGCATCACCCGCGACACCACCTTCCACAAGATGACCCCGCAGCAGTGGCAGGAGGTCATCAACACCAACCTCAACTCGGTGTTCAACGTCACCCGGCCGGTGATCGAGGGCATGCGCGATCGCAAGTGGGGCCGCATCGTGCAGATCAGCTCGATCAACGGCCAGAAGGGCCAGTACGGCCAGGCCAACTACGCGGCGGCCAAGGCCGGCATGCACGGCTTCACCATCTCGCTGGCGCAGGAGAACGCGCGCTTCGGCATCACCGTCAACACCGTCTCGCCGGGCTACATCGGCACCGACATGGTGATGGCGGTGCCCGAACCGGTGCGCGAGAAGATCGTCGCCCAGATCCCGACCGGCCGCCTCGGCACGCCGGACGAGATCGCCTACGCGGTGGCGTTCTTCCTGCCCGACGAGGCGGCCTGGATCACCGGCGCCAACCTGTCGGCCAACGGCGGCCAGTACATGGGCTGGTAGCCCCGCGGGCGCCCGCGCTGAATGCGCGGGCCCGGCGCCCCGGACGATGGTCCAAGTTGCGCCGGCTTCCGGCGTGCGCCATGCTGCGGGGCAATACGGCCAGGCCTTCGATTCATGAGCGATCTGCGCATCATCAAGAAGTATCCCAATCGCCGCCTCTACGACACCGAGATTTCCAGCTACATCACCATCGAGGACGTGCGCCAGCTGATCCTCGACGGCGAGAACTTCGAGGTCCGCGACGCCAAGAGCGGCGACGATCTCACCCGCCAGGTGCTGCTGCAGATCATCGCCGAGCACGAGCAGGACGGGCAGCCGATGCTGTCCACGCAGCTGCTGAGCCAGATCATCCGCTTCTACGGCGACTCGCTGCAGGGCTTCATGGCGACCTACCTCGAGCGCTCCATGCAGACCTTCCTCGACCAGCAGCAGCAGTTCCGCCAGCAGATGAGCGGCCTGCTGGGGCAGACGCCCTGGTCGATGATGAACAAGCTCACCGAGCGCAACCTGGAGCTCTGGCAGGAGTTTCAGCAGAACCTGATCGGCAGCGTGGGCCGCGCACCCGGCCCCGAGAAGCCCGGCGACAAGCGCGGCCGCTGAGCCGCCGCCGCCCGCGCCGGGCCGCTGCAGCGGCGCCCGGCGCGGCCCGATCCCTCGTTCCCGATCCCGACTCCTTCCGGCTCCCGGAGCATTTCGCATGAGCAAACGTGTCGCCGCCGTCACCGGCGGACTCGGCGGGCTGGGGACCGCCATCTGCCTGCACCTGGCGCGCGCGGGCCACCGCGTGGTCGCCGCCGACCTCGACGGCCAGCCCGAGCGGCTCGCCGCCTTCGAGGCCGCGGTGCATGGCCTGGACGTGGAGTTCGCCGCGCTCGACGTGTCCGACTTCGCGGCCTGCGGCCGCTTCGTGGCGGACGTGCAGGCGCGCCACGGCGCGCTGGACGTGCTGGTCAACAACGCCGGCATCACCCGCGACGTCACCCTGCGCAAGATGGATCGCGTGCAGTGGCAGGACGTCGTCGACGTCAACCTGGGCAGCGTGTTCAACCTGTGCCGCCACGCGGTGGACGGCATGGTCGAGCGCGGCTTCGGCCGCATCGTCAACCTGTCCTCGGTCAACGGCCAGACCGGCCAGTTCGGGCAGACCAACTACTCGGCCGCCAAGGCCGGCATGCACGGCTTCACCATGGCGCTGGCGCGCGAGGTCGCGCGCAAGGGGGTGACCGTCAACACCGTCTCGCCCGGCTACTGCGAGACCGCGCTGGTCATGCGCATGCCCGAGGCGATCCGCGCCGACATCGTCGACAAGGTGCCGGTGGGCCGCCTGGGCCGGCCCGAGGAGATCGCACGCGCCGTCGCCTTCCTGGTCGCCGAGGACGCCGGCTTCGTCACCGGCGCCAACCTGCCGGTCAACGGCGGCCTCTTCATGAGCTTCTGAGAACCCGTCCGAGGGCTTGCGCGTGCGCCGCCACCCGGGGTGGTCTCGGCATCGCGCCGGCGATGGGCCCGCAGGGTGGCAACCAGGAAGGCGCCGCGCTTTCCGCGCTCTGCCAGGCGCCATCCGGCTGCGTTCGCGACAGGCGTCGAAAGCGTCCCGGGAGAGTGGGCGGCAGCGTGGACCTTCTCCTGCTGGGCAGCCTCTTGCGCGAAGGAGATCGCTACCGTCGTTTCTTGCCGGGCGCAGGCTGCCAGCCGGCAACCAGCGCGAGCAGCCCCGGGAAGCGCGCTTCGAGGTCCTCGCTGCGCAGCCGGCTGCGCCGCTCCAGCCCATACTGCCGCTGGCGGATCACTCCCGCTTCGCGCAGCGCCTTGAAGTGGTGCGTCAGCGACGACTTGGGGCGGTCGAACCCGAACCAGCCGCACGGATGATCGTAGGCCTTCGCTTCCAGCATCAGCTTGCGCACGATGGTCAGGCGCAGGGGATCGGCCAGTGCGCCCAGGATGGTCTCGAGGCGCAGGTCGGCGATATCCGGTTCCGGCAGCGGGTCGGGCAGATCGGCGGGTTCGCCGCCGGCCGCGCCCGACTCGGTCTTTCCGACGGTGTTCATGGGCCGATTGTAGCAACTGTACGAGATCTATCGAACAGGCTTGCCCCAGATGCGTGTCCGGAGTCCCGACAGGGTGCTTCGGAGATCCATCTCGGAGGGCAACTGCTGCGGCGGCGAGACTTCGCCCCACCGGCCCCCGGTGCGCTCGGCGACCACGAAGTTGAAAAGGTATCCCGGCTCGTGCCCCATGCGAAGGTCCGACAGCACGAGGCGCCGATCGTCATCCACCCTTGCCCGCATGTATCCGCCGTTGAACCAGGTCAGACGCTCGACCGCCGGCAAGTGCCGCACGGCGGCCAGCGCTCCGGTGTCGGAGGCATGGGCGCGAAACCGCATCGGTTCGCGGCCGGCCAGCAGCGACCGTTCGCCGACCAGGTAACCGTCGGGCGTCATCACCACCACGCGCCACGACAGCGTCGTGAGCGGCATCGGGACCGAGAAACGCGGCGCATGATGCCGGCCTGTAACGGACAAGGCTGCAACGGCGTCCCGTTCGACCATGCCCTTTGCGAGCAGCGACCATCCAAGGTAGCCCGAACTCGACAGCAGGCCGACCAGCAGGCAGGCGGCACCGGCCCGCCGCGCGCCGACCCATGCGGCAAGCAGCACGCCAAGGAGCAGCGGCGCGGTATAGCCGGGATCGACGATGAACATGCTCGACAGTGACATCGGGCCAACGGGCAACGGCCACAGCAGCTGCGTACCGTAAGCGGTGAAGCTGTCCAGCAGCGGGTGCGTCGACAACGCCAGCTGGATCGCCCACATCCAGCGTTGCGGCGCCTGCTTCACCGGAAGCCAGCGCCGCCGCAGCAAGGCCCAGATCGACCATCCCGCGAACGGCAGCACCAGCAGCGAGTGGGAAGGCGCGCGGTGCCAGGTCATGCGCGTGACCGGATTGTCGACCAGCATCAGTGGCAGCGTGTCGAGGTCCGGCAGCGTTCCCAGCAACGCTCCAGCCAGCAGGGCCGCCCGCCGATGGCTGGCCGGTACGGCAAGCGCCGCGACGGTGCTTCCGA
Organism: Alterluteimonas quercicellularis; assembly: GCF_021191635.1. Lineage (GTDB taxonomy): Bacteria > Pseudomonadota > Gammaproteobacteria > Xanthomonadales > Xanthomonadaceae > Luteimonas > Luteimonas quercicellularis. The sequence goes on from NZ_JAIWPR010000016.1 coordinate 5,970, forward strand.
GCGCGATCTGGGTCAGCGAATCCACGTCCGTGCCCAACCTTGTTGATGTACGAGATTTATCGAACTATAGTATAGTACGAAAAAATTCGTATATAGGCCCGTCGTGTCCGATCCTCTGGTCATCGTTGCCCACCCCGACCTTCCGCGGTCGCGGATCAATGCCGCATGGATCGCCGCATTGCGGCAGGAGCCGGGCATTGCGGTGCACGACCTGTACGGTCGCTATGCCGGCGAGGCGATCGACGTGCAGGCCGAACAGCAGCGGTTGTCATCGCACGAGCGCATCGTCCTGCAGTTCCCATTCCACTGGTACGGCTGCCCGCCGCTGTTGAAGACGTGGCTGGACGTCGTCCTCGAGCACGGCTGGGCCTACGGCCCCGGCGCGGATGCGCTCGAGGGCAAGCAGCTGGGCATCGCGGTGTCCGCCTGGTCCAGGCCGGAGGACTACCGCAAGGATGGCCGCTACGGACGGACGATGGACGAGCTGACCAGCCCGTTCGAGGTCACCGCCCTGCGGGTGGGCATGCGCTATCTGCCGGGCTTCTTCCTCAATGGCGTGGGCGATATCGACGACCGGCAACTGGCCGCCAATGCCCTGGCGTATCGCGCTCATGTGCGGCACGGCGAGAGGGCTTCCCGATGAAAGCCACGCCCGCGCCCGCTGGCCTCTGGGCCGCCGCCTGGGTGGTGACGGCCGTGTTCATGCTGTCGAACTCGCCGACTCCGCTGTATGTGCATTGGCAGCAGCAGCTGGGGTTCTCGTCGGGCGTGCTGACGGTCATCTTCGCGCTCTACATCGCAGGCCTGCTGGGCACGCTGCTGATCGCCGGCCAGTTATCCGATCGCTACGGACGCAAGCTCGTCCTCATCCCGGGGCTGTTGGCCGCCCTGGCGGCGTGCCTGCTGTTCGCTTCCGCGGCCTCGATCGCGACCTTGGCGATGGGCAGGCTCCTGGCCGGCATCGCCGTGGGCGTGATCGTATCGGCGGGCATGGCTGCGGTGGTCGATGCGGGCGGATCGCAACACAAGCGACAGGCGGCGCTCCTGGCTTCGGTGGCGATGGTGCTGGGCGCCGGGCTTGGGCCCTTGCTGGCCGGGGGCCTTGCGCAAGGCCTGGCGCAGCCGGTGCTTCCGATCTTCGGCATCGAGGCGCTGGTGCTGCTCAGTGCGCTGGGCATCGTGTGGCGGTTGCCGCTGCGCCGTCCGATCTCATCCGGTCCCGCGCGGCTGCGCCTGCCCACGGTGCCGCCGGCCAACCGTCGGCAGGTCGCCTGCGGCATCGCCACCTTCGCTCCCGGCATCACCGCCACGTCTTTCGTATTGGCGCTGGGGCCTTCGCTGCTGTCGCATCTGCTCGACGTGCGCAGTCCGCTGCTGGCCGGTGGCATGGCATGCGCGATGTTCCTGACCGCCACCGGCGTGCAGTTCGCGGTGCGCCGTTGGCCGACGCGACGCATCTTCGCCGCCAGCACTGCGGCGACGGCGCTGTCGATGGTCGGGTTGGCGTGGGCCGTACACGCCTCGCTGGTGCCGGCGCTGGTCGCGTCCGCACTGCTCGCGGGCGCCGGCCAGGGGCTGGGCCAGCTGGGCGGCTTGACGCTGATCGGCCTGCACGTCCCGGACAGCCATCGCGCGCAAGCCAACGCAGTCCTCAACATCGGCGGATACGTCCCGGCCGGCCTGCTGCCGGTGGCGACGGGCTATCTGATGGATGCGGTGGGACTGGCGTCGGGGGCCACGCTGTTCGCGCTGGCGCTGACGGTCACTGCGCTTGTCGGCGGCACCTGGGCCGCGCGGCAGGCGGGCGACTGAACCACGGGTGGAGGAAACGCATTGGGGAGTCCGCACTGCTTCCCGATCGCAACCGGAGCGCCGCATTTCGCCCGGGCGGCCGAGCCGCCGGCTGCGGCGGCCAATTGCGCGTGGCGCCATCCGATGGCGTCACGCCGCCGCGCCCGGGCGCCTTCCCGATGCAGTGCCGCGAGGACGACCCCGAAGCCGGCATCCACCGGGTCGAAGCGCCGCTCAGGAAATCGAACGGGTTCCCGGCGGCGCTCAGGGCGTCCCGGCGTGGACGCCCTCGCCTTCGCCGATCTTGCTCTGCTGGTAGTTCTGCAGCCCGACCATGCGGATCAGCCGCAGCTGCTGCTCCAGCCAGTAGGTGTGGTCCTCCTCGGTGTCGCCCAGCTGCGCCACCAGCACCTGCCGGCTGACGAAGTCCTGGTGGCGCTCGCACAGCGCCACCCCGCGGGCCAGATCGGCGCGCACCTTGTACTCGAGGTCGAGGTCCTTCTGCAGCATCTCCTCCACCGTGCGCCCGGGCTCGAAGGCGTGCGGGCGCATGTCCGGATCGCCCTCCAGGAACAGGATGCGCCGCAGCAGCGCGTCGGCGTGCTGGGTCTCCTCCTCCATCTCGTGGTCGATGCGCTGGTAGAGGCGGTGCAGGCCGAGATCCTCGTAGCGGCGCGAATGCAGGAAGTACTGGTCGCGGGCGGCGAGCTCGCCGCGCAGCAGCTCCTTGAGGTAGTCGACGACTTCGGGATGACCTTTCATTTGCGCCCTCGGCACGACGTGGGATGCGCGGCAGTATGCCCATTCGCGCGAGGCGATGATCGGATGCGAATCGGTCCGACTTGCATTCTCGCTGTCAGGACGTGGCCCTACAATCGGCCGTCGTCCACGCCCGAGAAGGAGCCCCGCCCATGCGACCGAGGACAGGACGCCTCCTGCGCCGGATGGCCCTGCTGTGCCTGGTGCTGGCGCTGGCGGCCGTCGCCGCGGCCTGGTGGCTGCTGCGCGGCAGCCTGCCCCGGCTCGACGGCGAGCTCGCCCTGCCCGGGCTGTCGGCACCGGCGACCGTCGGGCGCGACGCGCTGGGCGTGGTCACCGTGGACGCCGCCAGCGAGACCGACGCCTTCCGCGCGCTGGGCTACGTGCACGCGCAGGAGCGCTACTTCGAGATGGACCTGATGCGCCGGGTGCCGGCCGGCGAACTGTCGGCGCTGTTCGGCGAGCGCGCCCTGGAGACCGACCGCCGCAACCGCGTGCACCGCATGCGCGCGCGGGTGGAGGCTTCGCTGGCGGAGATCGCCGGCGACCGCCTGGCGCAGCTGCAGGCCTACGCCGACGGCGCCAACGCCGGGCTGGCGGCGCTGCGCGTGCGCCCCTGGCCGTACCTGCTGCTGGGCCGCGCGCCGGAACCGTGGACGCCGGCGGACGCCGCGCTGACCGGCTATGCGATGTACTTCGACCTGCAGGACGCGGACAACGCGCGCGAGCTGGCGCGCGGGCGGATGCGCCCGCACCTGCCGCCGGCGCTGTTCGCCCTGCTCGCCCACGACGGCAGCAGCTGGGACGCGCCGCTGTTCGGCGGCCCGCGCGGCGACGCGGCGCTGCCCGCCGCCGCGGCCGTGGACCTGCGCACCCTGGCCGCGCCGCCGGCCGGCGGCGGGACGCCGGCGCTGGCCCCCTCCGGGTCCGAACCCGGCGGCACCGGCGGCCTGGCCGCGATCGCGGCGCCGCCCGGCGGCGCGGACCTGCGGCGCGGCAGCAACAACTTCGCGGTCTCCGGCGCGCTGACCCGCGACGGCCGCGCGCTGGTCGCCGACGACATGCACCTGGGCCTGCGCGCGCCCGGCATCTGGTTCCGCGCGCGCCTGCGCTATCCGCACCCGAACGCGCCCGGCGGCCGCGTCGACGTGTCCGGCTTCACCCTGCCCGGCCTGCCGGCGGTGGTGGTCGGCAGCAACACCCACGTCGCCTGGGGCTTCACCAACAGCTACGGCGACTACCTCGACTGGCAGCGCGTGCGCCCGTGCCAGGCCTCCGCGCCGGCGCAGGCGTCCGGCTGCGCGCCGATCGTGCGCCACGTCGAGCGCATCGCGGTCGCCGGCGGCGCGGACGAGACGCTGACCGTCGAGGAGACCGCCTGGGGCCCGCTGGTGCACCGCGAGGACGACGGCACCGCGCTGGCGCTGCGCTGGGTCGCGCACCTGCCGGGCTCGCTGAACTTCGGCCTGGCCGACTTCGCGCTCGCCCGCGACCTGGACGACGCGCTGGCGATCGCCGACCGCACCGCCACGCCCACCCAGAACCTCGTCGCCGGCGACCGCGCCGGCCGCATCGCCTGGCGGCTGCTCGGGCCGATCCCGGTGCGCGACGCGGGTTGCGATGGCTTCCTGCCCACCGACGCGACCGCGGCCGGCGCCGCGCCCTGCCCGCCCTGGCCGATCGCCACCGACGCCTCGCCGCTGCTGCGCTCGCCCGCCGCCGACCGCCTGTGGACCGCCAACAGCCGCGTGGTCGACGGCGCCGACTTCGCCCGCATCGGCGACGGCGGGGCCACCCTCGGCGCCCGCGCGCGCCAGATCCGCGATGCGCTGGCCGCCGGCGAGCGCTTCGCCGAACGCCACCTGCTCGACATCCAGCTCGACGACCGCGCCCTGCTGATGACCCGCTGGCGGACGCTGCTGCGCGAGACCGCGGCCCGCCCGGCGGCGCCCGGCGACGCCGGCTCGCCGGCGCTGCACGCGCTGGCCGAGGCCGCGCGCGACTGGTCGGGCCGGGCGGAGCCCGGTTCGGCCGCCTACCGCATCGTGCGGGCGTGGCGGCTGGCGGTGCACGCGCGCATCGCCGACGGGCTGTCGGCGCCGGCGCGCGCCGCGCTGGGGCCGGACTTCGTCGCCCCCGACTGGCCCAACCTCGAAGGCGTGGTGTGGCCGCTGGTGCAGCGCCGCCCCGCGCACCTGCTGCCGCGCCGCTACGCCTGCGCCGAGCGCGACGACGCGCCCGCCCGCTGCCGCGACGAGGCGCACGGCTGGGCCGCGCTGTTCGAGGACGCGGCGGCCGAGGTGCGGGCGGAACTGGAGGCGCTCGGACCGCTGCGCGAACGCACCTGGGGCGAGCGCAACACCGCGGCGATCTGCCATCCGCTGGCGGGCGCGATCCCGCTGCTGGGCCGGCGCGCGCTGTGCATGCCGCCCGACCCGCTGCCCGGCGACGGCATGATGCCGCGCGTGCAGGGCCCGGCGTTCGGGGCCTCGCAGCGCATGGTAGTGGCGCCCGGGCACGAGGCGGAGGGCATCGCCCACATGCCCGGGGGCCAGAGCGGCCACCCGCTGTCGCCGTTCTGGGGCGCCGGCCATGCGGACTGGGTGCAGGGCCGGCCCGCGCCGTTCCTGCCGGGCGAGGCGGTGCACGTGCTGCGCCTCGCGCCCGCACCATAGCCGCGCGCTCCACACCATCCCGTAGGAGCGCGCTCGCGCGCGACCGGGCCAGGTGACGCCGGACTTGCGGCAGGAGAAGAACGCGTCCCCACGCGCGGACGTCGGTCGACGACCGCCGGCACCGCTTTCCCGGAGCCAGAGGAAAAACGTCGCGCGCGAGCGCGCTCCTACGGGCCGCCGGCCGGCGACCCGCTCGATCAGCCGAAGACGCGGAAGCGCTCGGCGTCGTCGATGAAGGTCTTGTCGCCGATCGGCGCCTCGTTGGAGCCGAACGGCATCTGCGCGCGCAGCTTCCAGCTCGCCGGCAGCGACCACTCGGCCGCGGCGGCCGCGTCCGCCAGCGGGTTGTAGTGCTGCAGGCTGGCGCCGATGCCGGCGTTGGCCAGCGCCGTCCACACCGAGAACTGCGCGATCGCGCTGGCGTGCTCGGACCACACCGGGAAGTTGTCGGCGTACAGCGGGAACTGCGCCTGCAGGCCCTTGACCACGTCCTGGTCCTCGTAGAACAGCACGGTGCCGGCGCCGGCGGCGAAGCCGTCGATCTTGCGCTCGGTGTTGGCGAAGGACTCGGCGGGCACGATCGCGCGCAGCGCGTCCTTGACGATCTCCCAGAAGCGCAGGCTCTGCGCGCCGAACAGGATCACCGCGCGCGAACTCTGCGAGTTGAACGACGACGGCGCCAGCCGCACCGCGTCCTGGATCAGCGCCGCGGTCTCGTCCTGGGACAGGGGCAGCCGGCGGCCGAGCGCGTACTGCGTGCGACGGCGCCGGCTGGCTTCGATGAAGGGATTGCTCATGGTGCGTGGCCTGCTGTGGGGAAGGAATGCAGGCAGCAGACTAAGGACAGGGCCGGCCCGGCAACAGGACCCGCGGCGGGACGAATCGTTGCAGGGCCGGCACGGCCGCCGCCAGCACCCCGCTCGAGACCTGTTCGAAGTCCGTCGCGAGCGCAGCCGGGTGGCGCGTGGCGGAGCGCAGGAAGCGCAGTGTGCGAGCGGTACATGAGCATGGGTGGCCATCGCCGGCGCGATGTCGAGAACCGCTCCTGGCGGTTCTTTCGAGCACCGCACGCTCGCCAGCTGGCGAGCGCAGCAGGCGTTCGAACGGGTTTTCAGAGCTCGACGACGTCGAAGCTCACGTCCGGGTCCACCTCGGCGTCGTAGTCCACGTCGTCGCGGTCGAAGCCGAACAGCTTGAGGAACTCGTGCTTGTAGCCGGCGTAGTCGGTCAGCTCGAACAGGTTCTGCGTCGTGACCTGCGGCCACAGCGCCTTGCAGGCCTCCTGCACCTCGGGGCGCAGTTCCCAGTCGTCCAGCCGCAGCCGGTGCTCGTCGTCGACCTCCGCCGGACGACCGTCCTCGCGGTACATGCGCTCGCGGAACAGGCGGTCCAGCTGCTCGATGGGGCCCTCGTGCAGCCCCTGCTCCTTCATCACCTTGAAGACGATGGCGATGTACAGCGGTAGCACCGGGATCGCCGCGCTGGCCTGGGTGACCACCGACTTCAGCACCGCGACGTTCGCCCCGCCGCCGCTGGCCGCCAGCTTCGCGTCCAGCCGGCGCGCGGTCGCGTCGAGGTCCGCCTTGGCGCGGCCGAGCGCGCCGTGCCAGTAGATCGGCCAGGTGATCTCGGTGCCGATGTAGCTGAAGGCCACGCTGCGCGCGCCCTCGGCCAGCACGCCGGCGCGCGCCAGCGCGTCGATCCACAGCGCCCAGTCCTGCCCGCCCATCACCGTCACCGTGTCCTCGATCTCCTGCTCGGTCGCCGGCTCGATCGTGGCCTGCACGATCTGGTCGCGGTTGGTGTCGATCGCGGTGGAGGTGTAGGGCGCGCCGATCGGCTTGAGCGCCGAGCGCTTGATCTCGCCGGTCTCCGGCAGCTTGCGCACGGGCGAGGCCAGCGAGTAGACGACCAGGTCCACCTGCCCGCCCATCTCGTCGCGGATCAGCTGGATCACCTTGTCGCGCGCGGCGTCGGAGAACGCATCGCCGTTGATCGAGCGGCTGTAGAGGCCGGCCTCCTTGGCGTAGCGGTCGAACGCCGCGGCGTTGTACCAGCCGGCGGTGCCCGGCTTCTTCTCGCTGCCCGGCTTCTCGAAGAACACGCCCAGGGTGTCGGCGCCGAAGCCGAACGCGGCGCCGATGCGCGCGGCCAGGCCGTAGCCGCTGGAGGCGCCGATCACCAGCACCTTCTTCGGCCCGTCGCTGCGCACGCCCCGCGCCCGCGTGGCCGCGATCTGGTCGCGCACGTTGAGCTCGCAGCCCGTGGGATGCGTGGTGGTGCAGATGAAGCCGCGGACCTTGGGATGGATGATCACGGTGTCGCCTGTGGATGGGAAACGGGAAGCGCAAGTCTAAGGCCTGGGCCGGCGGCGGTCCCGTACGGTGGCCCATGGTGCGGCGCCCGCGCGACGCTCAGGCCGCGGCGTGGTGCACGCCCGCCACCGCGCGGCCGGACGGGTCCGCGGCGGCAGCGAACGCGGCGTCCCAGGCGATGGCCGCCGGCGAGGAACAGGCGATCGACTTGCCGCCGGGCACGGTCTCGGCCGCCGCGGGCGTCGGGAAGGCGCGCTCGAACAGGCTGCGGTAGAGATAGGCCTCCTTGGTCTGCGGCGGGTTGTGCGGGAAGCGGCGCGCCGCCGCCGCGAGCTCCCGGTCGGAGACCTGCGCCTGCGCGTGCGCCTTCAGCCCGTCGATCCAGCCGTAGCCCACGCCGTCGCTGAACTGCTCCTTCTGCCGCCACAGGATCTCGCGGGGCAGATAGCCCTCGAAGGCCTCGCGCAGCACCGCCTTCTCGATCCGCCCGCTCGGCGCGTCGATCGTCTTGTGCGCGGCGTCCATGCGCATCGCCACGTCCAGGAACTCGCGGTCGAGGAACGGCACGCGCGGCTCCACGCCCCAGGCCATCATCGACTTGTTGGCGCGCAGGCAGTCGTAGTGGTGCAGCGCGTCGAGCTTGCGCACCAGTTCCTCGTGGAACTCGCGCGCGTCGGGCGCCTTGTGGAAATAGAGATACCCGCCGAAGATCTCGTCGCTGCCCTCGCCCGACAGCACCATCTTCACCCCCATCGCCTTGATCCGCCGCGCCAGCAGGAACATCGGCGTGGAGGCGCGGATCGTGGTGACGTCGTAGGTCTCGATGTGGCGGATCACCTCCGGCAGGGCGTCGAGGCCTTCCTCCAGCGTGTACTCGAAGCCGTGGTGCACGGTCCCCAGCGCCTCGGCGGCGATCTTCGCCGCGGCGAGGTCGGGCGAGCCCGCCAGGCCGATCGCGAACGAATGCAGGCGCGGCCACCAGGCCTCGCTGCGGTCGCCGTCCTCGATGCGGTGGCGCGCGTAGCGCGCGGCGACGGCGGCGACCAGCGAGGAATCCAGCCCGCCCGACAGCAGCACGCCGTAGGGCACGTCGGTCATCAGCTGGCGGTGCACCGCGGCCTCGAACGCCTCGCGCAGCGCCTGCGGCGACACCTCGACGCCCCGTACCGCGTCGTATTCGCGCCAGGGACGGTCGTAGTAGCGGACCAGCTCGCCGGTCGCGCTGTCGTACCAGTGCCCCGGCGGGAACGGGGCGACGTCGGCGCAGCGGTCGGCCAGCGCCTTCATCTCCGAGGCCACGCGCAGCCGGCCCTCGCGGTCGTGGCCCCAGTACAGCGGCACCACGCCGATCGGGTCGCGGGCGACGATGGCCCGGCCCCTGGCCTGGTCCCACAGCGCGAAGGCGAAGATGCCGTTGAGCCGCTCCAGGAAGGCGGCCGGGCCGCCGCCGTCGGCCTCGCTCTCGAGGTAGAGCGCGTTGATGACCTCGCAGTCGGAGCCGGTCTGGAAGGCATAGGGCGCGCGCAGCGCCGCCTTCAGCGCCTGGTGGTTGTAGATCTCGCCGTTGACCGCCAGCGCCAGCGCGCCGTCGGCCGAGCGCAGCGGCTGCGCGCCGCCGGCCGGATCGACGATCGCCAGCCGCTCATGGACCAGCAGCGCGCCGTCGCCGACGTAGACGCCGCTCCAATCGGGGCCGCGGTGGCGCTGGCGTTGCGAGCATTCCAGCGCCTGGCGGCGCAGGCGCGAAAGGTCGTCGCCGGGTTGCAGACCGAAGATGCCGAAGATGGAACACATGCGAGGGAACTCCCTTTTCTGGGCAAGGATTTGGCGTTTCGCTTCTTCCTCCGCTCGCGGAGGAAGATATCGCATGCACGAAAAAGCCCGCGCCTTGCGGCGCGGGCTTCGTTGTGTGGCGCTTGTCGCTTCGCCTATGCGCGGGCCCGCAGCCGCGCACGAGAATTCGTGCCGCGATTGTTGCGGTTGGCGTTGTTGGCGATGGACGGCAGGCGGTGCATGGGAGGCGACGCTACCGGTTCGTGCCGCGATTGGCAACAGTTGCCATCGCAACCTTTCCGGCACGGGCAAACCAGCGCGGCTTGCAGTGCCATTTTCAGGAGGCGGCAAGCCGCGGCCCCAACGATCGCGGCAGGAATACCGCACCCGATTCCGACACCGTCGAGCGTCCCATACCGTCGTCGTCGTACCGCGACAGTATCCCTTGAAACCAATTGCGCCCTGCCTTTGATGCTCATAGACTCGAAGCGTGCGGGACGTCGCCCGGCGGCGCGTCGTATGCAGATGGAGCTTGCCCGTGATCCGAACGCAGACCACCGATACCGCCATGCCTTCATCGGACGTATTGCGCCATCGTCCGGCAAGAAGCGCGCGAACGTTCCTTGCGGGTTTCGTCACGATCACAGGAATGCTCATCATGACCGCATGCGCGGACAAGACCCGGACCGACGCCTCGGCGCCGTCCTCGCGCCCGGGCAACTTCCCCGTCGTCGAACCTTTCGCCCTCGACCAGGCCGGCAGCAAGCTCACCATCGCTTTCGACCTGCCGGATGCGCCCGGCGACGACGGGCTCGAACCGGTGTTCATCGGCTTCAGAGCAGTCAACGCTGCGTCGGATGGAACCGATGGAATGCTGGAAAGCTCCAAGGAAGTCACCGCATATCTGCTCGAATCCCCGCTCCCCATCCGGGCTCGTCTCTGGCGGATCGATGGGCCGATGGAACAATCCGTCGACCTGTACGACCGACATCGGGATATCGAAAGCCAAAAGACCTGGTACGAAAAGAATCCCGGCGACATCTTCACGCATCAATCCGCCGGGAGCACGGACAACGGACCGCTGATCGCTGCCGGACTTTACGACAACACAAAGGTCTACTACGTTCACGAAATCGCGAGGATCAGCCCACCCACTCCGGGACGTTATCGGCTGGAAGTGGAAAGCCTGGAATCGCATCCGACCCTGATCGAGCTGAAGCGGGTTCTTCCGGAATTGCGATACGAACTGTTGGTCTCGCACTACTACCCGAGATAGAACTGCCCGCTTCGCACAGGGATTCGTCATGTCCGACCCGCAATCCGCTTCCGAACCGAAAGCCGGCCCCTATACGGTCACGATCTACGTTGCCGCCCCCGGCACTCCAATCCGGGGGCCCGACGGCGAAGCCACCCAGACGTCGCAAGCCGGCCATGTCTACTACAGCATCAGCGACGGTAAAACGGAAAACGGTTATGGCTTTGCCCCCATCGAAAGCGGCATGCGCGGGCCCGGGCACGTGGTGAGGGACGAGTACGAAATGTATCGGAATCCCGCCTACGCCCGCACGATGGAAATCACCGAAGCTCAATACAAGTCTCTCCAGGACTATGGCGAGAAAGGGGTAGCCAAGGATGAACGCTATTTCGACCTCCACTACAACGGCGCCACCAACAGCTGCGTCGACTTCACCTGGGGCGCGCTGAACCACGCGGGGCTGCACAGGCGGATCGAGTTACCCTTGGGTATCGGGCTGACGAACAAGGACTACGACGGTGCGCTGAAGCCGCTGAACAACATCGAGGAATTCAAGCGCATTCCCGATCCGATCCCCGGCAGCCCGCACAATCGCGTGCAGGAGAACGCCTTGCCGGAGAGAACGCTCCGGCAACGGCTGCTCAGCGACAACGATTCGCAGCCTGGACTCGACCAGGACTCGCACCATGCGGCGACAACCGCTACCGGCGGCCGAGCGCCTTTCGACGATCCCGTGCTCAACCAGTTGCATGCAGCGCTGCAACGCGGGGACAGCGATAGGCTCGACGAGATCGGCCGGCAGTTCAACCGCTCGGAGGAAGGCGCGCAGTTGGAGCGGCAGGGCAGGCAGCTTCATGCCGAACAGCAAGCCGCTGCCGCGCAACAGAAGCAGCAACAGGGACAGCCGGCCGAGCTGGCGCGCTCATAGCGGGCATTCGCCAGCGCCGGCCAAGGGACGATCATGCATACCACGGACGATCTTGCCGCCGCCCATGCGGCTCTGCGCCAATCCATCGAATCCAACACCGAGATCGCCAAGTTGCTGCTGGCGCTGCGTACCGAGGTGTCCGAACATGCCGAGAAGATCCGCAGGGCGTTGAGGCAGGATGCAAAAGCGCTGAAGGCGTCGAGCCACAGGTTCCGCGAGGACGTCACGGGCATCACCGGCCAGGCCGCCGAACGGATCTCCCGACAGGCCGAAGACGCCCTGAAGCCGCGATTGCAGGAGCACGGACGGATGTTGGCCTCGCTCGGCACACAGGTCGAACGGATGGGACGCGCTGCGCGGACCTGGACGTTCGCTTCGCTGGCGATACTGGCACTGACGGTTCTGGTGTCGCTGCTGGTGCTCGGCTACTTCAGGCGCGAGCTCGCAGCGGCCAGAGCGGAGCTGCAGCGCTACGAGGATGCGATCCCCGTGCTGCAAGCGTTCTATGCGTCGGACGCCGTGGTCTGCGGCAACAGGATCTGCGTGAACGTCGATGCCGGCGGTCAACCCATTGGCGGGGCGAACCAGTATGCTCCGGCGCGTCCGCGGACCGCTGAGAACGAGAAGTAGGCGACCGGTTCCGGCATCTTCCCTCGAGGCTCAAGATGCTTCCGCGGCTGCCAAAAGCCGCTCGATTAGAGACAGGTACAGGCCCGGCAGCGCCTCCAGGTCGGCCACGCGCACGTGCTCGTCGACCTGGTGGATGCTGGCGTTGACCGGCCCGATCTCGATGCACTGCGCGCCCAGCGGCGCGATGAAGCGCGCGTCCGAGGTGCCGCCGCCGGTGCTCTCTTCGGGCGGCCCGCCGGCATGGGCGGCCAGGACCTCGCGCGCGGCGGCGCGCAGCGGGCCCTCCGGGGTGTAGAACGGCTCGCCGCTGCGGTGCCAGCGCAGCGTGTGGTCGAGGCCGTGGCGGGCGAACAGCGCCGCGACCTCGTCCTCCAGCCGCTGCGCGGTCCAGTGCGGGTTGTAGCGCAGGTTGAACCGCACCTCCAGCCCGCCCGGGATCACGTTGCTGGCGCCGGTACCGGCACCGACGTTGCTGATCTGCAGGCTGGTCGGCGGGAAGCGCTCGTAGCCGTCGTCCCAGCCGCGCGCGGCCAGTTCGGCCAGCGCGGGCAGCGCCTCGTGCACGGGATTGCGCGCCAGCTCCGGGTAGGCCACGTGGCCCTGCACCCCGCGCACGGTCAGCGTCGCCGACAGCGAACCGCGGCGGCCGACCCGCAGCAGGTCGCCCAGCCGCGCCTTCGATGACGGCTCGCCGGTGACGCACCAGTCGATGCGCTGCCCGCGCGCGCGGAAGGTCTCGGCCACCCGGCGCACGCCATCGATCGCGTCGCCCTCCTCGTCCGAGGTCAGCAGCAGCGCCAGCGTGCCGGCATGCCCGGGGCGCGACGCGGCGAAGCGCTCGGCGGCCACCACGAAGGCGGCCACCCCGCTCTTCATGTCGGCCGCGCCGCGCCCGTAGAGCACGCCGTCGCGGATCTCCGGCGCGAACGGGTCGCTGGCCCAGGCCTCGCGCGGGCCCGGCGGCACCACGTCGGTGTGGCCGAGCAGCAGCAGCACCGGGCCGCCCGTGCCGTGGGTGGCCCACAGGTTGTCGACCTCGCCGAAGCGCAGCCGCTCGCAGGCGAAGCCCGCGCGCGCCAGCCGCTCGGCGACCAGCGCCTGGCAGCCGGCGTCGTCCGGCGTCACCGAGGGCCGCGCGATCAGCGCGCGGGCGAGATCGAGGACGTCGGACATCGCCGCGCGCTCAGCCGACGCCGAAGCGCTGCTTGAAGCCGTTGTCGGTGAAGCCCTGGGTGACCTCGCCGTCGTCGGTCGCCACCACCGGGCGGCGGATCAGCTGCGGGTATTCGCGCAGCAGCAGCTTCCATTCGGCATCGCTGCCGGGCGACTTGCGGTTGGCCGGCAGGTTGCGCCAGGTGGTGGAGGACTTGTTGACCAGCGCATCCCAGCCGCCCGCCTGCGCGGCCCAGCCCGCCAGCGTCTCCGGCGCCTGCGGCGTGTCGCGGTAGTCGACGAAGGCGTGGGCGACGCCGAAGCGGTCGAGCCACTTGCGCGCCTTCTTGCAGGTATCGCAGTTCTTCAGGCCGTAGAGGGTGACGCTCATGCGGGACACGCGCTCGTGCAGGACGGAGAGGAAGCAAGAATCGCACAGACGCCGCCGGGAGACGAACCCGTGCAGGAGCGCGCTCGCGCGCGACCGGGCTTTACCGGGAAAGCGCCACCACGCGCAAGCGCGCTCCTACTGCGGCCCGCTCAGCCCGCCAGGCCGCGCAACAGGTCGTTGACGCTGGTCTTGGCGCGGGTGCGCTCGTCGACCTTCTTGACGATCACCGCGCAGTACAGCGAGTGGCTGCCGTCCTCGGCCGGCAGCGAGCCGGCCACCACCACGCTGCCCGGCGGCACGTAGCCGTAGCTCACCTCGCGCGTGGCGCGGTCGTAGATGCGGGTGGACTGGCCGAGGAACACGCCCATGCCGATCACGCTGTGGTGGCCGACCACCACGCCCTCCACCACTTCCGAGCGCGCGCCGATGAAGCAGTGGTCCTCGACGATGGTGGGCGAGGCCTGCAGCGGCTCCAGCACGCCGCCGATCCCGGCGCCGCCGGAGATGTGGCAGTGGCGGCCGACCTGGGCGCAGGAGCCGACCGTGGCCCAGGTGTCGACCATGGTGCCCTCGCCCACGTGGGCGCCGATGTTGACGAAGCTCGGCATCAGCACCACGTCGCGGCCCAGGTAGCTGCCGCGGCGCACGAAGGCGCCGGGCACCACGCGCACGCCGGCCTGGCGGAACTGGCTCTCGTCGTAGCCGGCGAAGCGCGCCTCCACCTTGTCCCAATACGGCGCCGGCTCGGCTTCCACCAGCGCCATCTCGTTGATGCGGAAGTACAGCAGCACCGCCTTCTTCAGCCATTCGTTGACCCGCCAGCCGCCGGCGCCGTCGGGTTCGGCCACGCGCAGGGCGCCGGCCTCCAGGCCGGCCATCGCCTGCTCCACGGCCGGCCGCACCGCACCCTCGATCTCCTCCGGGGTGAGCGCGGCGCGGCGCTCGAAGGCGCTGTCGACGGTGGCGTGCAGGACGGCGACGGCGGCGGGATCGGCGTTGAAACTGGGTTCGGTCATGACGGTATCCGGGAGAGGATGGGGAAGAAGCGGCGCGGCCGGTCAGCCGGCGCCGGCGTCGAGGGTCGCCAGCAACGCCTCGCGCAGAGACTCGCGGCGCGTGGCGTCGAGGGCGCGATTGTCGCGGTCGCTGAGGCGGAACACGTCCTCCACGCGCTCGCCGAAGGTGGCGATGCGCGCGTCGTGCACGCGCAGGTGCTGGCTGCGCAGCACGTGGGCGACGTCGGCGAGCAGGCCGGGGCGGTCGGTGCCGACCAGGCTGAAGACGGTCTGGCGGCCGTCGGCGCTGTCGTTGAAGTCCAGGTGCGGCACCACGCGGAAGTGGCGCAGGTGCCGCGGCTGCGCGCGCCGCGCCGGCCGCACGTCGAGCGAGCCGGACAGCACCGTGGCCAGCTTGCGCTCGATCGCCTGCGGCTCGGGCACGTGGCGCGGATCGGCGGCCAGCACCTGGAAGGTGTCGAAGATGGTGCCGCCGGGGCCGTCCAGCGCGCGCGCCTGCTGGATCGCCAGGCCGCTGCGGTCGAGGGTGATCGCGATCGCGGTGAACAGGCCGTCGCGGTCGGGCGAGTGCACGAACACCTCCAGCGCCTGCGCGCCGGCGGCCAGCCGCCGCACCCGCACCACGGTGTCGCCGGGCGCGGCGGCGCCCAGCGACAGCGCCTGCCAGGCGACCTGGTCGGGCCGGCCGCGCAGGAAGGCCTCGGCCGGCATCCGCGCGAACAGCGCGTCGGCCTCGTCGCCGTCCACGCCGTGCGCCGACAGCAGGCCGCGCACGCGGTCGCGGGTCTCGGCGATGCGCTGCTCGGCGGCCACCGGGTGCTCGAGCCCGCGCCGCAGCGCCAGCCGGGTGGCGATGCGCAGGTCGGTCAGCAGGCGGTCCTTCCACGCGTTCCACAGCCGCGGCGAGGTACCGGCGATGTCGGCGCAGGTCAGCAGGTACAGGTAGTCCAGCCGCTCGCGGTCGGCGACCTCGGTGGCGAAGCGGTGGATCACCGCCGGGTCGGAGATGTCGAGCTTCTGCGCGGTGGTCGACATCAGCAGGTGCCGGCGCACCAGCCATTCGACCAGCGCGGTGTCGGCCTCCGGCAGGCCGTGGCCCTCGCAGAACTCGCGCGCGTCGGCCGCGCCCAGCTCGGAGTGGTCGCCGCCGCGGCCCTTGCCGATGTCGTGGAACAGGCCGGCCAGCAGCAGCAGCTCGGGCCGGCGCAGCAGCGGCCACACCTCGTGGGCGGCGCTGAAGCGCGGGTCCGGGACCTCGGCGGAGAAGCTGGCGATGTTGCGCAGCACCGCCAGCGTGTGCTGGTCGACGGTGTAGACGTGGAACAGGTCGAACTGCATGCGCCCGGACACGCGGGCGAACTCCGGGATCCACAGGCCCAGCACGCCCAGCCGCGCCATCCGCTCCAGCGAGCGTACCGGCGCCGGCCCGCGCAGCAGGGCGAGGAAGCGCTCGCGCAGTTCGTCCCCCGCCTCGCGCCAGGACGGCAGCGCGTGCAGCGACTCGGCCAGCGCGCGCGCGGTCTGCGAGTGCAGGCCGCGCACGTCCGGGTGCTCGGCCCACACCGCGAACAGCTCGAACACGCGGCCGATGTCGCCGCCGGGCCAGACCTCGTCGCGCGCGGCCAGGTAGCCGCGGCGGGTGGCGAACTCGGCGTCGACCGGGACCAGCTCGCCCTCGCCCTCGATCTGCTCCTCGAAGCGCTGCAGCAGGCGGTCGTTGATCCGCAGCACCACCGCCGCGCTGCGGTAGAAGCCCTGCATCATCTGCTCGACCAGCGCGTTGTCGGCCTCGTCCACGTGCGCCAGCCGGGCCGCCAGGGTCTTCTGGTGGTCGAAGCGCAGGCGCTCCTCGGCCTTGCCGGCCACCAGGTGCAGGCCGAAGCGCAGGCGCGACAGCGCCTGCCGCTCGCGTTCCAGGGTGGCGTACTCGTCGATGCCGAGCTGGCCGAGGGTGATGAGCTGCTCGACCCCGTGCACGCTGAACACCCGCCGCGCCATCCAGCGCAAGGTGTGGATGTCGCGCAGGCCGCCCGGGCCTTCCTTGACGTTGGGCTCCAGGTTGTCGGCGGTGTCGCCGAAGCGCGCGTGGCGCTGGCGCTGCTCCTCGCGCTTGCCCTCGAAGTAGCGCGCCGCGGGCCAGGTGCGCTCGGGCGCGATCGCTGCGCCGAGCGCCCGCGCCTCGTCGAGGTTGGCCAGCAGCGGGCGCGCGTCCTGCAGGTTGGTCTGCACGGTCAGGTCGGCGGCGGCCTCGCGGGTGCATTCCGCGGCGCTGCGCACGGCGTGCCCGACCGGAAGCCCGGCGTCCCACAGCAGGGCGAACAGGCGGCCCAGGGCCCCGGCGTGGTCCTCCCGCGCGCCCTCGCCGGCCAGCGCCAGCAGGTCGATGTCCGAATGCGGGAACAGTTCGCCGCGGCCGTAGCCGCCGACCGCGAACAGCGACAGCGGCGCATCGGCGGGGATGCAGCGCGCCCAGGCCTGGCGCACCCAGCCGTCGACGGCGGTGGTGCGCGCGGCGAGCAGGCGGTCGATGCCCTCGCCGGCGTCGAAGCGCGCCGCGAGCTGGGCGTCGTGCTCGGCCAGCGCCGCGCGCGCCTCCGCGGCCCAGGCCGCGTCCTCCCCGCTGCCGGGGGCCGCGGACGGGAGCGTGCCTGCCATCCGCGGCACCCTAGAGGAACTGCTCGTTGTCGTCGCCGGGCACGCGGGTGAGGACGTCGGCGCCGTCCGCGGTCACCGCGATGGTGTGCTCCCACTGCGCGGACAGCTTGCGGTCCTTGGTGACCACGGTCCAGCCGTCGGGCAGCACGCGGGTGTACCGCGAGCCCTCGTTGATCATCGGCTCGATGGTGAAGGTCATGCCCGGCTGCAGCACCATGCCCTCGCCCGGGCGGCCGTAGTGCAGCACCTGCGGCTCGTCGTGGTAGACCTTGCCGATGCCGTGCCCGCAGTACTCGCGCACCACGCTGAAGCGCTGCCCTTCGGCGTACTTCTGGATCGCGTGGCCGATGTCGCCCAGGGTCGCGCCCGGGCGCACCGCGCGGATGCCCTCGAACAGCGCCTGCCGGGTGACGTCCACCAGGCGCCGCGCCATCACCGACGGCGTGCCGACGAAGTACATGCGGCTGGTGTCGCCGTGCCAGCCGTCCTTGATGACGGTGACGTCGATGTTGATGATGTCGCCGTCCTTCAGCACCTTGTCGCCCGGGATGCCGTGGCAGATGACGTTGTTGGCCGAGATGCAGGTGGCCTTGGGGTAGCCGCGGTAGCCGACGTTGGCCGGCACCGCCCCCTGGACGCGGACGATGTGATCGTGGCAGACGCGGTCCAGTTCGTCGGTGGTCACCCCGGGCTTCACGTGCGGGGCCACCACTTGCAGCACCTCGGCGGCCAGGCGGCCGGCCTCGCGCATCTTCTCGATCTCTTCGGGGGTCTTGAGGGTCATGGCCATGGCGCCATTATCGCCGATCGGACGCCGCCGCGCCGGCACGGGCGCGGGCGGCCGGCGCGGCGCAGCGTGGTGCCCGGTTTCGTCACGCGTCCTATGCACCGCGCGTGCAAGCCTCCGGCCACAGGTTTCGTGCGGGATGCATGAATCCCGCAACGCTTGCACGCTGCCTCCGGCAGCTCCGGTCCAGTGCCCCGGAAAGGACGCCCCATGAACCGCACGACGACGACGCTCCTCCTGCTCTGCTCCGCCCTCGCCTGCGCGCCGGCCGCCCACGCGCAATCGGCCACCACGACCTTCGACGTGACGCTGACGATCACCGGCGTGTGCGCCATCGACACGGTGGCCGCCACCGGAGTGGCCTTCGGTACCCAGCCCTCGACCGCCACCAACGTCGACGCGGCCGGGCAGTTGAACGTGAACTGCACGCCCGGCATCGGCTACACCATCGCCCTGGACGCCGGCCAGAACGACGGCGGCGGCGGCGTGGCCAGCCGCGCCATGGCCGGCGACGACGATCTGGTGCCCTACCAGCTGTTCCAGGACGCCGCGCGCTCGGTGGTCTGGGGCGAGACCGTCGGCGCCGACACCCTGGCGGGCAGCGGCAGCGGCGACGTGCAGGAAATCCCGGTCTACGGCCGCGTGCCCAGCGCCAACTTCCAGGCCGGCAGCTACCTCGACACGATCACCGCCACGATCACCTACTGACGGGCGCCCGCCGTGCGCCCGCACCGCTTCCCGGCCGGCCTCCGGGCCTTCTGCGCGCTCGCCCTCCTGGCCTGGGCCCCGGGCGCCGCCGCCACCCTGCAGGTGGCGCCGACGCTGGTGACGATCCCGGCCGAGCGCAACGCGCAGGGCCTGGTCCTGCGCAACGACGGCACCGAGCCGATGCACGTGCAGGTGCGCGTCTTCGGCTGGCGCCAGGCCGGAGGCGAGGACCGCCTGGAGCCCACCGAGGCGCTCGCGGTGAGCCCGCCGCTGACCGAGATCCCGCCGCACGGCGAGCAGCTGGTGCGCATCGTGCGCCTGGGGCCGCCGCCCGCCTCGACCGAGGGCAGCTTCCGCGTCGTCGTCGACGAGCTGCCTGTGCACGACGCGCCGCGGCGGCCGCGCAGCGGCCTGCATTTCGTGCTGCGCTACTCGGTGCCGGTGTTCCTGACGCCGCTGGCGGCGGCCGCGCCGGTGCTGCACGCGCGCATCGTGTCCGAGGACGGCGCGCGCTACCTGGAGGTCGAGAACGCGGGCAACGCCCGCGCGCAGTTGGCCGACCTGGCGCACGTGGCCGGCAACGGCGCGCGCCGCGAGGTGGCGCCGGGCCTGGCCGGCTACGTGCTGCCGGGCCAGCGCCGGCGCTGGCGCCTGCCCGACGGCGCCGCCGCCGGCCCCGGTGCCGAGCTGCAGGTCAGGATCGATGGCGAGCCCGCGCAGCGCACGCTGGTCGCGGATCGGTAGCGCGCTGCTGGTGGCCGCCGTGTCCGCCGCCCGCGCGCAGCCGGTCCCGGGCCTCCCGCCGCCCGCGCCCGAGGCCGCCGGCCCGGCGGCGCCCACCACACCGCGGCCGGTCACCCCGCTCTACCTCGAAGTGGTGCTCAACCAGGCACCCCATCCCGAGCCGCTGCCGTTCGAACTGCGCGGGGAGCGCCTGCACGCCTCGGCCGGCACCCTGCGCGCGCTGGGCTTCGCCCTGGACGGCTACGACGAAGGCATGCACCTGGCGCCGGAGGAGATCGCCGGCGTGCGGCTGCGCTACGAGCCGGCGCACCAGCGCGTGCACATCGACGCGCCGCTGGAGGCGCTGGCGCTCGACGTCACCGTGCTGGGCGGGCCGCCCGTGCAGGCGCCGGTGGTGGCCGAGACCTCGCCGGGCCTGCTGCTCAACTACGACCTCTTCGCCAGCGACGGCGGCGACGGCTGGGGCGCGACCGCCTTCGCCGAGCTGCGCGCCTTCGGCCTGGGCCCCGGCGTGCTCTCGACCACCGGGGTCGCGCGCACCGGGTCCGGGCATGGCGAAGGCCGAATGGGCCGCACCACCCGGCTCGACACCCGCTGGCAGCTCTCGTTCCCGGAACGCGCGATCACCGCCACCATCGGCGACGCGTTCACCGGCTTCCTCGACTGGAGCCGGCCGGTGCGCATCGGCGGCATCCAGATCGGCCGCAATTTCGCCTTGCAGCCCTACCGCATCACCGCGCCGCTGCCCGAGTTCCTGGGCGAGGCCGCGGTGCCCTCGGAGGTGGAGCTGTACATCGACGGCATCCGCCAGTACAGCGGGCGCACGCCGACCGGCCCGTTCCGGCTGACGCCGGTGCCCAACCTCACCGGCGCCGGCACCGCGCAGATCGTGGTGACCGACGCCTTCGGCCGGGTCCGCACGCTGGATTTCCCCTTCTACGCCACCCAGCGGCTGCTGGCCCGGGGCTTAAGCGACTGGTCGCTGAGCCTGGGCGCGGTGCGCGAGGACTACGGGCTGCGTTCCTTCGCCTACGCGGGCGACGCGGTCGGCAGCGGCACCTGGCGCTACGGCGTCAGCGACCGGCTGACCGTGGAAGGACAGGTGGAGGCGAGCGACGATCTGCGCGTCGCCGGACTGGGCGGCGCCTGGCAGATCGGCATGGCCGGCGTGGTCCACGCCTCCCACGCGCGCAGCCGGCTCGACCGGACCGCGGGCGCGCAGTCCTCGCTCGGCTGGACCTGGACCGGCCGCCGCTACCACCTGAGCGCGGAGACGCGGCGCACCCGGCGCGCCTACCGCGACATCGCCTCGCTGTACGGCGCGCCGCCACCCACCCGCAACGAGCGCGCCCTGGCCGGCCTCAACACCTGGGCCGGCAACTTCAACCTCAGCTACGTGCGGCTGGACCGCGCCGCGGACCCCGCCCGCGAGCAGCCGGCCGACCGCGCGCGCTACGCGGGCCTGTACTGGAACCGCGGCTTCGCCGGCCGCTGGTCGGCCAACCTGTCGCTCAACCGCAACCTCGACGACGCCGACGACCTCAGCGCCTACCTGGGCGTGATCGTGCCGCTGGGCCGCGACCGCGCGACCCAGCTCGCCGTGTCCTGGCAGCACGACGGCGGGCGCGACGATGCGGTGACGGACCTGGCGCGCCCGGTGCCGGGCGACGGCGGCTTCGGCTGGCGGCTGCAGGCCCGCGCGGGCGACAGCGGCGGCGGCGGGCTCGCCGAGGCGGGCTGGCTGGGCCCGCGCGGCCGGATCGGCGCCGGCGTGTCGCGGTTCGGCGACAGCCGCCTGACCTACGCGCAGGCCAGCGGCAGCGTGGTGCGCATGGGCGGCGGCTGGTTCGCCGCGCGCGAGCTCTCCGACGCCTTCGCGGTGGTCTCCGCCGCCGGGCTGGCCGGCGTCCCGGTGGAACTGGAGAACCGCCTGGTGGGCATCACCGACCGCCGCGGCCTGCTGCTGGTGGCGCCGCTCAACGCCTGGCAGCTCAACCGCCTGTCGGTGGACCCCATGGACCTGCCGCACGGCATCCGCGTCGACCGCACCGCCCACCTCGTCGCCCCGCCCGACCGCGCGGGGGTGCGGGTGGACTTCGCGATGGCGCCGGTGCGTGCGGCGATGGCGGTGATGCACGGCGCCGACGGCGCGCATCTGCCGGTGGGCAGCCGCGTCCACGTGCGGGGCCGGACCGACTCGGTGGTGGTGGGCCACGACGGCCACGTCTACCTGGAAGGCGTGGACGCCCGCACCCACCTCCACGTCAGCACGCCCGACGGCGCTTGCACCGCCCTCCTCGAGCTGCCGGAGGAGGCCGGCCACGGCATCCACCGCGTCGGCCCGCTGCGCTGCGTGCGGGAGGCGCCGCGATGAGGGCCCTCGGCGCCGCGCTCGCCGTCGTCGGCCTCGCCGCCTGCGCCGCCGGCTGGCCGCGGCCGGCCGCGGCCGCGACGAGCTGCACCTCGAGCGCGGCGCCGCTGGCGTTCGGCACCGTCTCCGGCGCCTCGCCGGCCGACACCGCCTCCACGGTGACCGTGAGCTGCTCGACCACCGCGGTCACCCTGCTGTCGGTGATCCGGCTGCGGATGTGCCTGCACATCGGCGCCGGCGCCTCGGGCGAGGGCCGCCACGCGCCGCGGCAGCAGGTCAACCAGCATGGCGACCGCCTGGTGTTCCAGATCTACCGCGACCCCGCCCGCAGCCTGGTCTGGGGCCACTCCGCCTCCGCCGAGGCCCCCACCCCGCTGGAGACCACCTTCGAGTACACGGTGCTGCTGCTGGGCGCCTCCAACACGCTCACGATCCCGATGTACGGGCGGATCCCGGCGCAGAGCGGGCTGGCCGCCGGAAGCTACGGCAACGCCTTCACCGGCACCCACACCCGCCTGGACTACCGCTACAACGAGCCCATCATCGGCACCCCGCCGTTCCCCGCCTCCTGCACCGCCGGCGGCAGCGGCGGCGGCAGCATCACCTTCCCGTTCAGCGCGCAGGCCACCGTGCCGCACCACTGCACCCTGTCGAGCGCGACCGACCTCGCCTTCGGGACCGTGGCCGGGCGGGTGGCGCAGCCGGTCGACCAGGCCTCCACCCTCACCTTCGCCTGCACCGGCCGCACGCCCTGGCAGGTGGCGCTCGACGACGGCCTCTACGCCAGCGGCGCCACCCGCCGCATGCGCCTGGAGACCGGCGGCGAGCACTACGTGGCCTACGAGCTCTACCGCGACCCGGCCCGGACCCTGCGCTGGGGCGCCACGCCCGGCAGCGACACCGCCACCGGCACCGGCACCGGGAGCGCGCAGTCGCTGACCGTCTACGGCCGGGTCCCGGCCGTCCAGGTGGCCCCCGCCGGCGACTACCGCGACACCGTCACGGTGACGGTCACCTACTAGGCCCTGCCTCACGGGCGGCGCGATCCGCCCGCCAGGTTGCCCGGGCCCCGCCCCGCGGCTAGAATGCACGGCTGCGCCCCGCCCCGGCGGACGCGCCGCCCACGCCGGGCGTCACCGGCGAATACACACCCGCCGCCATCGCCCGTGCCGGGGTGCCCGCTCTCCACGAGGGAACGGGTTCGGACACGGAGGCTGCGGGGAGGCCCAACCCCGGAACCCCGCGCCCGCGCGTTTCGCGCAGGCGCCCGCCCATCCTCATGCCGGGCGGCCGGTTCCACTGCCTGGAGTTCGAGCAATGCCCCAGATCACCATGCGCCAGATGCTGGAGGCCGGCGTCCATTTCGGCCACCAGACCCGCTACTGGAACCCCAAGATGTCGCCGTACATCTTCGGCGCGCGCGGCAAGATCCACATCATCAACCTCGAGAAGACCGTGCCGCTGTTCGGCGACGCGATGAACTTCATCTCGGGGATCGCGCAGAAGCGCGGCATCGTCCTGTTCGTCGGCACCAAGCGCAGTGCGCGCGATGCGGTCAAGCAGGAGGCCGAGCGCTGCGGCATGCCCTACATGACCCAGCGCTGGCTGGGCGGCACGCTGACCAACTTCGCCACGGTGAAGAAGTCGGTGTCGCGCCTGAAGGAGCTGGAGGCCGCCGAGACCGACGGCACCTTCGAGCGCCTGGTCAAGCACGAGGTGCTGGGCCTGCGCCGCGAGCGCGACAAGCTGGAGGCCTCGCTGGGCGGCATCAAGGAGATGAACCGCCTGCCCGACGCCCTGTTCGTGATCGACATCGGCCACGAGGACATCGCGATCAAGGAGGCCAAGAAGCTCGGCATCCCGGTGATCGCGGTGGTCGACACCAACTACGACCCCAACCTGGTCGACTACGCCATCCCCGGCAACGACGACGCCATCCGCGCCGTGCAGCTCTACGCCAACGCCGCCGCCGACGCGGTGCTGGAAGGCAAGGCCGCCGCGCCGTCCGCGGCGACCGTGCGCGAGGAAGAGTTCGCCGAGGGCGAGGGCCGCGGCCGCAAGGCCGGCGGCAAGAAGCCGGCCAAGGCCGACGAGGCCGCCGAAACGGGCGACGCCGCCCCGGCCGCTGCTGCCGCTCCGGCCGCTCCGGCCGCCGAGGCCGAGTAACCGGCCATCCTCCGCGGCCGCCGCGCGCGGCCGCGTTCCCGGGCGCAGACGCCCCGGCCCCGCCGGGCGCCGTGCCTCGCCCGCCCCTTTCCAGTTCCACGCATCCCGAGGTATCCCATGGAAATCACCGCAAGCCTGGTCAAGGAACTGCGCGAGCGCACCGGCGCCGGCATGATGGAGTGCAAGAAAGCGCTCACCGAGGCCAACGGCGACATCGACGCCGCCGCCGAGGCGCTGCGCAAGTCGGGCCTGGCCAAGGCCGACAAGAAGGCCAGCCGCATCGCCGCCGAGGGCCGCATCGCCACCGCGCAGGCCGAGGGCAAGGCCGTGCTGGTCGAGATCAACTCCGAGACCGACTTCGTGGCGAAGGACGGCAACTTCATCGCCTTCACCGATGCCGTGGCCGAGGCCGCGCTGGCCGCCGCCGGCACCGACGCCGAGACGCTCAAGGCCGCCAGGCTGGCCTCCGGCGAGACCGTCGAGGAAGCCCGCGCCGCGCTGATCGCCAAGGTCGGCGAGAACGTGCAGGTGCGCCGCGCCGCCCGCATCGACAGCGCGCACAACGTCGCCGCCTACGTGCACGGCGGCCGCATCGGCGTGCTGGTCGAGGTCAAGGGCGGCGACGCCGACCTGGCCCGCGGCATCGCCATGCACGTGGCCGCGATGAACCCGCCTTACAACACCGCCGCCGACGTGCCGGCCGACTTCGTCGCCAAGGAGAAGGAGATCGAGCTGGCGAAGATGTCGGAGAAGGACAAGGCCAAGCCGGCCGAGATCCTGGAGAAGATCATCGGCGGCAAGCTGGCCAAGATCGTCAACGAGGTCACCCTGTACGGCCAGCCCTACGTGCTCGACACCAACCAGAGCGTCGAGCAGACCCTCAAGGCCGCCGGCGCCGAGGTCGTGGGCTTCCAGCGCCTGGCCGTCGGCGAGGGCATCGAGAAGGTGGTCGAGGACTACGCCGCCGAAGTGATGAAGCAGGCCGGCCTGGCCTGACCCTTCGCCACCGGCGACGTTCCCGGAGGCCGCGGCGCATGTCGCGGCCTTTTTCTTTGGCGCGGCCGTCGCTTCGCCCTCTCCCGCAGGAGCGCGCTCGCGCGCGACGGCTTCTGCCGGCATTCCGGAAGCGCGGTGCCGTCCGTCGTTCGCCTGCGCCCGCGCGCGGGGACGCGCTCTTTTCCTGCCGCGAGTCCGGCGGCACCCGGCCCGGCTTCAGACCGCCGCGCCGCGGCCGATAGACTCTCGAGGCCGCCGACCACGCAGGTTTCGATGCACCCCGATCTCGTCTCCCTCCTCGCGCACTGCCGGACGCTGCCGACGCTGCCCGGCGTGGCGCTGCGCCTGCTCGAACTGGCGGAGGACCCCGGCGCCGACCTGGCCGCCACCGCCGAGGCGATCGCGCTCGATCCCGCGCTCAGCGCGCGGCTGCTGCGCATCGCCAATTCCCCGCTGTACGCCAGCACCACCCGGCGCCGGGTCGACACCCTGTCGCAGGCGCTGGCCCTGCTCGGCCTCAACGCCGCGCTCAGCCTGGCGCTCGGCTTCGCGGTGGCGCGCACGATGCAGGCCGACCGCGCGCTGGCCGGCCTGCACGAGCGCGTCTGGCACCGCAGCGTGCTTGCGGCCACCGCCGCGCGCGTGCTGTGCGAGCGCCTGCAGTTCGAGCGTCCCGAGGAACTGATGCTGGGCGCGCTGCTGCAGGACATCGGCATCCTGGCCCTGCTCAGCGCCATGCCCGAGCGCTACGCCCAGCTGCCCGACGTGCCGCTGCAGGGCCGCGAGCGCCTGGAGGCCGAGCGCGACCACCTGGGCGGCGACCACACCGAGGTCGGCGCGTGGCTGGCCGCGCGCTGGGGGCTGTCGGCCTACCTGCAGCGCATGATCCGCAGCAGCGAGACGGTGGAGACGCGCGACCCCACGCTGGGCTGCGTGGTCGCCGCCGGCCTGTTCGCCGACGTCTGGCTGCGCCCGGACGACGCGCACGCCCGCGACCAGCTGGACGCGATCGCCGGCCAGTGCCTGGGCCTGGCGCCGCTGGCGGTGGAGGAACTGGCCGAGCGCCTGTCGGCGCTGGCGCCTGAAGTGGCGACGCTGTTCGACGTGCGCATCGAGCGCGAGGAGCAGGCGCGGCAGATCGAGCACCAGGGCCGCGAGCTGTCGATGATCCGGCAACTGCTGGAGCGGCAGGAACTGGCGGCGGCGCGCAGCGAGGCCGACCGGCTGGAGGCGCGCGCGCGCGAACTCGACGACCTGGTCCGCCGCGACCCGCTCACCGGCGCCTACAACCGCCGCCAGCTCGAGGACGTGCTGCAGCAGGCCTTCGACGAGGCCGACCGCCTCGGCCGGCCGCTGTCGATCGCCTTCATCGACCTCGACGACTTCAAGCGCGTCAACGACCGCCACGGCCACCTGGTCGGCGACAAGGTGCTGCGGGAGTTCAGCCAGTCGCTGTCGCGGATGCTGCGCGCCAGCGACCTGCTGGCCCGCTACGGCGGCGAGGAGTTCCTGGTCGTGCTGCACCAGTGCGACGCCGAGCACGGCCGGCAGATCCTGGAGCGCATCCTCGCCACCATCGCCGCGCAGCCGATGGCGATCGTCCACGGCGAGCCGATCCACGTCACCTTCTCCGCCGGCCTGGCCACGCACGGCGAGGAGGCGCGCTTCCCCGACGCGCGCGCCATGCTGCAGGCCGCCGACGAGGCGCTGTACGGCGCCAAGCGCGAGGGCCGCAACCAGATCGCCATGCCCGGGCGCGGCCACGAGGGCGCGCACGCGCCGCCTCCGGGGCCGGCGATCGGATAGAATCAGCGGGTTCTCGACGCCTGAGGCCCGCATGTCCAACCTCGCCTATCGCCGCATCCTGCTCAAACTGTCCGGCGAGGCGCTGATGGGGGACGAGGACTACGGCATCGACCCCAAGGTCATCTCGCGCCTGGCGCGCGAAGTGATCGAGGCGCAGCAAGCCGGCGCCGAGGTCGCGCTGGTCATCGGCGGCGGCAACATCTTCCGCGGCGCGGGGCTCGCCGCCAGCGGCATGGACCGGGTCACCGGCGACCAGATGGGCATGCTGGCCACGGTCATCAACGCGCTGGCCATGCAGGACGCGCTGGAGAAGCTCGGCGCCCGGGCGCGGGTGATGAGCGCGATCAAGATCAACGACGTCTGCGAGGACTACATCCGCCGCCGCGCGATCCGCCACCTCGAGAAGGGGCGCCTGGTGATCTTCGCCGCCGGCGTGGGCAGCCCGTTCTTCACCACCGACTCGGGCGCCGCGCTGCGCGCGATCGAGATCGGCGCCGACCTGCTGCTGAAGGCGACCAAGGTCGACGGCGTCTACGACAAGGACCCGAAGAAGCACGCCGACGCGGTGCGCTTCGACAGCCTGAGCTACGACGAGGTCATCGCCCGCGGGCTGGAGGTGATGGACACCGCCGCCTTCGCGCTGGCCCGCGACAGCGACCTGCCGCTGCGCGTGTTCGACATGGGCCAGCCCGGCGTGCTGCTGCGCATCCTGCGCGGCGAGCCGATCGGCACCCTGGTCAGGGGCCGGGAGCCCGACGCCGGGCGCCGGTGACGCGCCGCCCCCGCCTTTCCCGGGCCTGTGGCCTCCGCCCCCTGCCCTTATAATCCGGCGGTTATCCGCCACCGAACCGGAGCCGGCGATGCTCAACGACATCAAGAAAGACGCACAGACCCGCATGGCCAAGAGTGTCGAGGCGCTGCGCCACGACCTCACCAAGGTGCGCACCGGCCGCGCCTCGACCGCGCTGGTGGAGCACCTCAAGGTCAACTACTACGGCTCGGACATGCCGCTGTCGCAGGTCGCCAGCGTCGCGGTCAGCGACGCCCGCTCGCTGACCATCACCCCGTGGGAGAAGCAGATGGTCGCCGCGGTGGAGAAGGCGATCCTGGCCTCCGACCTCGGCCTGACGCCGAACACCGCCGGCACCACCATCCGCATCAACCTGCCCGCGCTCACCGAGGAGCGCCGCCGCGAGCTGTCCAAGCACGTCCACCAGGAAGGCGAAGGCGCCAAGATCGCGATCCGCAACATCCGCCGCGACGCCAACCAGCAGGTCAAGGAGCTGCTGAAGGAGAAGCTGATCGGCGAGGACGAGGAGCGCCGCAGCGAGGACGAGATCCAGAAGCTCACCGACCAGGCGATCAAGGATGTCGACGAGGTGGTCAAGGCCAAGGAACAGGAACTGATGGCGGTCTGACGAAAGCCGGGGTCGGGTACTCGGGATTCGAGATCGGCGAACAGCCAGAGCCAGCGAGGCCACGCCATTGACTGATGCCACCGATCCGCAGGAATCCGCCGTTCCGAATCCCGAATCCCGAATCCCGAATCCAGGCCACGTACCGAAGCACGTGGCGATCATCATGGACGGCAACGGCCGCTGGGCCGCGCGCCGCAAGCGCCCGCGCGCGATCGGCCACCGCGCCGGCGCGCGCGCGGTGAACCTGTGCATCGACTGGTGCCTGGAGCGCGGCGTCGGCGCGCTGACCCTGTTCGCGTTCTCCAGCGAGAACTGGGGCCGGCCCGAGGACGAGGTGGGCGCGCTGATGAAGCTGTTCATGGGCGCGCTGGAGCGCGAGGTCGAGGAGCTCGACCGCCGCGAGGTGCGGATCCGCTTCATCGGCGAGCGCGAGCGCTTCTCCGCCGCCCTGCGCGCGCGCATGGACGCGGCCGAGGCGCGCACGCGCCGCCACGGCCGCCTGCACCTGAACATCGCCGCCAGCTACGGCGGCCGCCAGGACATCGCCGCCGCCGCGCGCGCGCTGGCCGAGGACGTCGCGGCCGGGCGCCTGCGCCCGGAGGACATCGACGAGGCCGCGGTCGGCGCCCGCATCGCGCTGGCCGACCTGCCGCCGCCGGACCTGTTCATCCGCACCGGCGGCGACCTGCGGATCAGCAACTTCCTGCTCTGGCAGCTGGCCTATACCGAACTGTGGTTCACCGATACCCTGTGGCCCGAACTGGACGCCGCCACCCTCGACCGCGCCCTGGCCGACTACGCCGCCCGCGAGCGGCGTTTCGGGCTCACCAGCGCCCAGGTCGCGGCCCCGGACACCGCCGCGGCGCCCGACACGGATACCCCGAGCCCATGACCCGAACCCGCGTCCTCGCTTCCCTGGTCATGGCGCCGCTGGCGATCGCCGCGGTCCTGCTGCTGCCCACGCCGTGGATGGCGGCCCTGGCCGCGATCATGTTCCTGGGCGCGCTGTGGGAGTGGTTCCGGCTGGCCGAGATCGAGGACCCGCTGGCGCGCGGCGTGCTGCTGCTGGCCAACCTGCTGCTGATGGTGGCGGTGGTGTGGGGGTCCTCCGGCGACCCGGCCGGGTCGCTGGTGCTGCTCAAGCTGCTGTGCATGGCCGGCGTCGTCTGGTGGCTGCTGGCCCTGCTGTGGCTGCGCCACGCCGGCTTCGGTGCCGACCACGCCGGCAACGCGCGGGTGCTCAAGCTCGCCGCGGCCACCGCGGCGGTGCTGCCGGCCTGGGCGGCGCTGAGCCTGATCCACGCCGGCGAACCGAACGGCCACGGCTGG
The DNA here is from genome assembly GCF_021191635.1 of Alterluteimonas quercicellularis. Taxonomy (GTDB): domain Bacteria; phylum Pseudomonadota; class Gammaproteobacteria; order Xanthomonadales; family Xanthomonadaceae; genus Luteimonas; species Luteimonas quercicellularis. Next base: position 35,635 of record NZ_JAIWPR010000016.1, read on the forward strand.
CTGCTGGTGGCGCTGATGACCGTGTGGGCGGCGGATTCCGGCGCCTACTTCGCCGGCCGCCGCTTCGGCCGCCGCAAGCTGGCGCCCCGGATCAGCCCCAACAAGACGGTCGAGGGCATGGCCGGCGGCGTGTTCGCGGGCGTGGCGGTGGCGGTGGCCGGCGGCCTGCTGTTGGGCACCCCGGCCGCGCTGATGGGCGGCGTGGCGCTGGTGGCGCTGGTTTCGGTGCTGTTCTCGGTCGTGGGCGACCTGTTCGAGAGCCTGCTCAAGCGCCACGTCGGCGCCAAGGATTCCGGGCACCTGATCCCCGGCCACGGCGGCCTGCTCGACCGGGTCGACGGCGTGCTGGCGGCGCTGCCGGTGTTCGCCATCGGGCAGATCTGGCTGGGCTTCTGACGATGCCTGCGCAGCGCGTGGCGGTGCTCGGCGCGACCGGCTCGATCGGCGGCTCGGCGCTGGACGTCGTCGCCCGCCACCCCGGCCGCCTGCGCGCCAGCGTGCTCGCCGCCGGCGGCCGCGTGGACGCGCTGCTGGCGCTGTGCCGCGTCCATCGCCCCGACCACGCGGTCATCGCCGACCCGGCCGGCTTCGCCGCGCTGGACGAGGGCCTGCGCGCGGCCGGCCTGCCCACCCGCGCGCACGCCGGCGACGCGGCGCTGTGCGGGCTCGCCGGCGGCGAGGACTGCGACACCGTGGTCGCGGCGATCGTCGGCGCGGCCGGCCTCGCCTCGACCCTGGCCGCGGCGCGCGCCGGCAAGCGCCTGCTGCTGGCCAACAAGGAGTCGCTGGTGATGGCCGGCGGACTGCTGATGGCCGAGGCCGCGCGCGGCGGCGCCGACATCCTGCCCATCGACAGCGAGCACAACGCGCTGTTCCAGTGCCTGCCGGGCGGCCGCGTGGCCGACGGCGTCCGCCGGCTGGTGCTGACCGCCTCCGGCGGGCCGTTCCGCGGCCGCCGGCGCGAGCAGATGGCCGCGATCACCCCCGAGCAGGCCGTCGCCCACCCGAAGTGGTCGATGGGCCCGAAGATCTCGGTCGATTCCGCCACCCTGATGAACAAGGGCCTGGAAATCATCGAGGCGCACCACCTGTTCGGCCTGGGCAGCGACCGCATCGGCGTGGTGGTGCACCCGCAGAGCCTGGTCCACGCCCTGGTGGAGTACGTCGACGGCTCGACCCTGGCGCAACTGGGCCTGCCGGACATGCGCACCGCGCTGGCGCTGGGCTTCGCCTGGCCGGAGCGGATCGAATCCGGGGTCGCGCCGCTGGACCTGGTCGAGCACGGGCGCCTGGATTTCGAGCCGCCGGACCTGGAGGCCTTCGCCTGCCTGCGCCTGGCGCGGCAGGCGCTGGAGGCCGGCGGCACCGCGCCGGCGGTGCTGAACGCCGCCAACGAGGTCGCGGTTTCAGCCTTCCTTCAGGGCAAAATCGGTTTCCTGGGCATTCCCGCCATCGTCGAGTCCACGCTCGCGACGCTGCCGGCGACCGAGGTCGGTTCGCTGGATGCCGTGCGCGAGGCGGACGCGCGGGCGCGCCGCCACGCCAGCCTCGCCCTCTCCCGCCACGCCGCCGCATGAGTCCCCCGCGATGAGCCTGCTTCGATGAGTACTCTCCTGGGTTCGGTGTGGTGGCTGATCGTCAGCCTGGGCCTGCTGGTCACCTTCCACGAGTTCGGCCACTACTGGGTGGCCCGGCGCACCGGGGTCAAGGTGCTGCGCTTCTCGGTCGGCTTCGGCAAGCCGCTGTGGTCGCGCCGCAACCGCGACGGCACCGAGTTCGCGATCGCGGCGATCCCGCTCGGCGGCTACGTGAAGATGCTCGACGAGCGCGAGGCGCCGGTGCCCGCCGAGGAGGCCTCGCAGGCCTTCAACCGCAAGACGGTGGGCCAGCGCATGGCGATCGTCGCCGCGGGGCCGGCGGCCAACCTGCTGCTGTGCGTGGCGCTGCTGTGGGCGATGTTCGTCATCGGCCGCGCCGACTACCAGCCGGTGGTGGGCCAGGCGCGCGCGGTGGCGGCCGAGGCCGGGCTGCAGCGCGGCGACCGCATCCTGGCGGTCGGCGAGCGCGACACCCCGACCTGGAACGAAGTGCAGCTGGCCCTGCTGCCGGCGGCCCTGGACCGCCGCGACGTGACCCTGCGGGTGGTCGACGCCGGCGGCCGCGAGGCCGAGCGCCGGCTGCCGCTGTCGGCGCTCGGTTCGGACCTCGACGACCGCGCGCTGCTGCCCTCGATCGGCCTGGTACCCCGCCACCTGCTGGCCCCGGCGGTGATCGGCCGGGTGCTGCCCGACTCCCCGGCCTGGGGCGTCCTGGCCGAGGACGACCGGGTCACCGCGGTCGACGGCACCCCGGTCGCCAGCTTCGAGGAGATCGCCCCGCTGGTGCGCGCGCTGGGCGAGGAAGGCGGCACCGGCATGGTCGAGGTCGAGCGCGACGGCCAGCGGCTGGCCCTGGAGGTGACGCCGCGCCGCCTGCACGACGACGGCGGCCGCGAGTACTGGGGGCTGGGGATCGAGTCGGCCCGCGGCCAGCCGCCGGCCAAGGACGCGGTGCAGCGCTACGGCCCGCTGGCGGCGGTGCCGGCCGCGCTGCGCGAGACCGGGCACCTCACCGGGCAGCTGTTCGGCATGATTGGGCGGGCGTTCACCGGCCGCATCGCGCTGGAGAACACCGTCGCCGGCCCGATCACCATCGCCCGCGCCACCAACGCCTACGCCCAGCAGGGCACGGCCTGGTACCTCACCATCCTCGCGCTGCTGTCGCTGAGCCTGGCGGTCCTCAACCTGCTGCCGATCCCGCTGTTGGATGGGGGACACCTGATGTATTACCTTATCGAGTTGGTCAAGGGCAGCCCGCTGAGCGAACGGGCCATGGCCGCCGGCCAGTATGTCGGCCTGCTCCTGCTCGCCTGCCTCATGGGGTTGGCGTTCCACAACGACATCCTGTCCCTGCCCATGCTGCAACGCTGACAGCCCGAACCTCGCCCCGCGGCCTCCCGCGAGGCGCACTCCCCAACGGACGTACTAGATGACGCGTATTCCCAGCCGCCGCCTGCTCGCCCTCGCCCTCACCGCGGCCATCGCCGCGCCTGCCTGGGCCCAGACGGCGCCGGCCGCGCCCGCCGCGCAGCCCGCCGCGAGCGGCGCGTTCACGGTCTCCGACATCCGCATCGACGGCCTGCAGCGCATCGGCGCCGGCACCGTGTTCACCTACCTGCCGATCGAGCGCGGCGACACCGTGGACCAGGCCCGCGTGGGCGAGTCGATCCGCGCGCTGTACCGCACCGGCTTCTTCGAGGACGTGCAGGTCGGCCGCCAGGGCGACATCCTGGTGGTGACGGTGACCGAGCGCCCGGCGATCAACCGGCTCACCCTGACCGGCAACAAGGACATCAAGACCGAGGACCTGCAGCGCGGCCTGACCGACATCGGCCTGTCCGAGGGCGACACCTTCGACCGCCTCGCGCTCGACCGCGTCACCCAGGAGCTGACCCGCCAGTACAACAACCGCGGCAAGTACAACGTCAGCATCACCCCGACCGTCTCCCAGCTCGACCGCAACCGCGTCGACGTCACCATCGCCATCGACGAGGGCAAGGCGGCCAAGATCCGCCACATCAACCTGATCGGCAACGAGACCTACGAGCAGGAGGAGATCACCGATGCGTGGGAGTCGGGCGAGAGCAACTGGCTGAGCTGGTACCGCCGCGACGACCAGTACTCGCGCGAGAAGCTGTCGGGCGACCTGGAGAAGCTCAACAACTTCTACCTCGACCGCGGCTACGTCGACTTCGCCGTCGACAACACCCAGGTCTCGATCAGCCCCGACAAGCGCGACATGTACATCACCGCCGGCATCACCGAGGGCGAGATCTACACCGTCTCCGGCGTCGAGATCACCGGCGACACCATCCTGCCGAGGGAGCAGATCGAGGAGCGGCTGTTCATCCGCGAGGGCCAGACCTTCTCGCGCGCCCTGCTCGAGCTGACCTCCGATTCCATCGTGGCCACGCTGAGCAACATCGGCTACGCCTTCGCGCAGGTGAACCCGATCCCCGAGGTCAACCGCGAGGACCGCACCGTCGCCATCAACCTGCAGGTGGTGCCGGGGCCGCGCGTCAACGTGCGCCGGCTCGTGTTCAAGGGCAACACCCGCACCTCCGACGAGGTGCTGCGCCGCGAGATGCGCCAGTTCGAGGGCGCCTGGTACTCGCAGGCCGCGATCGACCGTTCCAAGGTGCGCCTGCAGCGGCTGGGCTTCTTCGAGTCGGGCAGCGTCAACGTCGAGACCCAGCCGGTGCCGGGCAGCCAGGACGAGGTCGACGTGGTCTTCGACGTCAAGGAGACCACCTCGGGCAGCTTCGTCTTCGGCCTGGGCTACTCGCAGCTGTCGGGCGTGACCACCTCGGTGCAGCTGTCGCAGAACAACTTCCTGGGCAGCGGCAACCGCGTCTCGATCGAGGCCAGCCGCAACGTCTACCTGCAGCGCTACGCGTTCTCCTACCTCAACCCGTACTTCACCGACGACGGCGTGTCGCTGGGCTACAACCTGTGGTGGCGCGAGTTCGACAACTCCGAGTTCAACACCGCGCAGTACTCCTCGACCAGCGCCGCGGGCCAGGCCTTCTTCGGCGTGCCGATCACCGAGAACGACAGCATCTCAGTGCTGTTCGGCATCGACCGCAACGAGATCTTCACCTACCGCGGCTACACCCCGGACTCGATCGTCGACTACGTCGACGCCTTCAACACCCGCACCTTCCACTCCTGGCGCACCGAGGTGGGCTGGGCGCGCGACACCCGCAACGACTTCCTGCAGCCCACCCGCGGCACCTACCAGCGGGTGTCGGCGGAAGTCGCCCTGCCCGGCTCCACCGCGGAGTTCTACAAGCTCAACTACGAGTTCTCCAAGTACTGGCCGATCAGCCGCGCGTTCGTGCTCAACACCCGCGCCGAGATCGGCTACGGCGACAGCTACGGCGACGACGTCACCCGCAACATCTGCTTCACCGCGCCCACCGAGGCCAACCCGAACCCGGTGCACAGCGAGCCCTGCGAGACCACCTCGCCGGACTACGTGCGCACGGTCACCGCCTCCGGCCTGCCGTTCTTCGAGAACTTCTACGCCGGCGGCACGCGCTCGGTGCGCGGCTTCCGCGACAACACCCTGGGCCCGCGCGAGGCGGCCAGCAACAGCACCTACCTGCAGCCGCTGGGCGGCTCGCTGAAGACGGTCGGCTCGCTGGAGATGTACTTCCCGACCCTGCTCGACTCGCCGGCGGCGCGCATCTCCGCCTTCGTCGACTTCGGCAACGTCTACAGCGACTTCGACGCCTTCGAGGCGCGCGACCTGCGCATCTCCGCCGGCGTGGCGCTGATGTGGCGCGCCCCGGTGGGCCCGATCTCGATCAGCTACGCGTTCCCGATCGAGAAGCAGGACGACGTGTTCGGCGACGCCGGCGACCTGATCCGCCGCGGCGACGAGGTCGAGCGCCTGCAGTTCACCTTCGGCGGCGCGTTCTGACCGCGCGTCGCCGGCTTACCGTGGCAACCCCCTCCCATACCGCCTCGGAACTGGCGGAGCGCTTCGGCCTGTCGTTGCGCGGCGACGGCGACGTCGTCGTGCGCGGCGTCGCCCCGCTCGGCCGCGCCGGCGCCGACGAGCTGTCGTTCCTGTCCAACCCGCGCCTGCGCGCGCAGCTCGACGCCAGCGCCGCGGGCGTGGTGGTGCTGCGCGCGGCCGACGCCGAAGGCCATGCCGGCACCGCCCTGCTGGCCAGGGACCCGTACGTCGCCTACGCCAAGATCGCCTCGCTGTTCGAGCCGCGGCCCGCGCACGCGCCGGGCATCCACCCGACCGCCGTGGTCGACCCCAGCGCCCAGGTCGATCCCGATGCCGCGATCGGGCCGCACGTCTGCATCGGCCCGCGCAGCACCGTGGCCGCGGGCTGCAGCATCGGTCCGGGCTGCACGATCGGCGAGGACTGCCACCTCGACGCCGGCTGCACGCTGGTCGCGCGGGTGACGCTCGACCGCCGGGTGCGCCTGGGCAAGCGGGTGCAGATCCAGCCCGGCGCCGTGCTCGGCGCGGAGGGCTTCGGCCTGGCGATGGAGGACGGCCGCTGGATCAAGGTGCCACAGCTGGGCGGCGTGGTCTGCGGCGACGACGTCGAGATCGGCGCCAACACCACCATCGACCGCGGCGCGCTCGACGACACCGTGCTCGAGGACGGCGTGCGCCTGGACAACCTGATCCAGATCGCCCACAACGTCCACATCGGCGCGCACACGGCGATGGCCGGCTGCGTCGGCGTCGCCGGCAGCACCCGCATCGGCCGCTACTGCATGATCGCCGGCAAGGTCGGCATCTCCGGCCACATCGAGATCTGCGACCGCGTGCTGGTGCACGCGATGTCGATGGTCTCGGCTTCGATCGACGAGCCCGGCGAGTACTCGTCGGGCATTCCGGCCATGGCCACGCGCGAGTGGCGCCGCAACGCCGTGCGCCTGCGGCAGCTCGACGCGATCGCGCGCCGCGTGGGCGCGCTGGAGAAAGGACGAGAAGGACAAGCATGACCACCGGGGACTTCAAGCTGCCCATCGAGCACGACGGCGTGCTCAAGCTGCTGCCGCACCGCTACCCGTTCCTGCTCATCGACCGCGTGGTCGCCTACGAGCCGCATGCGCGCGTGGTCTGCCACAAGAGCGTCAGCGGCAACGAGCACTTCTTCCAGGGCCACTTCCCGGGCCGCCCGGTGATGCCGGGCGTGCTGGTGATCGAGGCGCTGGCGCAGGCCGGCGGCATCCTCACCCACCTCGACCTGGGCGCCGACCACTGCGGCGACCTGTCCTACCTGGTCAAGATCGACAAGGCCAAGTTCTCGCGGATGGTGCTCCCCGGCGACCGCCTGGAGCTGGAGGTCGGCGTGCGCCGCGAGATCCGCAACATGACCCTGTACGTGGGCGTGGCGCGCGTGGACGGGCAGGAGGTCGCCTGCGCCGAGATCCTGTGCGCGCGGGCCGCCGGCTGACATGGCGGCCGGGACCCGCATCCATCCCACCGCGGTCGTCGACCCGTCGGCGCGGCTGGGCGAGGGCGTGGAGATCGGCGCCTTCTGCCTGATCGGGCCGGAGGTGGAGATCGGCGACGGCACCCGCGTCGGCCCCCACTGCAGCATCCAGGGCCCGGCGCGGATCGGCCGCGACAACCGCTTCCACGGCCACGCCGCGATCGGCGGCGAGCCGCAGGACAAGAAGTTCCGCGGCGAGCGCGTGGACCTGGTGATCGGCGACCGCAACGTCGTGCGCGAGTTCGTCACCGTCAACCGCGGCACCGGCGAGGGCGGCGGCACCACCCGCATCGGCGACGACAACTGGCTGCTGGCCTACGTGCACGTCGCCCACGACTGCGCGGTCGGCAGCCACTGCGTGTTCTCCAACAACGCCACCCTCGCCGGCCACGTCGAGATCGGCGACCACGTGATCCTCAGCGGCTTCGCCGGCATCCACCAGTTCTGCCGGATCGGCATGCACGCCTTCGTCGGCATGGGCGCCTTCGTCAACGGCGACGTGCCGCCCTTCGTGACCGTGGCCCAGGACGGCTACGGCCGGCCGCGCGGCATCAACAGCGAAGGCCTGAAGCGGCGCGGCTTCGACGCCGAGCGCACGGCGGCGATCAAGCGCGCCTACCGGGCGTTGTACGTGTCCGGCGCCTCGCTCGACGAGGCGCGCGCGAAGCTGGCCGAGCTGGCCGCCGACAGCGAGGACGTGCGCGCCGTGCTGGAGTTCGTCGAGACCGCCAGGCGGCCCTTGCTAAGATGAACGTCCCGGCCGCGGACTCCGCCCGAACGTGAACAGCGCCACGCAGACCACGACGGACACGGCCCCGGCCCTCCCCGACACCCCGCTCCCGGCACCGGCCGGCCCGGCGCCGCGCTTCGCGCTGGTGGCCGGCGAGGCCTCGGGCGACCAGCTCGGCGCCGGCCTGGTGCACGCCCTGCGCCAGCGCTTCCCGCAGGCGCGCTTCGCCGGCGTCGGCGGCGACGCGATGCGGCGCGCCGGCGTGGACACCTGGCACGACGCCTCCGAGCTCGCGGTCATGGGGCTCGCCGAGGTGCTGGCCCACCTGCCGCGGCTGCTGAAGCTGCGCGCCGTGCTGCAGCAGCGGCTGCTGGCCTGGAGTCCGGACGTGTTCATCGGCATCGACGCGCCCGACTTCAACCTCGGCCTGGAGCGCCGCCTCAAGCAGCGCGGCCTGCGCACGGTGCACTACGTGAGCCCCTCGGTGTGGGCCTGGCGCCGCGGCCGCGCCGCCCGCATCGGCCGCAGCGCCGACCGCGTGCTGTGCCTGTTCCCGATGGAGCCGCCGATCTACGCCGGCTACGGCGTCGACGCCCGCTTCGTCGGCCACCCCATGGCCGACGAGATGCCGCTGCTGCCCGACCGCCGCGGCGCACGGCAGCGCCTCGGCCTGCCGCGGCAGGCGCAGGTGCTGGCGGTGCTGCCCGGCTCGCGCCTGGGCGAGATCGAGCGCCTGGGCCGGATCTTCCTCGAGGCCGCCGCCCTGGTCGCCGCCGCCGTGCCCGGCCTGCGCGTGGTGGTGCCGGCCGCGAATCCCGCCTGCCGGCAGGCGCTGGACGCCCTGGCCGCCGCCTCGCCGCTGCGCGGCGACGCGCTGCAGATCGTCGACGGCCGCGCCCGCGAGGCGATGACCGCCGCCGACGCCGTGCTGATCGCCTCGGGCACCGCCACCCTCGAAGGCCTGCTGGCGAAGCGGCCGATGGTGGTCGGCTACCGGGTCTCGCGCGCCACCGCCGCCATCGTGCGCGCGCTCGGCCTGCTGAAGGTGGACACCTACTCGCTGCCCAACGTGCTGGCCGGCGCGCGCCTGGTGCCCGAGCTGGTGCAGGAGGACTGCACCCCGGAGCGGCTGGCCGCGGCCGTGCTCGGCTACCTGCAGGACCCGGCCGCCGCCGCCGCGCTGGAGCCGCGCTTCGCCGAGATCCACCGCACCCTGCGCCGCGACGCCTCCGCGCGCGCCGCCGACGTGGTCGAGACGCTGATCGTGCGCCGCTAGCCGCACCGAATCCCGAAAACGGTTCGAGCGCCCGCATGCAGGCGCGCCTTGCCCGCCCCGGCCCCCGCGGCTACCCTGCGCGCATGCGCCGCCTTCCCGACTGCCGCCGAGCCGCCCCGTGAGCGAGTGGATCGCCGGCGTCGACGAGGCCGGCCGCGGCCCGCTGGCCGGGCCGGTGGTGGTGGCCGCGGTGGTGTTCGATCCCGCCCGCCCGCGCATCAACGGCCTCGACGATTCCAAGCGGCTGACGCCGCAGCGCCGCGAGACGCTGTACGCGCGCATCGTCGACCGCGCCCTGGCCTACAGCATCGTGTTCGTGGAGGCGCCCGAGGTCGACCGCCTCAACATCTTCCAGGCGACCATGCTGGGCATGCGCCAGGCGCTGGAGGCGGCCACCGCGTCGCTCGACCGCGCGCGCTGCACGGCGCGCGTGGACGGCAACCACCTGCCGCGCGCGCTGCCCTGCCGCGCCGAGGCGTGGATCGGCGGCGACGCCCGCGACCGCGCGATCATGGCCGCGTCCATCCTCGCCAAGGTGGCCCGCGACCGCGCCATGGTCGAGCTGCACGCGCACCACCCGGTCTACCGCTTCGACGCCCACAAGGGCTATTCCACGCCCACGCACCTGGCCGCCCTGCGCGAGCACGGGCCCTGCCCGGCGCACCGGCGCAGCTTCGCGCCCGTGCGCGAGGCGCTGGCGCCGGCGCCCGCCTGCCCGGACCTCTTCGCCGCGCCCGCGCTCGCCTAGGGCGGGGCGGGCATCCCGGGCCGCTTCCGCGGCGCACGGCGCCGGGCCCGCCGGCCTCCCGGCCGCTGTCAAGTCTTGTCCGCCCCGCCCCCCGGCCCTACCCTGCCGGCTGACGCGATGCCCGTCCGATGTCCAGCCGCTTCGTTCATCTCCACCTGCACAGCGAGTTCTCGCTCGCCGACTCGACGATCCGCATCCCGCAGCTGGTCGCGCGTTGCGCTGCGCTGAACCAGCCGGCGCTGGCGATCACCGACCGCAACAACCTGTTCGCGCTGGTGGGCTTCTACCGCAAGGCCGAGAGCGCCGGGGTCAAGCCGATCGCCGGCGCCGACGTGATGGTCGCCTCCGGCGACGAGCCGGCCTGGCCGGTGACCCTGCTGTGCCGCAACCGGCAGGGCTACCTCAACCTCTCGCGCCTGCTGTCGCGGGCGTGGATGGAGGGCCACCGCAACGACGGCGTGGTGGTGCGCCCGGAGTGGGTCCAGGCGGCGTCCGGCGACCTGTTCGCGCTGCTCGGCCGCCACACCGAGGCCGGCCGGCTGGCCGCGGCCGGCAAGCACGAGCTGGCCCTGCACTGGCTGGCCGACTGGCAGCGCGCCTTCGACGACCGCCTGCACCTGGAACTGACCCGCACCGGCCGCGACGGCGAGGGACCGTTCAACGACTTCGCGCTGCACGCGGCCTCGGTGCGCGGCATCCCGGTGGTGGCCAGCAACGACGTGCGCTTCCTCGACGCCGACGGCTTCGAGGCGCACGAGGCGCGCGTCTGCATCGCCTCGGGCCGCGTGCTCGACGACCCGAAGCGCCCACGCGACTACAGCCGCGAGCAGTACCTCAAGTCCGGCGAGGAGATGGCGGCGCTGTTCGCCGACGTCCCCGACGCGCTCGACAACACCGTGGCGCTGGCGCAGCGCTGCAACATGGAACTGAGCCTGGGCACCTACCACCTGCCGCAGTTCCCGGTGCCCGACGACCACACCCTGGACAGCTGGATCCGCCGCGAGTCGCGCGCGGGCCTGGAGGAGCGCCTGGCGAAGTACCCGCTGGCGCCGGGCCACACCCGCGAGAGCTACTTCGAGCGGCTGGAGACCGAGCTGGACGTCATCAACACGATGGGGTTCCCGGGCTACTTCCTGATCGTGTCGGACTTCATCAAGTGGGCCAAGGAGCACGACATCCCGGTCGGCCCGGGCCGCGGCTCCGGCGCGGGCTCGCTGGTCGCCTGGGCGCTGAAGATCACCGACCTCGACCCGCTGCCCTACGACCTGCTGTTCGAGCGCTTCCTCAATCCCGAGCGCGTGTCGATGCCGGACTTCGACATCGACTTCTGCATGGACCGGCGCGACGAGGTGATCGACTACGTCGCCGCCAAGTACGGGCGCGACCGCGTCAGCCAGATCATCACCTACGGCACCATGGCCGCGAAGGCGGTGGTGCGCGACGTCGGCCGCGTGCTCGGCTATCCCTACGGCATGGTCGACGGCATCGCCAAGCTGGTGCCCAACGTGCTGGGCATCTCGCTGTCCGACGCCCTGGGCCGCACCGAGAAGTCGCGCAGCGACGAGGCCTGGCGCTCCGGCGAGCTGATCCAGCGCTACCAGGAGGAGGACGAGGTCCGCGACCTCATCGACCTGGCGCTGCAGCTGGAGGACCTGACCCGCAACGCCGGCAAGCACGCCGGCGGCGTGGTCATCGCGCCCTCGCCACTGTCGGACTTCTGCCCGCTGTTCGCCGAACACGACCAGGACGGCCGCGGCAGGAACCCGGTCACCCAGTTCGACAAGGACGACGTCGAGGCCGTGGGCCTGGTGAAGTTCGACTTCCTCGGCCTGCGCACGCTGACGATCATCGACTGGGCGGTGAAGGCGATCAACGGGCGGCGGGATTCGGGATTGGGGATTCGGGATTCGGGAAGCGGGCCTGCTTCCACGAATCCCCAATCCCCCATCCCCGATCCCGGCCCCCTCGACATCGCCGCGCTCCCCCTCGACGACCCGGAGACCTACGAGCTGTTCGCGCGCGGCGACACGGTCGCGGTGTTCCAGTTCGAATCGCGCGGCATGCGCGAGCTGCTCAAGCGCGCCAGGCCCGACCGCTTCGAGGACCTGATCGCCCTGAACTCGCTGTTCCGGCCGGGCCCGATGGACCTGATCCCGGACTTCATCGAGCGCAAGCACGGCCGCGCGGAGGTGGAGTACCCGCACCCGCTGCTGGAGCCGGTGCTGGCGCCCACCTACGGCGTGGTGGTCTACCAGGAGCAGGTCATGCAGACCGCGCAGATCCTGGCCGGCTACTCGCTGGGCGGCGCCGACCTGCTGCGCCGGGCGATGGGCAAGAAGAAGGTCGAGGAGATGGCCAAGGAACGGGCCAAGTTCGAGGCCGGCGCCCGCGAGACCCACGGCATCGAGCCGCGCGTGGCCGGCCCGATCTTCGACCTGCTGGAGAAGTTCGCCGGCTACGGCTTCAACAAGTCGCACGCCGCGGCCTACTCGCTGGTCGCCTACCAGACCGCCTGGCTGAAGGTGCACTACCCGGCCGAGTTCATGGCCGCGGTACTGTCCTCGGACATGGACAGCACCGAGAAGGTGGTCGGCTTCCTCGACGAGACGCGCGCGCTCGGGCTGGAGGTGCTGCCGCCCGACGTCAACGCCTCGGTCTACATGTTCGAGGCCAAGGACGACGAGGCCGAGGCCGCTCCCGATGCGCCGCAGCGCCGCGGCACGATCCGCTACGGCCTCGGCGCGGTGAAGGGCGTGGGCCGCGGCGCCTGCGAGGCGATCGCCGCCGAGCGCGCCCGCGGCGGGCCATTCGCCGACCTGCTCGACTTCTGCCGGCGCTGCGAGGCCGCGCGGCTCAACCGCCGCACCCTGGAGGCGCTGATCCAGGCCGGCGCGCTCGACGCGCTGGGCAGGAACCGCGCCTCGCTGATGCTGCAGCTGCCCGAGGTGCTCAAGGCCTGCGAGCAGCTCGCGCGCGAGCGCGAGGCCGGGCAGGTGTCGCTGTTCGGCGGCCCCTCGGCGTCCACGCCGATCCACCTCGAACTGCCGCAGGCCGAGGAGTGGCCGCTGGCGCAGGTGCTGGCCGGCGAGCGCGAGACGCTGGGGCACTTCCTCAGCGGCCATCCGATCGATCCCTACCGGCAGGAACTGCAGTCCCTGCTCGGCCACGACCTCGGCCAGCTCGACGCGGTCTGGGCCGCGCGCCCGGAGTCGGGGCGCGGCGGCTGGCGGCCGGAGGTCCCGGCGATCGTCGCCGGGCTGGTCGTGGGCATGCGCAAGCGCGGCGACGCACAGGCCTTCGTGCAGTTGGAAGACGGCCGCGGCCGCCTGGAGTGCGCGTTCTTCGCCGAGGCCTGGCAGGAGTTCGCGCCGCTGCTGACCCGCGACCGCATCCTGATCGTCGAGGGCGGCCTGCGCGAGGACGAGTTCAGCGGCGGCTTCGCGCTGCGCGCCCGGCGCGCCTGGGACTACCAGCAGTTGTGCCCGCAGATCGCCAGGCGGCTGGCCCTGCGCCTGGACCTGCGCGTGCCGGGCCTGCTGCAGCGGGTGGAGCGCCTGCTCGACGGCCATCGCCCCGGCCAGACCCCGCTGCGCTACGACCTGGTGGTGCCCGCCGGCGCGGCCGGCGCGCTCGACCTCAACGGCGCCCGCGGCGTGCGCGTGGAAGCCGATCTGGTCGGCGCGCTGCGCGCACAGCCGGGGGTCGAGGTGCGGCTCTCGCTGTCCCGCCCGTGGGCCGGTGCGTGACCCCCGTACCGCCACGCACGGCCAGCCGCGCCGCTTCGCGCTAGACTGCGACGCTTTACCCGGCCGCATCCGCCGATGAACCCGAACTACCTCGATTTCGAACAACCCATCGCCGACCTGGAAGCGAAGATCCAGGAACTGCGCCAGGCCAGCGCGGGACCGGCGGTGGACGTGGACAACGAAGTCCACGCGCTGCAGGAGAAGCTGCGCAAGCGCACCGCGCAGATCTTCCGCGACCTCTCGCCCTGGCAGGTCTCGCAACTGGCCCGCCACCCGGCGCGGCCCTACACCTCCGACTACATCCGCATCCTCTGCGACGAGTTCCAGGAGCTGGCCGGCGACCGCGCCTACGCCGACGACCCGGCCATCGTCGGCGGCCTGGGCCGCATCGGCGGGCGCAGCGTGATGGTGATCGGCCACCAGAAGGGCCGCGACACCAGGTCCAAGGTGCGCCGCAACTTCGGCATGCCGCGCCCGGAGGGCTACCGCAAGGCGCTGCGGCTGATGAAGACGGCCGAGCGCTTCGGCCTGCCGCTGCTCACCTTCATCGACACCCCCGGCGCCTACCCCGGCATCGGCGCCGAGGAGCGCGGGCAGTCGGAGGCGATCGCGCGCAACCTGATGGAGATGGCCGAGCTGAAGACCCCGATCGTGTGCACGGTGATCGGCGAGGGCGGCTCCGGCGGCGCGCTGGCCATCGGCGTGGGCGACCGCACGCTGATGCTGGAGTACAGCACCTACTCGGTGATCTCGCCCGAGGGCTGCGCCTCGATCCTGTGGAAGGACGCCGGCAAGGCCAAGGACGCTGCCGAGCAGCTCGGCCTCACCGCGCGCCGGCTGCACGGCCTGGGCCTGGTCGACAAGGTCGTGCGCGAGCCGATCGGCGGCGCCCACCGCAACCCGCGGCAGACCGCGATCCGGCTGAAGTCGGTGCTGCTCAACGAGCTCGACGCGCTGGAGGCGCTGCCGATCCCCGAGCTGCTGGAACGCCGCTACCACCGCCTGCGCGGTTACGGCGCCTACGAGGGCCGCTGAGAACCCGTTCCGAGGAAGACCCCATGCATCCGTTGATCATCCTCTCGGTGCTGCTGCAGATCGGCTGCGCGGTGCACGTGGTGCGCACCGGCCGCCCGCTGTACTGGATCTTCATCCTGCTGATCGGCTCCTACATCGGCGTGCTGATCTACCTGGTCGCGGCGGTGCTGCCGGACATGCGCCACTCGCCCGGCGCCAACCGCATCGCGCGCAACGCCCGCGACGCCATCGACCCGGGCCGGCACCGCCGCCGGGCCGAGCGCCAGCTGGAGATCGCCGACACCCAGGACAACCGCCGCCGGCTGGCCGAGCAGGCGCTGCACGACGGCGACTACGCGCAGGCCGACACGCTGTACGACAAGGCGCTGAGCGGCCTGTACGCCACCGACCCGGTGCTCATGCTCGGCCGCGCGCAGGCGCAGTTCGGGCTGGGCCGGCCCGAGCGCACGCGCGAGATCCTGGACGCGCTGATCGCCGCCAATCCCGACTTCCGTTCCGCCGAGGGCCACCTGCTCTACGCGCGCGCCGTCGAGGCCTGCGGCGACCACGCCGCGGCGGTGGAGGAGTACGAGGCGGTGGTGCAGGGCTACCCGGGCGAGGAAGCGCGCGTGCGCTACGGCCAGATGCTCGAGCGCATGGGCGAGCGCGAGCGCGCCCATGCCCAGTTCCGCGAGGCGCTGCGCCGCGCCGACCTGGCGCCCGCCCACTACCGCCGCGCCCAGCGCGAGTGGCTCCAGCTCGCCCGCAACGCGCTGCGCGCGTAGGCGCGCCTCAAGCGCCTTGTAGGAGCGCGCTCGCGCGCGATGCTTTTCTCGTGCCGTCGGATCGAAAGCGCATCGCGCGCCAGCGCGCTCCTACGGGGCCGGTCGTGTCACCAGCCCCGCAGGTACTGCGGCGGCGTCGGCGGCTCGATCCCCAGCGCCTGCGCGGCATGCGCGGCGAAGTAGGGATCGCGCAGGAACACCCGGCCGGCCAGCACCAGGTCGGCGTCGCCCGCGGCCACCACGGCCTCGGCCTGCTGCGCGGTCTCGATCAGCCCGACCGCGCCGGTGGCGACGCCGGCCTCGGCGCGGATCCGTCGCGCGAACGGCACCTGGTAGCCGGGCCCGACCTCGATCCGCTGCCCGGCGTCCAGGCCGCCGCTGGACACGTCGATCAGGTCCACGCCCAGCGGCGCCAGCCGGCGCGCCAGCTCGACGCTCTGGTCCACGTCCCAGCCGCCGTCCACCCAGTCCGTGGCCGAGAGGCGCACCCACAGCGGCAGCCGTTCCGGCCACGCCTCGCGCACCGCCGCGATCACCTCCAGCAGCAGCCGCACGCGGCCGTCGAAGCCGCCGCCGTAGCCGTCATCGCGCCGGTTGGCCAGCGGCGACAGGAACTGGTGCAGCAGGTAGCCGTGCGCGGCATGCACCTCGGCGATCTCGAAGCCGGCGGCGAGCGCGCGCCGGGCCGCCTGGCGGAAGTCGTCGACCACCTTGGCGATGCCGGCGTCGTCGAGGGCCTGCGGCTGCGGGTAGGTCGCGTCGAACGCCAGCGCGGACGGCGCCACCACCGTCCAGCCGCCCTCGGCCTCCGGCACCGCGCCGCGGCCGCGCCAGGGCGCGTGGGTGCTGGCCTTGCGGCCGGCGTGCGCCAGCTGCACGGCGGGGATCGCGCCCTGCGCGCGCACGAACGCCGCGACCGGTTCCCACGCCGCGGCTTGGGCGTCGTTCCACAGCCCGGTGTCGTCCGGCGAGATGCGACCTTCGGGCGACACCGCGGTGGCCTCGGCCACCACCGCCGCCGCGCCGCCCACCGCGCGGCTGCCCAGGTGCACCAGATGCCAGTCGCCGGGCACGCCGTCGCGCGCGCTGTACTGGCACATCGGCGAGACGACGAGGCGGTTGCGCAGGGTCAGCGACCGCTGCGCCAGGGGTTGGAACAGGACGCTCATGGGGGACTCCGTGTGGGGACGGTTGCAATGTAGGTGCGCGACGGCGCGCTGCGTACCGGTGCGGACGGATCGCTGCATTGCAGCCGCGTGGCACCATGCGCGCATGGCCGCGCCCGACCTTCCCCTGATCCCGCCGCAGGCGCCGGGCCCGGTGCTGGCGGCCTGCAGCGGCGGGCTGGATTCGAGCGTGCTGCTGCATCGCCTGGCCGCGGACCCCGCACTGCGCGCGCACGGGCTGCGCGCGGTCCACGTGCACCACGGCCTGCAGCCCGGGGCCGACGCCTGGGCCGCGCACTGCGAGGACGCCTGCGCCGCGCTCGGCGTGCCGCTCGAAGTGCGCCGCGTGCGCGTCGAGGACCCGCGCGGCCTGGGCCCGGAGGCGGCCGCGCGCGAGGCGCGCCACGCCGCCTTCCGCGCGCTGCTGCGCCCGGGCGAACTGCTCGCCCTGGCCCATCACCGCGACGACCAGGCCGAGACCTTCCTGCTGCGCGCGCTGCGCGCCTCCGGCGTCGACGGGCTGGCCGCGATGGCGCCGTGGCGCGCCTGCGGCCCCGGCTGGCTGTGGCGGCCGCTGCTGGACACGCCGCGCGACGCGCTGCGCGCCTGGGCGCTGGCGCGGGGCCTGCGCTGGATCGAGGACCCCAGCAACGCCGGCAGCGATCCCGACCGCAACTTCCTGCGCCACCAGGTGCTGCCGGGGCTGCACGCGCGCTGGCCGCATGCCGGCGCCTCGCTCGCCCGCAGCGCCGCGCTCGCCGCGCAGGCGCGCACGCTGCTCGACGACGGGGACGCGATGGCGCTGGCCGCTGCGCTCGCCGCCGACCCGGCGGTGCTGCGCGTCGACGCGCTGCGCGCGCTGCCGCCGGCGCGGCGCGCGCGGATGCTAAGGCGCTGGATCGCCGCCTGCGCGCTGCCGCCGCTGCCGGCGGCCGGCGTGGACTGGATCGAGGCCGGCCTGCCCGCCGCGTCGCACGACACCGCCGCGCGCTTCGAGTGGGCCGGCGCGCGCGTGCGCCGCTGGCGCGGCCTGCTGCACGCCGGGCCGGCGCGACCTCCATTGCCGCCCGCGTTCTCGGCCGACTGGGACGGCGCGCGGCCGCTGCGGCTGCCGACCGGCGACCTGCTCGCGCTCGAAGGCGACGAGGCGAGCCCCGCCTTCGACGCCCCGCTGCGCGTGCACGCGCGCCGCGGCGGCGAACGGCTGCGCCTGCCGGGCCGCGCGCACCGCCACGCGCTCAAGGGTGTCCTGCAGTCGCTCGGCGTGCCGCCCTGGGAGCGCGAGCGGCTACCGCTGCTCTCCGACGCGGCCGGCGACCTGCTGGCCGCCGGCGACCTGGTCTACGCCGCCGGCTTCGACGCCTGGCTGCGCGCACGCCGGGCCCGCCTGCGCTGGACGCCGTCGGCCTGATCGCGCCGGCGCGTGCACGCGGCGCCCTGCCGGCGCGCGCTAGAATTCCTCCCATGGCCGACAAGAAGACCCGCGATGCCGCCGCGCCCGCCGAGACCTCGCCGGTGGCCGACTTCGAGCAGTCGCTCGCGCAGCTCGAGCAGCTGGTCGAGCGCATGGAGCACGGCGAGATGAGCCTGGAGGAATCCCTGGCCGCCTACGAGCGCGGCGTCGGCCTGTACCGGCACTGCCAGCAGGCGCTGGAGCAGGCCGAGCTGCGCGTCAGCCTGCTCAGCGATCCCGCCCGCCCCGAGACCGCCGAGCCATTTCCGCCCGCCCCGCCCGCCGGCGGCGACGATGCCTGAGGGCGCCGCGTCGGCCGAGGCGCGCTTCGAAGCCTGGCGCCGGCGCAGCGACGCCGCGATCGCCGCCGCCCTGGACGGCCTGGACGCGCCCGAGCCGCGCCTGCGCGCGGCGATGCGGCACGCCGCGCTGCTGGGCGGCAAACGCATGCGCCCGCTGCTGGTCTACGCCAGCGGCGGGCTGTTCGGCCTCGACGACGCCGCGCTCGATGCCGCGGCCGCCGCGGTGGAACTGGTGCACGCCTATTCGCTGGTGCACGACGACCTGCCGGCGATGGACGACGACGCGCTGCGCCGCGGCCAGCCCACCGTGCACGCGGCCTTCGACGAGGCCACCGCGATCCTCTGCGGCGACGCGCTGCAGGCGCTGGCCTTCGGCCTGCTCGCCGGGGCCCCGCAGCCGGCGCCGGCGCGCGTGGAGATGATCCGCGAGCTGGCCGCCGCCGCCGGTGCCGGCGGCATGTGCGGCGGGCAGGCGCTCGACCTGGCCGCGACCGGCGCGGGCGGCATCGACCTCGCCCGGCTGGAGCGCCTGCACGCCCTCAAGACCGGCGCACTGCTGCGCGCGGCGGTGCGGCTGGGCGCCCTGGCCGCCGGGGCCGGCGCCGGCGACCGCGCACGCCTGGACCGCTATGCCCAGGCGCTCGGGCTCGCCTTCCAGATCCGCGACGACCTGCTCGACATCGAGGCCGACAGCGCCACGCTGGGCAAGACCGCCGGCAAGGACGTGGCCCAGGACAAGGCCACCTTCCCCGCGCTGCTGGGCGCGGACGCCTCGCGCGCGCGCCTGCGCGCCCTGGCGGCCGAGATGGACGAGGCGCTGGTTGCGTTCGGCGCACGCGCCGCGGCGCTGGCCGCGCTGGGCCGGCTGGCGATCGACCGCAAGCACTAGAGACGCAGGTCGCGCGCAAGCGCGCTCCTGCGACGACGAAAGCGCCACGATGACCCGTAGGAGCGGGGGGCCGCCCGCGGGGGATTGCCACCCGCGGCGGGGCCCCCGGCCAAGCGCCCGGGGGGCCCGGGCGCGGGCGGCGCCCCCCCCCCCCCGGGCCCCCCCCCCCCCCCCCGCCCCCCCCCCCCCGCTCCTGCGACTTCGCCTACCCGATCAGGCGAATGCTCAGCGGGTAGCGGTACGGCTCGCCGTTGAAGGCCTTGACCGCGGCGACGACGCTGAACACCAGCCACAGCAGGCCGATGATGCCGGCCGCCGCCAGCAGAGCCAGGCCGGCCGGCAGGGTCAGGATCGCGCCCAGGCCCAGGGTGAGCACGGTGACGCCGACCAGCGCCACCGCGATCGCGCAGGCCACCAGCGCGTAGATCAGCATGCTGAGGTTGAAGTTGACCGCCTCGCGCGCGTGCTCGGCGACGAAGGGCGAATCGTCGCGCTTGAGCAGCCAGATCGCCCCCGCGCCGACCACGCCGGCGACGCCGGCCAGCCAGCTCGTGAGCAGGGCCAGCACCAGCGCGGTCAGGTGCGCGGCGGCGGCCCAGTTGCGCTCGCCGGATGTGACGGTGAAGGCTTCGGTGCTGGACATGTCGGCTCCTCCGGGACGGCGCGGGCATCGCGCCCTCCCCCGCATCATGGGTCCGCGAACACCCCGGGCCAACCCAACCGATGGCACCCCGGCCTGCCTCCGCGGCCCGTCCGCGGCATCGCGCGCCCGCCCCGCGGACGCGCAGTCTCGCCTTACTTCACTTCACCAGCCGGATCGCGAACGGATAGCGGTAGGCGATGCCGTCGTTGGACTTGACCGCGGCGACGATGATGAACACCAGCGCGACCAGACCGATGATCCCCATCAGCGGGCCGATCACCAGGAAGCCGATCCCCAGGGTCAGCACGCCGAGCAGGAACAGCACCGCCATGATCAGGGCGATGGTGATGTTGAAGTTCAGCGCCTCCTTGGCCTGGTCGTCGACGAAGGGCATGGTCTCGCGCTTGAGCAGCCAGATCAGCAGCGGCCCGAGCACGCAGCCGATGCTGGCGGCCCAGCCCGCGGTGACCAGGCCGCCGAGCAGCGCGGAGAGATGGGCGAACATCGCCCACTGCCGCTGCTCGGCGCTGATGCCGTTCTTGTCGACGGGCGCGGGCGGTGCGGGTTCGTAGGGGTCGGTCATGGCGCGTCTCCTGGGATCGGCGCCGGTCGGCGCCCCGCCATTCTAGAGCGGGTCATGTACTTTGGAGTGCGTCGTCCGCGCGCCTGGGCCGCCACGAGGCCAGGCGCGGTCCGCCGGCAAGGCCGGCCCCCGGTCCCAAGGCCGCCACCCGGCCGAGCGGCGGGCCCCGCGCGCGCGGACGTCTTCTTGAATGCAGTGCTTCGAAGTGCATGACACGCTCCATGTCAACCGGTGCCGGCGACGGTCATCCGCTCGACCAGGATCGGCCCGGTGCGGATGTGCGAGCGCGGATCGATCTCGCTGCCCACCGCGCGGATGCCCGCGAACATCTCGCGCAGGCGGCCGGCGATGGTGATGCCGTCCACCGCGTAGGCGATCTCGCCGCCCTCCACCCAGAAGCCGGCGGCGCCGCGCGAGTAGTCGCCGGTCACGGCGTTGACGCCCTGCCCCATCAGTTCGGTCACCAGCAGGCCGCGGCCCAGGTCGCGCACCATCGAGGCCAGGTCGCCGGCGTTGGCCGCCACCTCGATGTTGTGCACGCCGCCGGCGTTGGCCGTGGTCTGCAGGCCGAGCTTGCGCGCCGAGTAGCTGCCGAGCACGTAGCGCTGCAGCACGCCGTCCTCGACCAGCGCCGATTCGCGGGTGGCCACGCCCTCGTCGTCGAAGGCCGCCGAGCGCAGGCCGCGCATCAGGAACGGCCGCTCGCGGACCGAGAACCAGCCAGGGAACAGCCGCTCGCCGACGCTGTCGAGCAGGAAGCTGGCGCGCCGGTACTGGGCGCTGCCCGAGACCGCGCCCAGCAGGTGCCCGACCAGCGAGCGCGCCGTCTCGGTGGAGAACAGCACCGGGCAGTCGCCGGTCGGCACGGTGCGCGGGTCCAGCCGCGCCAGCGCGCGCTCGGCGGCCTTGCGCCCGACCGCCGCGGGCGATTCCAGGTCCTCGCGCGCCAGCGCCATCGTGTACCAGCCGTCGCGCTGCATCGCCTCGCCCTCGCCGGCGATCAGCGCGCAGCCCAGGCTGTGGTGGGTGTCGCGGCTGGCGCCGAGGAAGCCGTGCGAGTTGGCGTACACGCCCAGCGACTGTCCGCTGCCCATCGAGGCGCCGTCGGAGTTGGCGATGCGCGGGTCGGCGTCGCGACCGGCCGCCTCGCAGGCCAGCGCCAGCTCGACCGCCGCGTCCGCCTCCAGCGCCCACGGGTGCCAGCTGTCGAACTCGCGCAGGTCCGTGGCCATCAGCGCCGCGTCGGCCAGGCCCGCGGCGGGGTCCTCCTCGGTGTAGCGGGCGATCGCGCAGGCCTGCTCGACCGTGGCCTCCAGGCTGCCGGCGCGCAGGTCGGCGGTGCTGGCGCTGCCCTTGCGGCGCCCGAAGTAGACCGTGACCGCGACGCCGCGGTCGTGCGAGGCCTCCACCGTCTCCACCTCGCCCAGGCGCACACCGACGTTGAGCCCGCGCTCCTCGGAGCAGGCCACCTCGGCCTGGTCGGCGCCGCGCGCACGGCACAGCGCGAGCGCGCGCCGCGACACCTCGGCGAGCTGGTCGAGGCGCGCGGCGGCGTCGGTGTCGAGGTCGGGCGCGTGGGCAAGAGCGGCGAGGTTCGGGGTCAATGGCTTATCCTGCACGGGAAGGGTCCGGGGCGGCGCGCGCCGGGCCAATGCGCCGGCGCAGGGCCGGGCGAGGAACGGAACGCATGCGCGGCATCGACGAAGACACCGGCGAGTACCTGTCGCCCAGCCGCAGCCAGCAGCGCCGCGAGGCGCTGGAGGTGCTGGCCCTGGGCGAGCGGCTGGCGGGGCTGAGCCCGGCGCAGCTCGAGCGCCTGCCGGTGCCCGAGCGGC
Source organism: Alterluteimonas quercicellularis (assembly GCF_021191635.1). Lineage (GTDB taxonomy): Bacteria > Pseudomonadota > Gammaproteobacteria > Xanthomonadales > Xanthomonadaceae > Luteimonas > Luteimonas quercicellularis. Next base: position 57,874 of record NZ_JAIWPR010000016.1, read on the forward strand.
TGCTGCCGCACATCGCCGAGGCGCGCCGCATCACCTCGCACATCGCGCGCAAGCGCCAGCTCGCCTACCTGGCCAAGCAGATGCGCCGCGAGGACGACGAGACGCTGGAGGCGATCCGCGACGCGCTCGACGCCGGCGGCGAGGCCGCGCGCCAGGAGACCGCGCTGCTGCACCGCGCCGAGCAGTGGCGCGAGCGGCTGATCGACGAGGGCGACGCCGCGCTGGCCGAACTGCTCGACGCGCACCCGGCCGCCGACCGCCAGCACCTGCGCCAGCTCGCGCGCAACGCCGCCCAGGAGCGCGCGCGGAACAAGCCGCCGCATGCGCAGCGGGAGTTGTTCAGGCTGCTGCGCGAGGCGCTCGCGCAGCAGCCGGGATTGGAGATCGGGGACTAGGGATTCGGGACTGCGCCGGGGGCTCCGCGGTGCGCCGTTGCCGATCCCCGATCCCGACTGCCGATTCCCGGCGCTCACGCCCTCGTCCCGCCCACCGTCAGTCCGTCGATCAGCAGCGAGGGCTGGCCCACGCCGACCGGCACGCTCTGCCCGTCCTTGCCGCAGATGCCCACGCCGTCGTCGAGGGCGAGGTCGTGGCCGATCCGGGTCACCTTGCGCATGGTCTCCGGGCCGTTGCCGATCAGCGTGGCGCCCTTGACCGGCGCGGTGATGCGCCCGTCCTCGATCAGGTAGGCCTCGGTGGCCGAGAACACGTACTTGCCGCTGGTGATGTCGACCTGGCCGCCGCCGAAGTTGACCGCGTACAGGCCGCGCTTCACCGAGCGGATCATGTCCTCGGGATCGTCCTGGCCGGCCAGCATGTAGGTGTTGGTCATGCGCGGCATGACCCGGTGCGAGAACGACTCGCGGCGGCCGTTGCCGGTCGGCGCCACGCCCATCAGGCGGGCGTTGTGGGTGTCCTGCATGTAGCCGGCCAGCACACCGTCCTCGATCAGCGTGGTGCAGCGGGTGGGCGTGCCCTCGTCGTCGACGTCGAGCGAGCCGCGCCGGCCCGGCAGGGTGCCGTCGTCGACGATGGTGACGCCCTTCGCCGCGACCCGCTCGCCGATGCGGCCGGCGTAGGTGCTGGTGCCCTTGCGGTTGAAGTCGCCCTCCAGGCCGTGGCCCACCGCCTCGTGCAGCAGCACGCCGGGCCAGCCGTGGCCGAGCACCACCGGCATCACCCCGGCCGGCGCGTCCACCGCGTCCAGGTTGACCAGCGCCTGCCGCAGCGCCTCGCGCGCGAAGCGCTCGGGGCGGCCGTCGGCCAGCAGCTCCTCGTAGCCGTAGCGGCCGCCGTAGCCGGCGTAGCCCGACTCGCGGCGGCCGTCCTGCTCCACGATCACCTGCACGTTGAGCCGCACCAGTGGCCGCACGTCGCCGGCCATCACCCCGTCGGAGCGCGCGACCAGCACGGTGTCGACGGTGCCCGACAGGCTCACCATCACCTGCTTCACCCGCGGATCGGCGGCGCGCAGCAGGCGGTCGACGCGGCGCAGCGCCTCGACCTTGGCCGCGCTGTCGAGGCCCTCGACGGGATCGATCGCCGGGTACAGGCGGGCGCGCGCCGGCCGTCCGGCGTCGGCGCGCTGCGGCGCCAGCGCGCGGCCGTCGCGGGAGATCGCGCGCGCCGAGGCCGAGGCCGCCAGCAGCGCCTCCACGTCGAGATCGTCGGAGTAGGCGAACCCGGTCTTCTCGCCGGCGATCGCGCGCACGCCCACGCCCTGCTCGATCGAGTGCGTGCCGTCCTTGACGATGCCGTCCTCCATGCTCCAGCCCTCGCGGCGCGAATGCTGGAAGTACAGGTCGCCGAAGTCGATCCCGGGGCCCAGCAGGGCGGAGAACGCGCGGTCGAGCTGGCGGTCGTCGAGGCCGGCGGGCGACAGCAGCCGGGACTGGGCGAGGACGAGCGGGGAATCGGTCATCCTGGCAGGATGGGGGCGCGCCCGGGAGCGCGCAAGGCGAGCGCGCTCTAGAGCTGCGGCGGCTGCGGCGGCGGCGCCGTGCCGCGCGACTGCTCGGCGCGGATCACTTCCACCTTCGGGTCCGCCCACGGGCCGGTCACCCGGTAGGTGCTGGCGCCGAGCTCGCCCAGCGGGCGGCGCAGCACGGCGTTGGCGGCCGCGCCCACCGCCGCGCCGAGCGGGCCGCCGGCGATCGCGCCGACCGCGGTCAGCAGGTTGCCCGACTTCGGATGCACGTCGATGGTCTGGTCGTAGGCCTGCGCGCGCAGGTCGGCGCTGCCGGCGATGCGGATCTCGGCGGCCGGGCCGTCGATCACCAGGTGCTCGGCGCGGGCGAGGCCGCCGCCGAAGCGGACCTCGCCGCCGATCCGGTTGAAGGCGAAGCCCTTGTCGAAGAAGTCGCGGAAGTCCAGGGTCAGCCGCCGCGGCAGTTCGGCCACGCTGAGCAGCCCGAGCACGCGCCCGGCGCCCGGCTCCACGTCGACCAGCTGTCCCTCCTTCACCAACAGCGACAGCCGGCCGTCCAGCGCGTCCACGCGGAAGCCCGCGGGGCTGCCCGGCCAGGCGGCCTCGAGGCGGATCTCGCCGTCGCCGCCGCGCAGGCGCACGCCCTGGCCGAGCCCGGCCAGCAGCGCACCGTAGTCCTCGCTGCGCACGTTGGCGTCGATGCGGGTGCGCTGGGCGGCGCCGCGGCCGCTCCAGTCGCCGGTCACGTCGATGCGCTGGTCGGGCCCGCTCGCCTGCAGCTGCTCGATGCGCAGGCCGTCGGCGGCGGGCCGGGTGCGCAGCCGCGCCTGTCCCAGCTGCACCGTGCCCACGCGCAGGTCGGCCACGTCGACGCGCAGCTCCGGCAGCCGCGCGGGATCGAGCGCGTCGTCGGCGGGCGGTGCGGGCGCCTGCGCCGTCGCGGCGGCAGGCGCGGGCATGGCGCCCGCCGGGCGCTGCCAGTGCATCCGCTCGAACCGCGCCACCACCGGCCCGGCGCCGTCGGGCAGCTGCACCGATCCGGCCAGCGCCGCGCCTTCGAAGCCCAGCGAGGTGCCGCCGGCCACCGGGGCGGCGCGGATGCGCACGTCGGCGAAGCTGCCGCCCAGCAGCGCGAGCCGGTCCACCTGCAGGTCGATGCGGCGCAGCGGCACGCCGCCGCCGTCGCCGCCTGCGGCCAGCAGGCCGACCCAATCGGTCGCGGCGAGCGCCCCCGTGCGCCCGGTCAGCACCAGCCCGGAGGCCGGCGGCGCCGGCGCCGCGGCACCGCCCAGGGCGATCCCCAGGCCGGTGGCGGCGGCGCCGGTGCGGGCGCGCAGGGCGAGCCGGTCGCCCAGGCGCACCGCCACCTCGTGGCCGGCCGTCTCGATCGGCAGGTCCATGCGCACCTCGGCGGCCAGCGCCTCCGCGGCGGGCTTCTCCAGCGGCACCGGCAGCGCCAGCGCGGTGCCGCGCAGGTCCGAGCGCAGGCGCAGCACCGGCGGCGCGTCGCGCCCCGCCTGCGCCTGCGGCACCTCCACCCCGACCGACCAGGCGGAGCGGCCGCTGGCATGCGGGCGCAGCCAGTCCAGCGCGTCCACGCGGTCGATCAGCGCAGCCACCGGCAGCTCGGTGCGCAGTTCGCCCTCGAAGACGTGCGCGGGATCGCGGACGTGGCCGGGGCCCGCGGCCAGGCTCAGGCGACCCGGGCGGTCCTCGACCCGCACCGCCAGATCGGCGGCCGACAGCCCGCGGGCGTCGTAGCGCAGCGCACCGCGCACCTGGTCGAGCCGCAGCGTCCATGCCGGCTCGCTCACCCGCACCCCGTCCAGCGCGACCTCGCCGTCGATCGCCGGCAGCCCGCCCCCGCGCAGCCCCAGCATCATCGCGAAGCGGCCCCGCGCCGGGCCTTCGGCGCGCAGGCCGTCCAGTACGTCCAGCCCCTCGTACAGCGGCGTCTGCCGCAGCATCGCGAACATCGCCGCGACGTCGGCGGTGGCGTCGGCACCGACCCGCAGTTCGGCGTCGCGGAAGGCGGCGATGCCGCCCTCCAGCCGCGGCAGCTCGACCCCGGCCACCGCGCCGCTGCCACGCACGTGGAAACCGTCGGCGACGAAGCGCACGCGGCCGCCCAGGCGCTCCAGCGGCGGCCAGTCGGGCCGGAACCGCAGCGTCAGGCCCGACAGCTCGGCCTCGGCGAGGAAGGTGCCCGGCGCGAGGCGGCCGGGTTCGGCGCGGAACGGCCAGTCGTCGAGATCGCCGGACACCACCGCGCGGCCGTTGCGCACGCGGCCCGCGCGCAGCGCATCGTCCAGCCAGCCGATCGCCGCCTCCGACATCTCGTGGTGCAGCCAGAAGCGCGAGGCCGTCGTCACGTCCGCCTCGTCCACCTCGGCGGCGAGGTCGATCCAGGGGCGGCTGCCGTCGCCCTGGAAGCGCAGCCCGCCGCGCACGTCGGCGCCGTAGCCGTCTCCGTCGATCCGCAGCGCGGGCGTCGCGACCTCCCAGCCGTCGTCGCCGCGCCAGGCGACGATGCGCCCGCGCACGCCGAACAGGTGCGGCGCCGAGAAGCCGCCCGGCCAGTCCAGCCGCCAGCGCGCGGCGGCGTCGGGCTCGAACACGATCCCGCCGGCGTCGCCCGACAGCCGGCCGGCGACCGCGGACAGCCCAGGGCGCTCGCCCACGGGCGCGAACGACAGCCCCTCCACCCGCGCCTGCAGGCGCAGGTCGCCATCGGCGTGGCGCACGTACTCGACGTCGTGCAGCACCGCGCCGGGCCGGGCCGCGCGCAGCCAGGCGCGCAGGCCTTCGCCGAGCCGGTCCGACAGCGGCAGCAGCGCCAGCAGCGGTCCCGCGTCGACCCGCTGCGCGACGAAGGCCTGCCGCGCGCCGCCGGCGAACACCGCGCCGTCGAGCGACTGCGCGGCGCCTCCGGTCCGCAGCCGCAGGCGCCGCGCGTCCAGTCGCCAGCCGCCGTCGGCCAGACGCCATTCCAGGTCGGCGTCGAGCCGCTCGAAGCGCGCCTCGTCGGCGGCGGGCTCGGCGGCCAGGGCCTGCACCGCCACGTCCTCGAGGTCGGCGCGGGCGCGCACGCCGACGATCCGCCGCGCCTGCAGCGAGACCCATGCGCCGGCGTCGCCGTGGCCGTCCACCACCGCCACGCCGGCGTGGCGCAGCAGCGGCGACCAGCCGTCGAGGTCGGCGCGCTCGATGCCGGCCCAGGCGCGGCCGTCGCCGCTGGCGCGCGACAGCGTCAGCGCCATGCGCATCGGCGCGCCCGACTCCACCCGCCAGGCGCGGGCCGCGGCGCGCACGCGGTCGCCGTCCACGCGCAGGCGCACGTCGATGCGCGGCACGTGGGTCTGCAGCCCGATCCCCGGCGCGTCGATGTCCAGGCGGCCGCCGAGCACCTGCACCTCGCCCAGGCGCTCGAGGCCGGCGAAGGGGTCCTCGCCGTCGGCCTGCTCGCCCGGCAGCCCGCGCACGTGCCAGCTGCCGTCGTCGCGCCGCTGCAGGTGCAGGTGCACGTTGCGCAGGCGCAGCTCGGTCAGCGAGCGTCCCGGCAGCAGGCCGGCGTACTGCGAGACCAGGATCTCCGCCGCGCCGACCGACACCGGCTGCGCGCCTTCGCCGATGCGCAGGCCGCCCACGCGCAGCAGCGGCCCGCGCCGGGTCCACTCGGTCTCCAGGGTGTCGAAGCGCACCGGACGGCCGCTGCGCTCGCTCAGCCATTGCGCGACCCGCTCCGGGTGGCGCTCGGCCAGCGGCAGCAGCAGCTGCGAGGCGACGCCGGCGGTCAGCGCCATCAGCACCAGCACCAGCGCGAGCAGGTACCACAGCCACGTCCCGGCGCGACCCGCATGGCGGCGCATGGCGGTCATCCGCGACGCGGCCCCCTCACCCCCACCGCGCACGACCGGCAACCGGAAACCCCGCTTTCCCGAATCCCGAATCCCGATTCCCGATTCCCGGCTTCAAAGCAGCACGACATCGAACTGTTCCTGCAGGTACTGCTCGTCCGCCTGGAAGCGGATGGTCTTGCCGAGGAACTCCTCCAGCTCGGCGACCGCGGTCGATTCCTCGTCGGTGATGCGCGCGACCACCTTCGGCGAGGCGATCACCAGCAGCCGCGCCGACTCGAACTGGCGCACCGCGCGCACGATCTCGCGGAAGATCTCGTAGGTCACCGTCTCCGCGGTCTTGAGCATGCCGCGCCCGCCGCAGGTGTGGCAGGTCTCGGAGAGCTGCCGCTCCAGGCTCTCCACCGTGCGCTTGCGGGTCATCTCCACCAGCCCCAGCGGCGAGAAGTCGTACACCGTGGTCTTGGCGTGGTCGCGCGCCAGCGACTTCTCCAGCGTGCGCAGCACCTGGCGGCGATGCTCCGGATCGATCATGTCGATGAAGTCGATGATGATGATCCCGCCCAGGTTGCGCAGGCGCAGCTGCCGCGCCACCGCCTGCGCCGCCTCCAGGTTGGTGCGGTAGACCGTCTCCTCGAGGTTGCGCTGGCCCAGGAACGAGCCGGTGTTGACGTCGACGGTAGTCATCGCCTCGGTCTGGTCGATGACCAGGTAGCCGCCCGACTTCAGCGGCACCTGCTTGTCCAGCGCGCGCTGGATCTCGTCCTCGACCCCGTACAGGTCGAAGATCGGCCGCGCGCCGCCGTAGTGCTCGATGCGCTCGGCCAGCGGGCCGCCCTCGCCGTCGGCCAGCGCCGGCATGTAGCGCGCGGCGAAGCCGCGCAGGCGGTCGAAGGTCTCGCGCGAGTCCACCTTGACCTTCTCCACGTCACGGCGCATCAGGTCGCGCACCGCGCGCATCGGCAGGGTCAGGTCCTCGTACACGCAGGCACCCACGCGCGCGGCGGCCGAGGCCTCGCCGACCAGGGCCCAGACCCGCGCCAGGTAGGCGATGTCCTCGGCCAGCGCCTCGGCCGGCTGCCCTTCCGCGTTCGTGCGCACGATGTAGCCGTGGCGGCCGGCCTGCTGGGCGAGGTCGGAGACCAGCGTCTTCAGCCGCCGCCGCTCGGACTCGTCCTCGATGCGCGCCGACACCCCCACCACGCTCGACTGCGGCAGCAGCACCAGGTAGCGGGACGGGATGCTGATCTGCGTGGTCAGGCGCGCGCCCTTGCTGCCGATCGGCTCCTTGACCACCTGCACCACCACGTCCTGCCCCTCGCGCAGCAGCTCGGCGATCGGCGGCACCGGGGCCGGCACCGGCAGCGCGCCGGCCTCGGCGTCCATCTCCGGCGCCGGCAGCGCGCGCATCACGTCGTTGGCGTGCAGGAAGGCCGCGCGGTCCAGGCCGATCTCGACGAAGGCCGCCTGCATGCCGGGCATCACCCGCTGCACCCGGCCCTTGTAGATGTTGCCCACCACGCCGCGGCTGCCGCCGCGCTCGATGTGCAGCTCCTGCAGCATGCCGTTCTCGACCACGGCCACGCGGGTCTCGCGCGGGGTGACGTTGACCAGGATCTCCTCCGACATACCGCCCGTCGCTCCTCAGCTGGCGCCGCGGCCGCGGCAGGCATCCATCATCGCCGCTCCCGCACGGCACCGGCGCTCCCTCTCCCGCAGGCGGGAGAGGGACGGGGCGAGGGTACGGTCCCCGGTCATGTCAGCGCCACGCCGCAGCGGCGCGCCGGCGACCGGCTCACAGCAGCCCCGCCGCGCGCAGCAGCCTGGCGGTGGCGTGCAGCGGCAGGCCCATCACCCCGGAGTAGCTGCCCGACAGGTGCGACACGAAGCGCTCGGCGCCGCCCTGGATGCCGTAGCCGCCGGCCTTGCCCATCGGCTCGCCGCCGGCGACGTAGGCGGCCAGGTCGGCCTCGTCGATGCGCTCGAACACCACCTCGGTCTCCACCAGCGTCTCCTCCAGCCCCGACGCGGTCCGCAGCGCCACCGCCGAGAGTACGCGGTGGGCGCGGCCGGACAGGCTGCGCAGCATCGCCGCCGCTTCCGCCCCGTCGGCGGGCTTGCCGTAGACGCGGCCGCCCAGCACCACCTCGGTGTCGCTGGCGAGCACCGCCGAGGCCTCCGCCGGCGCCGCGCGCCAGCCGGCTTCCGCCTTCTCGCCGGCGACGCGGCGCACGTACGCCTCCGGGCTCTCGTCCGGCCGGCGCACTTCGGGAACGTCGATGTCCAGGACCGCGAACGGCACGCCCAGACGCCCCAGCAGCTCGCGGCGCCGGGGCGATTTCGAGGCAAGCAACAGCATGGGCACAGGATACCCGCTGCGCCGCGATGAACCGCGGCACGACGCCGCTCGACCCCATTCAGGCTCACGGCCCGTTCACTGGGGCGCACCGACCCTTCCCCCATCCATGGAGACCCGTCCATCATGACCCTGCGCCCCCTCGCCGCGGCCCTGGCCGCCGCCGGCCTCGCCTTCGGAACCCTCGCTTCGCCCATGTCCGCCAACGCCCAGTCCACGCCCCCGGTGCAGGCCGCACCGATCCCCGCCGACGGCACCCTGCTGTCGGTCAGCGCCCAGGCCGAGGCCAGCCGCGTGCCCGACGTGGCCACCCTCTCGGCCGGCGTGGTCACCCAGGCCGCCGACGCCAACGCCGCGCTGCGCGCCAACGCCGAGCAGATGACCCGGCTGATGCGCGCGGTGCGCGCGGCCGGCATCGCCGAGCGCGACGTCCAGACCTCCGGCCTCAACGTGTACCCGCAGTACCGCCACAGCGACAACGAGGCGCCGGCCATCACCGGCTACCAGGCCAACAACACCGTCAGCCTGAAGGTGCGCGACGTGGCCAAGCTCGGCGAGGTGCTGGACGCCCTGGTCGCCAGCGGCGCCAACCAGGTCAACGGCCCCAGCTTCGAGATCGACCAGCCCGAGGCGGTCTACGACGAGGCGCGCCGCAAGGCGCTGGACCTGGCGCAGAAGCGCGCGACCATGTACGCCGAGTCGCTCGGCCTGCGCGTGCGCCGGATCGTGAGCATCAGCGAGGGCGGCGGCTTCGTGCGCCCGATGCCGCAGATGCGGGCGATGGCGATGGCCGCCGACACCGCTTCCAGCCCGGTCTCGCCCGGCGAGAGCACGCTCAGCGCCTCGCTGGACGTGGTCTTCGAGCTCGGCCGCTGAGGGCGCGCGCGATGGCTCCCTCCCGCAAGGACACCCCCGCCGGCGACGACGCCGACAAGTCCGGCTACGCCGAGCGCCAGCCGCGCGACCGCGACGACGCCCGCAACCTCGGCAAGCGCCGCAAGCCCGACCCCGACCAGGGCGGGCTGGACCGCAAGCCCGGCGACGACCCCGACCCCGCCGGCGACGCCGGCTGACCGACCGCCGCCCCGCCGGGTCCGCGTCGCGCGGGCCCGGCGCCGGCCACCGACGCCGGAACGACCTGCCCGGCCGCGCTCAGCGCTCCGGCGACAGGCAGGACTCGAAACCCTGCTCGAACTCGTCCAGGGCGCCTTCCACGCCCAGGTCGGTGAAGTAGGCGCCTGCGCCCCGCAGTCGCAGGTCGACCGCACCGTCGACGGGCCGGTACTGCAGGCGCAGGCGGAAGCCCGAGACGTTGTCGTCGTCGAAATGCCCGGTCTCCAGCCTGCCGCTCGCCTCGTCGCGCAGCGTGACCTCGTGGTCCCACGACGCCTCCCGTGCGCCGAGTTCCGCCAGCCGGCGTTGCGCGCAATCGAAGATCCCTGCGACGGGCCGACCCGGGCCGACGTGCACGGTGCCCTGCGCGGTGGGGACGATGCCCGAATCGGACAGGGAGCAGCCCGCCGCAAGGAGGACCGACAGGCCGGCGGCGAAGCGGCGGCAGCGCTTCATGCCCTCGCCTCGGCGGGAGCGGATGTCGCGAGGCCACGGCGGGCCGGGCGGCTCGGAAGACGGTGGCATGGCAGCCCGGGAGCGGGCCGATGCCCGGGCGGCGGGCGCACCCGCTGCGGCGGCGCGCCGCGCGCGATGCGCGGCGTTCGCATGGTCGGTCATGGCGGCGTTCCGGCGCGGCGGTTGCGCCGCAGTCTAGGGCCTGCGGGCGCGCACGGCATGCCGTTCGCATCCGCAGGCCCTGGCGCATCTTGCGCGGGCGGACCGGCGCGCGCGATGCTGTCCTCGCCGGCGTCCGCGGGCGGCCGGCGCGGCGCGGCCGCGGGCCGCGACCCCGGCGCGACCGCTCGCGCGTTATCGGCATCACCCCAACGCGCAGGAGGTGGTCCATGGTCCAGCAGCCCTCGCAACACGCATGCCGTCCCGATCCCGTCCGCATCGCCGGCATCACCGGCACCCTGCTGCTCAACGCCTGCGCCCTGGCGCTGCTGCTGGTGCCGCTCAGCCGCCCGCAGCTGGCCGGCCTGGCGGACGAAGCGCCCACCCTGACCATGGACTGGATCGTGCCGCGGCCGAAACCGCCCGCGCCCCCGCCGCCGCAGCCCATCGACGTGGACCTCGTGCGGCCGCGCCCCGCCACGCCGGTCGCGCCGCCGCGGCCGGTCGCGGTCGCGCCGCCGGCGGTGGCGCCCATCGCCTCCGATCCGCCGCTGCCGATGCCCGCGCTGGCCGACGTCGCCGACGCCGCAACCGAAGCGTTCGCCACCGCGCCGGTGGCCGCCGAGAGCGGACCGGCGACGGGCGTGCAGCTGGCCTATGCGCAGGCCACGCCGCCGCCCTACCCCGGCGCCGCGATCCGCGGCCAGCTGGAAGGCACGGTGCTGCTGCAGGTGCTGGTCGACATCGACGGCAGGCCGATCGAGGTGCACGTGCACCGCAGCAGCGGGCACCGGGTGCTGGACGAGGCCGCGCGCCGGCACGTGCTGCGGCAGTGGCGCTTCCAGCCGGCGGTCCGCAACGGCGAGCCCGTGCAGGCGCTGGGCCTGGTGCCGGTGGACTTCCGCCTCGACCGCCAGTAGCGCGACGCCCCGCCCGCGCACGCGGGCGGGGCCCGGTGCGGCGTGGCGGGAGCGCGCTCAGGCGCGGTGGTAGGGATGGTTGGCCAGCAGCGCGGCGGCGCGGTAGAGCTGCTCGGCGGCGACCAGCCGCACCAGCATGTGCGGCAGGGTCAGCGGGCCGAGCGACCACTGCTCGTCGGCGCGCGCGAGGACCTCGGGCGCGTGGCCCTCGGGGCCGCCGATCAGCAGGGCCAGGTCGCGGCCCTGGCCGCGCCAGTGCTCCAGCCGGCGGGCCAGGTCCTCCGAGGAGTGGGCGCGGCCGCCGCCGTCCAGCGCCACCACGCAGGCGTTCTTCGGCAGCGCGGCGATCACCCGCGCGCCCTCGTCCTGGCGCGCGCGCGCGGCGTCGCGGCCCTTGCCGCGCAGGCCGGGCTCGATCTCGACCAGGTCCAGCGGCAGCCAGTGCGACAGCCGCTTGCGGTACTCGGCGAAGCCTTCCGCCACCCAGCCGGGCGCGCGTTCGCCCACGGCGATCAGGCGCGCCTTCACCCTGTCGCCCCGGGCCTCAGCGCTCCGCGGACGCCGCGTCCGGCGGCTGGTCGCCGACCGTCCACAGGCGCTCGATCGCGTAGAACTCGCGCACCCGCGGCAGCATCACGTGCACCACCACGTCGCCCAGGTCCACCAGCACCCACTCGGCCTCGCGCTCGCCCTCCACGCCCAGCGGCTGGACGTCGAGGCGCTTGGCGTACTTGACCACCTCGTCGGCGATCGACTTCACGTGCCGGCTGGAGGTGCCCGAGGCGACGACCATGTAGTCGCAGACGCTGGTCTTGCCGCGGACGTCGATCTCGACGGTGTCGCGCGCCTTCAGTTCCTCGGTGGCCGCGCGCACCTGCTCGAGCAGGACGTCGGCCGATGGCGGCGGGTTGGGCAGGCGGGTCTTGATGACGTGGGCGGAACTGGTCAATGCGCTGGACTCTGGGATTTGGCGCCGATTATAGCGGCCGGCCGGTGTCGCCGCCGCGTGCATACAGGTTCGCCGCCTCGATGCGCGCGGCGACCGCCGGCGGCACCAGCTCCCGCCAGGGCTCCCCGGCGGCGATGCGGCGCCGGATCTCGGTGGCCGAGCCGGGGTGCAGGGGCTGCCGCAGCCGCAACACCCGCCCGGCCGGCGCGGCGGCCAGATCGGCCAGATCGGCCGGATCGTCGGTCCAGCGGCCGGCGGCGGCCGCGGCCAGCGGCGCCGGCAGGTCGCGGTCCAGCGGGTCGCCGGCGCGCTCGGCGACCACGAAATGGGCCAGCTCGAACAGCGCCCGCCAGTCCTTCCAGGCGGGCAGGCCGCGGAAGCCGTCGGCCCCGACCAGCAGCGCGACCGGCCGCGCGGGGGTCTCGACGCGCAGCGCGCGCAGGGTATCGACGGTGTAGCTGCGGCCCTCGCGCCGGAGCTCGCGGGTGTCCACCCGGAGCCCCGGCTCGCCGGCGACCGCGCGCTCCAGCAGGTCGACGCGCGCGGCGGCGCCGGCGCCGGGCGCCGGCCGGTGCGGCGGGTCCGCGGCCGGCATCAGGTGGACCGGCACGCCGAGCCGGTCGCGCGCGGCGCGGGCGATGGCGAGGTGGCCGGCGTGGACCGGGTCGAAGGTGCCGCCGTAGAGCACCAGCAGCGGCGACGGCGCGGCCATGCCCGGCGCGTCCATACTCGGCGAAGTCAGCGCGGCGGCGCCGCCAGCACGGCGGCGCGCGGCTCGGCGACCGCCACCAGCAGGCGCTCGAGCACCTGCCAGGCATCGCCCGCGGCGCGGCCCTTGGCGATGCGGTCGATCCGTCCCGCCTGCGCCAGGAAGCGCTCCCAGCGCTCGGCCGGGTGGCGCTGCAGCGCGCGCCGGTAGACCGCCTGCTTGGAATCCCACACCCGCTGCGCGCGGAACTCGCCGGCGAGGTCGCCGCCGCGGGCCTGGACCCGCGCCAGCGCCGCCGCGCGCTGCAGTTCCATCACCACCATGCCCATCAGCGCCGGCACCGCCTCGCCCTCGGCGCGCAGGCCGGCGAGCATGCGCACCGCCTGCGCGGCCTGGCCCGACAGCGCGGTATCGAGCAGGCGGAAGACGTCGAAGCGCGCCGCGTCGGCGACCAGGGTCTCCATCCGCGCCGCGTCCAGCGGCTCGCCGTCGGCCAGCAGGGCCAGCTTGTCGATCTCCTGCGCGGCGGCGAGCAGGTTGCCCTCGACGCGGTCGGCCAGCCGCTGCACCGCCTCGCGGTCGGCGACCAGGCCGCGCGCGCGCAGCCGCCGCTCGATCCATTCGGGCATCTCGTGCGGCTTGACCGCCCAGGCGATCGCGATGCGGCCGACCCGTCCCACCGCCTCGCTCCACTTGCCGCCGTGCTGGCGGCTCCACTCGCCGCCGGTGACCAGCAGCAGGACGTCGTCGGGCGGCGCCTCGCAGAAGCCGGCGATGACCGCGGCGCCGTCCTTGCCCGGCTTGGCGGTCGGCAGGCGGATCTCGATCACCCGGCGGGCGGAGAACAGGCTGGGCGCGCGCAGGCTGGCCTCCAGCGCGGCCCAGTCGATGTCGCGGCCGTCGGGCTCGAACACCTCGCGCTCGGCGTAGCCCTGCTCGCGGGCGCGGGCGCGCAGCGCGTCGGCCGCCTCCAGCACCCGCAGCGGCTCGGGGCCGGCGATCAGGTAGGCCGGCGACAACGGCCCGCCGCCGAGCTGGGCCACCAGGCGTTCGGGGGTCAGTTCCATGCCGCGGGACGCGGGATGCGCGCCGGCCGGCCGCTCATGGCTGGCGCGAGGCGCCGTCGATCCGGCGGATGATCGAGGCGACCATCTCGCGGCGCATCTCGCGGGCCAGCAGCTCGCGCTCGCTGTCGGTGCCGACCAGGCCGTCGGACTCCTGCACGAAGTCGCGCGACAGCTCGATGGCCTGCTGCGGCACGAGATCGCTGCCGTCGGCCCGGCGCAGGCGGAACACCACCGCGTAGCGCAGCGAGTACTCCTGCGCGCGGCCGACCTCGTCGATGGCGATCGGGGTGCTCGCCCAGCGCTCGGACAGCAGCTCCAGGGTGGCCACGCGCGGGGTGGCGGCGGGCACCACCTCGCCGCCGGCGCGGGTCAGCGCCAGCCCGACCGACTCGATCAGCGGGCTGTAGGGGTCCTTGGCGACCACGCGCACCGGCCCGAGGTCGGGCGGCAGCGCCAGCGCGTTGCGGAGGTGGAACCCGCAGGCGCCCAGGAACAGGGTCGACAGCAGGACGAGGGGAAGGAGTCTGCGCATGGCGGGAGTCTGGACGAGGGAACGGGGCCGGGCAAGCCGCCGCCGCGCTCAGGCGGCGACGATGTTCACGATCTTGCCGGGCACCACGATCACCTTGCGCACCTGCTTGCCTTCCAGGAAGCGGGCGACGTTGGGCTCGTCGAGCGCCTGCGCCTCGATCGCGGGGCGCTCGGCGTCCACCGCGACCTCGATGGTGCCGCGCAGCTTGCCGTTCACCTGGACCGCCAGCACCGCCGCGTCGCGGGCCAGCGCGGCGGGGTCGGCCTGCGGGAAGCCGGCGTCCTCCAGCAGCGTCTCCGGGTGGCCCAGCAGCTGCCAAAGCGCGTGGCCGGCATGCGGGGCGATCGGGTTGAGCATCCGCACCATGGCCTCGAAGGCCTCCTGCCGCAGCGCACGCGCCCCTTCGCCCGCCTCGTCGAAGCGCGCGACGTGGTTCAGCAGCTCCATGATCGCGGCGATCGCGGTGTTGAAGCTGTGCCGGCGGCCGTAGTCGTCGCCGACCTTCTGGATGGTCTCGTGCAGCTGCCGGCGCAGCGCCCGCTGCGCCGGCGTGGGCGCCTGCCCGTCCGCAGCGGCCGGCGCCGGGCCGGCGGCGGCGTGGCGCGCGACCTGGGTCCACAGCCGGCGCAGGAAGCGCGCCATGCCTTCCACGCCGGACTCGTTCCACTCCAGCGACTGGTCCGGCGGCGCGGCGAACATGGAGAACAGGCGCACGGTATCGGCGCCGTACTTGTCGACCATCGCGCGCGGATCGACGCCGTTGTTCTTCGACTTCGACATCTTCTCGATGCCGCCGATCCGCACCGGGCGCCCGTCGGCCTTCAGCGTCGCGCCGGTCACCCGCCCCCTGTCGTCGCGCTCGACCTCGACGTCGGCGGGGTTGAACCACTCGCGCGCGCCGTCGTCGGCCTCGCGGTAGTAGGTCTCGGCGATCACCATGCCCTGGGTCAGCAGGTTGACCGCGGGCTCGTCGCTGTCGACCAGGCCCTCGTCGCGCAGCAGCTTGTGGTAGAAGCGGAAGTACAGCAGGTGCAGGATCGCGTGCTCGATGCCGCCGACGTACTGGTCGACCGGCGTCCAGTACCTGGCGCGCTCGTCGACCATGTCGGCCGCGCCCGGCGAGGTGTAGCGGGCGTAGTACCAGCTCGACTCCATGAAGGTGTCGAAGGTGTCGGTCTCGCGCTCGGCCGGGCCGCCGCACTGCGGGCAGATGGTGCGCCGCCATTCGGGATCGGCCTTGATCGGCGACTGTACGACGCCCTTGGAGAAGGCGTCGGCCACGTCCTCGGGCAGCACCACCGGCAGCTGGTCCTCCGGCACCGGCACCGCGCCGCAGGCGTCGCAGTAGATCACCGGGATCGGGCAGCCCCAGTAGCGCTGGCGGCTCACGCCCCAGTCGCGCAGGCGGAAGTTGACCCGGCGCGCGCCGCCGCCCTCGCGCTCGAAGCGCTCGGCCAGCGCGGCGAAGGCGCCATCGAAGTCGAGGCCGTCGTACTCGCCGGAGTTGATCAGCGTGCCGCGCTCGGTGAACGCGCCGCGCTGCTCGATGCCCTCCAGGTAGTCGCGCACCACCGCCACCGCGGCCGCGGTGTCGTAGGCGTCGACCGAGCCGCCGGCCAGCGCGGCCTGGAACGGGTCGGCGTCGTGGGCCACGTCGCCGGCCACCTCGGCCAGCGCGTCGCGCACCGCCGGCGGCACGACCACCGGCCGCACCGGCAGGCCGTAGGCCCGGGCGAACTCCCAGTCGCGCTGGTCGTGCGCGGGCACCGCCATCACCGCGCCGGTGCCGTAGCCCATCAGCACGAAGTTGGCCACGTAGATCGGCACGTCCTCGCCGGTGACCGGGTGGATCGCCCACTGCCCGGTGGCCATGCCGCGCTTTTCCTGGGTCTCCAGCTCGGCTTCCGAGACCCCGCCGCGCCTGAGCTCATCGAGGAACGCGGCGAGTTCCGGATTGCCTTGCGCGGCGCGCAGCGCCAGCGGGTGCTCGCCGGCGATGCTGATGAAGGTCGCCCCCATCAGCGTGTCCGGGCGCGTGGTGTAGACGACGAGTTCCCTCAGCTCCGGCGGCAGGTCCTCGCCGTCGACCCTGAACGCGATCTCCAGGCCCTCGCTGCGACCGATCCAGTTGCGCTGCATGGTCTTGACCGATTCCGGCCAGCCGGGCAGCGCGTCGAGGCCGTCCAGCAGTTCCTGCGCGTAGTCGGTGATCTTCAGGAACCACTGCGGGATCTCGCGCTTCTCCACCAGCGCGCCCGAGCGCCAGCCGCGGCCGTCGACGACCTGCTCGTTGGCGAGCACGGTCTGGTCCACCGGGTCCCAGTTCACCACCGCGTTGCGGCGGTAGGCCAGGCCCTTTTTCAGCAGCCGCACGAACATGCGCTGCTCGTGGACGTAGTAGTCCGGCTGGCAGGTGGCGAACTCGCGGCTCCAGTCGATCGCGTAGCCCAGCGCCTTCAGCTGGCCGCGCATGTGCTCGATGTTGGCGTAGGTCCACTTCGCCGGCGCGGTGGCGTGCTTGATCGCCGCGTTCTCGGCCGGCAGCCCGAACGCGTCCCAGCCCATCGGCTGCAGCACGTTGCGGCCGGCCATGCGCTGGTAGCGGCTGATGACGTCGCCGATGGTGTAGTTGCGCACGTGCCCCATGTGCAGCGCGCCGGACGGGTACGGCAGCATCGACAGGCAGTAGAACTTCTCCCCTTCCGCGTCCTCGCGCACCTCGAAGGCCCCGGTCGCGTCCCAGAAGCGCTGCGCGGCGGCCTCGACGGCGGCGGGATCGTAGGGGCGTGCGGGAACGGGAGCGGCGTCGGTCGACACGGTGGCGGCAGTCGGGGGAGAGGGCCGGCAAGCCTAACGCAGCCGCCCGCGGGCCGCCACGCGGCGGACGCAACGGGCCCGCCGCGGCACGTGCGGACCGCATGGGAGCACGCGCCGCCACGCGGCGGGCGCACGGAACTCGCTGCGCACGCGGGGCCCGCACAGGCGCCTGCGCCACCACGCGGCGTGCACGCGGGCCTTGCGCCCCGCCGGTAGACTGCCCGCAATGACCGGCCAGCCCGCCCGCTACCGACGCCTGCGCATCCCCGCCGTGCTGCTGGCGCTGGCCTTGCTGACGGGCACCGGCATCGCCGCGGTGACCGGCGTGCGCAGCCTGAGCCAGACCAACCGCTGGCTGGAGCACAGCTACCGCGTCATCAACCTGCTCGACTCCGCCGAGGGCGCGGTGCTGGCGGCCGAGTCCAGCGCGCGGGCCTATCGGCTGACCGCGCGCAGCCCCTATCGCCCGCAGTATTTCGACGCCATCGCCCGCGCCGAGCGCCTGGGCGGCGACCTGATCGCGGTGACCGCCGACAACCCCGAGCAGCAGGCCCGCGCCCGCCGCTTCAACGAGGCGATCCTGGAGCACACGCGGGCGTTGCAGATCCTGCTCGACGCCCCCGCGCTGGCCGCGCTGAGCGAGTCCGAGCGCCAGTCGCGCATCGACGCCAGCCTGCAGCGCGTCGCCCGCTTCCGCGCGATCAGCCGGGAGATGCTGGCCGCCGAGTCGGACCTGCTGAAGCAGCGCCAGGCGCGCAGCCAGCGCGAGGCCGGCAACCTGATCGTCTTCATCGTGCTGGCGCTCACCGGCTCGCTGGCGGTGCTGGGCCTGCTGCTGGCCAGCCTGGCGATCGAGAACCGGCGCAGCCGCCGGCTGGAACGCGAGGCGCGCACCGCCGTGCGCGACCTGCAGCAGTCGCTCGCCCAACGCGACGCCCTGGCCGAGCAGCGGCGCGCGCAGAGCGTCTACGCGGGCATGCTGCAGAGCTGCCAGACCCGCGACGAGATCATGACGCTGACCGCGCGCACGATCGAGGACCTGGTGCCGGGCGCCAGCGGCCGCTGCTACCTCTCGCGCACCTCGCAGAACTTCCTGGAGAGCGCCGGCAGCTTCGGCGAGCGCATCGTCAGCAGCGGCGACGTGCTCATGAACGACCAGTGCTGGGCGCTGCGCCGGGGCCAGCCGCACTACACCCGCGGGCGCCAGGGCGGGCTGCGCTGCGCGCACATCGATCCCGACGTGCCGGTCGACGGGCTGTCGTCGCTGTGCGTGCCGCTGGCCGCGCAGAACAACTCGCTCGGCCTGCTGCACGTGACCGCGCCGACCAGCGACCGCCCCGACGACGACAACGACGCCGCGATCATCATCTCGATCGCCGAGCAGATGGGCATGGCGCTGGCCAACCTGCAGCTGCGCGAGACCCTGCGCGTGCAGTCGCTGCGCGACCCGCTGACCGGGCTGTTCAACCGCCGCTACCTGGAGGAGAGCCTGCAGCGCGAGATGCTGCGCTGCGAGCGCCGCCGGCTGCCGTTGTCGCTGCTGATGCTCGACGTGGACCACTTCAAGCAGTTCAACGACCGCCACGGCCACGCCGCCGGCGACGCGGTGCTGGCGCAGGTGGGGCGCGTGCTGCAGTCGCAGGTCCGCAGCGAGGATCTCGCCTGCCGCTACGGCGGCGAGGAGTTCACGGTGATCATGCCCGAGGTCGACGGCGAGACCGCGGTCCGCCGCGGCAACGAGATCCGCACCGCGATCTCGGCCACCACCATCCTGCACATGGGCAAGACCCTGGGCCCGGTCACCGCCTCGGTCGGCATCGCCACCGCGCCCGCCGACAGCGCCGACCCGGGTTCGCTGCAGGAGATCGCCGACGCCACCCTCTACCGCGCCAAGGCCGAGGGCCGCGACCGCGTGCTGCACGCCTCGCTGCCGACGGCGTAGGACTCCGCGGCGGCAGGTCGCGCGCGCCCCGCGACCGGCGCCTTCACACGCCCCGGGGCGGCAGCCGCCAGGCCATCCACAGCGTCCACAGGCTCCACAGCGCCAGCAGCAGGCGGTCGACGACGCCCGGCGTCGCCAGCGTCCAGACCAGGGCCACGGCCACCGCGGCGGCCGCCGAGCCCCGCCGCCCCGGCAGCGCCGCCGCCGACAGCACCGCCGCCGCGCCGAACGCCAGCGCCCAAGCCGTCCAGGCGGCCGCGTGCGCGCGGCTGCGGCCCGCGTCCAGTTCGTTGGGGTCCAAAGGCAACAGGCCCTGCGCGGCGAACAGCAGCGCGGCCAGCAGCCACAACCGCAGAGCGACGCCCGCCCACAGCGAGGCGTCTGCCCCGAGCCGGCGGCGGGCACGCCAGGCGGTCAGCGCGAGCGCGCCGCCGGGCAGCACGAAGGCCAGCGCGTTGAACCAGCCTGCATGCGGCACCCCGCTCGCGCCCGGCAGCGACAGCGGCAGCCCGCCCGGCAGCGACAACGCCCGCGGAAACGCCAGCACCGCGCCCCAGGTCAGCGCGTGGGCGCCGAGCGCGAGCGCGGCCGCGCGCGGATCGCGCCTCATCCCGTCCACCGGAACACGTCCTCGACCCCCAGCCCGAACGCCCGCGCGATCCGGAACGCCAGCGCCAGCGAGGGGCCGTAGCGCCCCGCCTCGAGGGCGATGATCGTCTGCCGGGTCACCCCGCAGGCGTCGGCCAGCGCCTGCTGGGTCATCTCCCCGCGCTCGGCGCGCAGCCGGCGGATGTCGTTGGCGACCGGGGTGCCGTTCACCGGCGCGCCCGGCGGTACGCCGAAGCGACCGCCAGGTGGCCGGCCAGGTCGGCGGCGACGAGCGCGCACAGCAGGAGCCCCGGCAAGCGCAGCGGCGGCCCCGACAGCAGCGCCTCGCGCAGCGGCGGGATCGCCAGCGCGACGGCCAGGACGGCCACGGCGGCGCTGGCGGCGGCCCGGAACGCGCGCTCGCCGTGGGCGCGCAGCGCCACGTCGCGTTCGTCCTCCAGCGCCCCGCGGCGTCGGCGCTCGTCGCGCAGCGCACGGCCGCGGAACCAGGGCGACAACGCCAGGCAGCACGCGACCGCCGCGAACGCGGGCCACCGGCCCTGCGCGACCACGGCCACGGCGGCGAAGACGCCCAGGCCGGCCAGCGCGGCCGCCATGCGGCGGGCGAAGCGCTCGCCGAAGGCGACCGCCGGACCGCGGGCGCCGGAAGGAGTCGGAAAGGCGTGCACGATGCGCCTGCAGTGGAAACGACGCGGCATCCTGGCGTCGCATCCGGAACGATGTCAAGAATTCCTTACATGTCTTGTATCCTGCGCGAGCATCGCCACCTCTTTGGACGACGCGCCGCCGGCGCCCCCCCTCGTCCGCAACCGGGATTCCTCATGCTGCTCAATGGCCTACCTTCCGACCCCGCCGCCGCATCGCGCCACGTCGTCGACGCCACCGCCGCCAACTTCGAGACCGAGATCCTGCAGCAGTCGCTGCAGACGCCGGTGCTGATCGATTTCTGGGCGGAATGGTGCGGCCCGTGCAAGACCCTCGGCCCGATCCTCGAGAAGCTGGCCGCCGAATACGGCGGCGCGTTCGTGCTGGCCAAGGTCGACGTGGACCGCGAGCCGCAGCTGGCCGCCGCCTTCCAGATCCGCTCGGTGCCCACGGTGTTCCTGCTGATCGAGGGCCAGCCGGTCGACGGCTTCCCCGGCGCGCTGCCGGAAGGCCAGGTGCGCGAGTTCCTGGCCCGCCACGGCATCGTGCCCGGCGAGGCCGCGGCCGACGCCGACGCGGGCGCCGAGGCGGCGCCGCCCGATCCGGTCGCCGAGGTCGCGCGGCTGCGCGAGGCGGTGGCGGCCGACCCCGGCCAGGACGAGCTGAAGCTCGACCTGGCCCTGGCGCTGCTGCGCACCGGCGAGTCCGAGGAGGCCGGGCGCCTGCTCGACGCCCTGCCCGCCAACCTGGCCACCGACGACCGCAGCGTGCAGGCGCGCGCGCGCCTGGGCTTCGCCGCGCTGCTGAAGGACGCGCCGCCGCGCGCCGCGCTGGAGCAGGCGATCGCCGCCGATCCCGCCGACCTGCGCGCGCGGCACCTGCTCGGCGCGCGCGAGATCGTCGAGGGCAACGCCGAGGCCGGCCTGGCGCAGTTCCTGGCCATGCTGCAGCAGGACCGCGACTTCGACGACGGGCTGCCGCGGCGCAGCCTGATCGACGCCTTCCGCGTGGTCGAGGACGCCGAACTGGTCGGGCGCTACCGGCGGCGGATGGCCTCGCTGCTGTTCTGATCCCGCGCTCCGGCCGGGGCGCTGCATCCATACTTTTGCGTATGGTAGGCTGCGGGCCAACGCCCCAGCCCGCCGTGCCGCATGACGCCCCGCCGCCTGCGCCTGATCATGAACCTGTGGCCGCCGTTCCTGGCGGCCGGCATCCGCGTGCGCCACCTGGCCGAGGACTGGCGCAGCGCCCGCGTCGAGCTGCGCCTGCGGCCGTGGAACCGCAACTACGTCGGCACCCACTTCGGCGGCAGCCTGTTCGCCATGACCGACCCGTTCTGGATGATCCTGGTCAAGGAGGCGATGGGCCCGGACTACTACGTCTGGGACCGCGCCGCCGAGATCGAGTTCGTCAAGCCCGGCCGCGGCACCGTGCACGCCGAGTTCCGGCTCGGCGACGAGGCGCTGGCACGGATCCGCGAGGCGACCGACGGCGGCGGCAAGCACCTGCACTGGTTCGAGACCGAGGTCGCGGACGCGGACGGCGACGTGGTGGCGCGGCTGCGCAAGCAGGTCTACGTGCGCCGCAAGAAGGACCGCTGACGCGACGACAGCGGACCCGGAAGGAAGTTCACCACGCAGCCACCGCGCGCGGCTATGCTGAATGCCGACAGGGGCCGCCATGCACGATCCTCACCGCCACCGCGACGCGCAGCCGTTGCCGGACATCCCCGGCTATCGCCTGCTGCGCGCGATCGCCGAGGGCGGCATGTCGACCGTCTACCTGGCGCGCCAGGAGGCGCTGGGGCGCGAGGTGGCGATCAAGGTGATGCGCCCGGAGGCGCTGGTCGACGAGGTCGGCCGGCGCCGCTTCGAGAACGAGGCGCGCACCATCGGCCGGCTCGAGCACCCGCACATCGTCGGCATCCACCAGATCGGGCGCAGCGCCGACGACCGGCCCTTCTTCGCCATGCCCTACATGCCGCGCGGCCACCTCGGCCAGCGCGACCTGACCGGCGACGAGGCGCGGGTGCGCGAGATCCTGCGCGCGCTGCTCTCGGCGCTGGCCTACGCCCACTCGCGCGGCGTCGTGCACCGCGACGTCAAGGCCGAGAACGTGCTGTTCGACGAGTCCGACCGGCCGATGCTGGCCGACTTCGGCATCGCCCTGCGGCGCGGCTACGGCAGCCGCGTGACCAGCGCCGGGCTCGCCCTGGGCAGCACCGCCTACATGGCGCCGGAGCAGGCGCGCGGCGACGAGGTCGACCACCGCGCCGACCTCTACGCGCTGGGCGTGCTGACCTGGGAGATGCTGACCGGGCGCCTGCCGTTCGAGGCGCAGGACGCGCTGTCGATGGCGGTGATGCACGCGCAGGACCCGATCCCGCGCCTGCCGCCGGCGCTGCGGCACTGGCAGCGCTTCATCGACCGCGCGATGGCCAAGTACCCGCTCAAGCGCTTCCACGACGCCAACGACATGCTGCAGGCGCTCGAGCGCGTGCCGCGGCGCCCGCCGCGGCACTTCGCTCCCCGCGACGCCGTCGCCGCGGCGCTGCCGCGCCTGCGGGCGCTGCCGCGCGCGGCCTGGATCGCCGGCGCGCTGGTGCTGGGGGCGGCCGGGCTCGCTCTCGCCCTGCGGCCGGGCGCCGACCAGGGCCCCGGCTTCTTCCGCGCCGCGCCCGCGCCCGCCGGCGCGCCCGCCGCGCAGTCGCCCGCCGGTCCCGCGCTGGCTCACCCGGACACCGCGCTGCTGCGCGCCGCGCCCGAGTCGCGGGCCGGCACCCTGCTGGAGGACGCCAAGCGGCAGCTGCGCCAGGGGCGGCTGACCGCACCCGAAGGCGACAACGCCTACGCCAGCGTGATCGCCGCGGCGGCCGCCGACGCCGGGCATCTGGAACTGCCGGCGCTGGCCGGGCGCGTGATCGAGGCGCTGTCGGCGCAGGCGACGAAGGCGATCGCCGACGGCGACGACGCCCTCGCCCGCCGCCAGCTCGCGCGCGTGGCCGACCTGGCCGCCCGCACCGGCCAGCAGGCCGCCCCCGCGCTGGCGGCGACGCGGCGCGAGGTCGCCGCCGCCCTGGCCGCCCGCATCGACGCCGCCGCCGCGCGCTTCGACCGCGACGCCGCGAACCGGGCGCTGGCGCTGGCCGAGGCCGCCGCGCTGGAGGCGCCGGCGCGCGCCGACCTGCGCCGGCGGGTGGAGGCGGTGCCGGCGGTGGGCGACCTGCTGCCGGGCGATCCGGCGCAGATGACGGTGATGCGCGCCGGCGACGGCGCCTTCGCGCTGACCCGCCGCGCGATCGGCGTGGACGACTACCGCCGCTTCGCCGAGGCCACCGGGCGGGCGCCGGCGCTGTGCCGCGAGCGCGCTTCGGTGCTGCGGGTGCTGGCGCGGCGCGACTGGACCTCGCCCGGCTTCGATCAGGCCGGCGGCGACGCCGTGGTCTGCGTGTCCTGGGACGACGCCGACGCCTATGCGCGCTGGCTCGGCCAGCGCAGCGGCCACCGCTACCGCCTGCCGACCGCAGTGGAGGCGGCGACGCGCGCGCCCGCGTCCGGCGCCCGCGCGGTCGCGGAATGGCTGCTGGACTGCGAGAACGGCTGCGAGCGCCGCGCGGTGCGCGGCGCCAGCTGGCGCCGCGAGGAAGGCGCGCGACCGCGCGCGGCCGACCGCGGCTACGACGACGTCGGCTTCCGCCTGGTCCGCGAACCCTGAGCCCGCAGCTCCCGCCAGGGCGGCCGCGGGATTCGCCGCGCAAGGGCAAGCGCTTCGCTGCCGGAGTACGGGCTTCCGCCCGAGGCGCTAGGGCCTAGAATCCGCCCATGTCCGAACCCCTCACGTTCACGCGCCGCCTGCAGCGGCTGTTCCTGGCCGGCCTGCTGACCCTGCTGCCGATCTGGCTGACCTGGGTCGTGGTCAAGTTCGTCTTCGTCCTGCTCAGCGACATCAGCCTGCCGTGGGTGGCGCCGGTGGCCGAGCGGGTGGCGGCCTGGTTTCCCGAGGAGGCGGGCTGGGCGACCGCGCTGTGGGTGCAGAACGCGATCGCGCTGCTGGCCACGCTGCTGGCGATCCTGGGCGTGGGCTGGCTGACCCGCCGGGTGATCGGGCAGAGCCTGCTGCGCGGCTTCGAGCGCATGGTGTCGCGGGTGCCGCTGGCCAGCACCATCTACTCCAGCGCGCGCAAGCTGCTCGACATCCTGCAGACCAAGCCCGGCACCACCCAGCGGGTGGTGCTGATCGATTTCCCGCACGACCAGATGAAGTCGATCGGGCTGGTCACGCGGGTAATGCGCGAGGCCGGCACCGGCCGCGAGCTGGCCGCGGTGTACGTGCCCACCACGCCCAACCCGACCTCCGGCTACCTGGAGGTGGTGCCGGTGGAGAAGCTGACCCCGACCGACTGGACCGTCGACCAGGCGATGAGCTTCATCATCTCCGGCGGCGCCTCGGCGCCCGACACCATTCCCTTCGCGGCGCCGGCCGCGGCGCCCGCGGCCCCGCCGGCGGACTGAGCGCGGCGCTTGCCGAAGCGGCGCGCGCGCAGGAGGATGGCGCGTCTTCCTTCGCCGCGGCCCGCCATGCGCTTCCGAATCCCCACCAGCGCGCTGGCGCTGACGATCGCCCTGTCGCTGGCCGGCTGCGAGGGCCGCCAGCCGCCCGTGCCCGCCAGCGACGCCCCGTCGCAGGCGGGCGGAGAAGAGCGCGTCGCGCGCCTGGGCGCGCTGTACGCCGAGTTCTGGGAGGAGACGCTGCAGCGCAATCCGCTGCAGGCGACCTTCCAGGGCGACCACCGCTACGACGACCGGCTGCCCGACTTCGGCTCGGCCGAGTACCGCCGCGAGTCGACGGCGTTCAACCGCCGCTGGCTCGAGCGCGTCGAGGCCGTCGGCGACGCCGGCCTGGACGGGCAGGACCTGCTCAGCTACCGGATCTTCCTGCGCGAGCGGCGCGAGGCGCTGGAGGCCGACCGCTTCCCGTCGTGGATGCTGCCGGTCGACCAGATGGGCAGCACCGCCACCTACGCGGTGATGCTGGGCTCGGGCACCGTCGCCCAGCCCTTCGCCACCGTGCGCGACTACGACAACTGGCTGGCGCGCGCGGCCCGCATCCCGGTCCTGATCGACACCGAGATCGCCAACATGCGCGCGGGCATCGCCGCCGGCGTGGTGCAGCCGCGGGTGGTGGTGGAGAAGGTGCTGCCGCAGCTCGACGCGGTGATCGCCGACGAGCCGGAGCGGACCCCGTTCTGGGGCCCGATCGAGCGGCTGCCGGACGGCATCGCCGACGCCGACCGCACGCGCCTGGCCGCGGCCTTCCGCGAGCTGGTGGCCACGCAGCTGATGCCGGCCTTCCGCCGCCAGCGCGAGTTCCTGGCCACCGAGTACCTTGCCGCCGCGCGCGACAGCGTCGGCATGGACGCGCTGCCGGAAGGCCGCGCCTGGTACGCGTTCGCGGTGCGCCGCAGCACCACCACCGACCTGGATCCCGAGCGCATCCACCGCATCGGCCTCGACGAGGTGGCGCGCATCCACGGCGAGATCCGCGGGATCATGCGCCAGGTCGGCTTCGAGGGCTCGCTGCAGGACTTCTTCCGCTTCATGCAGACCGACCCGCGCTTCGAGTTCGCATCGGAGGACGCCCTGCTCGCCCGCTACCGCAGCCTGGAGGCGCGGGTGAATGAGCGTGTGCACGCGCTGTTCACGCTGGTGCCCAAGGCGCCGTTCGAGATCCGCCCGGTGGAGGCGTTCCGCGCCGAGTCGGCGCCCGGCGGCTCGTACATGGCGCCCAGCGAGGACGGCCGCCGGCCCGGCATCTTCTACGTCAACACCTTCGACCTGCCCACGCGCAAGACCTGGGACGCCGAGGACCTGTTCCTGCACGAGGCCATTCCGGGCCACCACTTCCAGCTGGCGCTGCAGCAGGAGCTGGCCGAACTGCCCGACTTCCGCCGCTTCGGCGGGCAGACCGCCTTCATCGAGGGCTGGGGCCTGTACGCCGAGGGCCTGGGCCGCGAGCTCGGGCTCTACACCGATCCCTACAGCGACTTCGGCCGCCTGCAGGGCGAGCTGTGGCGCGCGGTGCGGCTGGTGGTGGACACCGGCCTGCACAGCCAGGGCTGGACCCGGCAGCAGGTGCTCGACTACATGTTCGAGAACTCCTCGGTCAGCGAGCCCGACGCGATCGCCGAGGCCGAGCGCTACATCGCCTGGCCCGGGCAGGCGCTGGCCTACAAGCTGGGCCAGCTGAAGATCCGCGAGCTGCGCGAGCGCGCCGAGACCGCGCTCGGCGAACGCTTCGACATCCGCGACTTCCACGCCGAGATGCTGCGCGACGGCTCGCTGCCGCTGGACGTGCTCGACGCCAAGATCGACCTCTGGATCGAGAACCGGCGCCGGGCCTGAGCCCCCGGTGCCGCGCACGCGCCCGCGCCACCGTGAACGCGCCCGCGGCGATCCGCCGCGGGCGATCGCGCCTAGAGCGTGTTATGTGCTTGGGAGTGCGTTGTCCGCGCGCCTGGGCCGCCACGAGGCCAGGCGCGGTCCGCCGGCAAGGCTGGCTGCCTTGCCAAGGGCCGCAACGCCGCATCGCGGCGGCCCAGGTGCGCGCAGACGTTTGCTTGAATGCAGTGCTTCGAAGTGCATAGCACGCTCTAAGCCTGGCGCTCGCGGCGTCCGCCGCCCTGGCCGCCCGGCTTGCCGGCGCCGCGCTGGCGCGGACCGGCGTGCGCGTGCGCGCCGCGGTCCTGCGGCTTGCCGTGGCCGCGCTGCGCCGGCTTGCGCGGGGGACGCGCGCCGCCGCCGGGCTTGCGCGCCCCGCCGCCGCGGTTCTGCGCGGGCATGGGGCCGTCCAGGCGGATCGGCTGGCTGGGCGCGTAGCCCGGCATTTCCTCCATCGCGATGTCGGCCTTGAGCATGCGCTGGATCTGCCGCAGCAGCCCGGCCTCGTCGGCCGAGACCAGCGACAGCGCCTCGCCCGAGGCGCCGTTGCGTCCGGTGCGGCCGATGCGGTGCACGTAGTCCTCGGCGACCATCGGCAGGTCGTGGTTGATCACCAGCGGCAGGTTGGGGATGTCGAGCCCGCGCGCGGCCACGTCGGTGGCCACCAGGATGCGGGCGCGGCCGGCCTTGAACGCGTCCAGCGCCTTCTGCCGCTGCGCCTGGCTCTTGTTGCCGTGGATCGCCACCGCCGGCAGGCCGGCCTTCTCCAGCTGCTCGGCCAGCCGGTTGCAGCCATGCTTGGTCTTGCCGAACACCAGCACCTGCTCGGTGTGGCGCGTGGCCAGGATCTCGACCAGCATGTCGCGCTTGCGGCTCGCGTCCACCGGGTGCGCGCGGTGCACGATGGTCTCGGCGATGGTGTTGTTGGCGGCCACCTGCACCTGCTGCGGGTCGCGCATGAACTCCAGCGCCAGCGCCTTGATCCGCGCCTCGAACGTGGCCGAGAACAGCAGCGTCTGCCGCTGCGCCGGCACCCGCGCGAGGATCCGCTTCATGCTGGGCAGGAAGCCCATGTCGAGCATGCGGTCGGCCTCGTCGAGCACCAGCACCTCGACCGCATCGAGCTTGGCGTGGCCGCTCTGCATGTGGTCGAGCAGGCGCCCCGGGCAGGCGACCAGGATGTCCACGCCGCGGCGCAGGTTCTCGATCTGCGGCTGCATGCCGACGCCGCCGAACAGCATGGTCACGTTGAGCCGCAGGTGGCGGCCGTAGGTCTTGAGGCTGTCGGCCACCTGCACCGCCAGCTCGCGGGTCGGCACCAGCACCAGCGCGCGCGGCTTGCGCGGGCCCTTGGCCGGGGTCAGCTTGGACAGCCGCTGCAGCAGCGGCAGGCCGAAGGCGGCGGTCTTGCCGGTGCCGGTCTGGGCGCCGCCCAGCAGGTCGTGCCCGGCCAGCACCAGCGGGATCGCCTGGGCCTGGATCGGGGTGGGCGCGGTGTAGCCGCTTTCGGCGAGCGCACGCAGCAGCGCGGGCGAAAGCCCGAGGGTTTCGAAGGTCATGGAACATCTCCTGACGCATCGCCCGCCGGGCCGGTCTGCGGCGCCGAAGGGCAATTCCGTCCCCGCGCTATCCGATACCGCGCTGCGGGCGACGTGATGACGGCGCGGACGTTTCCGGGCCGTGTCTGCGAGACGAAGGACGTGCGGGATAAGAAGCCGGGCGAACGTGCGCCGGGCCGGCATACCTGGATCGTCGCCGCTCGAAAGCGGGGCAGCCGTGTTGCAGAACGCGCACAGTGTACCGGATCCGGCCGCCGAGGGCAGCGGCACCGCCCGGCTACACCTTTCGACCGCGCATGGCTCCCGTAAGATGGCCGCCATTTCCCCACCCTCCCCGCCCCCGGTGCCCGCCTTGCCGCGTCCGCGTCCCGTCCCGTCGTCCCCGCGCGGCACCGCCCGCCCGATCGCGGCGCGCGTGCGCCGCGCGCTGCTGGGCGCGCTGGCGCTGCTGGCCCTGCTCGCCTGCGCCGCCGCGCAGGCGCAGGAGTGGCGCTACCGGGTGCGGCCGGGCGACACCCTGTGGGACCTCGGCCGCGCCCACCTGCGCGCGGACGTGCCGTGGGAACGGCTGCAGGCGCACAACGGGATCGCCGATCCGCTGGCCTTGCCGCCGGGCACCGTGCTGCGCTTCCCGGTCGACTGGCTGCGCGTCCGCCCGGCGCCGGCGACGGTGCTGGCGCTGCAGGGCGAGGCCAGCGTGCACCCGGCCGGCGCCGCGCACCGCGCCGTGCCGCTGCAGGCCGGCGCGCGCGTGCAGGCCGGCTCGGTGGTGCGCACCGCCACCGACGCCAGCCTGACCCTGGGCTTCGCCGACGGTTCGCGGATCCTGCTGCACGGCGACGGCGAGCTGCGGCTCGACCGGCTGCGCGCCTACGGCGCCACCGGCATGGCGGACACCCGGCTGCACCTGGTGCGCGGCCGCACCGCCAGCTCGGCGCGGCCGGCGCGCGGGCCGGCCTCGCGCTTCGTGGTCGACACCCCGGGCGCGATGGCGACCGTGCGCGGCACCCGCTTCCGCGTCGCCCACCGCGACGCCTACACCCACGCCGAGGTGCTGGAGGGGCGCGTCCACGTGGGCGGCGGCGGGCACGGCGTGCTGGTGCCGGCCGGGCACGGCAGCGTCAGCGGCACCGACGGCCGCCCGCGCCCGCCGACCCCGCTGCTGCCGCCGCCCGACCTGTCGCAGTGGCCGGAGCAGGTGACGAGCAACCCGGCGACGGTGTCCTGGCCCGCCGTCGCCGGCGCGCAGCGCTACCGGGTGCAGGTCGCGCCGGACGCGGAGTTCACGACCCTGCTGGTGAACGTGCACACCGACGCGCCCTCGGCGCGGCTGGCGTTGCCCGGCGACGGCCGCTTCCATGCGCGCGTGCGCGCGGTGGACGCCGAAGGGCTGGAAGGCCACGACGCCACCCGCGCCTTCGCCGTCGCGGCCCGGCCGGCGCCGCCGTTCGCGCTCGCGCCCGAGGACGGCGCCGCCGCCGGCCCGCGCCCGCGCATGCGCTGGGCCGCCACCGGCGAGGCGATGCGCTACCGGCTGCAGCTGGCGCGCGATCCCGCGTTCGCGGCGCCGCTGCTCGACCTCGACGGCCTGCGGCGCACCGAGCTGCGCGTGCCCGAAGACCTGCCGCCCGGCGACTACCACTGGCGCGTGGCCGCCACCGACGCCGACGGCCGCGACGGCCCCTTCGGCGATGCGCAGCGCTTCGTCGCCGGCCCGGCGCCGCCAGGCCCCGGGATCGGCGAGGACGGCGTGGCCCGCGAGCGCGGCAGCCTGCAGGTGAGCTGGCCGGCCGGCGCGCCCGGGCAGCGCTACCGCTTCCAGCTCTCGCGCGACGCCGACTTCGCGCGCCTGGAACTGGACACCGAGCTGGACGAGCACCGCATCGCCCTGCCGAAGCTGCGCGCCGGTACCTGGTACATGCGCACCGCCCTGGTCGACGACGACGGCCACGCGCACCCGTTCGGTCCCGCGCAGAGCGTGCGCACCGGCTGCCTGGCCTGCCGCATCGGCCTGGGCGCCGGGTTCGTGCTGATGGCGCTGTGACCGCGCGCGCCCGCCGCCTGCGCGATCTGCTGGTCCGCACCGCGGCGGGCGCGCTGTCGGCGCTGTGCGTGGCCGGACTGCTGGCCGGCGACGTCACCTGGCGGGTCGATACCTGGCTGTACGACGCACTGATCCTGCACCGCGAGCAGCCGGTCGACGAGCGCATCGTCATCGTCGCCATCGACGAGCACAGCCTGTCCGCGCTGGGCCGCTGGCCGTGGCCGCGCGGCCTGCATGCGGACCTGCTGGAACGGCTGCGGCAGGCCGGCGCGCGCGGGGTGGTCCTCAACGCGGTGTTCGCCGAACCGGCACGCGACGACGCCGCGGGCGACGCCCGCCTGGCCGCGGCCCTGGCGGCCGGCGGCGACGTGGTGCTGCCGGTGATCGCCGAGCCGTCCGAGCCCGGCGGGCTGCCGATCGAGGTGCTGCCGATGCCGGCGCTGACCGCCGCGGCCGCCGGCCTCGGCCACGTCGACGCCGACATCGACCGCGACGGCGTCGCCCGCCAGACCGGCCTGATGGCCGGGCTGGGCGACCCGCACTGGCCGGCGCTGGCGCTCGCGCTGCTGCGCACGCCGGCCGGCGCCGGCACCCCGCTGGACGGGGACGCGCGCCTGCCCGGCCTCACCGCGCCGGCGCACGTGCAGGCCTCGCCCTACCAGTGGACGCGCGACCACCGCGTGCTGATCCCCTACGCGCGGCGGGGCGCGTTCCCGCGGCTGTCCTACGCCGACGTGCTCGCCGGCGAGTTCGACCCGGACGCGCTGCGCGGGCGCTGGGTGCTGGTGGGCACCACCGCCGCCGGCATCGATCACGGGCTGCTGACCCCGCGCTCGCGCGAAGGGCGCTCACTGTCCTCGATCGAGTACCACGCCAACCTGCTCAACGCGCTGGCGCGCGGCGAGACCATCTCCGCGCTGCCCGCGCCGCGGCAGTGGGCGCTGTCGATCCTGCTGGTGCTGCTGCCGCTGTTCTCGCCGCGCGACCTCCCGCCGCGCCGGCGCGGCTGGCTGATCGCGGCGACCGCGGCCGCGACGCTGCTGGCCACCGTGCTGCTGCTGCATTTCGCGCACATCTGGTTCCCGCCGACGCCGACCCTGGCGGTGCTGGCCGCCGGCGCGCTGGCATGGACGCTGTGGCGCCTGCGACGGTCGCAGCAGCTGGCGCACTCCGACGCGCTGACCCTGCTGGCCAACCGCCGCCTGTTCGACCTGGCGCTGGAGCGCGAGGTGCGCGCCGCGCGCCGCTCGCGCCAGCCGCTGTCGCTGCTGATCGTCGACGTCGACAACTTCAAGCACTACAACGACCGCTACGGCCATCGCGCCGGCGACGGCGTGCTGCGGCGGGTGGCGATCGCGATCGGCGCGCAGGCGCGGCGCCCGCGCGACCTCGCCGCCCGCTACGGCGGCGACGAGATGACCGCGATCCTGCCCGATACCGATGCCGCGGCCGCGCTGGAGATCGCCGAGGCGATGGTGCGCGACGTGCGCGCGCTGCGGATCCCGCACGAGGAATCGGGGATCGCCCCCTGGGTGACCCTGACCATCGGCGTGGCCACCTTCTCGCCCGAGCGCGACCGCAACGACACCGACCTGCTCGAGCGCGCCGACGCGGCGCTGTACGAGGCCAAGCGCGAGGGCCGCGACCGCGCGCGCGGCGCTTCCGGCGCCGCCGCGGGCTGAAGCGCCGCCCCGCCCTGGCGCATCCGCGCCGCGGTTGCGTGAAAGAACCGTTATCGCGCGCCCGTGACCTTCGACACCCATCCCCGGCCGCGGGCAGGCGTACATTGCGCGCACGCCCGCATCGCGGGCGTCCTTCTTTCCACATGCCCGCCCAGGGCGGAGTACGCCGTGACCCCGAACACCCCGAAGATCCTGCTCCTGCCGCTGGCGCTCGCGCTGGCGCTGTCGGCGTGCAGCCGCGAACCGTCGGCGCCCGACGCCGCCGCCGGCCCCGCGTCCGGCGCCGCCGCGGCCAGGCCCGCGCTCGACGAGAACGCGCTGCCGCCGGTCAACCGCTTCCAGCTCGCCGACCTCGACGAGTCCGCCGGCGCCTGCCGAGACCTCAACGCCTACGCCAACGGCAAGTGGCTGGCCGCCAACCCGATCCCGGGCGACCGCACCTCCTGGGGCTCGTTCGAGATGCTGGCCGAGCGCTCGCTGGCCGCGCAGCGCCAGCTGGCCGAACAGGCGGCCGCCGACGCCGGCGCTGCCGGCGTGGAGAAGATCGTCGGCGACTTCTGGGCGACCGGCATGGACGAGGCCGCGATCGAGCGCCAGGGCATCGAGCCGCTGCGCGACCGGCTGGCCGCCATCGACGCGCTGACCGACGCCGCCTCGATCGCCGAGCACCTGCGCGCCACCGCCGCGCGCGGCGAGAACGTGCTGTTCGGCTTCGGCGCCAACGCCGACTACCGCGATTCCGACGTCAACATCGCCTACGCCTTGCAGGGCGGGCTGGGCCTGCCCGACAGCACCTACTACTC
This sequence comes from Alterluteimonas quercicellularis, assembly GCF_021191635.1. Taxonomy (GTDB): domain Bacteria; phylum Pseudomonadota; class Gammaproteobacteria; order Xanthomonadales; family Xanthomonadaceae; genus Luteimonas; species Luteimonas quercicellularis. Next base: position 90,457 of record NZ_JAIWPR010000016.1, read on the forward strand.
CGACGAGGCGCACCGCGACAAGCTGGCCGCCTACCGCCAGCACGTGGCCCGCGTGCTGGAGCTGTCCGGGGTGCCGGCGGAGGCCGCCGCGACGCAGGCCGAGGCGGTGGTCGCCTTCGAGACCCGCCTGGCCGGCAAGTCGCGCTCGCGCGAGGAACTGTCGCGCGACGCCTCGCTGATGTACAACCCGGTCAGCCTGGCCGACGCCGACGCGCTGACCCCGAACTTCCCCTGGACCCGCTTCTTCGAATCGCAGGGCGTGCGGGCGCCGGAGACCTTCTCGCTGGCGATCCCGGCGTTCCACCAGGAGGTGAGCGCCATGCTGGCCGACGTGCCCGCCGACGACTGGAAGGCCTACCTGCGCTTCCACACCGTCGACAGCGCCTCGCCCTACCTGTCCGACGCCTTCGTGCAGGCCAACTACGCGTTCTACGGCAAGACCCTGCGCGGCCAGCAGGAGATCGAACCGCGCTGGAAGCGCACGCTGGGCACGCTCAACGGCGGCGTCGGCGAGACCCTGGGCCAGCTCTACGTCGAGGCCGCCTTCCCCGCCGAGTCCAAGGCGCGCATGGAGGAGCTGGTCGGCAACCTGCGCGACGCGCTGAAGCTGCGGCTGGAGAAGCTGGAGTGGATGGGCGAGGAGACCAAGCGCAAGGCCATGGCCAAGTGGGAGACCTTCACGCCCAAGATCGGCTACCCCGACAAGTGGCGCGACTGGAGCGGCCTGAGCACCGGCCGCGACAGCTACATCGCCAACGTGCTCGCCGCCAACGAGTTCAACTACCGCTACGACCTGGCCAAGATCGGCCAGCCGGTGGACCGCGACGAGTGGTTCATGTCGCCGCAGACGGTCAACGCCTACTACAACCCGCAGGCCAACGAGATCGTGTTCCCGGCCGGCATCCTGCAGCCGCCGTTCTTCGACCCGGACGGCGACGACGCGCTGAACTACGGCGGCATCGGCGCGGTGATCGGCCACGAGATGATCCACGGCTACGACGACCAGGGCAGCCGCTTCGGCCCGACCGGCAACTTCGAGAACTGGTGGACCGAGTCCGACGCCACCGGCTTCAAGCGGCTCACCGACCGGCTGGTGGCGCAGTTTGACGGCTACGAGGCGGCGCCCGGCCTGAAGGTCAACGGCAACCTGACGCTGGGCGAGAACATCGCCGACCTCGGCGGCCTGGCGGTGGCCCATGACGCCCTGCAACGCGCCCGCGAGGGCCAGGCCGACCCCCAGGTCGACGGGCTGACCCAGGACCAGCGCTTCTTCCTCAACTGGGCCACGGTGTGGCGCCGCAACTTCACCCCCGAGGAGCTGAAGGTGCGCCTGGCCACCGATCCGCACGCGCCGGCGAACTTCCGCGCCATCGGCGCCCCGTCCAACCTGCCCGCCTACGCCGCCGCCTTCTCCTGCGAGGCCGGCAGCCCGATGGTGCGCGCGGGCGAGGAGCGCATCGTCATCTGGTGATCGCGCGCTCCGGATCGGAACGCACGCCGCGGCCGGCCGGGTCGAGGGCAGGCCCTGTCGCGCGCGACCCGCCGGCGCAGGAGGAAAAAGGCAAGGCCCGGGCGATCCGCCCGGGCCTTGCCCGATGCGCGATGCCTCACTCGCCCGTGGTGACGAACTCGACCGCCTCGTCGCGGCGGAACGCCGCCTGGCGCTCGGAGATCACGCCCGCCACCTCCTCGCGCCCGGGAATCTCGTGCATCAGGCGGTCCGCCTCGTCGGCGATCTCCTGCTCGGTCGCGTCCGGGTTCGCGGCCACGTAGGCCTGCAGGCCGATCTCGATCTCCCGCTGGACGGCGTCGCCGGCCTGCGTGGTGAGATGGCTGATCGAGGCCTCCTTCTCGTGCTGCAGCCCCGGTGGCACGTCCATGTCACGCGCGTTCTGCAGGTCCTCGGCCGCCTGGTTGGTCGCCTCGGCGGCTTCCTCCGCCGTGCTGGGATCGGCCACGCCGTCGCCGTTCGCGTCGGTCTCGGGCCAGCCGTTCTCGTCGGTCCGCACGTGGGTGCCGTCGGCACGCTCCACCGACGCATTCGGCTCGAACGGCCCCGCGGTCCCGGTGTACGGCCCGTCCTCGGCCACCGCGCCCGGCGCGTAGTCGTCCAGGTCGACGCCGTGCTGCTCGGCGGTCGCCGCGTTGACCGCCTGCTGCGTGCGGAAGTCCATCGAGTAGTCGTCCATGCCGGCCGCGACCTCGGTGCGGCCCTGGATCTGGTGCTTGAGCCGGTCCGCCTCGGCCTGGATCTCTCGCCTTCGTAGACCATGTCCGGATCGCGCCCGCCGGCCTGGCCGGCATAGGGGCCGAGTTGCTCGGGGAACTCGGCGAGGTCGCGGTCGGTGATGAACTGCGGGTTGTCCTGCAGGACATGTCGCCGCTCATTGCCGTCGCCCTCCTGGAATCGTGCCGGGGACCGGTCGTCCCTTGCGGGCATTGCAGCGGATGCGCGCGGCGCGGAACAGCTGGAGGCCGCCCCCAGGGCGAGCGCGTGCCCTGAACGCGTCGAGCGGCGGGGCGTGCCGGCGGGCCGGTGCGTCCGGAAGCGCGCGCCGCGACGCGCGCTGCCCGGCCGATCGGCGGAGCTGCCGACCGCGTCGCAGACCGCGCTCCGCGCGCGAGCGAGACTGTGGGCCGTGAGCGCTCCGGCGCCAGGATTCGGCCGCAGGGACGCCGGAGGGGCGCGCGCGGCGCACGCGTGTCCCACCGCCCGCAGGAGGCGCCCCATGTCCGACCCCGCTCCATCCCCCCTTCCCGACCGCCCGCGCCCGCCGCAGGCCGGCGGGCTGCGCCGTCGCGCCGTGCTGCACGGCGCGCTGGGCCTGGCCGCCTCGCCCGCGCTGTGGGGCCTCGGCGGCCGCGCGCGCGCCCAGTCCGCCGCCCTGCCGTTCGCCGGCATGAACCTCTCCGGCCTGGCCTCCAATCCCTACGTGGAGAACGCGCGGATCGGCACCCACTACCGCGACATCACCGAGCAGCACATCGAGGCCGCCGGCGACTGCCCGCTGTTCCGGCTGCCGGCCACCGCGCACCGCTTCACCCGGGCGCAGGGCTGGCCGCTGGAGGAGGCCTACGCCGCCCAGGTGGAGACCGTGCTCGACCGCCTGGCCGCGCACGGCAAGCTCGCCATCCTCGAACTGCACGACTACATGCGCCTGCCGCGCAAGGTGGCGACCCAGAGCGGCTACGCGCGCAACGCCGCCGGCCAGCTCGTCGGCCCAGACGGACAGGTGGTGCCCAACCCCGCCGCCGCCTCGGTGTGGGCCGGCGTGTACGAACTGGGCGCCTTCGGCTACATCGCCCACCACGATGCGCGCGACGGCCTGCTGCGCCTGTACGAGCACCGCGTGATCGGCACCGCCGGCTGCAAGCTCTTCAACGACGGCGGCCTGCCCGACCTGTGGGCGCGCATCGTGCAGCGCTTCGGCGGGCATCCCGCGATCTTCGGCTGGGGGCTGATGAACGAGCCCTACCAGGGCCCTGAGCGCAACGCCGACGGCAGCCCGTTCCTGATGGCGCCGCACTGGCTGAAGACCGCCGCCAACACGGTCGAGCGGATCGCCCGCGCCGATCGCCGCCACTACATCTTCGTCTGCGGCAACGAGTACGCCAGCGCGCGGCGCTGGCCCCAGGTGTCGCTGGACCTGTTCGACATCCCCGATCCCTACGGCCTGGTCGTCTACGAGGCGCACAACTACCTCGACAACGGCGGCACCGGCGGCGGCGCCTGGCGCCAGCGCGACGAGGCGGTGCACCCCGACACCGGCATCGAGATGGTGCGGCCCTTCGTCGAGGCGCTGCGCGCGGCGGGCAAGCGCGGCTTCCTCGGCGAGCACGGCTACCCCGAGGGCAACGCGAGCGCGGCGCTGGCGACCACGCGGATGCTGCAGTACCTGCAGCAGCACCGCGTGCCCAGCACGCAGTGGTGCTTCGGGCCGGGCTGGCCGGCCGGCTCGGCGCTGGGCATGAGCACCGACCTCACGCCGCACACCGTCCGGGTCAAGGACAACATCGCCGCCGTGCGGCCCTTCTTCGGCGCGCGCCTGTCCGACTACGTACCGCCGCAGGCCTAGACCCGGGGCTTCGGCCACCGGCGAAGCGTCGGCGCTCCGCGGCGGCGGTCTCCGCGCCCGCGGTTCCGGGCTCCCGGCGCGCCCGCGGACGGCGCCGGGGCGCCGCCGCGGCCGTCGCGCGCGGCCGCCGGCCGGCTTGCTAGACTGCCGCGCCGCGCGACCCGCCGCACCGAACCGCACGCCGCACCGGAGCCCGCAATGCCCATCGATCGTCCGTCCGCCCTCGCCCGCCCCGCCCTGCTCGCCGCCGCCGTCGCCCTGCTGCTGGGCGTGGCCGCCGACGCGGACGCCCAGCGCCGCCGCGCCGCCGCCCCGGCGCCGCCGCCGGGCCCGACCGCCTGCACGGACTTCTACAGCTTCCACAACAAGGACTGGCTGGCCGCGACGCCGGTGCCGCCGCAGGGCGCGGTGACCGCGCTGGGCGACCTGCAGCAGCGCTCGCTGCAGCAGCAGCGCGACCTGCTGGACGCCGCCATGCAGCAGCCGCAGAACAACGTGCAGAAGCTGCTGGGCGACTTCTGGGCCAGCGGGCTGGACGAGGCCGCGGTGGAGGCCGACGGCGCGCAGCCGATCGCGCCGCTGCTGGCGCGCATCGACGGCATCCGCCGCGCGCGCCACATCCCGCCGGCGATCGCCGCGCTGCACCAGGTGGGCATCCCGGTGCTGTTCAACTTCAGCGCCGACGTCGACCTCGCCGACCTCGGCCGCCACATCGGCTACTTCACCCAGGGCGGCCTGGGCCTGCCCGATCCGGCCTACTACACCCGCAACGACGCCGACGCCCAGGCCCTGCTCGGCCGCTACCGCGACTACGTCAAGAGCATCCTGGCGCTGACCGGCGTGCAGGAGGCGCAGCTCGATGCCGCGTCGGCGAGCGTGATCGACCTGGAGACGCGCATCGCGCAGAAGTCGCGCGACCTCAGCCTCACCCGCGACCCCCGCAGCCACTACGCGCGCGTGGCGGTGGGCGATGCCGACAAGCAGTACCGCCGCCTGCAGCTGGCCGCCTTCCTCGAGGCGCAGGGCGTGCAGGACGACGCCGTCTCGCTGACCACCCCCGAGCTGTTCGCCGAGCTCGACGCCCTGGTCGGCACCCTGCCGGCCGAGCAGTGGAAGCACTACCTGCGCTTCCACGTCGGCAGCGCGATGGCGCCCTACCTCTCCAAGACCTTCCGCGACGCCGACTTCGCCTTCCGCGGCCGCGTGCTGCGCGGCGAGACCGCGCCGGCCCCGCGCCAGGCGCAGGTGCTCGACGCGATCAACAAGGCCGCCGGGCCGATGCTCGCCCGCGAGTACGTGGCGCGCTACCTGCCGCAGAACAGCCGCACCCGCGCCGAGGCCATCGCCGCGCAGGTGCGCGACGCGCTGGTGCGCGGCGTCGACCGCAACGCCTGGATGAGCGAGGCGACCAAGGCCGAGGCGCGCGCCAAGGCCTCGACGATCCGCATCGAGATCGGCGCGCCGGTCGACGACATCGACTACAGCGTGCAGCCGATGGGCCGCGGCAGCTTCGGCGGCAACATGCTGATCGCCTCGACCTGGCGCCACCGCGAGGAGATGAAGCGCATCGGCCGCGCCAACGCCGACCGCCGCTGGGACGTGCTGCCGCAGCAGCCGGCGCTGGCCTACGACATCGCGCAGAACCGGCTGATCGTGTCGGCCGCGGTGCTGCAGCCGCCGGTGCTCGACGTCGCCCGCGACCCGGCGGCGCACTACGGCGCCTACGGCGCGCTGGTCGGGCACGAGCTCAGCCGCAGCGTCGACATCCGCGGCCGCGTGGTCGACGCCCAGGGCACCGTGCGCACCTGGTGGACGCCGCAGGACCTGTCGGCCTGGGAAGGCATCACCTCGCGGCTGGCCGCGCAGTACGGCGCCTATCCCTACCCGGGCGTCACCGCCCTCAACGTGGACGGCACCCGTACCCGCGACGAAAACGCCGCCGACCTGGCCGGCGTGGAGCTGGCCTGGGACGCGCTGTCCACCGCCACGCCGGCACTGCCGCCCGAGGCCTCGCAGCACTTCTTCGCCTCGTGGGCGGAGCTGTGGCGCCAGCAGGCCTCGCCGGAGGCGGCCAACCGCGCGGCGCTCACCGCGCCCAACGCGCCGGGCCAGTGGCGCACCAACGGCCCGCTGGCCAACCTGCCCGCCTTCGGCACCGCGTTCTCCTGCGAGCCGGGCACGCCGATGCAGCGCGCCGAAGCCGAGCGGATCTCGATCTGGCGCTAGGCATGGGCCGGCGCCGCGCTCCCTCGACGCGGCCCAGCCGTTCGTAGGAGCGCGCTCGCGCGCGATGCTCCTTCCATTCGCTGCCGGAAAAAGCGAAGAGCATCGCGCGCGAGCGCGCTCCTACTAGAACCGGCGGAAATTGCCGCGCGGCGCGCGCCCGAACGGGGGCCGCCCGCGCCACTGCCGGATCAGCAGCCAGCCGAAGAACATCCCGCCCAGGTGGGCGAAGTGCGCCACGCCCGACTGCGTGCCGCTGATGCCCAGCACCAGCTCGATCGCGCCGGCCACGATCACCAGCGTGCGCGCCTTCATCGGGATCGGCGGGATCAGCAGCATCACCCGCTGGTTCGGGAACAGCATCCCGTAGGCCAGCAGCAGCCCGAACACGCCGCCGGAGGCGCCCAGCGTCGGGTAGGCGCCGCCGCCCTGCGCCATCGACCAGCTCACCACCACCAGCTGGCACAGCCCCGCGCCGGCCACGCAGACCAGGAAATAGGTCAGGAAGCGCCGCTGCCCCCAGGTGTACTCCAGCGGCGCGCCGAACATCAGCAGCACCAGCATGTTGAACACCAGGTGGAAGGCGTTGGCGTGCAGGAAGCCGTAGGTCACCAGCTGCCACGGCAGGAAGCCGAGGCCGCCGGCCTCGGCGCCGCCCAGCGGCCACAGCATGAAGGGGAGGAACAGCTGGCTGCCCAGCAGCAGCTGGGCCAGGAACACCGCGCCGTTGAGGATCAACAGGGCCTTGGTGACGGGGGGAAGATTGGAGAACATCCGGGCTCCTGCGGGTCCGCGCCATGATAACCGGCGCGCGCGGACGCCGGCTTCGCGCGCGCCGCGGGCCGGCGGCGCCGGGCGACCGGGCTCAGAACCTGTTCACGATCCGTCGCGAGCGCCACCAGCTGGCGCGTGGCGGAGCGCAGGAAGCGCAGTGTACGAGCGGTACATGAGCATGGGTGACCGCCATCCCTGGCGGTCACCCTGCGGGCCATCGCCGGCGCGATGTCAAGAACCGCTCCAGGCGGTTCTTTCGAGCACCGCACGCGCGCCAGCTGGCAAGCGCAGCAGGATCGTGAACAGGTTCTCAGGCGCCATTAACGGGCGGCCCCCAGACCTGCGCGTCCAGATCGGCGGCCGCGGGCTGCCCGCGCACGCGCCCGCCCTCCACCCGCACGCCCTCGGCGCGCAGGCGCCGGACCTGCTCCTTCCAGCCGCGGCTGCCCTCGGCGAAGGCGATCCGCCCGTCGCTGCGCAGCACGCGGTGCCACGGCAGCGCGGGATCGTCGTTGCCGGCCAGCAGCCGCGCCACCAGCCGCGCACGGCCGGGCAGCCCGGCGCGGCGGGCGACCTCGCCGTAGCCGGCGACCTGCCCGCGCGGGATCGCGCGCACCGCCGCGAGGATGCGTGCCGCGCCCTGGTCGTCGTTCGTGGCCATCGCACCGCCCGCGTCCGCGACGGAACACCCGCCGTTGCGGCTAGCATACGGTCGACCCCGCCACCGGACACGCCATGGAGAACTTCGAACGCATCCGCAGCGAGCTGCGCAACGCCGACTTCCGCCTGACCATGGAGGAGCCCTACGTGGTCTGCGTGGAACTGTCGCTCGACGGCGGCCGCCGCCAGCAGGCGATCTTCCTGTCGGAGCTGCAGGACGACGACGGCCGCGAGTACCTGCGGGCGAGCACCATGGTCGCGCCCCTGGCCGGGGTCGACCCGCGCCGCGCGCTGGCCTTCAATTGGCAGAGCCGCGTGGGCTACCTGGCGCTGGGCGACCTCGACGGCGAGCCCTGGCTGCAGCTGTGCGAGAACCGCCCCTACGCCGGCCTGGACGCGGCCGAGCTGTCGCGGCTGGTGCTGGAGATCGGGGGCATGGGCGACCGCCTGGAGCAGGCGCTGTCGCCGGAGTCCGACCGGCTCTGAGCCGGCGCCGGCGCACGCCCCGTGGGAGCGGGGGGGGGGGGGGGGGGGGGGGGGGGGGGGCCGGGGGGGGGGGGGGGGGCGCCGGCCCGGGCCAGGGCGA
>NZ_JAIWPR010000017.1 GCF_021191635.1 Alterluteimonas quercicellularis
GGGGGGGGCGGCGGGGGGGTGTTTGTTCGGGGGGGCGGCCGTCTCCCCACCCCCCCCGCCCCCCCCCCCGCTCCTGCATCGGTGCGTCACGCCCAGCCGGCGGCCTGGAACAGCCGGAACAGCCCGTAGGCGATGCCGCCCGACATCGGGATGGTCAGGATCCACGCCCACACCATCTTGTTCACCACGCCCCACTTGATCGCGTTGAGCCGCTTGGCCGTGCCCACGCCCATGATCGCGGCGGAGATGTTGTGGGTGGTCGAGACCGGGATGCCCAGCGCCGAGGCGCCCAGGATCACCGAGGCCGCGGAGGTCTCCGCGGCGAAGCCGTGGATCGGGTGCAGCTTGACCAGCTTGTGGCCCAGCGTCTTGATGATGCGCCAGCCGCCGGCGGCGGTGCCGGCGGCCATGACCAGGGCGCAGGTGACCTTGATCCAGGTGTCGATGTCGCCGTCGGCGAGCGCGGCGTCCGAGGGGTGCAGGAAGGCGAGCCAGCCGGGCAGCACGTCGAGGGTACCGGCGGCCTGGGCGCTGACCAGGGTCAGGGCGACGATGCCCATGGTCTTCTGCGCGTCGTTCATGCCGTGGGCGAAGCCCATGCCGGCGGCGCTGAGGATCTGCGCCTTGCCGAAGAAGCCGTTGACCCAGCGCGGGCGCGCGGCGCGGGCCAGCCGGCCGCCGGCGCGCGCCATCATCGCGATGAAGAAGAACAGCACGCCCATCATCAGGAAGCCGACCGCGAAGCCCAGCACCGGCGAGCTGACCATCGGCACGACCACCTTCCACAGCACGCCCTCGCTGCGCCACACCGGCTCGGCCGTCTGCGACCAGATCACCACCCCGAGGTCGTTGTGGGCGGCGGCGAGCGCGGCGCCGATCAGGCCGCCGATCAGCGCGTGCGACGACGAGGACGGCAGGCCGAACCACCAGGTGATCAGGTTCCAGACGATGCCGCCCAGCAGCGCGCACAGGATCAGCTGCGAGCCGACGTCGATGACGCCGGCGTCGATCAGGCCCGAGGAGATGGTCTTGGCCACCGCCGTGCCCATCAGCGCGCCGACCAGGTTCATCGTCGCCGCCATGCCCACCGCCTGCAGCGGCGTGAGCACCTTGGTCGCGACCACGGTGGCGATGGAGTTGGCGGTGTCGTGGAAGCCGTTGATGTACTCGAACACCAGCGCGGTGGCCACCACGATCAGGACGAGGGTCAGCATGCGGACGCCTCCGCGGAACGACAGGTCATGGCGGTCTCCCCATCGTCAGGAGTTCTTGAGGACGATCTCGTAGGCGACCACGCCGGCCTCGCGGCAGCGGTCGATCGCCTTCTCCAGGATCTCGAAGAACTCCTTGAGCAGGAACATCTGGATCGCGTCGAGGCGGCCCGAGTAGATGTCCCGGTACAGCTCCAGCATCAGCCGGTCGGCCTCGTTCTCCAGCGCGCGCAGCTCGTCGCTGAGCGCCTTCATCGGCTCCAGCTTCATCTTCGGCAGCGCGCGCACCATCTTCACCACCACCGCCGCCGCCTGCTCCAGCATCGCCGCGCGCGGGGCGAAGTCGATGTGCTCGAGCTGCTGCAGCGCCAGCGCGTAGCGGTCGGCGAACTTCTCGATCTGCTTCGGGATCTTGTACAGCGCCGAGCCCAGCGCCTCGATGTCCTCGCGCTCGATCGGGGTGATGAAGCTGTCGACCAGTTCCTGGCTGATCTGGTTGGAGACCTCGCGCTCGCGCAGGCGCGCCAGCTTGAAGGCGTCCAGCGCCGGCTGCCGCTCGCTGTCCCTGAGCATCCGGTGCAGCGCGCTGGCGCTGTCGTGGGCGGCCATCGCCGCCTCCTCGAGCAGGGTGTAGAACTGGTTGCCGCGGCCGAAGATGGTTTGCAGGGAGAACATGCACAGCGCCTCGTCGGGCCCGGACCGGATTGCCGGGCGCTTCAGGGCGCGGATTATGACGGTTTTGTTGCAATCTTGTCGGCTCGCCGGCCGCGGCCGGGGCGATGCCCCGGGCCGCCCGCTGGGCGGGCCGCGCAGGCCCGCCGCCCGGCCCGGCATGACGCGGCGCAGCACCTTGCCGGCGCCTTCACGGGCGCTGCTATGATGCGGATCCGCGCACCGCTGCGCCATGCGACCCCGATGGACGAAGATTCCAGACCGCCGCCGCGACCCGCCGGCGGCCGCCCCGCCCTCCCCCTCCGTTCCGGCCCGGCGTTCCGCGCATGCTGGAACTCCTGATCGTCCTCCTGCTGATCGCCTGCAACGCGTTCTTCGCGTTGTCGGAGATGTCGGTCGTCACCTCGCGCAAGGGCCGGCTGAAGCAGCTCGCCCAGCGCAGCCGCGCCTCGCGCAGCGCCCTGGAGCTGGCCGAGCATCCCGAGCGCTTCCTGTCCACGGTGCAGGTCGGCATCACCCTGATCGGCATCCTCACCGGCATGTTCGGCGGCGACGCCATCGGCGCGTCGATCGGCGCCTGGCTGTACGAGGCGGCGCCGGGGCTGGCCGCGCCCACGCCCTTCTTCGACACCACCTACGCCCACGCCATCGGCACGCTGCTGGCGATCGGCCTGATCACCTACCTGACCATCGTCTTCGGCGAGCTGCTGCCCAAGCGGCTGGCGCTGCTCGCCCCCGAGCGGCTGGCGTCCTTCGTCGCGCTGCCGATGATCGGCATCTCGCGCGTGGCCGCCCCCGCCGTCGGCCTGCTCAGCAACAGCGTGCGCGGGCTGCTGAAGCTGCTGCGGCTGGACAAGACCGAGGCGGCCAGCGTCAGCGAGGAGGAGATCCGCCTGCTGGTCAGCGAGAGCCACGAGCAGGGCGTCATCGACGAGGACGAGCGCAACATGGTCAACCGGGTGCTCAGCCTCGGCGACCGCGACGCCGAGAGCCTGATGACCCCGCGCACGCGCATCGCCTGGCTGGACGCCGAGGAGAGCTTCCAGGAGAACCTGGCCACGATGCGGGCCACGCCCTTCTCGCGCTACCCGGTGCTGCGCGGCAGCGACGACGACGTGGTCGGCGTGCTGGAGGTGAAGTCGCTGATCGACCGCCTCGACGAGCCCAGCTTCGACCTGTTCAAGTACCTGCGCGAGCCGCTGTTCGTCTCCGAGTCGACCCCGGCGATGAAGCTGCTGGAGATCTTCCGCGAGGACCAGCAGTCGATCGCGCTGGTGGTGGACGAGTACGGCGACATCACCGGCCTGGTCACCGTCAACGACCTGCTGGAGGCGGTGATCGGCCGCACCCAGACCCGCGACGGCGCCGATGCCACGCCGCTGGTGGTGGCCCGCGAGGACGGCTCGCTGCTGGTCGACGGCGCGCTGACCGTGGACCACGTGCGCGAGATCCTCGGCGGCGGCCCGCTGCCCAGCGAGGCGCAGCACGACTACCACACCGCCGCGGGCATGACGATCGCCCGCTTCGGCCGCATCCCGAATACCGGCGAGTCCTTCGAGTGGGCCGGCTGGCGGATCGAGGTGGTCGACCTCGACGGGCCGCGCGTGGACAAGCTGCTGCTGCAGCGCCTGCCCGAAGCGGCGGTGGACGATGCCGGCTGAGCCCGGGGCGCGCCCCGCCTCGCCCGAACTGGGCATCCGCGCGCTGCTGGCCGCCTTCGCCGTCGGCGACCCGGCGCAGACCCTGCCGCTGCGCGAGCTGCTGGCGGGCCTGGGCAAGCGCGTGTTCGGCATGCTGCTGTTCGTCGCCGCGCTGCCCGCCTTCATCCCGGTGCCGGGCTTGGCCGGCGCGATCAGCGGCCCGCTGACCATGCTGGTCGGCGCGCAGCTGCTGATCGGCCTGCGCAAGCCCTGGCTGCCGCGCCTGATCGCCGAGCGCGGGCCGCAGCGCGAGACGCTGGTCCGCTTCGAGCGGCGCATCGCGCCCTGGCTGCAGCGGCTCGAACGCCTGGTCCGGCCGCGCCTGACCGGCGTGCTCGACGCGCGCCTGGGCACGCTGTTCACCGGCCTGCTGCTGGTCGTGCTCGGCCTGCTGCTGGCGCTGCCGATCCCGTTCACCAACTACTTCTTCGGCGTGCTGATGCTGGCCTTCGCGCTGGCGCTGATCGAGCGCGACGGCGCCTTCATGCTGGTCTGCTGGGCGATCGGCATCGCCGCGATCGCGGTGTTCGGCGTGCTCAGCGGCTCGCTCGCCGCCGCCGCCAGCCGCTGGCTGGGCTCGTTCGGCTAACCGGCCACACCGGCCGCCGGTGCGGTGGCGGGGGGGGGGGGGGGGGGGGGGGGGGGGGGGGGGGGGGGGGGGGGGGGCGGCGGGGGGGGGGGCGCGGGGGGCGGGCGGGGGGGCGGGGGG
>NZ_JAIWPR010000018.1 GCF_021191635.1 Alterluteimonas quercicellularis
CGGTCGCGCGCGAGCGCGCTCCTGCCGGGAAAAGCCGGGATTGCGTATCGCACCGCAGGAGCGCGCTCGCGCGCGACGAGCCTTTACCCGCGAAACCCGTTGTCCCCGCGAGCGCGCCGGCTACACCGCCGGAGGATCGCCCGGCGCGGTGAGCGCGATCAGCTCCTCCAGCTTCATCGGCCGGCCGAGCCAGTAGCCCTGGGCGTAGTCGCAGCCGCGCTCGCGCAGCAGCTCGAACTGCCCCGCCTGCTCCACGCCCTCGGCGACCACGGTCATGCCCAGCGAATGCGCCATCGCCACGATCGCCGAGGCGAGCGCGAGGTCGTCCGGGTCGCGCAGGATGTCGGCGATGAAGCTGCGGTCGATCTTCACCCCGTCGATCGGCACCCGCCGCAGGTGGCTCAGGCCGGAGAAGCCGGTGCCGAAGTCGTCCAGCCAGATCTTGATCCCGCGCTCGCGCAGGCGCGCGAGCAGGCTGCTCACGCGCAGTTCGTCGCCGATCACCGCGGTCTCGGTCAGCTCCAGGTGCAGCTGCGTCGGCGCCAGGCCGGTCTCGCCCAGGATCTCCTCCACCTGCCCGGCCAGGTCGGCGTTGCGCAGCTGCCGCGGCGAGACGTTGACCGACAGGAACGGCGGCGCGCCCGCGGCCGTCGGGCAGGCGCGCGACCAGCGCACCGCGTCGGCGCAGGCCGCGCGCAGCACCTGCGGGCCGAGCGTCTCGATCAGGCCGCTCTGCTCGGCCACGTCGATGAACACCGACGGCGCCACCATGCCCTGGCGCGGGTGCTGCCAGCGCAGCAGCGCCTCGGCGCCGACCAGGCGGTGGGCGCCGATGTCGTACACCGGCTGGTACAGCAGCGACAGCTCGCCGCGCTCCCAGGCGCCGCGCAGGTCCTGCTCGATGCGCACCCTCCGCTCCACCGCCTGGTCCATCGCGCGGCTGTAGAAGCGGTAGCAGTTCTTGCCGGCCACCTTCGCCTGGTACATGGCGATGTCGCCGTTCTTCATCAGCATCGTGGCGCCGTTGGCGTCGTCCGGGAACAGGGTGATGCCCACCGAGATGCCGAGGAAGACCTGGCGGTCGCGCACCGCGATCGGCCGCGACAGCTCGTCGACCAGCCGGCCGGCCAGCAGGCCGGCGCTCTCGCGCAGGTCCTCGCCGCCGTCGCGCGCCTCCAGCAGGATGACGAACTCGTCGCCGCCGAAGCGCGACAGCGTGGCCCCCCCGCTCTCGCGCTCCACCACGCCGCGGATGCGCTCGGAGAACTGCACCAGCACCTCGTCGCCGGCGTCGTGGCCGAGGGTGTCGTTGATGCGCTTGAAGTCGTCGATGTCGGCGAACAGCAGCGCCAGCCGCTGCGCCGCGCCGCGCGACTCGATCAGGCGCTGGTCGAGCACCTCGCGGAACGCGAGGCGGTTGGACAGGCCGGTCAGCGCGTCGGTGTAGGCCATCCGGCGCACGTCGCGGTCGTGCCGCAGCACGCTCTCGCCCATGCGCCCGAATGCGCGCATGAGGTCGCCGACCTCGTCCTGGCGGCGGCTGTGGGGGACTTCGGCGGCGAAGTTGCCGGCCTCGATCTGGCGCGCGGCGTCGGCGAGCTGGCGGATCGGGCGCACCAGCGCGCGCTGCACCAGCAGGCTCAGGGCCACGCCCAGCAGCACCAGCCCCGCCAGCAGCAGCGCGATCCACTGCCGGTGGCGCGCGCCGATCGCCTCCAGCGCGCGCGCCAGGCCGGCGTTGGCGGCGGACTCGTCGGCGCCCACGTTCTCCAACGAATAGCCGATCCGCAGTCCGCCCAGCGGCTGGTCGCCGAGGCGGATCGGCGCGGCCACGTCGAGGGTGCGCTCGTCCGACTGCACCAGCGGCGCGGTCGCCGCCATCGCCCGGCGGGCGAAGCGGTCGTCCATGGTCTGGCCGTAGGTGAGGATGTCGTGCGAGCCGTCGTGCAGGATGTCGCCCTCGGGCGAGTAGACGATGACGTAGGCCACGTCGGGCTGCCGCTGCAGGGTGGCGATGACCCGGCCGATGCCTTCCAGGTCGAAGTAGTACAGCGGGTTGACCAGCGACTCCGCCACCCGCTCGGCGGTCGCCCGACCCTGCTGCGCCAGGCGCTTGTGCACCAGCGCGTGCATGGACTGGCGGCTGTGGTCGAGCATCTCCTGCCGCATCGCTCCCTGCCGCTGCACGATCAGCACGATCACCGTCAGGGTGATCAGGGTGGCGGCCAGGATCACCGCCACCAGCTGCGCCTGCAGGCCGGGGCGCAGCTTCACTCGACCTCCCCGGCCACCCGCTGCACCGCGCGGCGGATGTAGTCGAGCCGGCCCTCGTCGGCGGGGGCGAGCGGCACGAAGCGGGTGGCGCCGAAGAAGTGCCGCAGCGCCGGCGCCGCCTCCGGGTCGTCCGCCGCCTCCAGCAGCACCTGGCGCAGGCGGTCCCGCACCCGCGGGTCGAGATCGGCGCGCACCATCTCCAGCGCGCGCGGGTACTCCGGCGTCTCGTGGACGATGCGCAGGTCGCGGCGGAAGCTCGGCGGCATGGCGTCGGGCCGCGCCCAGTCGAGGTCGCTGAAGGCGCCGGCGTCGACCAGGCGCTTGTGCACCCAGGTCGAGATGTTGCTCTCCGAGCCGCCGAACACGAAGCCCACCGCGTCGGGCGGCGGCTCGTCCTTGGGCGAGACCATCAGCTCCAGGCGCAGCCCGCGCGCCAGCAGCTCGACCGCGGGCACCACGAAGGCGCTGGTGGAGGCGCGGCTCTGGAACGCGATGCTGCGCCCGCGCAGGTCCTCCAGGCTGCGCACGTCGCTGTCCCGGCGCACGAAGAACACGGTGTGGTAGCGCCCGGCGCCGTTGCGCTCGGTGACCAGCAGCGGCAGCGCGCCGGCGCCGCGTTCGAGCAGCATCGCGCTGGCGGCGGTCTCGGTCACCCAGTCGACGCGGCCGCGGCGCAGGTAGCCGGCCATCTGCTGCGGGTCGCGCGCCATCAGGATGCGGCCCTCGACGATGCCGACCTCGCGCATGCGCGGCACCACGTAGTCCAGCAGCGGCCGCAGCTGCTCGTAGTGCTGGCGCGGATCGTCGCTGATCCGGCCCAGCACCAGCGCCCCGCCCTCGCCGGCGGGCGCGTGCGCGGCCCACAGCAGCGCGATCACGCAGAACAGTCGGCAGAGCATGCGAGCGGCTGCGTGCAAGCGGGGACCGGAAGCGTGGCGGCAGTCCGTGGAGACTAGCTCAGTCCCCCCGCGACCCACAATCGACCGGCGATCAGTCCTCGCCGCCGGCCAGGCGCGCCATGCGCTGTGCGTCGGCCAGCACCCCGCGCAGCAGCCGCACTTCGCGCGCGTCCGGCTGCGCGCGCAGGAACAGGCGCCGCAGCTTGTGCATCGCCGCCTCCGGCGTGCGCCCCTTGTGGAAGTCGATCGCGTCCAGGGTGTCGGCGAGCTGGCCGAAGAAGCCCTCCATCTCGGCGTGGCTGGCCGGCGGCTCGGCGCGCGCGGCCGGCACCGGCGCCGGCGGGGGCGCGCGCTCCAGCTGCGCGACGCGCAGCTCGTAGGCGAGCACCTGCACCGCCTGCGCCAGGTTGAGGGAGCTGTACTCCGGGTTCGCCGGTATGTGGACCGCGGCGTGGCACAGCTGCAGCTCGTGGTTCTCCAGCCCGGTGCGCTCGCGGCCGAACACCAGCGCCACCTCGCCGTCGGCGGCCTGCGCCAGCGCGCGCGGCGCCGCCTCGCGGGGCGTCAGCTGCTCCAGCGCGATGCGGCGATCGCGCGCGGTGCAGCCGGCGACCCAGCGGCAGTCGGCGACCGCCTCGGCCAGGGTCTCGTGGCGCTCGGCCCCGGCCAGCAGGTCTGCGGCGCCGGCCGCCATCGCCTCGGCGTCGGGGTGCGGGAAGCGCTGCGGCGCGACCAGCGACAGCCGCGACAGGCCCATGGTCTTCATCGCGCGCGCGGCGGCGCCGATGTTGCCCGGGTGCTGGGTGCCGACCAGGACGATGCGGATGCGGGAAGCAGGGACGGCGGCGGATTCCATGGCGCGAATGGTAAACTGCGCGGCCGGCCCCGACGCCGGACCGTTCTTTTCACGCCCGCAGACCCACCCGCGCCCGGAGCCCTCCGCGATGCTCAAACCAGCCGTCAACGTCATGGTCAAGGCGGCCCGCGCCGGCGGCAACGTCCTGCTCCGGCACATGCACCGGCTCGACGCGCTGAACGTGGTGGAGAAGGAGCGGCTGGACTACGCCAGCGAGGTCGACGGCCTGGCCGAGGCGGAGATCGTCAAGGAACTGCGCCGCGCCCACCCCGACTACGCCGTGCTCGGCGAGGAAGGCGGCGCGCAGAAGGGCAACCGCGGCGCCAGCCGCTACACCTGGGTGATCGACCCGCTCGACGGCACCAGCAACTACCTGCGCGGGCTGCCCCACTGGTGCGTGTCCATCGCCCTGGTCGAGAACGGCGAGCCGCTGCACGCGGTGGTGTTCGACCCGCTGCGCAACGAGCTGTTCACCGCCACCCGCGGCGGCGGCGCGCAGCTCAACGAGCGCCGCATCCGCGTGGCCGAGCGCCGCGAACTGGCCGGCGCCATGCTGGCGACCGGCTTCGCCCCGCGCGAGCGCGCGCGGGCCGGCGCCCAGCTCGAGTGCGTGCGCGAGCTGCTGCGCGAGGCCGAGGACATCCGCCGCGCCGGCTCGGCGGCGCTGGACCTGGCCTACACCGCCTGCGGCCGCGTCGACGGCTACTTCGAGGCCGGGGTGAAGCCCTGGGACATCGCCGCCGGCGTGCTGCTGGTGCGCGAGGCCGGCGGCCGGGTCAGCGACTTCAAGGGCGCGGCGATCGGCCCGCTCGACGGCCGCGATACCGGCAGCCGGCGGATCGCCGCGGCCAACGTGCGCCTGATCGAGCCGCTGCAGAAGACCATCGTCGCCTCCGGCTACGCGGCCGCGTTCGGCTGAGGGGCCCACGCCCGGCTCCGGCGCTCGCGCGCGACGGCTTCTTCCCTGCTCGCGGGAAAAGCGATGCCGGCCGTCGTTTGCCGTCGTCCTCGCGTGGGGACGCGTTCTTCTCTTGCCGTGGGTCCGGTGGCACCCGGCCCGGCCGCGCGCGAGCGCGCTCCTGCAAAGATGGTCGCCTCCCTGCGGAGGCCGCGGCGTCAAAGCGCGCGCTTTGGCTTTCCGTAGGAGCGCGCTCGAGCGCGCGACCGGGCTCCGGAGCCGGCAAAGAGCGGCGGCCCGCGATGGGAGCCAGCAGAAAGGCCGCGCGGTCGCGCGGCCTTTCGCTTCACGGATGCCGGATCACCGATCCCGGGTCACGGCCTTCTCGCCAGCGCCGCCTCGTCCTTCGCCTTCGGCAGCAGGTCCTGCTTGGTGACCTTGAGGAAGCCGTAGGTCAGCAGCGGGCAGGCGAGGAAGATCGACGACAGGGTGCCGATCACCGCGCCCGCCATCTGGGTCAGGGCCAGGCCTTCAAGCGAGCCGCCGCCGTACAGGTACAGCGCGGTCACCGAGAGGAAGAACACCACCGAGGTGATGATCGTGCGCGACAGGGTCTGGTTGATCGAGCGGTTGAAGATCTCCAGCGGCTCGGCGCGCACGCTGCGGAAGTTCTCGCGCACGCGGTCGAACACCACGATGGTGTCGTTGATCGAGAAGCCCATCACCGACAGCAGGCCGGCCAGCACGGTCAGGTCGAACTCGCGCCCGGTCAGCGAGAAGAACGCCGCCACCACCAGCACGTCGAACAGCGTGGTCACGCTGGCCACCACCGCGAACTTCCACTCGAAGCGGAAGCCGATGTAGATCAGGAACCCCACCAGCACGAAGATCGCGGCCTCGATCGCGCGCTCGGCCAGCTCCGCGCTGACCTGCGAGCCGATCGAGGCGCTGTCGAGGACGGTGGCGGCGTTGCCCGGCTGGCTGGCGGCCTCGCGGATCTCGTCCACCAGCGCGCTGTTCTCGCCGACCGTGAGCTGCTCGCCCTCGGCCTGCAGCCGGACCAGCACGTCGCTGCCGGCGCCGAAGGCCTGGACCTGGGCGTTGTCGTGCCCGGTCTCGGCCAGTCGAGCGCGCACCGACTCGGCGTCCACCGGCTGCTCGAAGCGCAGGGTGATCGCGGTGCCGCCGGTGAAGTCCAGCGCGAAGTTGTAGCCGTTGATCGCGATCACCGCGATCGAGCCGACCATCAGCAGCGCCCCGACGAGGACCGCCGCCAGGCGCACGCGCATGAAGTCGATCTTGGTGTCGCTGGGGATCAGCGTCAGCGGGAAAATCTTCATATCGTCCGTTCTCCCGTCAGATCGCCAGCGACTTGAGCTTCTTGCGGCGCGCGTACATCAGCGTCACGATGCCGCGGGTCACCGTCAGCGCGGTGAACATCGAGGCGATGATGCCGACCACCAGGGTCATCGCGAACCCGCGCAGCGGGCCGGTGCCGAACGCGTACAGCGCCACGCCGGCCAGGATGCCGGTGACGTTGGCGTCGAAGATCGAGGTCGAGGCCTTGTCGTAGCCCACCGCGATCGCCGCCTTGGGCGGCACCCCGGCGCGCAGTTCCTCGCGGATGCGCTCGTTGATCAGCACGTTGGCGTCCACCGACAGGCCGATCGACAGCGCCAGGCCGGCGAAGCCCGGCAGGGTCATGGTGGCGCCGAAGATCGACATCACCGCCAGCACGATGATCAGGTTCAGCAGCAGCGCCACCGAGGTGATCAGGCCGAACATGCGGTAGTACAGCATGAAGAAGAACAGGGTGAACAGGAACGCGAACCCCACCGCGGTGACGCCGCGCTCCACGTTCTCGCGGCCCAGGCTGGGGCCGACGATGCGCTCCTCGACGAAGTCCATCGGCGCGGCCAGCGAGCCGGAGCGCAGCAGCCGGGCCAGGTCGTCGGCCTCCTGCTTCTCCAGGCCGGTGGTGATGAACTGGCGGCCGAACACGGCGTTGACGTTGGCGACCGAGATCACCTCCTCGCTCACGCGGAAGCTGCGCACCTCCTCGCCGTTGACCATCCGCACCTGCGGGATGCGCTCGATGTAGACCACCGCCATCGGCTTGCCGACGTTGGCGCTGGTGAAGTCGAACATGCGCTTGCCGGCCGCGGCGTTGAGGGTGACGCTGACCGCGGGCAGGCCGTTCTCGTCGTAGCTGGACTGCGCGGTGACCATCTCCTCGCCAGTGGCGATGACGCGGCGGTTCAGCAGCACCGGGCCGCCGGAGCGGCGGTCGGTGTACAGGCGCGCGCCCGGCGGCACGATGCCGGTGCGCTGCGCCTCGTAGGCGTCGCCGTCGACCACCGCGTGGTAGGCCAGGGTCGCGGTGGCGCCGATCATGCGCTTGGCCTCGGCGGTGTCCTGCACGCCGGGCAGCTGCACCACCACGTCGCGGTCGCCCTGGCGCTGGATCACCGGCTCGGCCACGCCGATCTCGTCGATGCGGTTGCGCAGGGTGGTGATGTTCTGCTCGATGGCGTCGAGCGAGATCTGCTGCAGTTCCGTCTCCGGCACGCGCATGGTGATGCGGTTGCCGGCGACCGCGCGCTGCAGGGTCGGCTGGTCGGCGGCCAGCAGCGAGTTGGCGCGGGCGACGTCGGCGGCCGGGTCGAGCACGGCCACGATGCTGCCGTCGCCGCGGCGGTCCACCGACTGGTAGCGGATGCGGTTGTCGCGCAGGATCGCCCGCGCTTCCTCCGCGTAGGCGTCCAGCCGGCGCTCCAGGGCGGCCTGCTGGTCCACGCGCATCACGAAGTGCACGCCGCCCTGCAGGTCGAGGCCGAGCAGCATCGGCTTGGCGCCGAACGCGGTCAGCCAGTCCGGCACCGTCGAGGCCAGGTTGAGCGCGACCGTGTAGTCCTCGCCCAGCGTGGTGCGCAGGATCTCGGAGACGCGGGTCTGCGCGTCGAGGTCGTCGAGGCGGACCAGCAGGTTGCCGCCCTCGGCGTCGACCTCGACCTCCTTCGGGGTCACGCCGGCCTCCTGCAGCACGCCCTGCACGCGCGTGCGCAGCGCCTCGTCGACCACGGTGCCGCGCGAGGCGGTCACCTGCACCGACGGGTCCTGCGGGTAGATGTTGGGCAGCGCGTAGAGCCCGGCGACGAGCACCACGAGGAGGATGATGGCGTATTTCCAACGGGGAAATTCGAGCATTGCGGGCTGCCGTGTGTATCGGAATGGGGGGCGGAGCGGTTGCCCTCACCCCTTAGCCCTCTCCCGCGGGCGGGAGAGGGGGAGTCGGTGCCGTGCGGGGATCGGCGTCCGGACGTTCCACCGGATCCTGCGCGGACGCGGCTCCGGTCGGGTCGTCCTTCAGGCCGACTTGAGGGTGCCCTTGGGCAGCACGTTGCCGATCGCGCCCTTCTGCACGCGGATCTCGACGCCCTGCGCGATCTCCACGGTGACGAAGCTCTCGCCGATCGCGCGCACGGTGCCGGCGATGCCGCCGCCGGTGATGACCTCGTCGCCCACGGCCAGCTTGTCCAGCATGCCGCGGTGCTCCTTCGCCCGCTTCATCTGCGGCCGGATCATCAGGAAGTACATGATCGCGATCAGGATGATCGGGAACATCAGGGTCGACAACAGGCTCGGCGCGGCGGCCGGCGCCGCCGCGGCGTAGGCGGGGGCGATCACGAAATCCAGCAGGTTCATCTTCGGGTCCATGACGGGTTGGGAAGGCTCCCGCGCGCGCCGCCGGGCCGGGCCGGCGGGCGCCCTGGAGCAAAACAGCGGGCGATTATGCCACGGGGGCGCCGGGCGCGGCGGCCGGGGCGGTCAGCCCGCCGCCGCGGCCTTGCGGGCATGGAAGGACTCGCGGAAGGCGGCGAAGGTTCCCGCCTCGATCGCCGCGCGCATCCCGGCCATGAGCCGCTGGTAGTGCCAGAGGTTGTGCAGGGTGCCCAGGATGGGGCCCAGCATCTCGTTGCAGCGGTCCAGGTGCCGCAGGTAGGCGCGGCTGTAGCCGCCGGCGCAGGCCGGGCAGCCGCAGCCCTCCTCGATCGGCCGCAGGTCGCGCTCGTAGCGGGCGTTGCGGATGCGCACCGCGCCCTCGGCGGTGAAGTAGTGGCCGTTGCGCGCGTTGCGGGTGGGCATCACGCAGTCGAACATGTCCACGCCGCGCGCCACCGCCTCCACCAGGTCCTCCGGCCGCCCCACCCCCATCAGGTAGCGCGGCCGGTCCTCGGGCAGCTGCGGGCAGGTGTGCTCGAGCATGGCGTTGCGCGCCGCCTCCGGCTCGCCCACGGCCAGGCCGCCGATGGCGTAGCCGTCGAAGCCGATGTCGCGCAGCGCCTGCGCCGAGCGCGTGCGCAGCGCGGGGTGCACGCCGCCCTGGACGATGCCGAACAGCGCCGCGTCGTTGCCCTCGTGGGCGCGCCGGGAGCGCTCCGCCCAGCGCAGCGACAGCTCCATCGACCGCCGCGCCACGTCCTCGGTCGCGGGCACACCATCGACGAGATAGGGCGTGCACTCGTCGAAGATCATCACGATGTCGGCGTCGAGCGCCTTCTGGATGCGCATGCTCTCCTCGGGCCCGAGGAACACGGTGGAGCCGTCGGTGGGCGCCTGGAAGGTCACGCCCTGCTCGGTGATCCGCCGCTTGTGCGCCAGCGAGAACACCTGGAAGCCGCCGGAATCGGTGAGGATCGGGCCGTCCCAGCGCGCGAAGCCGTGCAGGCCGCCGTGGGCCCCGATCACCTCCAGGCCCGGCCGCAGCGCCAGGTGGAAGGTGTTGCCGAGGATGATCTCCGCGCCCAGTTCGCGCAGCTGCCCGGGCAGCACGCCCTTGACCGTGCCGTAGGTGCCCACCGGCATGAACGCCGGGGTCTCCACGGTGCCGCGGGGAAAGCGGAGGCGGCCGCGGCGGGCGAGGCCGTCGCGGGCCAGCGGCTCGAAGGACATTCTGGACATCCGGCTATTATGACCGAGCGGTCGGAGGCGCCGGCCCGCGGAGAACCTGCCGTGCGCGGAGTCCGATCGCTGCTGCTGTCGCTGGGCCTGCTGCCCTGCGCGCTTGCCGCCGCCGCGGGCGACCCCGATGCGGTCTGCCGCGACTGGCTGCGGGTGCCCGTCCCCGCCGCGGACGCGGGCGCCGCACCGGCCGGCTGCGATGCCGGCGTCCTCTACTACGGCACCGACGGCCGGGGCGGCGACCCCGTCGCGGCACGGCACTGCGCCTACCGCGAGCGCGCCGAGGACGGCCGGCCGGTCCCCGAGGGCAAGGTCTTCGGCGGCAGCGGCGTGCTGGCGATGCTCTACGCCAACGGCCGGGGCGTGGAGCGCGACATCCCGCTGGCCAGCCGCTTCGCCTGCGAGCACGGCGGCGCGCCGGCGGAAGTCCGCGGCCGGCTGGACCACCTGCAGCGCATCGCGGACGGGCGCGACGACGCGCCCTTCGACCTCTGCGACGACATCACCAGCGGCATGATGAGCGGGATGTGCGCCGGCCTCGAGGCCCGCTTCGCCCGCCACGCGCGCGACCTGCGATGGCAGGCGCTGCAGGCGGACTGGACGCCCGCTCAGCGCGAGGCCTGGTCCGCGCTGGAGAGCGCCGCCGAGGGCTACTTCCGGCAGGCGTCGCAGGAGGAGCAGGACATGAGCGGCACGGCGCGCGGCATGTTCGCCGTCGGCGCGCGGGAGGAACTGGAGATCGCGCTGCTCGAGGACGTCGGCCGGTTCGAGCGCGGCGAGCGCCCGCGGCAGGCGGCCGGCGACTTCGCCGCCGCCGACCGCGCGCTCAACGCCGCCTACCGCGAGGTGCTGGGCCGCCTGCGGGCCGGCGCCCGGACGCACGGCCTCGGCGACTACGGCACCGTCTCCGCCGACGGCGTGCGCGACGTGCAACGCGAATGGCTGCGCTATCGCGAGGCCTGGGTGGATTTCGCCGCCGCGCGCTGGCCCGACACCGCCGCCGACGCCTGGCGGGCATGGCTGAGCGAGTCGCGCACCGCGGCCCTGCGGGCCGTCGTCGGCGACCCGCAGTAGGAGCGCGCTCGCGCGCGATGCTCTTTAGTCTCGACACCGGTTGAAAGAGCATCGCGCGCGAGCGCGCTCCTACGACTGCGGCCGCGCGCCCCACAACAGCATCGCATCGCCGTAGGAGAAGAAGCGGTAGCGCGCGCGCACCGCGTGTTCGTAGGCGGCGAGCACGCGCTCGCGGCCGGCGAAGGCGCTGACCAGCATCAGCAGGGTGGACTCGGGCAGGTGGAAGTTGGTCACCAGCGCATCGACGCTGCGGATCGCGTGGCCCGGGTACAGGAAGATCCGCGTCTCGCCCGCGAACGGGCGCAGGCCGTCGGCGCCCATCGCGCTCTCCAGCGCGCGCACCACGGTGGTGCCCACCGCGATCACCCGCCCGCCGGCCGCGCGCGTGTCGCGCACCCGGGCGACCAGCGCCTCGTCCACCTCCAGCCGCTCGCTGTGCATGCGGTGCTCGCGCACGTCCTCCACCCGCATCGGCTGGAACGTGCCGGCGCCCACGTGCAGGGTGACGTGGCCGAAGGCCACGCCCCGCGCGCGCAGCCGGTCCAGCAGCGGCTCGTCGAAATGCAGCCCGGCGGTCGGTGCGGCCACCGCGCCGGCGCGGCGCGCGAACACGGTCTGGTAGCGCGCCTCGTCCTCGGCGCCGGCCTCGCGCTCGATGTAGGGCGGCAGCGGCATGCGTCCCGCGCCCGGCAGCCACGCCTCCAGCGGCGCCCCGACCTCGAAGCGCAGGCGGTAGAACGCCTCCTCGCGGCCCAGCACCTCGGCGTGGCCGCCGGCTTCCAGCGCGATGCGGGTGCCGGGGCGCGAGGGCTTGCTGGCGCCGAGCTGGGCCAGCGCCTCGTCGGCGGACAGCAGGCGCTCGATCAGGATCTCGACCCGGCCGCCGCTGGCCTTGCGGCCGAACAGGCGCGCCGGGATCACCCGGGTGTCGTTGAACACCAGCAGGTCGCCGGGCCGCAGCAGCGCGTCGAGATCACGCACGTGGCGGTCCTTGAGCGTGGCCTCGCCCGGCGGCACCACCAGCAGCCGGCTCGCCGAGCGCTCGGGCAGCGGCGCCTGCGCGATCAGCTCGGGTGGCAGTGCGTAGCGGAAATCGGATTTCTTCATCGCGCGGTCCGGCGGGCGGCGCATTGTAGAGCGTGTTATGCACTTCGAAGCACGTTCCCGCACGCCTGGCCCGCCGCGATGCGGCGTTGCGGCCCTTGGCAAGGCGGCCAGCCTTGCCGGCGGCCCGCGCCTGGCCTCGCGACGGCCCAGCCGCACGGATAACGCACTCCAAAGTACATAACACGCTCCAGGGCGCCGGCGGCTCAGCGCTCGAACTTGGTCGACAGGATCACCGAGGAGGTCGTGCGCTCCACGCCGTCGATCGCGCCGATGCGGTCGGTCAGCACGTCCATGTCCTCCACCGTCGGCACCACGCCCATCGCGATCAGGTCCCAGGCGCCGCTGACCGAATGCAGGCTGCGCACCTCGGGCATCCCGTGCAGCGCACCGACCACCGTCGCCATCTGCTTGGGAAACACCGTGATCATGATGTGCGCGCGGATCCGGGACAGTTCGTAGTCGTCGTGGACGCGGATGGTGTAGCCGGCGATCACGCCCGCGCGCTCCAGCCGCTCGATGCGGCTGTGCACGGTGGTGCGCGAAAGCCGCAGCTTGCGCGCGATCTCCGCGGTGGAGGCGCGCGCGTTCTCGCGCAGCACGGAGAGCAGCTGCTCGTCGGAGGCGGTCAGCTTCATCTGTCGGGGTCCCTCGTCGATCCGATGAAAATCGTGGATAAGTTGCGCGGATCATACCTTCCGAACGACGATTTTTGCCCGGATAATGAGGAAAACGGCCGCAGGCCGCGTATCACAGGCCACGAGACACGCCTGCGCCCGCCGGGGGAGCCGGCCGGGCGCGCCCACCAGCCCGAGGCCTCGCCCGCGTCTGCAAGCGTCCACGCAAGCGGCGCGGCCAGGCCGCCGAGCCCGACCACACGAGGATGACGCCATGCCCGCGATCGACACGCTCGCCCCGCTCCGCGCCCATGCCGGCCTGCGCCGCACGACCGGGCTCGACGACGACGCCATCGCCCGCTTCGCCGCCGGCCACCCGGACCTCGTCGAGGCCATCGAGGCGGCCGGCGCCGAGTACGCGCGCATCCGCGACGAGTTCGCCGGACTGCTCGACCTGGACGAGGACGCGCAGGCGCGGGCGGTGCAGGCCGGCTACGTCAACTTCTATCCCGCCGACGGCGTGAACCCCTACGTCGCGCTGGCCGCGCGCGGCCCCTGGGTGGTCACCCTCAAGGGCGCGGTGCTGCACGACTCCGGCGGCTACGGCATGCTCGGGCTGGGCCACGCGCCGCGCGCGGTGATCGAGGCGATGGCGCGGCCGCAGCCGATGGCCAACATCATGACCCCGAGCCTGTCGCAGCTGCGCTTCGAGCGCGCGATCCGCGCCGAGATCGGGCACACGCGCCCGGACGGGTGCCCGTTCTCGCACTTCCTGTGCCTGAACTCCGGCTCGGAATCGGTCGGCCTGGCCGCGCGCATCGCCGACATCAACACCCGCCTGCAGACCGACCCGGGCGGCCGCCACGCCGGCGCGGCGATCAGGCGCATCGTGGTCAAGGGCAGCTTCCACGGCCGCACCGAGCGCCCGGCGCTGTACTCCGACTCCACCCGCAAGACCTATGTGCAGCACCTGGCGAGCTTCCGCGGCGAGGACTCGCTGATCGCGGTGCCGCCCTACGACGTGGCCGCGCTGGAGCGCGCCTTCGCCGATGCCGAAGCGAAGGGGGAGTTCGTCGAGGCGGTGTTCCTGGAGCCGGTGATGGGCGAAGGCGACCCCGGCCGCGCCCTGCCCCGCGCCTTCTACGACGCCGCGCGCCGGCTGACCCGCGCGCACGGCGCGCTGCTGCTGGTGGACTCGATCCAGGCCGGCCTGCGCGCGCACGGCGTGCTGTCGATCGTCGACTACCCGGGCTTCCGGGACGCCGAGGCGCCGGACATGGAGACCTATTCCAAGGCGCTCAACGCCGGCCAGTACCCGCTGTCGGTGCTGGCGGTGGACGCGGCGGCCGCCGGCCTGTACCGCAGCGGCGTGTACGGCAACACCATGACCGCCAACCCGCGCGCGCTCGACGTCGCCAGCGCCGTGCTCGGCGAGCTGACCCCGGCGTTGCGCGAGAACATCCGCCGCGCCGGCCGCCTCGCGCTGGAGAAGCTGGAGGCGCTGAAGGCCGGGCTGGGGGGCGAGATCGTCCGCGTGCAGGGCACCGGCCTGCTGTTCTCCTGCGAGCTGGCGCCGCAGTTCAAGTGCTACGGCGCCGGCTCCACCGAGGAATGGCTGCGCGAGCGCGGCCTGGGCGTGATCCACGGCGGCGTCAACTCGCTGCGCTTCACCCCGCACTTCGCCATCGGCGACGACGAGCTGGACCTGCTGGTGTCGATGGTCGGCCGCGCCCTGCGCGAGGGGCCGCGGCGCACCGAGGCCGCAGCGGCGTAGGGCCGCCGCGGCCCGATGCGAACGGCGCCCCCGTAGGAGCGCGCTGGCGCGCGACCGGGTTCACGGGGAAAGCCCGTCGCGGGGG
>NZ_JAIWPR010000019.1 GCF_021191635.1 Alterluteimonas quercicellularis
CGGGCCCGGTAGCGCTCGCGTGCCGCCCAGGCCGCCAGCAGGCGGTCGCGCGCCTCGCGCAGGCGGCCGGCCTCGGCGGCCGGCAGCCGCGCGAGCGCGTCGTCGCCGAGCGCCGGCAGCCCGGCCTCGATCGCCGCGTCCACGTCGTCGTCGGCGAGCAGGGCCAGCAGCCGCCGCGGATCGGGCGGGGCGGTCGCCATGCGCCTCAGCGCCCGGCGAACCGCGGCTTGCGGCGTTCCAGGAACGCGCGGGTGCCCTCGCGCATGTCCTCGGTGGCGAACATCAGGCCGAACTGCGCGGTCTCGAAGGCGAGGCCCTCGCCGAGCGCGCACTCGCCGCCGGCGTGCACGCAGTCCAGGACGCCGCGCAGCGCCAGCGGCGCGGCCTCGGCGAGCCCGGCGGCCAGCGTGCGGGTCGCCTCGGCCAGCTCGGCGGCGGGCACGACCCGGTTGACCACGCCCAGCGCCAGCGCCCGGGCGGCGTCGATCGGTGCGCCGGTCAGGCACAGCTCCAGGGTCGCGGCGCGGCCGGCCAGGCGCAGCAGGCGCTGGGTGCCGCCGAAGCCCGGGATCAGCCCCAGGTTGATCTCGGGCTGGCCGAGCCTGGCGGTGTCGGCGGCGATGCGCAGGTGGCAGGCCATGGCCAGTTCCAGCCCGCCGCCGAGCGCGAAGCCGTTGATCGCGGCGATCACCGGCTTCGGGAAGGTCTCGATGCTGCGCATCAGCCGCTGCCCGCGCTGCGAGAAGTCCCGTCCGGCCACCGCCGGCAGGTCGGCCATCTCGGCAATGTCGGCGCCGGCCACGAAGGCCTTGGCGCCGGCGCCGGTGAGGACCACGACCCGCACCGAGGCGTCGTCCGCGGCGGCGTCGAAGGCGGCCTGCAGGGCGTCGAGCGTGGCGGCGTTCAAGGCGTTCAGCTTGTCCGGGCGGTGGACCGTCAGGGTCCGGACGGCGCCCTCGTCGGCGCTCAGCAACAGCGGTTCGGTCATGTCGGCGGCGGTCTCGTCGGGTGGTTCGTCGGAAAGGCGTTCGGATTGCGTTCGGAAGGGGTTCGGGCCGGGTTAAACGGCCTCGACATCGATGAACGCCGGGGCCGCCGGGAACTCGCGGCAGGGCGTTTTGTCGATAGGATGCGCCAGTGGCGGTCCGGACCGCCCGTCGCTATGCTAACGCGTTCGTTCGTTGCGCCTCCCGGCGCATGCGGGCGTCGCCCCCAACCGGACACAACCGGAAACTCCCTGGAGATCCACCGCATGAAGTTGCGTTTGCTTGCCGCCAGCCTGGCGGCACTGAGCCTCACTGCCGGCAGCCTGGCGGCGCAGGATACCTCGACGGAGCAGGGCCGGCTGAGCTACGCGCTCGGATACGACCTGGGCCGCAACCTGATCGAAAGCGGCGAGCAGATCGACGTCAACACCGTCGTGCGCGCGGTGCAGGACGGCTACGCCCGCCGCGACCCCACCGTGCCGGTGGAGCAGCTGCGCACCGCGGTCGAGAGCATGCAGCAGCGCCAGCTGGCCAAGGCCCGCGCCGAGTTCGAGCGCGTGTCCGCCGAGAACAAGACCCGCAGCGACGCCTTCCTCGCCGAGAACCGCGGCAAGTCCGGCGTGCAGACCCTGCCCGGCGGCGTGCAGTATCGCGTCGTCGAGGCCGGCAGCGGCGCCAAGCCGACGCCCAACAGCCAGGTGACGATCAACTACAAGGGCAGCCTGACCACCGGCCAGACCTTCGTGGACACCAACGTCGCCCAGCAGGGCCAGCAGGCCGGCCCGGTCAGCGTGCGCATCAACGAGATCCCGCTGGTGGGCCTGCGCGAAGCACTGGCGCAGATGCCGACGGGCGCGCGCTGGGAGATCGTGCTGCCGCCGGACAAGGCCTACGGCAACACCCCGCAGTCGCCGATCGGCCCGAACCAGGCCGTCGTGTTCGACGTCAAGCTGGTCAGCATCGGCCAGTAAGCCTCTGCGCGGGCGGCCTCGCCGCCGTCCGCGATCCGGTGCACGCAGAAAGGCCCGCGACTTCGGTCGCGGGCCTTTCCGTTCGGGCATGCGGCCGCGCGCGCGGGGTTCCCCGGCGCCCGGCCGAGATCTCCGCAGGGTCGGGCGCTACTTCGCGGCGTCGAAGGTCTGGGCGGCGACCGGGCGCCGGTCCGGCGGCGCGCCGCCGGCCGCAGTGCCGGAGACCGCGGTGCGCGCCCGCGGCGTCTCCAGGTCCACCACCGGGATGCCGACCTTGGGCAGCAGCCGCTGGGTGAAGTAGCGGTCCTGGTAGTAGCGGATCTTGCGGCACAGAACCGGATGGGCGAGGCCTTCGTAGAGGACGATCTCCTTCTCGGGGCCCATCGCCTTGAGCTCCTGCGGCAGCATCAGCGCGCGCTTCTCCATCACCTCGTTGTCGGACACGCCGCGGCCCTGGCCGTGCGAGCGCGTGCGGCTGCGCCGGCGCACGGTGGTGTAGCCGAGCATCTCGGAGTAGTCGTTGGCGTCCTGCTGCTCCCTGGGGGCGTAGATGATCTGCAGGGCGTGGTTGGTGATGATGGTGCGCGACAGTTCCTTGCCGTAGACCGCGTCGAGCTGGGCCATGGACTGGATGATCGGCAGCAGCCGCAGGTTGTAGCCGGCCATGTAGGCGACCGCCTTGGCGATGATGTCGACGCGACCGATGGCGGTGAACTCGTCCATCAGCAGCAGGCACTGGTGCTTGAGCGTCTTGTCGTTCTGCGGCAGGACCTTGGTGTTGACGTTGATGAGCTGGCTGAAGAAGAGGTTCACGATCAGCCGCGCCTCGGCCAGCTTGTTGGGCTGGATGCCGACGTAGATCGTCATGCGGCGGCGGCGCACGTCGTTGAGGTCGAAGTCGTCGGCGGAGGTGGCGGCATCGAGGACGGGGTTGAGCCAGGGGTTGAGCGGCTCCTTGAAGGTGCCCACGATCGAGGCGAAGGTGACGTCGGCCTGGGACAGCAGCCCGGCGAACGCGGTGCGCGCATGCGGGCTCAGGAACGGCGCCTGGGCGAGGGTCTGCAGGTAGGGCTTGAGCTCGCCGCCGTCGCCGGCGGACAGGCGCAGGATGGCGCCGAGGGTGGGGCGCTCGGCCTCGGGTTCGGCCTCGGCGCGCTCGAACAGGTACAGGGCGAAGGCGAGGAAGGCGTTGCGCGCCTGGCTGACCCAGAACTTGTCCTTGTCGTCGCCGTCGGGGTAGAGCATGGCGGCGATGCTCTGCAGGTCGGACACCCGGAAGGCCGGATCGGTCGAGACGTAGGTCATCGGGTTCCAGCGGTGGGTGCGCCGGTCCTCGGCGAAGGGATTGAAGAGGTAGATCTCGTGGCCGATCGACTTGCGCCAGCCGGAGGTGAGGTCGAAGTTCTCCTGCTTGATGTCGAGGACGACGGCCGATTCGCGGTAGTCGAGCAGGTTGGGGATGACCACGCCCACGCCCTTGCCGGAGCGGGTGGGGGCGGCGAGGATCACGAACTGCTGTCCGTCCAGTCGCAGCAGGCGCCCGCTCATCTTGCCCACGACGATGCCGCGGTCGGAGCGGCCGAGGAAGCCCTTGCTGGCCAGGTCGGTCAGCCCGGCGAAGCGCGCGCGGCCGTGCAGGTTGCGGTGGCTGCGCAGCTTGAACAGCATGACCAGGAACGAGGCCCAGACCAGCAGGGCCAGGCCGAAGCCGATGCCGCCGGCGGTCCACAGGCGGCCCGAGTACTGGGCGACCTGGGGATGGTCGATGACCCGGATGTACTCGTACCAGGTCCCGATCCCGAGCAGGCCGGTGTCGAGACCGAGGAACATCAGCGCCAGGTAGCCCGACAGGTACAGCCCGCCCACCAGGGCGAGCGCCGTCAGGACCAGGGCGATGGAAAGGCGGGAGTTGTTCACGGTCGGGGCTTCGCTCGGAAGGGGGGCGGGCCGGATCGGCGCTTGCGCGCGCGGTACGGGCTCAGGGCGCGCCGTCGGCGGGCGGCCCGGGCGGCGGGGCGACGCTGGTGTCGATCAGCACGTATTCCTCGTTCCGGTCCCAGCGCGGCAGGCCGGCCTCCAGCTTCAGGCAGGGCCGGCCGTCGCAGGAGGTGATGGCGACCTGCTGCAGCGCCTCGAGCACCTCCGCGCGGACCTGGGCGCGCTCGGCGCGCTGCACGTTCTGCCACGCCCAGAAGGCGGTGCCGGCCACGACCACCAGCATCGCCGCGCCGATCGAGATGATCGAGCGCCAGCTCAGCGCCTGCATGCGCCGGCCGATCTGGTCCTGTTCGCGTTGCAGTTCGGCCGCGGCGCGGCGCAGGCGCTCGCCGGACTCGTCCAGCGAGCGGGTGAGCGCGCCTACTTCCTTCGAAAGCCCCTCGCGCACGGCCTGGCGCGCATGATCAGCCAGTTCGGCCTTGCCGGCGGCGACCGCCGAGCGCACCGCGTCCCCCGACCGCTGCAGGCCTTCCGCGGCCGCCTGCTGCTGCGCCGCCGCCTGCTCGCATTGCTGGGTGAGGTGCGCGGCGAGCAGCGCCGCGTTCGCGACGAAATCTTCGATGCGTGACGAATCCATGGCCGAGCCCGGGCAGCTGCAGAAAAAGGCCTTCGATGCTATTCGATCGATCTTGCCAGAACCACGCCGCGGTTTGAAACAGTTCCCTGGGAGCATGCGCGAGGCGGCGGCCCGCCGCCGCGGGGGCGACGGGATGCCGGCCGTGTACGAAGGTACGGTTGACTAGACGCCCCGGTACGGATTACCGTCTCGCCGCCTGCGTGGGAGAGGCGCGGGACGCAACGCATTGGCTGGTCCGCATGGGTCGCGGGCCCGTCGGAGGCGCGTTCGATGGGGTGCATGCCAAAGGGGGAAGGCAAGGGATGGAATCTCGCTCGCGTTCGTGGATCGGTCGTGGTGTCGTGCGCATCGCCGGTCCGTTCGTGCCGCACATTGCAATGTGTCCGGCGTCACATGTTCGCGATCAGCCCGTTGCCTCCTCTCCCCGGCGCGATTAGCGTGCCGCGCCCCCATGCCGTCCATACCGAACCGTACCGGTCCCCGCGTGCTTCGTTGCCGTCCGGCACGCGCGGCCTTTCCATGTCCTCACTTCGTAGCGAAGCCATGAACCGTCTCCTTTCGCGTCGCCTCGTTCCCGCTCTCGTCGTCGTCCCGGTGCTGGTGCTGGCCGGTTGTGCCACGCCGGAGGCGCCCGACCTGCGCGGGCGCTGGACGCCGGTCAACCGCTATTCCGAGGCGCCGCAGGCCATTCCGCTGCAGCAGGCCTACCTGTTCCAGGCCTCGCCGATGGACGGCACGCTCAAGACCATGCTCACCCGCTGGGCGCGCGACTCGAAGCGCAGCCTGTCGTACCTGCACGCCAACGACTACACCCTGCACGCACCGGTCGCCGACATCCGCTCCACCAACGTGCAGGAGGCCGCTGCGGCGCTGTCGTCCGCCTATGCCGCGCAGGGCGTCGTGGTGACCGCCGACCAGTCGCAGATCGTGGTGCGCGGGGCGGTCGGCCAGCCCGCTGCGGGCGGCTCCGCCGCGTCCGCCGACGCCGTCGCTCCGGGCAGCGAGTGACGACATGCGGGGGCAGGGGGAAGTGGGCGATCGGCGCGCGCGAGCGGCAGCGCTCCTAGCGCCCCTCGTGGCCCTCGGCCTCGTGGATTCGGAAATTCCTGCCGGCGATCCCGCCGGCGCCGGCGGGCCGCAGTCGCGGGATCGCGCGTTTCATCCGGTGCGCGAGATCGCATCCAACAGGACCGCATGATGTTCGGAAAGAAGAAAGACACCGCCAAGATCGAGCAGGCCGTCGCCGGCGCCGTCGACTACGAGGTGACGATCGCGAGCCAGGCGCGTCGCAGCGAGCGCCGCGCCTGGATCGTGGCCTGGTGCGCGATCGCGCTGTCGCTGATCCTGGCCGGCGGCTACTTCCTGTTCCTGCCGTTGAAGGAGAAGGTGCCTTACCTGGTCATGGCCGATCCCTACACCGGCACGGCCACCGTGGCGCGGCTGGGCAACTTCAACGACCAGACCATCACCACGTCCGAGGCGATCAACAAGAGCAACGTGGCGCAGTTCGTGCTGGCCCGCGAGTCCTACGACTCCGGCCTGGTCGGGCAGCGGAACTGGCGCACGACCCTTTCGATGGCCGGCCCGGCAGTGTCGCCGGCCTACACCAACCTGCATTCGGAACGGAATCCCGAGCGGCCTTACCGCATCTACGGGACCGGCCGGGCGATCCGCGTGCGAATCCTCAGCATCGTGCTGATCGGCGGCGAGCAAGGGCAGCGTCCGAAGGGCGCGACGGTGCGGTTCCAGCGCAGCATCTACGACAAGACCCGGGCGACGTCCACGCCGCTGGACACCAAGATCGCCACGATGGAGTTCACCTACAATCCGGACCTTCGGCTGAACGAAGAAGATCGTCTGCTCAATCCGCTCGGATTCCGGGTGACCAACTATCGCGTGGACGACGACTTCTCCGGCGCGCCGGTGCCGGGCGAGTCCGCTGCCCCGGCGTCCGCCCAGCCTGGCGTGCCCGGCGCCGCCGCGCCTGCCGGCGCGCCGAGCGTTCCGGCCACCGATCCTGCCGTCGCTCCCGCGCCCGGCGCCGACGGGCAGCCGCCGGCCTCGGACTCGCCGGCCGATGCATTCCCCGAATCTCCGTTCCCCGAAGAGCCGCCTGCGGCCGCCCCCGCTACTGGAGTCAGCACGCGATGAGCCTGTCACTACGAAATCGTCTGCGCTTCGGCCTCGTCCTGGCGCTGGCCTACGTGGTCCTTCCCGCCGCCGCCCAGGTCGTGCAGGAGTACGAGTACCAACCCGACGGCATCTACCAGATCCGGACCGGCGTCGGCATCACGACCCAGATCGAGCTGAGCCCGAACGAAGAGATCCTCGACTACAGCACCGGCTTCAGCGGCGGCTGGGATCTGACCCGGCGCGGGAACGTGTTCTACCTCAAGCCGAAGAACGTCGACGTCGACACCAACATGCTGGTGCGCACCGCGGCGCACTCCTACATCTTCGAGCTGAAGGTGGTCGCCACCGACTGGCGCGCGCTCGACCAGGCGAAGAGCGCCGGCGTCCATTACCGGGTGCGCTTCATCTACCCGGGCGGCACCGATTTCGGCCCCAGCCCCGACGAGGACGCCGAGCCGGTCGAGACGACCTCCGAAATCAGCACCCGGCTCGAACCCGGGCGCGCCTACCACTTCGGCTACGACTATTCCTTCCACAAGCGGCATCCGGCCTGGCTGGTGCCCAGCACTGTCTACGACGACGGCCGCTTCACCTACGTCCGCATGGACCTGACCCGCTTTCCGACCGGCAACTTCCCGGTCGTGCTCGGGCGGCAGACGGAATCCGGCGAGGACTTCATCATCAACACCACCGTCGAAGGCGACACGATCATCGTTCACGGGACCTATCCGTACCTGGTGATCCGCCATGGAGACAACGTCGTCGGCCTGCGCAGGAGCTCCCAACCGTGAGCCAGAACATTCCTCCCAATCCCCCCGAGCAGCCGGATCCGGCCGATCAGCCGTACGAGTCGAATCCCTACCAGGCCGGCCGCCGCCAGACGGTTCCGGACCTCGACGCCGAGGCGCCCACGCTGCGTTCGGAGGACGTGCAGCGCCTGAATCGCAAGGCGCTGCTGTTCCTCGCGGGCATCGTCGTCCTGCTGGTGCTCGGCGCCATCTGGCTGTTCGGCAGCGCGTTGTCCGGAGGCGACGAAGACCAGGGGCGGCGCTCGCGGGGCGAGCAGGTCGTGATCCCGGAGGCGCCGCGCGACGTCGCGCTGCCCGAGCTTCCCCCCGTGGCGGAGCCCATGCCCCAGCCCGAGCTTCCGCCGCTGCCCGTCGTCCAGGACGAGCCGCCTCCTGCATCGCGGTCCTCGCTGCCGAGCACCGACATGTTCTCGAGCCGGGAACTGTCCTTGCTTCAGCGCCGGATGCAGGACGTGGCGGGGGGGAGCTTCGGACAGCAGGGGCCTGGCGGCATGATGTCCCCGGACGAGTACTCGAGGCGCATGGCGGAACTGAGTAGCGGAGCGGGCGCCGGCGAGGGCGCCCAGCAGCTGTCCTCGCGAGACGCGCCCACCAGCGCACGCCCGATCTACAACCCGGACACGCTCATGGTGCGCGGCACGTACATCCGCTGCGTGCTCGAAACGCGGGTGATCACCGACATTCCCGGCTTCACGTCCTGCGTGGTGACCGAGCCGGTGTACTCGATCAACGGACGCCGCCTGCTGCTGCCGAAGGGGTCCAAGGTCTCCGGGACCTACGGCAACGACGGCGCATACGGCAACCGCGTCGCGGTGGTCTGGGACCGCGTCACCACGCCCAACGGACTGGACGTCTCGATGAGCAGCCCGGGCGTCGACAACCTGGGCAGCGCGGGGCATCCCGGCCACTACGACGCGCACTGGCCGGAACGCATCACCTCCGCGCTCCTGATCAGTCTCGTCAGCGACGCGTTCAAGTACCTCGGCGCCGAGTACGGCCCGCAGCGCAACGAGATCGGCGAAGGCGGCATCGTGGTGCAGAATCCCTACGAGAGCAACACTGCGCGCACGATGGAGCGGATCGCCAACATGGCGGTCGACGACGCCATGCGCCGGCGCCCGACGGTCACCATCAACCAGGGCACGGTGGTCAACGTCTACGTCGCGCGCGACGTGGACTTCTCCGGCGTGCTGCGCTGAGCGAACACGGAGCGGACTCGTGAACGCCGAGGTGGAACCGGTCGCCAGGATCTCCAGCGGATTCCTGGACTACCAGTACCAGGTGCTCGGCATCCACGAGTACATGGAGTCGCCCGACGTCACCGAGATCTGCATCAACCGGCCGGGCGAGCTCTACCTGGAGACCGCCCGCGAGGGCTGGAAGCGCCTCGAGGTGCCCTCGCTGACCTTCGAGCGCGCGCGCCAGTTCTGTACCGCGGTGGTCAACGAAAGCAATACCGGGCAGCGCATCACCGACGCCGATCCGATGGTGTCGCTGACCTTCCCGACCGGCCAGCGCGCGCAGTTCGTGATCCCGCCCGCCTGCGCGGCCGGGCGGGTCTCGATCACGATCCGCCTGCCGTCCAAGTTCACCAAGACGCTGGACCAGTACGAGCAGGACGGCTTCTTCCAGGAGATCTTGGAGCAGGGCTGGTCACTGAGCGAGCACGACCGCGAACTGATGGAGCTCAAGCGCACGCGCCAGTACGCCGACTTCTTCCGCAAGGCCGTCCAGTACCACAAGAACATCGTGGTCGCCGGCGCCACCGGCAGCGGCAAGACCACCTTCATGAAGTCGCTGGTCGACCACATTCCCGAGCACGAGCGCCTGGTCACGATCGAGGACGCGCGCGAGCTCTTCATCCGCCAGCCCAACGTCGTGCACCTGCTGTACTCCAAGGGCGGGCAGAGCACCAGCAACGTCACCGCCAAGAGCTGCATGGAATCGTGCCTGCGCATGAAGCCGGACCGGATCATCCTGGCCGAGCTGCGCGGCGACGAGTCGTTCTACTTCATCCGCAACTGCGCCTCGGGCCACCCCGGCTCGATCACCAGCTGCCACGCGGGCAGCACCTCGCAGACCTGGGACCAGCTCGCCCTGATGGTCAAGGCCTCCAACGAGGGCAGCGGCCTGGAATTCGCCGTGATCAAGCGATTGTTGATGCTGACCATCGATATCGTGGTCCACATCAAGGCGCATGCGGGCCGGCGCTACATCACCGGCATCGATTTCGACCCGGAGCGGGGGATGGCCGATGGCTGAAATGCGACGTCCGTTGCCGAATACGCACCCGTATCGTACCGTTCGGCGCCAAAAGATTGACACCGCAAGAGGGGCTGGAAAAATATCCCCTCGTGGGAGGGGGCGTGTATTCATTCGATGCGCGCCGGAAGCACTTCGGGATCCCGGGGACGGGTGCCGAAAGGAGAGGTGGTGATGCTGCCGGGCATGGAGCTGATGGGGTGCGCCGAACTCGCGGTGCCGCAGGAGGTCATGCGGCACGTGGTGCGCGTGGAATCCTCGTTCAATCCCTACGCCATCGGGGTGGTGGGCGGGCGCCTGGCCAGGCAGCCGCGCAACCTGCCCGAGGCGTTGTCGACCGTGCGCATGCTCGAGCGCGAGGGCTACAACTTCTCGCTCGGCCTGGCCCAGGTCAACCGCCACAACCTGGAGAAGTACGGGCTCTCGTACGAGACCGCGTTCCAGGCGTGCCCGAACCTGCAGGCCGGCGCCCGCATCCTGGCGGAGTGCCACGGGCGCGCCGGCGGCGACTGGGGCAAGGCCTTCAGCTGCTACTACTCGGGGAACTTCACCACCGGCTTCCGCCACGGCTACGTGCAGAAGGTGTTCGCCTCCTACCGCCAGGAGTTCGATGGCCAAGTGGCCGCGGCGATCCCGGTCGTCGGCCGGGAAGCGAACTCCGCACCGGCGCCTCGCCGTACCGCCTCCCTTGAGGCATCTCTGCTGGCTCGCCGCCTGCGGGGAGACCCGCCGGAAGCGCCGGCCATGCAGGCCGCGGTCCTGTCGGACGCCTCGCCGCAGCCCGCGCTTGCCGCCGCTGCGCCCGCACCGCCGGTCGCAGGCGCGCAATCGGTCCCGCCGCCATCGGCCGCCCCGCAACGGATGGCCTCGGTCGCCGCGTCCTCGTCCGTCCCGGCCATGGCCTCCGATCAACCGGTCACGGTGCAGGCGATCGGTGGCGTCGCGGAGCCTGCGATGGCCGCCGGCCCCGCCCAGCCGGCCCTTCCCTTGCCCGCGCGGGACAGCGCATTCGTTTTCTGAAGGAAACCCCTGGCCAGGGATCCGGCCCGAGCACCACCCCACCATCGTTCTCAACCAAACAGGGAGTCATGACATGAACCACGACAACGCCGCCGCCCATCGCAATCGGCAGATCTTCAGCGCCCTGGTCGCGACCATGGCCTTCGCCTGCCTGCTGGCCATGCCGGAGCTCGCGTTCGCGCAGGAGACCGCGGAAAGCCGCGTGCAGAACTTCTTCAACAACCTCGGCGGCCTGCTGAATGTGGCCTCCATCGCCATCGTGACCATCGCCATCATCTTCGCGGGCTACCAGATCGCCTTCAACCACAAGCGCATCGGCGACGTCGCCCCGGTCCTCCTCGGCGGCTTCCTCATCGGCGCCGCGGCGCAGATCGCGCGCATGCTGCTGCCCGACCAGGACAACGTGGTCGAGGGCGTGATGCTGATGAGCGAGACGCTGCTCCAGCATGCATAAGAACGTGCTGTTCCGCGGCTGCACGCGTCCGGCCATGTTCATGGGGGTGCCGTACATGCCCTTCACGATCGGGGCCGGCGCGTGCCTGCTGCTGACGTTCTACGTGGACATGTTCTGCCTGGCCCTGCTGCCCGTGGTGGTCTTCATCATGCGGCAGATGGCCAGGCGGGACGAGATGATCTTCCGCCTGCTCGGGCTGCGATGGCAGTTCCGCATGAAAGTGCGCAACATCCAGCAGCACGACGGCATGTGGGTATTCACCCCCAACTCCTATCGCGAACGCCTCGACGTTCCGGTCAAACCGAAGTAGCAGGGCCGCCGCATGTTGGCTCCAGATCTGTCGATCGCCGAGTTCGTCCCCCTTTCCAGCCATGTCTCGCCGGTGGTCGTCAAGACTACGGGTGGGGACTACCTGTTGACGTGGCGTCTGGAAGGGTTGCCGTTCGTGGGGCGCGAGGAGTGGGAGCTGGAGCATCGGCACAACACCTTCAACCGGATGCTGCAGACCCTGCGTGCGCCGGACTTCGTCAACGTGGCGTTCTGGGTGCACGACGTTCGCCGTCGCGGCCGGGTGAACGTGACGGCGGACTTCGAGCACGCCTTCAACCAGGAGCTTTCGGATACGTACTTCTCCGCGCTCTCGTCGGCGAAGATCATGCGCAACGAGCTCTACATGACCATGATCTACCGTCCGATCGTGGCCGGGAAGAAGTTCGTCGAGAAGTCCGCGGACGTCGGGCGGCTCAAGTCCGAGCAGGACCAGGCGATCGCCAAGCTCATGGAGCTGGCCGGCAACGTGGAGGCCGTGCTCAAGGACTACGCTCCGATCCGGCTGGGCATGTACGAGGCGGACAACGGCGTGGTGTTCTCGGAGACGCTGGAGTTCTTCGGCTTCCTGCTCAACCGCATCATCGAGCCCGTGCCGGTGCTCAATGCGCCGATCTACGATTACCTGCCGGTGAGCCGGCACATGTTTTCGGCGAAGACGGGCGATTTCGCGATCACCACGCCGAACGGGCACAACCACTACGGTGCGATCCTCAACGTCAAGGAGTATACGGACGGCACTTGGCCGGGCATCCTCAACGGCCTGAAGTACCTCGATTTCGAGTACGTCATCACCCACTCCTTCAGCCCGATGGGCCGGCAGGATGCACTGAAGGTGCTGGACCGCACCAAGGGCATGATGATCTCGTCCGGCGACAAGGCCGTCAGCCAGATCATCGAGCTGGACCACGCAATGGACCAGCTCGCTTCCGGCAACTTCGTGCTGGGCGAGTACCATTTCATCCTGACGATCTATGCCGATACCCAGGAGAAGCTCGCCAACAACCTGGCGATCGCGCGCGCGGAGCTGTCCAATGCCGGCTTCGTCTCCGCCAAGGAGGACCTGGCGGTCTGCTCTTCGTTCTATTCCCAGTTCCCCGCCAACTGGAAGTACCGCACACGGCTGGCCAACGTCAGCTCGCTCAACTTCCTGGGCCTGTCGCCGCTGCACAACTTCGCCACCGGCAAGCGCGACCGCAACCCCTGGGGCGAGTGCGTGACCGTGCTGCAGACCACCAATGGCCAGCCTTACTACTTCAACTTCCACGCCACCCACCCCGCGGAGAACTCGCTGGGCGAGAAGGCGATCGCCAACACGATGGTCATCGGCAAGTCGGGTACCGGCAAGACCGCGCTGATCAACTTCCTGCTGAGCCAGGTGCAGAAGTTCGATCCGGTGCCGACGATCTTCTTCTTCGACAAGGACCGTGGCGCGGAGATCTTCGTGCGCGCCTGCGGCGGCAACTACCTGGCGCTGGAGAACGGCGCGCCGACGGGCTTCAACCCGTTCCAGTGCGAGCGCACCGACGCCAACGTGCAGTTCCTGGCCGACCTCGTCAAGGTGCTGGCGGCGAAGCCCCACTACACCGCGCGCGAGGACGAGGACATCTTCCGCGCCGTCGAGAGCATGCTCGACACCCCGATGCACCTGCGGTCGATGACCAACTTCCAGAAGAGCCTGCCCAACATGGGCGACGACGGGCTCTTCGCGCGGCTGCGCAAGTGGACGGCCGGCAATGCGCTGGGCTGGGTGTTCGACAACCCGGTCGACACGATCGACCTCCAGAAGGCGAACATCATCGGCTTCGACTACACGGACGTCATCGACAATCCCGAAGTGCGCGTGCCGGTGATCAACTACCTGCTGCACCGCCTGGAATCGCTGATCGACGGCCGCCCCCTGATCTACGTGATGGACGAGTTCTGGAAGATCCTCGACGGCGGCGGCGCCCTCAAGGAGTTCGCCAAGAACAAGCAGAAGACCATCCGTAAG
The DNA here is from genome assembly GCF_021191635.1 of Alterluteimonas quercicellularis. Lineage (GTDB taxonomy): Bacteria > Pseudomonadota > Gammaproteobacteria > Xanthomonadales > Xanthomonadaceae > Luteimonas > Luteimonas quercicellularis. The sequence continues at coordinate 13,531 of NZ_JAIWPR010000019.1, forward strand.
CAGAACGGCCTGGGGATCTTCGCCACCCAGAGCCCGGAGGACGCGCTCAACAGCGACATCTCCGCGGCCCTGATCGAGCAGACCGCGACCCTCATCCTGCTGCCCAACCCCAATGCGGCGCGCGAGGACTACCTCGACGGTCTGAAGCTCACCGAGGCCGAGTTCCACGTCATCAAGAGCCTCGACGAGCGCTCGCGCTGCTTCCTGGTCAAGCAGGGCCATGCATCCACCGTGTGCCAGCTCAACCTGCGGGGCATGGACGACGCGCTGGCGGTCATTTCCGCCAGTACCGACAATATCGAGATCATGCATCGCATCGTCGACGAGGAATCCGCCGCCCTGGGAATTCCAAGGGGCGACCTGCGGCCGGAGCAGTGGCTGCCGCGGTTCCAGGCCGAGCGCAAGGGCTCTGGCAAGGGCCAGGGAGAGCGCGACGATGCCCGTGGGCGCCGCCGTGCGGCCCCCGCTTGACGATGGCCTGGTTGGTGGCCACAGTATTATCGTGCCCGGGATGCCGCCCGGGAATCTTGGTTTTATCGAGTCAAGGAGACTTTCGATGAGTGCTCGTAGCCCTTTCCACGCATTTCGTCGCGTATATGGTCTGCTGCTCTTCGCGTGTGCCGGGTCGTTTGCGACTTCCGCGCAGGCTCAAATCCCCGTAACGGACGTTGCGCACATTGGCATCAACCAGTTCGCATGGGGCTCGCAGTACGCCCAGATGTATACGGACGCCATGAGCCAGATCGACCAGCTCAAGACCCAGATCACGGCCATGGAACAGCAATTCGTGAGCGGCGCGGCATTCCAGGGAGGGGCCGGTCCCCGCACGAACGAAACCGATTTCAATCATCGTCCCGTCGACCACGATCTGGCCAAGCGCTGCGGTGATGGTACGCCCCGCGTAGGACAGCGCATGGCCCAAATCGCCCAGCAGCAGTACGACAATTGTCTGCGGATCGTTCGGATGGAGAATCGGCGCTACAACGCCGCAATCGACATCCTCAACCAGATCCAGAAGCGTGACGAGGAGTTGGACAGGATCCGCGAGGAGGCGAAGAACGTTCCTGAGAACAGCCCGGGCCAGCTGGAGCGCGTGCAGAACAATCTTGCGCAGGTCGAAGCACGCTTGGCTGCCGATACGCAGAACGCGCGGATTCTGATGGATGTCTACGAAGCGACGCTGAAGACCTATAACGACGATCAGGTCCGCCTCGCGCGCACCTACTATAACGACAACGCTGCCCGCAACGGCCCGCTCAACGGAATGCTCAACCAGGTAGTTCAGTACGGCGCGCTCAGGTTGGGGTTGAGCGCCGCCAGAAGCCGCGACCGTTGAGGCGGCGGATGGAGAGCGGTCGGATTCAAGCACGAATATGGTAACGAACGAGGCTGACAGGGGGCGGGTGTCGATATGAGCGACTTACTAGCGGCGACCAATGCCATGCTCGATGGGTATTTCGCTCAGGGCGGTCCCAACGTGGCGTTTTTCGGCGCCATCAACGATTTCATCGACCAGGAATTGATCGGTGATTATCTCGGCAACCTGGCCCGGCGCGTTCTGCAGGTAGTGGGAGGTCTCGGCCTTGTCGTGCTGACTTTGTGGATCATCATCCAGGGCTACCGGGTGATGACCGGCCAGTCGCGGGAGCCGATGATGGCGCTGGTGGTGAACTCGCTGCGGGCGTCGTTCATCGTGGGTATCGCGCTGGGGTTGATGGCGACGACTGCGCCGCTCTACGAGCGGTTGACGGACGGCCTCCGGGTGGCGGTATACGACACCATGACGGGCAGCGACGACGTGGATGAGGTAGAAGAAGGCGGTCCCTATGGAGACATGGACGAAGTGCTCGGAATGTTGCAGGTGGCGCTGTCGATGATCGATGGCGTGGACACGAACGGGGACCCGGTCGCGGAGAAGCAGAAGGACCGCGCGATGTGGTTCGCGGGCGTGGGGCTGGGTGGTCCGGTGATCATGGCGGCGGTCGCGGTGCTGGTGAACAAGTTCGCCATCGGGCTGGTCCTGGCGCTGGGGCCGTTGTTCATCCTGTTCCTGCTATGGGAGCCGACGAAACCTTTGTTCCACAAGTGGCTGTTGTTCGGAGTGGGGGCATTGTTCTCGATGGCGCTGTTGAGCGTGACGATCACGCTGGCGATGGACATGCTGCTGGCGGTAGGCGCGGCGTTCTGGGTGACCAGTACGGTGGGTTTCGGCGACAGCGCGGAATCGCTGACGAACATGGCGATGCAGCAGGGCGGGATGGGCCTGATCCTGACTGCGCTCATCGTGACGATCCCGGCGATGGCGGCCATGCTGTTCCAGGGCACGCTCGGGTCGTTCACGCCGTACAGCGCGTTCAGCCAGCAGCAGGCGAGCCAGCCGGGTGCGCCCGGGCAGCCGGGGTATTCTGGGGTGGGCGGAAGTGGTAGTGCCGGCGGCGGTGGTAGTGGCGGAGGCGGCATGGCGCCTAGCTATGGGCATCAGCCGCTGGTGTATGCGCCGAGGATGCCGCCGCCAGATCGGGGAGGGAGTGGGGATTCGCAAATTCCGCAGGGGCGAAGTAATCCAGCCTCTTGATTAGAGAAAATCCTCCATGAAAAAACTATGGTTCGCCCTGTTCTTACTTCCCTCGTTATTTGCGTCGTCTTTCAGTGCAATCGCGCAGACGGCATGCCCTCAGGGTGTTGCGCCTGGTAGCCCGAGTTGCGGGCCCGGAGGCGGAAATGGTCTTTGGTCTGCTCCCCCTCCTGAACGAGGCCCTGAGGCAAGATGGAGAAAGACCTGGGGAGCGATCGCGTATGATGCGAATGCTTCATATGTGGGTGTTTCGTCTGGAGAATCCTCTCGGCGAGCAGCTGCTCGCGCCGCGTTAGCGCATTGCCGCTCGAAGGGAGGAGGAGATTGCAGGCCTGTCGCGCATTATGAGAATCAGTGTGCCGCGGTGGGTGAGCCGGTTGCATCCAGTGGCGGGATGATTTCTTTTGAAATAGGTTTGTCAGTTGAAGAGGCGAGCGAAAAAGCCCTGCAATCATGTTCTGGCGCAAACAACGGTGGAGCCTGTAAGATTTTCTATTCCAATTGCACCGAGCCCGTGATCGTCGGTGGGTGATGAGGCGCACGCCGATTGAAGTTTTTTTAGCTGTCGATGATTGATGCGATGGACACGACAGGGGACCGGTTGCGGAGAAGCAGAGGGGCCACGCGCTATGGTTCGCGGACGTGGAGGGGCTGGCCGACCCGGCAATCATGGCGTCGGTGCCGGCGCTGGTGAACAAATTCGCGGATCGGCCTGATCTTGGTGGTGGGGCCGCTGTTCATCCCGTTCCTGCCTTAGGAGCCGACGAGACCTTTGTTCCACAAGTGGCTGTTGTTCGGAGTGGGGGCATTGTTCTCGATGGCGCTGCTGAGCGTGACGATCGCGCTGGCGATGGACATGCTGCTGGCGGTAGGCGCGGCGTTCTGGGTGACCAGTACGGTGGGTTTCGGCGACAGCGCGGAATCGCTGACGAACATGGCGATGCAGCAGGGCGGGATGGGCCTGATCCTGACTGCGCTCATCGTGACGATCCCGGCGATGGCGGCCATGCTGTTCTAGGGCACGCTCGGGTCGTTCACGCCGTACAGTGCGTTCAGCCAGCAGCAGGCGAGTCAGCCGGGTGCGCCCGGGCAGCCGGGTTACTCCGGCGTAGGCGGCGGCTACAGCGGCGGTGGCAGCTGCTGGCCAAGTGTGCGAAGTGCTCTACTTGAATTGCACGGAACCCGTCATAGTCGGTGGCTGACGGCGGCCAGAGGGCGGACGAAGTACCGCCGTTCCTGCGAGCATTGGTAGTGGTTCTGTAGCGATCCGGCGATCGTATGACGCATCGTTCGCCCGTCCCGGCAACAAGGGGCCGATCGTTCGTGTTCGCGCGACGGCGATAGCGGCGGCCGACGATTCATCCGACCTGCCGTCGTGCCCCCTTCGCTGTTCACTCGCGGCAGATGTTCCCTTCGGCCGCGCCCGGGAATGGCCGGTATGCCCCGCCTGCTGCGTCCGTCCTGACGCCCTGCATCGGCGTGTGCATGCTCGACGAGTGCGAGCTATGCCAGCGCTGTTCTAGGGAGATCGACCAGATCGCGCTGGGGCCGATGGGAGATGCGTAGCGGGCGCGGTACCTGGACGTTGTGGTGCCCGGGCGCGAGGCGCAACTCGTATGAGCGAGACGGCGACGATGCTGGACGCCATCGTGGGCGGCTACCCCCGGGCCAAGGCTGGAACCGCGAGGGCCGAGACTTGCCGCGGTAACGAGTTCGATCGCGAACCGCTCCAAGATGGCGTACTGACCGACGCCGGCATGGTGTTCGCGCGCACCAATGTGCATGCTGGGATGCGATCGCGCAGAAGAAGGATGAACGATGTCGTGGGAGTCTGTTTCGTTCGCGCTGATGGGAATCGGCGTGTTGACGATGCTGTGCCCGGCGCTGGTCGTGATCCCGGTGCTGCTGCTGTTGAGGGGGCGCCTGCAGCGGGTGGTCAGGCCCCGGCGCTACTGGATCGGGCTCGGCGTGCAGGCATCGTCGGTCGCCGGCTTCGCGGCCATGCTGCTGGCCTTGAAGATCTTCGCTGGTGAGGCGGGATCGGCCGCGAGCTTCATGGCGCTGATATCGGCGCCCGTCTGGTGGGTGCTATGCCTGACCGGGCTGGTGATCGGCCTGACCGGGGCGCGGCCTGACGCGAGAGATTCGGGCGACGCCGCAGCCTGACGCGGGTCGGGGCACGGCTTGCGCGTCGCGTCGTTCATCCCCGCCGCCCTAGAATGGCCGGCATGACCCCGCCCGCCGCGCCCGTCCTGACGCCCTGCATCGGCGTGTGCACGCTCGACGAGCGCGGGCTGTGCCACGGGTGCTTCCGGACGATCGACGAGATCGCGCGCTGGGGCCTGATGGGGGATGCGGAGCGGGCGCGCTACATGGACGAGGTGCTGCCCGAGCGCGAGGCGCGGCGGGCATGAGCGAGGCGACGATGCTGGACGCCATCGCGAGCGCGCTGCATCCGGTGCGGCGGCCGCCGCAGGGCGAGGGCTGGAACCTCGAGGAGGTCCAGGACCTGCTGCCGGGCGCCCGCGCGCGTGCGGATGCGGCGGTGCTGGTCGGGCTGGTGCCGCGCGCCGGGGGGCTGCAGGTGGTGCTGACGCTGCGCAACGACGCGCTGCGGCACCACGCGGGACAGGTGAGCTTCCCCGGCGGCCGGGTGGAGCCGGAGGATTCCGACGCGCTCGCCGCGGCGTTGCGCGAGGCCGACGAGGAGATCGGGCTCGCGCCCATGCAGGCCCGCCCGCTGGGCTATCTCGATCCGCTGGTCACGGTGAGCGGCTTCCGGGTGCTGCCTGCGGTCGCCCGCATCGCCCCGGAGTTCGTGCCGCGCCCGGAGCCGGGCGAGGTGGCCGAGGTGTTCGAGGTGCCGCTGGCCTTCCTGCTCGCGGCCGACAGCCTGGAGCGCATCGCCATCGACTACGGCGGCCGGTCCCGCCAGATCCTCCAGTTCCGCAGCGATCCGCTGGTCACGCCACACCGCATCTGGGGGGCGACGGCCTCGATCCTGTTCAATCTGCGCGAACGACTGGCCGCGCCGCGGGAGGCTGCGGCATGAGTGCGACGTGGCCGGTGCTGCTGGCGCCCGAGGCGCTGCATGCGCGGCTCGGCACGCCCGGGCTGGTGGTGGTGGACTGCCGATACGTGCTGTCCGATCCTGCGGCGGGCGAGCGCGCCTATGCGCAGGGGCACGTGCCCGGCGCGCACTACGCGCACCTGCACCGGGACCTGTCCGGGCCGCACCGGCCAGGCGGCGGCCGTCATCCCTGGCCCGACGCCGAGTCCTTTGCGCGGCGGCTGGCCGACTGGGGTGTGGAGGCGACGAGTCGCGTGGTGGCCTACGACGATGCCGACGGCGGGTTCGCCGCGCGGCTGTGGCATCTGCTGCGCGCGACGGGCCATCGCGAGACGTCGGTGCTCGATGGCGGCTGGGCGGCGTGGCGAGGCCTGGGCCTTCCGGCGTCCGTGGAGACGCCCGCGCCCGTGGCGACACCGGTGCGCGCCGTGTCCTGGCGGGTGCCGCCGCTGGACGCGCCCGCCGTCCTGGCGCACCTCGATGGGGGCGGGCTGCTGATCGACGCGCGTGCGCCCGAGCGCTTCCGGGGCGAGGCCGAGCCGATCGACCCGGTCGCGGGCCACGTGCCGGGCGCGGTCAACCGGCCGCATGCGGCCAATCTGGCCGGCGATGGCCGCTTCAAGCCGGCGGCGGCCCTGCGCGAGGAATTCGACGCGCTGCTGGACGGGCGTTCGCCGGAGGAGGTCGCCGCGATGTGCGGTTCCGGCGTCTACGCCTGCCATCACCTGCTGGCGATGGCGCATGCCGGGTTGGAGGGCGCGCGCCTCTATGCGGGTTCTTGGAGCGGCTGGATCGAGGATCCGTCGCGGCCGGTCGCGGTGGGCGACGAAGCGCCTCGTCCGTAGGAGCGCGCTCGCGCGCGACCGGGGCGAGGGGAAGCGTTGTCGCGCGCAAGCGCGCTCCTGCCGGGATCGGGGCGGCGGCCTCAGCCCTTGCCGAGCCGCGCCACCAGGGCGTGCAGCGCGGCCTGGGTATCGGGGCTGCGCCAGCTCTCGAGCATGCGATCGAGATCGATCGAGGCCGGGGCCAGCGCCTCCACGAGGTCGGCGCGCGCCAGCGCGCGGGTGGCCAGCATCGGCGCGCGCGGCAGGCGCGCCAGCGCCTGCAGGTGGGCGAGCGCGCGCGTGGTTACCTCGTCGATGCCGGCCAGCTCGTCGACCAGCCCGATGGCCAGGGCCCGCTCGGCCTCGACCATCGCGCCGGAAACGGCCAGGCGCTCGGCCTCGCGCCGGCCCACCGTCCGCTGCAGCAGCTGCAGGATGCCGACCGGCAGGGCCAGGCCGACCTGGGTCTCGTTGAGGCCGATGGCGAACGGACCGCTGGCCATGATCCGCAGGTCGCAGCACAGCGCGAGCACGCAGCCGCCGGCGGGCGCATGGCCGGCGATGGCCGCGGCGACCGGCACCGGGCAGGCGGCCAGCGCGCGCGCGGCCTCGAAGAAGGTCTCCCAGGCCGCGCGCAGGGCGGCCGCATCGTCCTGGATCGAGAGCAGGTGGGGCACGTCCAGGCCGGCCGAGAACACCTTGGGGCCGCCGGCCAGCACGAGACCGTCGGCGCCGGCGGAGACGCTGCGCGCGATGGCCTCGGGCAGGGCGCGGCAGAGCGCGGGGTCGAGTGCGTTGACCGGTGGCCGCGCCAGGCGCAGTTCGTGGATGCCGTCGTGGACGAAGGTGTCGATCAGCGCCATGGCGGGGCTCGGCGGGCTCGGATGGGCGTGCGGGTATCATACGGGCATGAAGACCGTGCTTCCGTTCGCCGCGGCGCTGCTGGCGGCCGCGATGGCCGCGTCGTCGCCGGCCCGGGCCGACGACGGCTGCCTGCCCGAGATCCACGACGCCTGGCTGCGCCAGCCGCCGATGGCGATGCCGATGCTGGCGGGCTTCGCCCGCATCGAGAACGGCTGCGGGCGCCCGCTGGCGGTGGTGTCCGCGCACAGCGAGGCCTTCGGCAGCGTGGAGCTGCACGAGACCACCGTGGTCGACGGCGTGAGCCGGATGCGCGCGATGCCGCGCCTGGCGCTGGCGCCGGGCGCCTCCGTGGAACTGAAGCCAGGCGGCCTGCACCTGATGCTGATGCGACCGGCCGCGGCGCTGGCGCCGGGCGATGCGGTGCCGGTCAGCCTGCGGCTGGAGGACGGGCGCAGCGTGGAGGCGCGGTTCGAGGTTCGCGCGGCGACGTCGCGCTGACCGTGCAGCGGCCGGGCCGGCGATCGGCGTAGGCGCACGAGACCGCAAGCCGCGGCGTCGCCGGTTCGTGCGCGGACGCGTCGCAGGCGAGCGCCGCCGGCCAGGCCGCAGCTGGCAGGCGCGCCGCCACCGTGTCGGCCAGGGCCGCCGGTCGCGATGCGGGCGTCCAGCCGGCGAGCTGCAGCGCAAGCCACAGGGTGCAGGCCAGCATGCCGGCGATGGGTCCGGGTCGCATCGTCGCCTCCTTACATGTCCGTCGCGCGGTGGCGCGTCCGGCGGGCGCGGTGGATGCGCCCATGCGGAAGTTGGATGCGCCGGAGGCGCGAAGGGTTTAGGCGGCTTTCCGACGCGTTCGGAGATTTCGCGAACCGGGGACGGTTCCCGGGCAGTCGGCGGGGCGCCGGGCCGGCCACGTCTGGACGGTTCGGGGGGAAGGGCCTTGTCCGGACCCCGCCCACGGACGAGGATGGCCGGATGTGGAGCGCATGCCCGCCGTGCCTTTAAACCTTTCCGCGGAGGGGCGCATCCAACCGGTCATGTTCGATGCTTCCGCAACGCTGCAGGCGGTTCCGACCGGCGCCCTTCACGGCGCCGACGACGATGCGCTGGCGCGCGCCGCCGCGAGCGGCGACCGGCGCGCCTACGAGTCGATCTACCGACGCCACGCGCCGCGCCTGTACGCGCTGGTCTGGCGCATCTGCGGGCGGCACGAGGCCCGTGCCCAGGACGTGCTGCAGGAGACCTTCCTGCGGGCCTGGCGCGCGTTGCCCGGTTTCCGCTTCGAGAGCGCGCTGGGCACCTGGCTGCAGCGCCTGGCGGTCAACGCGGCGCTGATGGAGGTGCGCGGGCGCAGCGGCCGGGACGACCGCGACGACGGCGACGATGCGCTCGAGACGCTGCCCGGCGCGGCGCGCTGCGTGGGCACCGGCATGGACCTGGAGCGCGCGATCGCCACGCTGCCGCCGCGCGCGCGCGCGGTGCTGGTGCTGTACGAGATCGAGGGCTGGACCCACCAGGAGATCGCCGAGGAACTCGGCATGGCCGTCGGCAGCTCGAAGGCGCAGTTGCATCGCGCCCGCGGCCTGCTGCGCGAATGGCTCGGAGACCCCGCATGAACGAACACGACGATGCACTGAGCGCGCGGCTGCGCGCGCTGCCGCGGGAGATGGTCCCGCCGGCGCAGGCCTGGGAGGCGGTCTCGCGCGGGCTGGACGCCGCCGCGACGCCGGCGCCGCGGCCTTGGCGCGGCCGGCGGCGCCTGCTGGCGGGCGCGGGCATGGCGCTCGCGGCGACGCTGGCCGGGGTCGCGGTGCTGCCGCGCCTGTTGTCGCCGCTGCCGGCGCCGGAACCGGAGCCCTCGCAGCTCCGGGTCCAGGCCGACGCGATGGCGCAGCAGTACCGGGTCGCGCTGCAGTCGCTGCCGGCGGCCGCGCCCGCGCCCGAGGTGGCGCCGGCGCTCGCCGAGCTGGACCGCAGCGCGGCGGAGATCCACGCCGCGCTGGACGAGAGCCCGGGCTCGGCCTTCCTGATCGGCCAGCTGCAGCGCACCTACGCCAAGCGTCTCGAACTCACCCGGCAGGTCGCGCGCGACGCGGCGTTCGCCTCTTCCTGAAGGAGCCGTCCCATGAAGACCCATTCGACATCGATCCGCAGCCGCTTGGCCGTCGCCGCGCTGCTGGCCTTCGGGCTGCTGTCCGCGTCGGCGCTGCAGGCGCAGACCCGCGTCGACGAGCGCCGGCCGCTCGCCGCTGGCGGCCGCGTGGAGGTGGAGAACATCGCCGGCAGCGTCCGCGTGCGCGGCTGGGACCGCGACGAGGTGACCGTCACCGGTACGCTGGGCAGCGGGCAGCGCCTGAACGTGGACGCCAGCCGCAACCGCGTGCACGTGCAGGTGATCTATCCGCAGGGCCGCTCGTCCTCGGGCGCCGATCTCGAGATCCGGGTGCCGAAGGGCGCCGAGCTGGAGGCGACCACCGTCAGCGCCGATCTCGACGTCGCCGAGGTCGACCTGCGCAGCCTGCGGGCGAAGACCGTCAGCGGGCGCCTGCAGGCCGCGGGGCGCGCCGGCGAGGCGACGCTGGGCACGGTGAGCGGCGACCTGCGTTCGCGCCTGGCTTCGGCCCGCCTCGGCGTGGAGACCGTCAGCGGCGATGTGACCGTGGGCGGCGGCACCGGCGGCGAGGTACAGGCGAAGACGGTGTCGGGCGACCTGTCCCTCGACCTCGGCCGGGTGGAGCGGCTGGGCGCCGAATCGGTGTCCGGCGGCCTGGACGTGCGGGTGACGGGGCTGGCGCCGGGCGGGCGGATCGCGATGGAGAGCGTGAGCGGGCGCGCCGGCCTGCGGCTGCCCGCCAACGCTTCGGCCCGGCTGCGCATCGAGACCTTCAGCGGCAGCATCGATTCCGCCGCCGGCGAGGTGGAGCGCCCGCGGCACGGCCCGGGCCGCAGCCTGCGCACCCAGCTCGGCGGCGGCGATGGCGACGTGTCGATCGAGTCGCATTCGGGCAGCGTCCGGCTGGTGCTGGGCGGCTGAGCCGAAGAAGCATCGGGCGCGCGATCGGCTTGCCCAGCCGGCCGCGCGCGAACGCGGGGCGGTGCACGTCGGCTCGATTCTGTAGGAGCGCGCTCGTGCGCGACGCTTTCTTCCCGCCGAGCCCGCGGAGAAAGAACATCGCGCGCGAGCGCGCTCCTACGAAGAGCGCCGCGCTAGCCGCCGGCGGCGCGCCGTACCGCGTCGGGCAGCGGGGTGGGGCGGCCGCTGGCGCGGTCGATCCAGACCATGACCACGTGGCCGTCGGCGTACAGCGGCGCGCCGTCGGCGCCGACGATGCGGTGCGAGAGCGTCACGCTGGTGGTGCCCAGCCGCTCGCAGCCCAGTTCGACCACCACGCCGGCGGGGTAGGGAATCGGCAGCCGGTAGTTCATCTGCACTGCGGCCAGCAGCGGCGCGGTGCGCTCGGTGACCCATTCCTGGCCGAGCGAATCGAACCAGCGGATCCGCGCCTCCTCCAGGTAGGTCATGAAGTTGGAGTTGTTGACGTGGTTGAAGGCGTCGAGATCGCGCCAGCGCAGCTCGATCGGCAGGCGGAACAGCGGGGCGGGGGCGTCGCTCATCGGGTCTCCTGCGTCATGCGCTGCGGCTGCGCTTGCGCGGCGCCTTGGCGGCCGGCTTCTTCGCCGGCGCCTTCTTCGCCGCCTTCGCGGCCCTGGGCGCGCGCGGGGCGGTCCCGGCGGCCTCGGCCGCGGGCGCCGCGGGCTCGGGCGTCAGCATCCGCGCGAGGAACTGGCCGGTATAGGACTGCGGCATCCCCGCCACCTGCTCCGGCGTGCCCTCGGCGATGATCCGGCCGCCGCGGTGGCCGCCCTCGGGGCCGAGGTCGACGACCCAGTCGGCGGTCTTGATGACGTCGAGGTTGTGCTCGATCACCACCACCGTGTTGCCGTCGTCGCGCAGCTTGTGCAGCACCGCGAGCAGGTGCTCGATGTCGTGGAAGTGCAGGCCGGTGGTGGGTTCGTCGAGGATGTACAGGGTGCGCCCGGTATCGCGGCGCGACAGCTCCTTGGACAGCTTGACGCGCTGCGCCTCGCCGCCGGACAGCGTGGTCGCGCTCTGGCCGAGCTTGATGTAGCCCAGCCCCACGTCGAGCAGGGTCTCCAGCTTGCGGGCGATCGAAGGCACCGGCTGGAACAGCTCCAGCGCGTCCTCCACGGTCATCTCCAGCACGTCGTGGATGCTGCGGCCCTTGTACAGGATGTCGAGCGTCTCGCGGTTGTAGCGCTTGCCGCCGCAGACGTCGCAGGGCACGTAGACGTCGGGCAGGAAGTGCATCTCCACCTTGAGCAGGCCGTCGCCCTGGCAGGCCTCGCAGCGGCCGCCGCGCACGTTGAAGCTGAAGCGCCCCGGCGAGTAGCCGCGCGCGCGCGCCTCCGGCACCTGCGCGAACAGCTCGCGCAGTGGGGTGAACAGCCCGGTGTAGGTGGCGGGATTGGAGCGCGGCGTGCGGCCGATCGGGGACTGGTCGATGTCGACCACCTTGTCGAACAGGTCCAGGCCCTTGACGTCGCGGTACGGCGCCGGGGAGTGCGAGGCGCCGTTGATCTCGTTGGCGGCCAGCGCGTAGAGGGTGTCGTTGACCAGCGTCGACTTGCCGGAGCCGGAGACGCCGGTGATCGCGGTGAACAGGCCAGAGGGAATGGTCAGGTCGACGTTGCGCAGGTTGTTGCCGGCCGCGCCCTCGAGCCGCAGCTGCAGCTTGGCGTTGGGCTTGCGGCGCTGCGCCGGGATCTCGATCCTCTTGCGGCCGGACAGGTACTGCCCTGTCAGCGAGCGCGGCGCGCGCAGCACGTCCTCGAACGAGCCCTCGGCGACCACCTCGCCGCCGTGCACGCCGGCGCCCGGGCCGATGTCGACGATGTGGTCGGCCAGGCGGATGGCGTCCTCGTCGTGCTCGACCACGATCACGGTGTTGCCGAGGTCGCGCAGCCGCGTGAGCGTCTCCAGCAGGCGCTCGTTGTCGCGCTGGTGCAGGCCGATGGAGGGCTCGTCGAGCACGTACATCACCCCGACCAGGCCGGCGCCGATCTGGCTGGCCAGGCGGATGCGCTGGGCCTCGCCGCCCGACAGGCTGTCGGCCTTGCGCTCGAGGGTGAGGTAGTCCAGGCCGACGTCGACCAGGAAGCTCAGCCGCTCGCGGATCTCCTTGACGATCTTGGTGGCGATCTCTCCGCGCCAGCCGGGCAGGCGCAGCTCGCCGAAGAACGCCAGGGCCTCGCCGATCGGCAGCACCACGATCTCGGGCAACGGGCGGTCGGCGACGAAGACGTTGCGCGCGGCGCGGTTCAGGCGCGCGCCGCCGCACTCGGGGCAGGGGCGCTCGCTGACGTACTTGGCCAGTTCCTCGCGCACCGCCGCCGACTCGGTCTCGCGGTAGCGCCGCTCCAGGTTCGGCACGATGCCCTCGAAGCGGTGCCGGCGCTGGCTGCGCTTGCCCGACTCGGTGTAGTAGGTGAAGGCGATGGTCTCGTCGCCGCTGCCGAACAGCACCGCCTGGCGGGCGCGCTCGGCCAGGTCCTGCCAGGGCGTGTCGACGTCGAAGCGGTAGTGGCGCGCCAGCGAGGCGACGAGCTGGAAGTAGTAGTGGTTGCGGCGGTCCCAGCCGCGCACCGCGCCCGCGGCCAGCGACAGTTCCGGGTGCACCACCACCCGCGCCGGGTCGAAGAACTCGCTGATGCCCAGGCCGTCGCAGGTCGGGCAGGCGCCGAGCGGCGCGTTGAACGAGAACAGGCGCGGCTCCAGCTCCGGCAGCGAGTAGTCGCAGACCGGGCAGCTGTATCGCGAGGAGAACAGCACCGGATCGGCGTCGGGGGCGTCCAGCGAACGCACGGCGACCATGCCGTCGCCCAGCTTCAGCGCGGTCTCGAACGACTCGGCGAGCCGCTGCTTGATGTCGTCGCGCACGCGGAAGCGGTCGATCACCGCCTCGATGGTGTGCTTCTGCCGCAGCGCGAGCGTCGGCACCGCGTCGATCTCGTGGATCTCGCCGTCCACGCGCACGCGGACGTAGCCCTGCGCGCGCAGCTGCTCGAACACCTGCGCGTGCTCGCCCTTGCGGTCGCGCACCACCGGCGCCAGCAGCATCCAGCGCTGCTCGGGATCGAGGGTCAGCACGTGGTCGACCATCTGGCTGACCGTCTGCGCCTCCAGCGGATAGCCGTGGTCGGGGCAGCGCGGGATGCCCACCCGCGCGTACAGCAGGCGCAGGTAATCGTAGATCTCGGTGATGGTGCCGACGGTCGAGCGCGGGTTGTGCGAGGTCGACTTCTGCTCGATCGAGATCGCCGGCGACAGGCCCTCGATGTGGTCGATGTCCGGCTTCTCCATCACGCTGAGGAACTGCCGGGCGTAGGCCGACAGCGACTCGACGTAGCGGCGCTGGCCCTCGGCGTAGATGGTGTCGAACGCCAGCGACGACTTGCCCGAGCCGGACAGGCCGGTGATCACGATCAGCTTGTCGCGCGGCAGGTCGAGATCGATGTTCTTCAGGTTGTGGGTACGGGCGCCGCGGATGCGGATGTAGTCCATCGCCATCGGGTCGTGGATCCGGGTCGTCCCGGCTGGCCTGGCCGGGGAGGGGAGGGGGAACGGCCGGAGCCGGAGGCCAATCGGGCAGCCTACCGAGCCCCCGACGTGGGGGCAAACCCGGGATTCGCCAGGGCGGCCGGGGCGGTTCGGCAGGCTTGGGCGGGCCTGTCCGGCCCGATCCGGGCATGGTGCCGCGGCGGCGTCTCAGCCGGTGAGACCGGATCCGCGGCGGCTTGACCCTAAATCCCTGAAAGCACTACAATTCCGCTTCTGTCCAGCCTCGATGCCGGGCAGCGACCACAATAACTACCAAAGGAAGCATTGGTCATGTACGCAGTCATCGTCACCGGCGGCAAGCAGTACCGCGTGATGGCGGGCGAGACCCTGCGCGTCGAGAAGCTCGATGTCGAAGCCGGTCAGGAGGTCACGTTCGACAACGTGCTCCTGCTGGGCGACGGCGAGGGCGTGAAGCTCGGCGACGCGCTCAAGGGTGCCACCGTCGCCGCCACCGTCAAGGCCCACGGCCGCGCCGACAAGGTCCGCATCATCAAGTTCCGCCGCCGCAAGCACCACATGAAGCGCCAGGGGCACCGGCAGCACTACACCGAAATCGAGATCACCGGGATCAACGGTTCCGGCGACAAGCAGTAAGGAGCAGCAGTCATGGCACACAAGAAGGGCGTCGGTTCCTCGCGCAACGGCCGCGACTCCAACCCGAAGTACCTCGGCGTCAAGATCTTCGGCGGCCAGGCCATCGAGGCCGGCAACATCATCGTCCGCCAGCGCGGCACCCAGTTCCATCCGGGCCCGGGCGTCGGCCTGGGCCGCGACCACACGCTGTTCGCGCTGGTCGACGGCACGGTGGAGTTCGCCACCAAGGGCCCGAAGAAGCGCCGCACCGTGAGCGTGGTGAACGCGGGCTGATCCCCGTCGCGCGCCGCGCCGCAATCGAAGAGCCCCGCTTCGGCGGGGCTTTTCGTTGGCGGGGCGGAATCGCGGGCGGGGATGCGGCGCAGGCCGGCGCCCGTCGCCGCCATGGCCCGATAGACTCCCTTCCGCGCTGCCCGGCTGCTCCGATGCCCCAGTTTCCAATCCCTCATTCCCGGCTCACCCATGAAGCTCGTTGACGAAGTCGAAATCACCGTGACCGCCGGCAACGGCGGCAACGGCTGCGTCGGATTCCGGCGCGAGAAGTTCATTCCGCTCGGCGGCCCCGACGGCGGCGACGGCGGCAACGGCGGCAGCGTCTGGCTGCAGGCCGACGAGAACCTCAACACCCTGGTCGACTTCCGCCATGAGACGCGCTTCCGCGCGCAGCGCGGCGAGAACGGCATGGGCCGGCAGATGTACGGCAAGGGCGGCGAGGACCTCACCATCGTGGTGCCGGTCGGCACCGTGGTGACCAACGTCTCGACCGACGAGGTGATCGGCGACCTGACCGCCCACGGCCAGCGCCTGCTGGTGGCGCGCGGCGGCCGCGGCGGGCTGGGCAACATGCACTTCAAGAGCTCTGTGAACCGCTCGCCGCGCAAGGCGACGCCGGGCGAGGAGGGCGAGGAGCGCCTGCTGCGGCTGGAGCTGAAGCTGCTGGCCGACGTGGGCCTGCTGGGCTTTCCCAACGCCGGCAAGAGCACCCTGATCCGTGCGGTCTCGGCGGCCACGCCGAAGGTGGCGGACTATCCCTTCACCACCCTGTACCCGAACCTGGGCGTGGTCAGCACCGAGCCGCACCGCAGCTTCGTGGTGGCCGACATCCCGGGCCTGATCGAGGGCGCGGCCGACGGCGCCGGGCTGGGCGCGCTGTTCCTGCGCCACATCCAGCGCACCCGCCTGCTGCTGCACCTCGTGGAGATCCAGCCGCTGGACGGCAGCGACCCGGTCGAGCAGGTGCGGGCGATCGAGCAGGAGCTGGCGAAGTTCGACGCCGGCCTGCTCGACAAGCCGCGCTGGCTGCTGATCAACAAGGCCGACCTGATGCAGGCCGAGGACGCGCAGGCCGAGGCGCGCCGCATCGTCGACGCGCTGGACTGGCGGGCGCCCTGGTTCCTGGTGTCGGGCCTGGCCCACGAGGGCACGCGCGAGGTGATGCGGCGCGTGCAGGCCGCGCTCGACGAGCAGGCGCGCGTGGACGCCGAGGAGGCCGATGCGCGTGGCGACTGACACCGGCGTCGACGCATCGAACGGGGCGGCTTGTCGCCCTCGCGACCGTCGTGGCAGGATCGCGCGGTCTTCACGCTGCGGCGGATCGCTCGCGATGCAATGGTCGAAAGCCGCGGTTGCGGCCTGTGCCGGTCTTCTGCTCCAGCCGCTCGCCCTGGCGCAGGGCGGAGAGACCGATCCCGCCGCGGAACGCGCCTTCGCCCGCGCGCAGTCGCTGTGCAGGGCGGACGAGGGCAGGCTCTGGGGCGTCGACCTCTGCGGGCCGATGATGGTGGCCGATCCCGCCACGCGGCGGTTCGTCGCCAGCGCGGACGGCGCGGAGGATCCGCTTCGGGCGGACGGCGCGCTGTTCCGCGGCGAGCTTCCCGATTCGGTGCCGATCGCCAACACCGCGCTGGACTGGAACGGCCGCAGGTGGACCATGCTGATGGCGCCGCTGCCCGCCGCCGAACCGGCGCTGTCGGTCCTGCTGATGCACGAGTCCTGGCATCGCGTGCAGGGAGAGATCGGACTGCCTGCGGTCAATGCCGACCAGGACCACCTGGACACCGAGGACGGCAGGCTCTGGCTGCGCCTCGAACTGCGTGCGCTCGCCGCCGCGCTCGGGGCCGAGGACCGCGAGGCGAGCGAGGCCGCCGTCCGCGATGCCCTGTCCTTCCGCGCCTGGCGTCGCGCGCGATTCCCGGGCGCCGCCGAGGCGGAAGACGCGATGGAGCGCCACGAGGGCGTGGCCGAATACACCGGCCGCGTGCTTTCGCAGGACCCGGACATGCTCGCCCACCTGGCGCAGGACCTGCGGAAAGCGGATGCGGTCGGCGAGTACGCCCGCTCGTTCGCCTACTACACCGGCCCCGCCTACGGCGTCCTGCTCGATCGCGATGCGCCCGGTTGGCGGGACGGGTGGGACCGCCGGGCCGGACTCGCGCAGTTGCTGGCCCCGGCGATCGGATGGACGGGCGGGCCTGACGAGGCCGCGGCGGAAGCGGCCGGTGCGCGTTACGGGATCGCGGACGTCCGCGGCGAGGAGACCGCGCGCGCCTCCGAACGGCGCCGCCTGGTCGCGGCGCTGCGCGCGAAGCTGGTGGACGGCCCGGTGCTGCTGGCGCCGGTGCAGGGCGCCAGCTTCAGCTTCGACCCCAACCGGGTGACGCCGTTGCCGCCGGAAGGCGCGGTCTACGGGACGATCCGCGTGGGCGCCGACTGGGGCGTGCTGGAGGTCGCCGACGGCGGGCTGCTCTCGAAGGACTGGCGCAGCCTCTCGGTGGCCTGCGACGAGGTGTCGCCGACGCCGGACGGGTTCCGTGGGGCGGGCTGGGTGCTGAAGCTCGAGCCGGGATGGCAACTGGTCGAGGCCGGGCGCAGCGGCGACCGGACGATCCGGCGGGCGCCCTGAAGGAAACGAAAAACCCGGCCGGAGCCGGGTTCGTCGGCGACGCTGGGGCGGGCTCGCCTCAGGCGGCGGCCTTCAGCGCCTTGATGCGGGCGGTCAGGCGGCTCTTGTGGCGAGCGGCCTTGTTCCTGTGGATCAGGCCGCGGGCGCTGAAGCGGTCGAGGATCGGCTGCGCGGCGTTGAAGGCCTCCTGCGCGGCGGCGGGGTCGTTGGCGTCGAGCGCCTTGATGACCTTCTTGACGTAGGTGCGCAGCATCGAGCGCTGGCTGCTGTTGCGCTGGTTGCGCACCACGGTCTGCTTGGCGCGCTTCTTGGCGGACTTGATGTTGGCCACGGCGAAATCCTGGAAACTATTGGGGACGGAAACTGGGGTGTCGGCACCCGGACAGTTCCGGGAGTCTTGACAAAGCGAGCAGGAAATTATGCGGGGTCGCGGGTTGCGGGTCAATCATGTGGGGGCACGCGTTCAGCCGCGCCGGCCCGGGAGCGCCGGGTGAGCGCCCCGGAGAGCGCCCCGGACCCCGGCGCCGCGGCGCCGGGTGGCGACGGGCCGCCGGACCGCCGCCGCGGCCTGCTGCGCTCCACCGCGGTCTTCAGCGGCATGACCCTGGTCTCGCGGATCGCCGGCTTCGCCCGCGACATGCTCCAGGCCACCCTGTTCGGCACCGGCGGGGCGATGAGCGCCTTCATCGTGGCCTACCGGGTGCCGAACTTCCTGCGCCGGGTGTTCGCGGAAGGGTCGATGGCGATGGCCTTCGTGCCGGTGCTCAACGAGATCAAGGAGCGCGGCGACCGGGCCGCGCTCCGGGACTTCATCGACCACATGGCCGGCGCGCTGTGCGCGGTGGTGCTGGTGGTCTGCGCCGTCGGCATGCTCGCCGCGCCCTGGATCGCGCGGCTGTTCGCGCCGGGCTGGGCCGACCAGCCGGAGCTGCTGGGGCAGGCGGCGCAGATGCTGCGCATCACCTTCCCCTACCTGTTGTTCATCTCGATGATGTCGCTGGCGGCCTCGATCCTGAACAGCACCGGCCGCTTCGGCCTGCCGGCCTTCACCCCGGTCCTGCACAACCTGACCATGATCGCCGCCATGCTCTGGCTGGCGCCGCGCTTCTCGGTGCCGCCGGTGGGCCTGGCCTGGGGCGTGCTGGCCGCCGGCTTCCTTCAGCTCGCGCTGCTGTGGCCGGCGCTGGGCCGGCTGGGGCTGCGGCCGCGGCTGCGGCCGGGCTTCCGCCACCCGGAGGTGCGCAAGGTCGGCCGGCTGATGCTGCCGACGCTGTTCTCCTCCTCGGTGGCGCAGGTGAACCTGATCGTCGGCACCGCGTTCGCCTCGGTGCTGGCGGCCGGCAGCGTCGACTGGCTGTACTACTCCGACCGCCTGATCGAGTTCCCGCTGGGGCTGTTCGGGGTGGCGCTGGGCACGGTGATCCTGCCGCACCTGTCGCGGCGGCATGCGGCCGAGGACGCCGCGGGCTACAACGCCTCGCTGGACTGGGGCCTGCGCATGGCGCTGCTGGCCGGGGTGCCGGCGGGCCTGGGCCTGCTGCTGCTGGCCGAGCCGATCACCGCCACCGTCTACAACTACGGCGAGTTCACTGCCGTCGACACCCGCATGGCGGCGATCAGCCTGGGCGCGATGAGCCTCGGGGTGCCGGCCTTCATGCTGAGCAAGGTGCTGGCGCCCGCGTTCTACGCCCGCCAGGACACCCGCACGCCGATGCGCGCGGCGATCTGGACCGTGGCCGCCAACGTGGCGCTGACGGTGGCCATCACCACGCCGCTGTGGCTGCGCGGCGTGCCGGGCGCGCACGGCGGCATCGCGCTGGCCACGGCGCTGGCGGGCATCGTCAACGCCTGGCTGCTGTGGCGGTCGCTGCGCAGCAGCGGCCTGTACCGGCCCGAGGCGGGCTGGGTGCGCTTCGCGCTGCGGCTGGGCGCGGCCTGTGCGGCGATGGCCGCGGTGGTGCTGGGCGCGCGCGGCTGGGTCGGCGAGTGGACCGCGATCGCGGGGCCGGCCGCGCGGGTCGGCTGGCTGGCCGCGGCGATCGGCGCGGGGGCGGCGAGCTACGCGCTCGCGCTGGTCGCGCTGGGGCTGCGGCCGCGGCACCTGCGGCATTGACGCCGCCGCTTCGCACCCGGCGCACCCGCGATGCACGGGCCGCCGGCCGATGCCCGGCGTGCGAAGCGGGGCGCATGGCATCGGCCCGGATGCCGCCGGTCCGGCCCCGGCGCAGCGGCTATACTGCCGGGCTTCTATGAGCAGGCTATTCCGCGACGTCGGCGGCGGCCCGGTCTGTCCGGGCGGCAGCGTGGTCTGCATCGGCGCGTTCGACGGCCTGCACCGGGGTCATCGCGCGCTGGTGCGGCATGCGGTCGCGCGCGCGCAGGACTTCGGCGTCGAGCCGGTGGCGCTGAGCTTCGAGCCGCTGCCGCGCGAGTTCTTCGGCGCCGGCGACCCGCCGCCGCGGCTGATGCTGCCGCGGGCCAAGGTCGAGGGCCTGCACGCGCTGGGCGCGGGCACCATCGGCCTGCTGCGCTTCGACGCGGCGATGGCGGCGATGGAGGCCGCGGCCTTCGTGCGCGAGGTGCTGGTGCGGCGGCTGGGCGCGCGCGAGGTGTGGGTGGGACCGGGCTTCCGCTTCGGCCACCGCCGCGGCGGCGACCTGGGCCTGCTGCAGCGCCTGGGCGCCGAGCTGGGTTTCGGCGCCGGCGAGATCGAGCCGCTGCTGCACGAGGGCGAGCGGGTGTCGAGCACGGCGATCCGGGCGGCGCTGACGGAAGGCGACTTCGCCCACGCCGCGCGGCTGCTCGGGCGGCCCTATGCGATCTCCGGCCGCGTGGTGCGCGGCCGGCAGCTCGGCCGCACGCTGGGCTATCCCACCGCCAACCTGCGCTTCGGCGGCAAGGTGCCAGCGCTGCGCGGCATCTACGCCACGCGCGTTCACGGCGTCGGCAGCGATTCCGGTCGAAGCCGCCCGTGGCCGTCGGTGTCGAGCTTCGGCACGCGCCCGACCGTCGACGGCGTCGAGCCGCTGCTCGAAGCGCACCTGTTCGACTTCGCCGGCGACCTGTACGGCCGTCGCATCGAGGTCGAGTTCGTCGCCCGCCTGCGCGACGAGGAGAAGTTCGCCGACCTGCCGGCGCTGGTGGCGCAGATGGACCGCGACGCCGCGCAGGCGCGCCGCATGCTGGCCCTCCACCCCGAACCCGCGCTGGACGACGCGGGCCTTTCCACGCACACCGCACGACGATAGGCCTCCCCGCGTGAGCGCAGATTCCAACCGCTACAAATCCACCATCCACCTGCCGTCGACCGAGTTCCCGATGCGCGGCGACCTGCCCAAGCGCGAGCCGCAGACGCTGGCGCGCTGGGAGGAGGAGGGGCTGTACGCGCGCATCCGCGAGACGGTGCGCGGCCGCCCGTCCTGGGTGCTGCACGACGGCCCGCCCTACGCCAACGGCGTGATCCACATCGGCCACGCGGTCAACAAGGTGCTCAAGGACATGGTGGTCAAGTCGAAGCTGCTGTCCGGCTTCGACGCCCCCTACGTGCCCGGCTGGGACTGCCACGGGCTGCCGATCGAGCACGCGGTGGAAAAGCAGCACGGCAAGGTCGGCGAGAAGCTCGACGCGGCCGCCTTCCGCGCCAAGTGCCGCGAGTACGCGGCCGAGCAGATCGAGCTGCAGCGCCGCGACTTCAAGCGCCTGGGCGTGACCGGCGACTGGGACGCGCCGTACCTGACCATGGACTTCCGCTACGAAGCCGACATGCTGCGCGCGCTGGCGCGGATCGTCGAGCGCGGCCACGTCAGCCGCGGCTTCAAGCCGGTGCACTGGTGCTTCGACTGCCAGTCGGCGCTGGCCGAGGCCGAGATCGAGTACCAGGACAAGCGCTCGCCGGCGGTCGACGTCGCCTACCTGGCGATCGAGCCAGCGACCCTGGCCGGGCGCTTCGGCGCCGCGCTGGAGGACGGCGCGCAGGTCGCGGTGCCGATCTGGACCACCACGCCGTGGACGCTGCCGGCCTCGCTGGCGGTGTCGGTCGGCCCGGAGATCGACTACGTGCTGGTCGAGGGCCCGGCGCGCGACGGCCGCCCGCAGTGGCTGGTGGTGGCCGAGGCGCTGGCGGGGAAGGTGCTGGCGCGCTACGGCGTCGACGAGGTCCGCGTGCTGGGCCGCGAGCGCGGCGCCGCGCTGGAGGGCCTGCGCCTGCGCCACCCGTTCTACGGCGAGCGCGAGATCCCGCTGCTGCTGGGCGAGCACGTGTCGGACGAGGACGGCACCGGCGCGGTGCACACCGCGCCGGGCCACGGCCAGGAGGACTTCGCGGTCTCGCAGCGCTACGGCCTGGTCGAGGAGACCCCGGCGAACGTGCTCAACCCGGTCGACGGCCGCGGCGTGTACCTGCCGTCGACGCCGCCGATCGGCGACGCGGCGCTCGCCGGCGTGCACCTGTGGAAGGCCAACGGCACGATCGTCGAGGGCCTGCGCGCGCGCGGCGCGCTGCTGGCCCACGCCGAGATCGTGCACAGCTACCCGCACTGCTGGCGCCACAAGACGCCGGTGGTGTTCCGCGCCACGCCGCAGTGGTTCATCTCGATGGAGCGCGCGCACCTGCGCCGCGACGCGCTGCGCGCGATCGAGGACGTGCGCTGGGTGCCCGACTGGGGCCAGGCGCGCATCGCCGGCATGGTCGAGGGGCGGCCGGACTGGACGATCTCGCGGCAACGCTACTGGGGCGTGCCGATCGCGCTGTTCGTCGACCGCGAGACCCACGAGCCGCACCCGCGCTCGGCCGAGCTGATGCGCGAGGTGGCCGCGCGGGTGGAGCGCGAGGGCGTGGACGCCTGGTACGCGCTCGACGCCGCCGAGCTGCTCGGCGACGAGGCCGCGCGCTACGAGAAGGTGGCCGACATCCTGGACGTCTGGTTCGACTCCGGCGCCAGCCACGAGTGCGTGCTCGCGCAGCGCCCGGAGGACGGCCTGCGCAAGCCGGCGGATCTGTACCTGGAAGGGTCCGACCAGCACCGCGGCTGGTTCCAGTCCTCGCTGCTGACCGGCGTGGCGATGGACGGCCACGCGCCGTACCGGCAGGTGCTGACCCACGGCTTCACCGTGGATGCCGACGGCCGCAAGATGTCGAAGTCGCTGGGCAACGTCATCGCCCCGCAGCAGATCATGGACGCGATGGGCGCCGACGTGCTGCGGCTGTGGATCGCCGCGGCCGATTACCGCAACGAGATCTCGGTCTCCGACGAGATCGTCAAGCGCAGCGCCGAGGCCTACCGCCGCATCCGCAACACCGCGCGCTTCCTGCTCGGCAACCTGCACGGCTTCGACCCGCGGCGCCACCTGCGCCAGCTCGACGACATGGTCGCGCTTGACGCCTGGATCGTGCACCGCGCCCATCGCCTGCAGGAGCGCATCGTCGCCGCCTACGAGCGCTACGACTTCCCGGAGATCGTGCAGGCGCTGTCCAACTTCTGCAGCGTCGACCTGGGCTCGCTGTACCTCGACGTCACCAAGGACCGGCTGTACACCATGCCGGAGGACTCGCGGGGCCGGCGCAGCGCGCAGAGCGCGATGTACCGCGTGGCCGAGGCCTTCGTGCGCTGGATCGCGCCGATCCTGGCCTTCACCTCCGACGAGATGTGGCGCCACCTGCCGGCCGCCACCGCCGAGGGCGAGCGCCCCGGCCACGTGTTGTTCGCCACCTGGTACGACGGCCTGGCGCCGCTGCCGGCCGACGCGCCGCTGTCGGAGGACGACTTCGAGCGCCTGATCGCGCTGCGCGAGCACGTGGCCAAGGTGCTGGAGCCGATGCGCGCCAGCGGCGAGATCGGCGCCGCGCTGGAGGCCGAGATCGAGCTGCGCGCCGGCGTCGCCGACCAGATCCGCGTCGCCCCCTACGTCGACGAGCTGCGCTTCCTGCTCATCAGCGGCGACGTCACCCTGGGCGACGTCGACGAGGACGCCGCCGCGCTGCGCGTCGTCGCCACGCCCACCGCCAAGCCCAAGTGCGTGCGATGCTGGCACCACCGCGCCGACGTCGGCGCCCGCCCGGAGCACCCGCAGCTGTGCGGGCGCTGCGTCGACAACATCGAGGGGCCGGGCGAGGACCGGCAGTGGTTCTGACCGCCCGCCCGCTTCCGCACAGGTACCCCCGATGACGCCCCGTCCCAAACCCGACGCCCTGATCTGGCTCGCGCTCTCCGCGCTGGTCGTCGCGCTCGACCAGCTCACCAAGTGGTGGGTGCTGACCCGGTTGCCCGAGTACACCGCGATCCCGGTGATCGAGGGCTTCTGGAACTGGTACCGCACCTACAACACCGGCGCGGCCTTCAGCTTCCTCGCCGACGCCGGCGGCTGGCAGAAGTGGTTCTTCACCCTGCTGGCGATCGGCATCAGCGGCCTGCTGGCGTTCTGGCTCTCGCGCACGCCGCGCGGCGACTGGCGCACCGCGCTGCCGTTCGCCCTGGTCGTCGGCGGCGCGCTGGGCAACGTGATCGACCGCCAGCTCCACGGCCACGTGGTCGACTTCATCCAGTGGCACTGGCGCGACTACTACTGGCCGGCCTTCAACCTCGCCGACAGCGCCATCGTCGGCGGGGCGATCGGCATCGCGGTGTTCGGGTTGTTTCCGGGCAAGAAGAAAGCGTCCTGAGGATTTCCTGCCTTTCCCTTCTTCCGCTCGCGGGAGACAGATCGGCAGGATGGCCGATGTGGACGGCGAAGCCGCCCGAAGGGCGAGCGCCATGGAGGGCGCGAGTCCAGGGGGCACGGAGGGGCGGATGAGGGCGCTTCCACTCGGTCGCTCGGCCCTTGCCCTCACTCCGGCCCCTCTCCCGCCGACGGGAGAGGGGCGATGGCGCCGGGCAGGCGCCGGCGCCCGCCCTGCGCTTCAGCCTGAACGGGCGCGGCTCCGCTAGAATCCGGGTCTCATGGAAATCGTCCTCGCCAACCCCCGCGGCTTCTGCGCCGGAGTCGACCGCGCGATCGAGATCGTCAAGCGCGCGATCGAGACGCTGGGGGCGCCGATCTACGTGCGCCACGAGGTGGTCCACAACCGCTACGTGGTCGAGGACCTGCGCGCGCGCGGGGCGATCTTCGTCGAGGAACTGGACGAGGTGCCCGACGGCAACACCGTGATCTTCAGCGCCCACGGCGTCTCGCAGGCGGTGCGCGCCGAGGCCGACCGACGCGGGCTGAAGGTCTTCGACGCCACCTGTCCGCTGGTCACCAAGGTGCACTTCGAGGTGGCCCGCCACTGCCGGGCCGGGCGCGACGTGGTGCTGATCGGCCACGCCGGGCACCCCGAGGTCGAGGGCACCATGGGCCAGTGGCGCAAGGAGGCCGGAACCGGGTCCATCTACCTGGTCGAGGACGAGGACGACGTGGCCGCGCTCGAGGTCTCGCAGCCGGACAGCCTCGCCTATACCACCCAGACCACGCTGTCGGTGGACGACACCCGCAGCGTCATCGCCGCGCTGCGGGCCAAGTTCCCCGCCATCCAGGGCCCGAAGAACGACGACATCTGCTACGCCACCCAGAACCGGCAGGACGCGGTGCGCGACCTCGCCCGGCAGTGCGACCTGGTGCTGGTGGTCGGCTCGCCCAACAGCTCCAACTCCAACCGCCTGCGCGAGCTGGCCGAGCGCGACGGCGTCGAGGCGCACCTCATCGACGGCGCCGACGAGATCGACCCGGCCTGGATCGCCGGCCGCGGCCGCATCGGCGTCACCGCCGGCGCTTCCGCCCCGGACGTCCTAGTCGACGGCGTGCTCGCGAGGCTGCGCGAACTGGGGGCCGGCGGCGTGGGCGAGCTGGAAGGCGAGCCCGAGAACATGGTGTTCGCCCTGCCCAAGGAACTGCGGGTGCGCCTGGTCGATTGACCCCGCCGCGGGCGAAACCTAGAATCGCATCCCCCGGCGCAGCGCCGGGCGCTGCGCACCGCGCGGCCTCCAGTGCCGGAATAGCTCAGTTGGTAGAGCGGCGCATTCGTAATGCGTAGGTCGCAGGTTCGACTCCTGTTTCCGGCACCATCTCATCGAAACCATAGGCCACGGCGACGCCCGGTTTCGGCATGAATCGCCATCATTCAGCGGGTTGCCATGCGGCCAGCGCTCGCTTCCGCCCGTTATCGCCCGGCCCCCGTTGTCGACCGGCTCGGCGGCGAGCCGCCGTACAGGGCGTGGATTGCGGATGGCTGCGTCGCGGGTGCCGGGCCGAACCTACCCCTCGTCGCGGCCACCGTCCGATTGCCGACGACGCCTTGGTAACGCGCTCAGCGGCGACGCTGGCGCTTGAACGAAGGGGGTAGGGGAAGTCCTACGCCCCTGGCCAGCGTCCCCTGACTGTCCCGCGCCGGCGCTACGGGCAGAGTAGGGCTGACAGCAACGCGCGGCTCGCATCTTTTACAGCGGTCCACCGTGCCGATCCCGGGGCGTCTTCTGCCCTGAGCGACTCGACTGGACCCGCGTGGGCACCGCAGGGATGGCGAGGCCGTTGGCGTCCTTTCCATGCACGGAGAGCGGTCATGAATCGAACGAGCAGCACGATCGCTGCCACGGCGGGGCTCGGCATCCGCTGGCTGCCGGTAGTGCAGTGGCGCAGGGAGCTGAGCAACGCGATTTCGACGATCAGTCCGGCTTTTCCTATGGCTCTTTCGGCGCCCGCATCGGACGGCACTACTGGGGAGTGCCGCGATGGGACGCGGCGGTACGTCCGCTACTGTGGACCGGCGATCTGCGTCGACCCCATATGACCTTGAGTCACCCGCGCGGCCCCGGCCGGAATGCCGGGCGCTGACGGCCTTGTTACCTACCTTCAAGGAGAAACCGCATGAAATGTTCGATCAGGAATGCAGCCGCCATCTTGGCCACGTCCATGGTTCTCGCGTTCGGATCCGCGTCGGCGCAGACCCCGCCGCCGAGCGAGTGCACCGCCAATGGCGTGCAGGGCTCGGTGGACTACCCCTGGGGGCAGCGCGTCTTCCTCTGCCAGAACGGCGAGTGGCTTTTCCTGTACGAATGCCAGTTCGATGCGTCCGGGTACTGCGTCATCCTCTGAGGTTCGCTTCGCAAGGCGGCCCCCGGCCAGAAGGCCGGGGATGCTGACGGCCACTCATGCAGGGAGCTGAACCATGAGAAGAGCGATCGTGGGTGCGTTGACTGCCGCCGCGCTCGTCCTGCCGCTATCCGTGGGCACTGCCGCGGCGCAGCAGGTGCTGACGTGTACGCCCGAGATGGAGGGGCGCTACATCTACAAGCCCGTCGAAGGCGGCTGGGAAATCTATCTCTGCGCCGATGGCGTTCTTCACTTCTATCACTATTGCCCGGGGCCGCACCGGTGCACGCCACCCTGAGCATGCGACGCCTGGGCGTGGCGAGGCGCGGGTCGCTGCCGAAAGGGGCTTTCCTGTTGCCTCGAGCAAATCCGAGCCGCGGTCGGCGCTGCTAGCAGCACAAGGCCCGTTTCCAGCCGGTCCGCAGGTCGATCGGCGCGACCGCCCGCCCACCCGCCGGCGCGACAAGCTTGCCGCGATGCGTGCACACTTCGGCCTATGGGCGCTTCTCCCGACACCGCTCCCGGTCCCCTGGCCGCCCGGCCGGACCTGGAGGACCTGCGTGCGCGCTTCGCCGATCGCGGGCGGGTGGTGGTGCCGAACCTGCTCACGCCGGCGTTCGCCGCCGAGCTGCACGCCTGCCTGGCGGGCTGGCCGCGCTGGGCGCTGGTGACCCGGGTGCAGGGCCGGCACCGCGACTTCGACGCCGCGGCGATGGCGCGCATCCCGCCTCAGGATCGCGTGGAGCTGGATGCGCTGATCGCCGCCGAGGCGCGGCAGGGCTTCCAGTACCTCTACGAGCGCTACCCGCTGCACGACGTCGGCTACGAGCCGGAGCCGGGTCCGCCGGTGCTGGACCGGTTCCGCGCGCTGCTGCGCGAGGGACCGCTGCTGGAGCTGGCGCGGCGGATCACCGGCTGCGGGGACATCGCCTTCGGCGACGGCCAGGCCACGCGCTACCGCAACGGCCACTTCCTGACCCTGCACGACGACGCCGAGCCGGCCAAGCGGCGGCGGGTGGCCTACGTGCTCGGCCTGACCCCGGACTGGGCGGCGGACTACGGCGGCCAGCTGCAGTTCCTGGGCATGGACGGCGGGGTCGAGGAGGTGGTGGTGCCGCGCTTCAACACGCTGTCGCTGTTCCGGGTGCCGTGCCCGCACCTGGTGAGCGCGGTGGCGCCGTTCGTGGACGCCTCGCGGCTGTCGATCACCGGCTGGCTGCGGGCCGCCGCGGATCCGTAGGCGCGCCTGCGCGCCACTGCGGCGCCGGGAGCGCGGTCCGCCCCGGCGGCCGTCATCGGCCGGCCACGTGCGCTTCACCGTTTCTACGCAGCGCGGTGGGCACAGTGCGGGCCCCGACCCCGACCGCCCCACGTCATGGACCCGAGCTCGATCGACATCTTCGTCACCCGCAACATCGACGGCTACGTGGTGGCGCCGGCCGGCGCCCGCCTGCCCGCGGACGCGATGGAGGCCCTGGGCGGGGTGGTGCACGGCTGGACCCAGCAGATCGGCGAGGCCAACGTGCTGCCGGGCTGGCGCGGGGTGCGCAACGACCTGGACGCCTGCGGCTACAGCGTCCTGTCCGAGGACGACTTCATGGCGCTGCTGCTGCCGCGCGCGCTGGCGCCGCCGCCCAGGCCGATCAAGGTCGGGGCAACCGGCGCACTGGCCGTAGCGGCCTGATCGCTCCCTCCCGTTCGCCGGTCTCGCCGTGCGCGACCGGCGGCCGTTACCCTGTGGTCCGGTTTCCTGCGGATCCTTGCGGCATGTCCAGACCTTCCGGCGCGGCCAAGACCACGCGCGCGCGCACCGCCTACGTCTGCGCCGAGTGCGGCGCCGAGCACGGCAAGTGGCAGGGGCAGTGCGCCGGCTGCGGTGCCTGGAACACGCTGTCCGAGTTCGTCGTCGAGCCCGCTGCGAAGGCCGGCCCGGCCGCGCGCCGGGGCGGCTGGGCCGGCCGCGCGGACGCGCCGCGCGTCACCGCGCTCAAGGATGTGCGCCACACCGAGGAGGCGCGCGTCTCCACCGGCATCGGCGAGCTCGACCGGGTGCTGGGCGGCGGCCTGGTCGAGGGCGCGGTGGTGCTGGTCGGCGGCGACCCGGGCATCGGCAAGTCCACGCTGCTGCTGCAGGCGGTGGCGCGCATGGCGGCGGTGCTGCCGGCGCTGTACGTGACCGGCGAGGAATCGCTGGCGCAGGTCGCCGGACGCGCCGCGCGGCTCGACCTGCCGCTGGATGGCCTGCAGGCGCTGGCCGAGACCGGGGTGGAGGCCATCCTCCAGCACGTCGCCGGCATGGCGGCCGGTACGCGCCCGCGGCTGATCGTCGCCGACTCGGTGCAGACGCTGTGGACCGAGTCCCTGACCGCCGCCCCGGGTTCGGTCAGCCAGGTGCGCGAGAGCGCGGCGCGGCTGGTGCGCTACGCCAAGGAGACCGGCACCGCGGTGTTCCTGGTCGGCCACGTCACCAAGGAGGGCGGCATCGCCGGTCCGCGCGTGCTCGAGCACATGGTCGACGCGGTGCTCTACTTCGAGGGCGAAAGCGGCAGCCGCTTCCGGGTGCTGCGCGCGTTCAAGAACCGCTTCGGCGCGGTCAACGAGCTGGGCGTGTTCGCGATGGGCGACAAGGGCCTGAAGGAAGTGCCCAACCCGTCGGCGATCTTCCTGTCCGGCGGCAGCACCCGGCAGCCCGGCAGCTGCGTCATGGTCACCCGCGAAGGCACCCGGCCGCTGATGGTGGAGGTGCAGGCGCTGGTGGACAGCTCGCCGCTGTCCAACCCGCGGCGGGTGGCGGTGGGCCTGGAACAGAACCGGCTGGCGATGCTGCTGGCGGTGCTGCACCGCCACGGCGGCGTGGTGGTCGGCGACCAGGACGTGTTCGTCAACGTGGTCGGCGGCATCCGCGTTCAGGAGACCGCGGCCGACCTGCCGGTGCTGCTGGCGGTGCTGTCGAGCCTGCGCGACGCGCCGCTGCCGGAGAAGACCGTGGCCTTCGGCGAGGTCGGCCTGTCCGGCGAGATCCGCCCGGTGCCCAACGGCGAGGAGCGCCTGCGCGAGGCGGCCACGCACGGGTTCAAGCGCGCCATCGTGCCCAAGGCCAACGCGCCCAAGGCGGGCACGCTCAAGGGCCTGGAGGTGATCGCGGTGGAGCGCCTGGCCGACGCCCTGGCGGCCGTGTAGGCGCGCGCTCGCGCGATCGGGCTTTTCCCGCGACGCATGTCGCGCGCGAGCGCGCTCCTACAGGGCTTGCGCGTCACGACCGGAGTGGGTCGATGCTGGTGGGGCGTCGTGGAAAGCGTCGCGCGCGCGCGCGCGCCTGCGGCGTGCGCCGGTCCGTCAGCCGCCCACGCGGTGGCGCGAGACCGGTCGCAGGTCGGGCATCGAACCGTCCGCGTCCGCGGCGGCGGCGATGCGCGCGTCGGCCTGCGCGATGTCGATGCCCTGCGCGGCGTACCAGTCGGCGTTGTAGTAGCTGTGGGCGTAGCGCTCGCCGCCGTCGCACAGGATGGTGACGATCGAGCCGGCCTCGCCGCGCGCGCGCATGGCCTGGGCGGCGTGCAGCACGCCGACGAAGTTGGTGCCGGTGGAGCCGCCCACGCGCCGGCCGAGGCGGCGGTTGACGTAGCGCATCGCGGCCAGGGCGAGCGCGTCGGGCACCTTCACCATCGCGTCCACGCAGGCCGGCACGAAGCTGGGCTCGGCGGTCGGCCGGCCGATGCCCTCGATGCGCGAGGCCGGCGCGGCGGCCGCCGGCGGGGCCTCGCCGCGGGCGAGGGCGGCGTAGTGGCCGTGGAAGGCCGAATGCTCCGGATCGGCGCACAGCACGCAGGTCGCCAGGCCGCGGTAGCGCGCGTAGCGACCGATGGTGGCGCTGGTGCCGCCGGTGCCGGCGCTGCACACCAGCCAGGCCGGCACCGGGTGCGGCTCCTGCTCCATCTGCCGGAAGATCGATTCGGCGATGTTGTTGTTGGCGCGCCAGTCGGTGGCGCGCTCGGCATAGGTGAACTGGTCCATGAAGTGGCCGCCGCACTCGCGCGCGACCTCGGCGGAGGCGGCGGCGATGTCGCAGGCGTTGCGGACCAGGTGGCAGCGGCCGCCGTGGAACTCGATCGCGGCGATCTTCTCCGGCGAGGTCGAGGCCGGCATCACCGCCACGAACGGCAGCCCCAGCAGGCGCGCGAAGTAGGCCTCGGAGACCGCGGTGGAACCGCTGGAGGCCTCGACCACGGTACTGCCGGCGTGCAGCCAGCCGTTGGCCAGCGCGTACAGGAACAGCGAGCGCGCCAGCCGGTGCTTGAGGCTGCCGGTCGGGTGGCTGGACTCGTCCTTGAAGTAGACGTCGATGCCGGGAAAGCCGGGCAGCGACAACGGGATCAGGTGGGTATCGGCCGATCGGTTGAAGTCGGCCTCGATGCGGCGGATCGCCGCCGCGGTCCAGGCGTGCTGCGTGGTGCGGGCGAGGCGGCTGGGATCGTCGACGAGGGACATCGGGCGCGGGCATCCTGGGCGGGCCGCCATTCTCGCCGATCGCGCGGCGGGCGGGCGCCGTGCCCCGGCTAGGCGCGTCCCAGCACCAGTTCCAGCACGAACTTGCTGCCGAAGAAGGCCAGCACCAGCAGGGTCATCGCGGTCAGCGTCCAGCCCACCGCCGAGGCGCCGCGCCAGCCGTAGCGCCAGCGCCCGAACAGCAGGGCGCCGAACACCAGCCAGGACAGCACGCTGAGCACGGTCTTGTGGATCAGGTGCTGGGCGAACAGGTCGTGGACGAACAGGATGCCGGTCAGCAGGGTGGCGGTGAGCAGCACGAAGCCCACGGTGATCGTGCGGAACAGCAGCGATTCCAGCTCGGTGAGCGGGGGCAGGGCGCGCAGCCAGCGGTGGAACTCGCGGCGCCGCAGCGCGCGGTCCTGCGCCCACAGCAGGATCGCCAGCAGCGCCGCCACGGCCAGGGTCGCGTAGGCGAGCAGGGCGAACCAGGCGTGCAGCTGTAGCCGCCAGTCCAGGCCCTCGGGCACGTGGTGGCCGGCGCCGGCGTAGGTCGCCAGCGAGGCGGCGGCCAGGGGAAACACGGTCACGCCCAGCGCCGGCATGCGGCCGCGGATGCCGAACAGCAGGGTCAGCAGCGACATGCCCAGCCCGACCAGGGACAGCGCGGCGAAGAAGTGCAGGTCGGCGCCGCCGACCTCGCGCCAGGCCAGCACGTGGTAGGCGCCGTGGCCGACCACGGCCGTCAGCGCCGGCAGCGCCCAGGCGGCGCTGCCGGCCGGTGCGTCGCGGGCCACCGTCCGCACGAGCAGGCTGGCCGCCGCGAGATAGAGCACGGTGGCGATGAAAACGATCGGCATGCCGTCAGTGTCGCACGGTTTCCCGCCGCGGGCGCCCGTGGGCGCGGGGCGGACGGGGCGTCCCGGCGCGACGGTTATAATCCCGAGTCCCGACCCGCCCGCCCGTGAGCCGCATGTTCGAATCCCTGACCCAGCGCCTGTCCGGCACCATGGAGCGCCTGCGCGGCCGCGGCCGGCTGACCGAGGAGAACATCCGCGAGGCCACCCGCGAGGTGCGCATCGCGCTGCTGGAGGCCGACGTCGCGCTGCCGGTGGTGCAGGCGCTGATCGAGCGCATCAAGGTGCGCGCGGTCGGCCAGGAGGTGCTGAAGTCGCTGACCCCGGGCCAGGCGCTGATCAAGGTGGTGCGCGACGAGCTCACCACGGTGATGGGCGCGCAGGCGGCCGACCTCAACCTCAACGTCCCGGCACCGGCGGTGATGCTGATGGCCGGCCTGCAGGGCGCGGGCAAGACCACCACGGTGGGCAAGCTCGCCCGGCACCTGAAGGACAAGCGCAAGAAGAAGGTGATGGTGGTCAGCGCCGACGTCTACCGGCCGGCCGCGATCGAGCAGCTGAAGACGCTGGCCGAGCAGGTCGGCGTGATCTTCTTCCCGTCCGAGGCCTCGCAGAAGCCGGTGGACATCGTGCGCGCGGCGATCGCCGACGCCCGCAAGTCCTTCGTCGACGTGCTGCTGGTGGATACCGCCGGCCGTCTCGCCATCGACGAGGCGATGATGGCCGAGATCAAGGCCCTGCACGCCGCGATCGACCCGGTCGAGACGCTGTTCGTGGTCGATGCGATGACCGGCCAGGACGCCGCCACCACCGCCAAGGCGTTCTCGGAGGCGCTGCCGCTGACCGGCGTGGTGCTGACCAAGACCGACGGCGACGCCCGCGGCGGCGCGGCGCTGTCGGTGCGCTACATCACCGGGCGCCCGATCAAGTTCATCGGCACCGGCGAGAAGACCGACGGCCTGGACGTGTTCCATCCCGACCGCGTCGCCAGCCGCATCCTCGACATGGGCGACGTGCTGTCGCTGGTTGAGCAGGTCGAGCAGCAGGTCGACCGCGACAAGGCCGAGAAGCTGGCGCGCAAGGTCGCCAAGGGCAAAAAGTTCGACCTCAACGACATGCGCGACCAGCTCGAGCAGATGCAGAACATGGGCGGCATCTCCGGCCTGATGGACAAGCTGCCGGGCATCGGCCAGGTGCCCGAGCACCTCAAGCAGCAGGTCACCGGCAAGGAAGTGCCGCGCATGATCGCCATCATCGGCTCGATGACGAAGAAGGAGCGCCGCAACCCGGCGCTGCTCAACGGCTCGCGCCGCGCCCGCATCGCCGCGGGTTCCGGCACCACGCCGGCCGACGTCAACAAGCTGATGAAGCAGTACCAGCAGATGGAGAAGATGATGGGCAAGATGGCCCGCGGCGGCATGAAGGGCATGATGCGCGGCCTGCAGGGCATGATGGGCGGCCGCGGCGGGATGCCGCCGTTCCGGTGACGCCGCGGTCGCGTCCTCCGGCGAGCTGAGGAAGCGCCGCCTTGAGTCCCGCACCGGTCCTCTCCCGCGCCGAGGCGTTCTGCCGGCGCTTCGGCCTGAGCAGGCCGATCCTGATGGGCCCGATGGCCGGCGCCTGCCCGCCCGCGCTCGCCGCGGCCGTCGCCGATGCCGGCGGCATGGGCGCGATGGGTGCGGTGCTGTCGCGGCCCGGCGACATCGGCGACTGGATGACGGCGTTCCGCACCCGCTCCGGCGGCCCGGCGCAGGTCAACCTGTGGGTGCCCGACCCGCCGCCGCATCGCGACGCGCAGGCGGAAGCCGCCACCCGCGCCTTCCTCGAACGCTGGGGACCGGCGGTGCCGGCCGCCGCCGGCGACGACGCGCCGGCCGATTTCGACGCGCAGTTCGACGCGCTGGTCGCCGCGCGCCCGGCCGCGGCGTCGAGCATCATGGGCCTGTTCGGCGACGCGCAGGTGCGGCGGCTGAAGGAGGCCGGCATCGCCTGGTTCGCCTGCGCGACCACGCTGGACGAGGCGCTGCGGGCGCAGGCCGCCGGCGCCGATGCGGTGGTCGCGCAGGGCGCGGAGGCCGGCGGCCACCGCGGCGCCTTCGACGCGGACGCCGCCGAGCGCCGGCTCTCGGGGCTGTTCTCGCTGCTGCCGCGGCTGGCCGACCGGCTCGACGTGCCGGTGATCGCCGCCGGCGGCATCGCCGACGGGCGCGGCATCGCCGCGGCGCTGCTGCTCGGCGCCAGCGCGGTGCAGATCGGCACCGCCTTCCTGCGCACGCCCGAGGCCGCGATCCCGCCGGCCTGGGCCGACGCCCTGGCCGACGCGGAGCCGGAGGACTGCTGGCCCACGCGCGCCTTCAGCGGCCGCCTCGGCCGCGCGCTGGCGACCGGCTACGTCCGTGCCGCCGCCGCGGCCGACGCGCCGCCGCCGCGGCCTTACCCGGTCCAGCGCGGCCTGACCGCGCCGATGCGCCGGCAGGCGGCCGCCGAGGGGCGGCTGGAGGCGATGCAGGCCTGGACCGGCCAGTCGGCCTGGCTGGCGCGGCCGGCGCCGGCCGCGGAGCTGGTCGAGACCTGGTGGCGCGACGCCGTGCGGCTGCTGGCATGAGCGGCTGGCTCGCATTGCTGTGCGACGGCGCGCCGGCGACCGCGCAGGACCTGGCCGCGCCGGCGCTGGTCAACGACGGACACTTCAGCACCCTGCAGGTGCGTGGCGGCGCGGCGCGGGGATTCGACCTGCACCTGCAACGGCTGTGCGAGGCCACGCGCCTGCTGTTCGACGCCGAGCTGGCGCCTGCGCGCGTGCGCCGCGACTGCGCGGCCGCGCTGGCCGCGGCCGGCGTGCAGGACGCGACCCTGCGCGCCACGGTGTTCCGCCGGCCCGGGACGGGCGTGCCGGCGCTGCTGGTCTCGGTCGCGGCGCCGGCCGAGCCGTCGCCGTCGCCGCTGCGGGTGAAGTCGTTCGGCTTCGTGCGCACGTTGCCGGAGGTCAAGCACGTGGGCACCTTCCCGCTGTTCCACCACCACCGCCTCGCCGAGCGCGCCGGCTTCGACGACGCGCTGTTCGTCGCCCCGGGCGGCCGCGTGTGCGAGGGCTCGGTCTGGAACCTGGGCTTCTTCTGCGATGCCGGCGTGACCTGGCCGGACGGACCGGCGCTGCGCGGGGTCACCGAGCGGCTGCTGCAGGCCGGGCTGGACGCGGCGGGCGTGCCGCAGGCCGTGCGCCCGGTGCGGCTGGACGAGGTGGGCGCCTTCCGTGGCGCCTTCGCCTGCAACTCGCGCGGGCTGCAGCCGATCGCGGCGATCGACGCGGTGCGCTACGCGCGCGACGATGCGTTCGCGGACGCGATCGGCCGCGCGCTGGACTCGCGGCCCTGGCAGCCGATCGCCGAAGCGCCCGCACCGGCTTAGCGGCGCAGCGGGCGATCGGCTACCCTGGCGCGCGCCGGCGGCAGCCGGCGGGGGAGACCGCGCGCATCGCCTGCGCGGCCAGGAGCGGGCCGCCGCGGCGCGGCCGGAACGAGGGAGGAACAGCATGCTCGACCAGCAGTCCGCGACGCCGCACGACGGGTCCGGCGATGCGCCCGCGCGCGACATCGTGCGCTACGCGCCGCAGTTCGACGGCCGCGCCGGCGAGTACTTCGGCATCTGGATCGTCAACGTCCTGCTGATGATCCTGACCCTTGGCCTGTACTCGGCCTGGGCCAAGGTGCGCACCGAGCGCTACTTCTACGGCAACACGCGCCTGGCCGGCTCGGCGTTCGAGTATCTCGCCGATCCCATCCGCATCCTCAAGGGACGCCTGATCGCCTACGTGGTGGTGATCGCGATCGCACTGAGCTTCCAGTTCCTGCCGGTGCTGTACTTCGCGCTGATGCTGGGCGTGTTCGCCTGCATGCCGCTGCTGGTGTTCCTGTCCACGCGCTTCCGCGCCCGCTACTCCGCCTGGCGCGGGCTGCGCTTCCGCTTCGTCGGCACGGCCGGGGGCGCCTACGGGCCGTTCCTCGGCTGGCTGGTCCTGTCCGCGCTGACGCTGAGCCTGGCGTATCCGCTGATGCGCAAGCGGCAGCACGAGTACCTGGTCTCGGGCCACCGCTTCGGCCGCACCGCGTTCGGCTTCGAGGCGAAGACCGCCGACTATTTCGTGCCCTACGCGATCGCGTTCGGCCTGGCGCTGGGCGCGTTCGCGCTGCTGATGACGCTGGTCGGCGTTTCGGTGTGGACCTCGCGCAGCGGCGGCGGCGAGGCCGGCGGCGGGTTCAGCGCCTTCCACTGGCTGGTGACCGGCGGCCTGCTGCTGTTCTACGGCGGGGCGTTCGCCGTCGGCGTGTTCCTGCGCACGCGCTACCTCAACCTGATGTGGAACAACGCGCGACTGGGCGCGCACCGCTTCGAATCGACCCTGCGCGTGCGCGACGTGCTGTGGCTGTACGCCGGCAACCTGGTGGTCGTGCTGCTCACCCTGGGGCTGGCCACGCCGTGGGCGATGGTGCGGCTGGCGCGCTACCGCGCCTCGCGCTTCGCGGTGCTGGTGCGGGGGGGCATCGAGGACTTCGCGGCCGACGTCGACGCCGAGCGCGGCGCGGCCGGCGCGGAACTGGTGGATGCGCTCGACCTGGGCGTGGACATCGGCCTCTGAGCATGGGCGCGATCGAAGGCCAGTGGCACGACGGCCGTTCCAGCCGCGCCCGGGCCGTGCGGCTGGAACGGGCGGGCGATGCGCTGCGGATCGTGGATGCGGCCGACGGCTCGGAGGCGTTCTGGCCGCTGGCCGAGGTCGAGCCGAGCACCCGCCTCGGGGCGACCCCGCGGGTGCTGCGGCGCGCCGGCCACGGCCAGATCGAGTGCCCCGACGCGCCCGAACTGGCGCAGTGGTTTCCGCGCCCGCCCAGCCGCATCGAGGCCTTCGCCGACTGGCTGGAGCGGCGCCGGGCGGCGATCCTGGTCGCGGCGCTGTGCACCGGCCTGTTCGCCGTCGCCTTCCTGCGCATCGGCGTGCCGTGGGCGGCGTTGGAGATCGCCGGGCGCCTGCCCGAGGCGGTGGAGGACGAGGTGAGCCGGCAGGCCGCGGCCGTGCTGGAGCGCGCCGGGCACCTGCAGGCCAGCCGCCTGCCGCCGACGCGGCGGGACGCGCTGCAGCGGCGCTTCGCGGCGCTGGTGGCGGGCCTGCCGAGGCACGAGCGGATGCGCCTGCACTTCGTGCGCTCGGCGAGCATGGGCGCGAACGCCTTCGTGCTGCCCGACGGCCGGATCTACGTCACCGACGCGCTGGTCCGGCTCGCCGAAGACGACGACGAGGTGCTGGCGGTGCTGGCCCACGAGGCCGGCCACCACGTCCACCGGCACGGCATGCGCCAGGCCATCGAGAGCTCCTCGGTGCTGCTGATCGTCGGCCTGGCCTTCGGCGACGTGTCCGGTTCCTCGCTGGCGGTGGCGCTGCCCACCGTGCTGCTGAGCAGCGGCTACTCCAGGGGCCACGAGCGCGAGGCCGACGCCTACGCGACGGACCTGCTGCGCTCGCGCGGGCTGCCCCCGCAGGCTTTCGCCCGGATCATGCGTCGGCTCTCGAAGGACCGCCCGGGCCTGGACGACGGGCCGCTGGGCTACCTGTCCACCCATCCGCCCACCCCGGAGCGGATCGAGGCGGCCGAGCGCGGGGCGGGAGACTGAGCCCGCGGCCGGCGCTTCCCCCGCCGCGCGGGGATGGGCTACAATCTCCGGCTTACCTCGCCGCAATGGCGACTGGGCAACACAGGAAACCCCGAAGATGGTCAAGATCCGCCTGACCCGTGGCGGCGCCAAGAAGCGTCCGTTCTACCACATCATCGTCACCGACTCGCGCAGCGCGCGGGACGGCCGCAACATCGAGCGCGTGGGCTACTACAACCCCGTCGCCGCCGGCAGCGAGGAGCGCGTGGTGCTCGACACCGCCCGCGTCGACCACTGGGTCGGGCAGGGCGCCCAGCTGACCGACAAGGTCCGCGCCCTGTACAAGGAAGCGCTGAAGGCGCAGCCGGCCGCCTGAGCCCCACCGGCCGCGCCTCGCCGCGCGGCCACCGCTCCCGAACGATGAACGACCCCGTCCGTCGCGTCCTGCTGGGCAGGTTCCACGGCGCCTTCGGCGTGCGCGGCGAAGTCCGCCTGGAATCGTTCACCGAGCCGGACACCGAGATCTTCCGCTACCAGCCCTGGACGCTGCGCGACGCGCAGGGCCGGGAGCGCGAGCTGCTGGGCGCGCGCGGCCGTCCCTCCCCGAAGGGGATCGTGGCCACCGTGCCGGGGGTGGAGGACCGCGACGCCGCCGACGCGCTGCGCGGGATCGAGGTCTGGGTCGCGCGCAGCGCGCTGCCGCCGCCGCGGCCCGGCGAGTTCTACTGGGTGGACCTGGAGGGCCTGCGGGTCTCCAACCTGGAGGGCGTGCCCTTCGGCACCGTCTCCCACGTGTTCTCCACCGGCGCCAACGACGTGCTGGTGGTGCGCGACGACGCCCGCGAGCGCATGATCCCCTGGGCGCGGCCCGACTACGTGCGCGAGGTCGACCTGGCCGCCGGCACGATCCTGGTGGACTGGGATCCCGAGTTCTGAGGCCGCGCGCGAGCGCGTTCCCGGGGGCTCCGCAGGTCGTGGCGTTCGCCGAATCCCCAATCCCGAATCCCCAATCCCCGCCCTCCATGCGCATCGACGTCGTCAGCCTGTTCCCCGAGTTCGTCGCCGCCTGCGCGGGCTTCGGCGTGGTCGGGCGTGCGCAGGAGCGCGGGCTGCTGTCGGTGCACGGGTGGAACCCGCGCGACCACGCCGAGGGCAACTACCGCCGGGTCGACGATCGCCCCTTCGGCGGCGGCCCGGGCATGGTGATGATGATCGAGCCGCTGCGCGCGGCCATCGCCGCGGCGCGCGCCGCCGATCCCCGGCCCGCGCACGTCGTGTACCTCAGCCCGCAGGGCCGGCCGCTGACCCAGGCGCGGGTGCGCGAACTGGCCGGGCGCCCGCGCCTGCTGCTGCTGTGCGGCCGCTACGAAGGCGTGGACGAGCGGCTGCTGGCCGCCGAGGTCGACGAGGAAGTCTCGATCGGGGACTACGTGCTCTCGGGCGGGGAACTGCCGGCGGCGGTGGTGATCGACGCGGTGGCGCGCCTGCGCGAGGGCGTGCTGAACGACGCCGAGTCCGCCGTCCAGGACAGCTTCGAGGACGACCCGGCCCTGGGGCCGGGCCGGCTGCTCGACTGCCCGCACTACACCCGGCCGCCGCAGCACCCCCTGGGCGAGGTGCCCGCGGTGCTGCTGGGCGGCAACCACGCCGAGATCGCGCGCTGGCGGCGCATGCAGGCGCTGGGGCGGACCTGGCAGCGCCGCCCGGACCTGCTGGACGAGGCGGCCCTGCCGGCGGAGGACCGCCGCCTGCTCGAGGCCTACCGCGCCGGCCTGGCCGGCCCCTCCGGCGATCCCGAGGCCTGAACCGGCGGGACGCTCCCGTGCCGTGCCCCCTCGCTGGCACCCACCCGACGAACCGGGCTATACTGCGCGGCTTACCGTTCCACCCCGCCACGAGCGTGCGTCCACGTGCACCACGCCGAACAACGACACCAACAGGCCTCGCCATGACCACCAAGCCCTCCCTGAACACCCTCCTGCAGGACTTCGAGAAAGACCAGGTCCAGCGCACGCTGCCCGATTTCGGCCCCGGCGACACCGTCGTCGTCAACGTCAAGGTCAAGGAAGGCAACCGCGAGCGCGTCCAGGCCTACGAAGGCGTGGTCATCGGCATCAAGAACGCCGGCCTGAACTCCGCGTTCACCGTGCGCAAGATCTCCCACGGCTACGGCGTGGAGCGCGTGTTCCAGTCCCACAGCGCCTCGATCGATTCGGTCGAGGTGAAGCGCCGCGGCAAGGTCCGCGCCGGCAAGCTGTACTACCTGCGCGGCCTGGAAGGCAAGAAGGCGCGCATCAAGGAAGACCTGTCGGCCCACGCCAAGGCGAAGTCCGCCAAGGCCGCAGCCGCCGCGGCGGCGGCCGCAGCCGCCGAGTAAGTCCGGCCAGCCTCCGCAACGCCGCAACGGCCGCCCCAGGGCGGCCGTTCGCGTTTCGGGTGGCGGGCTTCCGGCCGGACGGCGCCCGGCGGCGGTGATCTGACGGCCGCCGAGGTTTTCGCGCCCGCGACCGGACCTGGAATCCGGGCATCCCTCCGCGGCGCATGCCGAACGAACGCCGGCCGCGCATAAGCGCGCTCCTACCCGGGCGAAAAGCTGCGGGGCCCGCTGGCGAGGAAATCTCGTGGGAGCGCGCTTGCGCGCGACCGGGGGCCGGCGAGCGGCCGTCGTGCGTCTCCGCGCCGGCGAAGCGGCCGCGCGGCGCGGACACGGCGAGGGCGCGGCGGAAGCCCGCCGCGCCCTCGTCGACGCTCACGGCCGGTGCGCTCAGTCGTAGTCGACGTCGAGCAGGCGGCCGGTGCGGGCCGAGTACTCCAGGTCGACCTCGCGGCCGTCGCGCTGGCGGATCTCGATCTCGTACTCGCCGTCGTCGTAGGACACGTCGGTGACGCGGCCGGGGTAGCGGCGCTGGGCGTCGGCCATGATCGCGTCCAGCGAGGCGCGGCCGCGGGCGCGGCGCTCGTGGCGGGCGTCGTCGCCGCGGTCCCAGCCGGCGGGCGCGGCCTCGCGCCGCTCCTGGGCGGCGGCGGGCAGCGCGGCGAGGGCGGCGGCGGCGATGGCGAGGGCGGCGAAAGTGCGTTGCATGTCGGGTCTCCTTGGGCTGGCCCGGCGTTCCCGGGGTGTGGCGCCAGTCTCCCGATCGCCCCTAACCGCGTTCTGATCGACGCGTTCACGATCGGGTTAACCGCTTCCGACAGACTGCCCCGCATGACGTTCCCACGTGCCATGCTGATCGCGGCCCTGGCCGCCGCCCTCGCGCCTTCGCCGGCGCGCGCCGACGATGACGACGACCGCCCCCGCCGCGACGATTCCGCCTACGCCCGCGAGGGCGTGCGGCGCGGCGAGTTCGTGCGCCTGGAGACCCTGCTGGCCGACGCCGAGCGGCGCTATCCTGGGCGCGTGGTCGAGGTCGACCTGGACGACGACGAGTACGAGATCGAGATCCTCATGCACGACGGCCGCATCGCCGAGCTGACCTACGACGCGCGCAGCGGGCGCCTGCGCAAGGTCGAGATCGACGACTGATGCGCATCCTGCTGGCCGAGGACGACGCGGCGCTGGCGGCGAAGATCGCCGCGGCGCTGGACGCGGCGGGCTTCGCGGTCGACCGCGTCGACGGCGGCGCCGAGGCCGAGTTCCGCGGCCAGACCGAGGCCTACGACGCGGCGGTGCTCGACCTCGGCCTGCCGGGCCTGGACGGGGTCTCGGTACTGCACCGCTGGCGCGAGGCCGGGCAGGCGCTGCCGGTGCTGGTGCTGACCGCGCGCAGCCGCTGGCACGACAAGCTGGCCGGCTTCAACGCCGGCGCCGACGACTATCTCACCAAGCCGTTCCAGCTCGAGGAACTGGTGCTGCGGCTGCACGCGCTGATCCGCCGCAGCGCCGGCCACGCCTCGCCGCGGCTGCGCTGCGGCGCGCTGGAGCTCGACGCCCACGCCGGCCGCTTCGCCCTCGACGGCGATCCGCTGGCGCTGACCGCGCAGGAGTACCGCATCCTGGCCTACCTGATGCACCACGCCGGGCGCGTGGTCAGCCGCGCCGAGCTGGGCGAGCACGTTTACGACAACGGCTACGACCCCGACTCCAACGTGCTCGACGTGCTGGTCGGGCGCATCCGCCGCAAGCTGGGGGTGCCGCTGCTGCACACCGTGCGCGGGCAGGGCTTCCGGCTGGCGGAGACGGCGTGACCCCGGCGGCGCGCCCCCGGGCGCTGTCGCTGCGCTGGCGGTTGTGGCTGGCCGGCGTGGCCGGCGTGGCCGGCGTGGCGCTGGTCGCCGGCGGCCTGCTGGGCGCGCTGTTCGAGCGCTCCGGCCTGCGCGCGCTCGATCGCCGGCTCGACGACGACTTCGCCACCCTGGCCGGCCTGATCGAGGCGCGCCCGGGCGGCGGCTGGACGATGGCGCGCGAGCCCGCCGACGAGCGCTACGCGCGGGTGTTCTCCGGCTGGTACTGGCGCGTGGGCGAGGGCGCCGACGGCGTGCAGTCGCGCTCGCTGTGGGACGGCGAGCTCGCCGCGGGCGAGTCCCCGCCGGCGGGGCCGGCGCGCTGGCTGGACGTGCCGGGGCCGCGCGGGCAGCAGCTGCGCGTGCGTGCGCAGCGGCTGCGCCTGCCCGGCGTCGCCGCCGCGGTGCCGGTGCTGGTGGCCGCCGACCGCGGCGACGTGATCGCCGAGACGCGCGAGTTCCGCCGCATCGCCATGCTGGTCTTCGCCGCCTCCGCGGCGGCGCTGCTGGCGCTGCTGGCCTGGCAGGTGGAGTGGGGCCTGCGGCCGCTGCGGCGGATGCGCGGCATCCTGGAGCGCGTGCGCAACGGCGACGACGTGCGCTTCGGCCAGGCCCGCTGGCCGGCCGAGGCGGCGCCGCTGGCGCAGCAGATCGACGAGCTGCTGGACGAACACGCGCGTCGCGTGGAGCGCGCGCGCACCGCCGCGCAGGACCTCGCGCACGAACTGAAGACGCCGCTGTCGGTGCTGGCCGCGGAGAGCGAGCGGCCGGGGCCCGCGATCGCCACGACGGTGGCCGAGCAGGTCGCGCGCATGCGGGTGGCGGTCGATCGCCGGCTGGCCGGCGGCTTCGCCGTCGATGCGCGCCAGCGCACCCCGGTCGCGCCGGTGGTGGAGGCGCTGTGCCGGCTGTTCGCCGCCGCGCCGCACGCGCGCGCCGAGCTCGTGCAGGAGGTCGAGCCCGGTGCGGTGTTCGCCGGCGCGCGCGAGGACCTGGAGGAGATGCTCGGCAACCTGATCGACAACGCCACGAAGTGGGCGCGCGGCCGGGTGCGGATCGTGGCGGCGCGCGAGGCCGACCGGCTGCGCGTGCAGGTGATCGACGACGGGCCGGGGATCCCTGAGGAGACCCTGGAAGCGGCGCTGCGCCGCGGCGTGCGGCTGGACGAGCGCGTGCCGGGCAGCGGGCTGGGGCTGGCGATCGCCGACGGCATCGCCGCCGGCTACGACGGCGCCCTGTCGCTGCGCAACCTGGACGGCGGCGGCCTCTGCGCGCAGCTGACGCTGCCCACGGCGCCCGGCGCAGGCTGAGCCCGGAGGACTCGGAGGCGGCTGCACGGCCGCCATGCGTGTCCTAGAATCGGCCCGAGCCCAGCTCGGACACGCCGATGCGCGAACGACCGATGCCCATGCCGCTGCGACTGCCCGCCGCCTGCCTCCTGCTCGTCCTGGCCGGCTGCGCCGCCGGCAGCGGGTCGCCGGTCGCCGGCCGCGACGTCCCCGTCGACGGCTATCCCTGGTGCGCCGACGAGGCCCGCGCCTCGGCGGAACAGCCGGTGGCGCCCGAGGCCGAGGCGGACGAGGCGCGCCTGTTGCGTTCGCGGCACATCTCGCAGGCCTGCGCGCGGGCGCGCAGGCAGGCCAGGGACGCCCAGGCCGTGCAGACCACGGTCGATCGCCTGCCCCATCCGCATCCGGTGCCGGTGCCGCGCCCGTGAGCGCACCGGGCAGCGGCGCGGAGGGCGGGGCGGTACGCCTGGACCTGTGGCTGTGGGCGGCGCGCTTCTTCAAGACCCGCAGCCTGGCCAGGCAGGCGGTGGAGAACGGCAAGATCGAGGTCGGCGGCCAGCGCCCGAAGCCCTCGCGCTCGGTGCGCGCCGGCGACGCGTTGCGGATCGAGCGCGGCGAGGAGGTGTTCCTGGTCGAGGTGGCCGGCGTGTCCGACGTCCGCGGCCCGGCCAGCGCCGCCCGCGTGCTGTACGTGGAATCAGAGGCCTCGCGCCTGGCGCGCGAGGCGCGGCTGGCGGAGCTGCGCGCGCAGCGCGCCGGCTATCGTCCGCCCGAGCACAAGCCGGACAAGCGCGCCCGCCGGCTGATCCGCGCGCTGGGCGACATCGACGCGAGCTAGCACGCCGCGACATCCAACCTGCTGTGGTGAGCATGTCGTCGATACGGCCTAGTCGCGGACGTCTGCGATCCGCGGGACTCGGCCGTCGCCCAGAAGGCGATCGAGCAGGCGCCTGTACGCCGCCTCCCGCGACGAGCGCGGGAGACGGCGGGCCGACGACGCGCATGCGGTCGTGCGGGTCATCGCAGGTCGAAGCGGTCGAGGTCCATCACCTTGGCCCAGGCCGCGACGAAGTCGCGCACGAACTTCTCCTGCGCATCGGCGCTCGCGTACACCTCGGCCAGCGCGCGCAGCACCGAGTTGGCGCCGAACACCAGGTCGACGCGGGTGCCGGTCCACTTCGCCGCGCCCGTGCGGCGGTCGCGGCCGTCGAAGGCCTCGCGCGCCTCGGACTGCGGCGTCCATTCGGTGCCCATGTCGAGCAGGTTGACGAAGAAGTCGTTGCTCAGCACGCCCGGGCGGTCGGTGAACACGCCGTGCGCGGTGCCGTCGTGGTTGGCGCCCAGCACCCGCAGGCCGCCGACCAGCACGGTCAGTTCCGGCGCGGTCAGGGTCAGCAACTGCGCGCGGTCGACCAGCAGGTGCTCGGCCGGCACCGCGTAGCGGCCCTTGAGGTAGTTGCGGAAGCCGTCGGCGACCGGCTCCAGGGGCGCGAACGACTCGACGTCGGTCTGTTCCTGCGAGGCGTCGGTGCGGCCGGGCGAGAACGGCACCTCGACCGCGTGGCCGGCGTCGCGCGCCGCCTGCTCGACGCCGGCGGCGCCGGCCAGCACGATCAGGTCGGCGAGCGAGATGCGCTTGCCGCCGGCCTGCGCGCCGTCGAACCCGGCCTTGATGTCCTCCAGCGTCCGCAGCACGCGGGCCAGGCGCTCGGGCTGGTTGACCGCCCAGTCCTTCTGCGGCGCCAGCCGGATGCGCGCGCCGTTGGCGCCGCCGCGCTTGTCGGAG
Organism: Alterluteimonas quercicellularis; assembly: GCF_021191635.1. Classification (GTDB taxonomy): domain Bacteria; phylum Pseudomonadota; class Gammaproteobacteria; order Xanthomonadales; family Xanthomonadaceae; genus Luteimonas; species Luteimonas quercicellularis. The sequence continues at coordinate 58,341 of NZ_JAIWPR010000019.1, forward strand.
CCGCGGAAGGTGGACGCCGAGGCCCAGGCGGTCGAGACCAGTTCCGCCACCGTCAGCCCGGAGGCCAGGATCTTCTCCTTGAGCGCGGCCACGTCGGCGGCGTCCACCAGCGGGTGGTCGGTCTCGGGCACCGGGTCCTGCCAGATCAGCACTTCCTCCGGGACTTCCGGGCCGAGGTAGCGCGCGCGCGGGCCCATGTCGCGGTGGGTGAGCTTGAACCAGGCGCGGGCGAAGGCGTCGGCGAACTGCTCCGGGTGCTCCAGGAAGCGCCGCGAGATCTTCTCGTAGACCGGATCGAAGCGCAGCGAGAGGTCGGTGGTGAGCATCGTCGGGCGGTGCTTCTTCGACGGGTCGTGGGCGTCGGGCACGAAGGCGTCGGCGTCCTTGGCCACCCACTGGTGCGCGCCGGCCGGGCTCCTGGTCAGTTCCCACTCGAAGCCGAACAGGTTGCGGAAGAACTCGTGGCCCCACTGCGCGGGGGTGGAAGTCCAGGTGACCTCCAGGCCGCTGGTGATGGTGTCGCCGCCCTTGCCGCTGCCGAAGCGGTTGTGCCAGCCCAGGCCCTGGCTCTCCAGATCGGCGGCCTCGGGCTCGACGCCGACGTTGTCGGCCGGGCCGGCGCCGTGGGTCTTGCCGAAGGTGTGGCCGCCGGCGATCAGCGCCACGGTCTCCTCGTCGTTCATCGCCATGCGGCCGAAGGTGTCGCGGATGTCGCTGGCCGCCAGCAGCGGGTCGGGGTTGCCGTCCGGGCCTTCGGGGTTGACGTAGATCAGGCCCATCTGCACCGCGGCCAGCGGGTTCTCCAGCTTGCGCGAGTGCACGTCGCCGTCGGCATCGTCGTCGGAGACCAGCACGCCGTGGTCGCCCGGCTTCTCGACGCCTTCGGAGCCGTGCGCGTAGCGCACGTCGCCGCCCAGCCAGGTGGTCTCGCGGCCCCAGTAGACGTCCTGGTCCGGCTCCCAGCTGTCCTCGCGGCCGCCGGCGAAGCCGAAGGTCTTGAAGCCCATGGTCTCCAGCGCGACGTTGCCGGTGAGGATCAGCAGGTCGGCCCAGGAGATGTTCTGGCCGTACTTCTGCTTGATCGGCCACAGCAGCCGCCGCGCCTTGTCCAGGCTGACGTTGTCCGGCCAGCTGTTGAGGGGAGCGAAGCGCTGCTGGCCGCGCCCGCCGCCGCCGCGGCCGTCGCCGATGCGGTAGGTGCCGGCGCTGTGCCAGGCCATGCGGATGAAGAGCGGGCCGTAGTGGCCGAAGTCGGCCGGCCACCAGTCCTGCGAGTCGGTCATCAGCGCGGCGAGGTCGCGCTTGACCGCTGCCAGGTCCAGGCGGCCGAACGCCTCGGCGTAGTCGAAGTCCGTACCCAGCGGGTCGGACTTGGACGAATGCTGGCTCAGCAGGTCGAGCCGCAGCTGCTGCGGCCACCAGTCGCGGTTGCCGGTGCCGCCGCCGGCGGCCTGGTGGACATCCTTGTGGAAGGGGCATTTCGATTCGTTGGGCGTGGACATGGTGGCCTCGGTGTGGTGCGCGCCCGCGCGTCCGGTCCGGAACGGACCGAAGCCGGGCGGGGCGTCGGGATCGGATGGCGGGTGGCGCGCGGCGTGGCCCGGCGCGCCCGGGGGCTACCGCGGAGAGGACCGCCGCGCTCGTCGCGTCCGGGCCGTGGGCGGGCGCGCGCCACGTCCGGTGGTCCGAAGGAGGAACTGCTTGCGCATGGCTGGCGTCTCCGGGTGGATAGGTCCGTTCAGACTAGGGACCGGGGAACGAGAAATGAAATCGATTGTTGGGAAGGGATCCATAGGGCGTCGCTATGGTGCAGTGCGGGAAGCGGGATCGTCCGCCATCTCGCGACGTTCAGTGGCGTCCGCGTATACCGGAGTCCTCTGCATCGCCACCGGAGTCCCCATGAGCCGCGAACTCTCCCACACCCGCGCTCCTCGCCGCCGCGCCGCCTGGGCCCTGCTGATCGCCGCGGCGATCGCGGCGCCGGCGCTCGCCCAGGTGCGCGCGCCCGAGCCCACGCCGCGCCAGGCCGAGCAAACGCAGTGGCGCAACCCGCCCGCGTCGGTCGCCCCCGTGGTGCGCCCGGCCGCCGGCCAGGACCCGCAGGTGCGGCAGGCGCAGCAGCGCGTGGACGCGCAGCGCAATGCCGTGGAAGCCGAACGGCGGCACGCCGACCGGCTGCGCGCGCTGCCGGCCGCCGGGACGCCTTCGACGCAGGAGGCGCTGTCGACCCAGCGCGAGCAGCAGGCCGCGCAGCGGCGCGTGCAGGCCCTGCAGCGCGAGCGCGACGCCGCCGCGCAGGACGCCCGCGTGCGCGAAGCGCAGCGGCAGGCGCAGCCGGTACCGACCCGGCCCTGAGCGCCGTGCCGGCGGCGCGACGCGGTCTGTCTGTCTGTAGGAGCGCGCTCGCGCGCGATGTTCTTTCCCCCGGAAAACTAAAGCGTCGCGCGCGAGCGCGCTCCTACAGGACGCCGGTCAAGCCAGTGCCTTGAGCCGGTAGAGCGCTTCCAGCGCCTGCTTGGGCGTGAGTTCGTCCGGGTCGATCGCCGCCAGCGCCTCCTGCACCGCCGAGGGCGCCGCCGCGAACAGCCCGAACTGCTGCGGCGCGTCCAGCGCCGCAGGCGCCATCTCCGCGGCATGGCTCTCGCCGCCGCGCCGCTCCAGTTCGGCCAGGCGCCGCCGCGCCTGCTGCAGCGTGGGCTTGGGCAGGCCCGCCAGCGCGGCGACCTGCAGGCCGAAGCTGCGGTTGGCGGCGCCCTCGCGGACTGCGTGCATGAACACCAGCGTGTCGCCATGCTCGACCGCGTCGAGGTGCACGTTGGCGATGCCGCTGCCCGGCTCGGCCAGCGCGGTCAGTTCGAAGTAGTGGGTGGCGAACAGGGTGTAGCTGCGGTTGTGCGCGGCCAGGTGGCGCGCCACGGCGTCGGCCAGCGCCAGGCCGTCGTAGGTGGAGGTGCCGCGGCCGATCTCGTCCATCAGCACCAGCGAGTGCTCGGTGGCGTGGTGCAGGATGTAGCTCGTCTCGGCCATCTCCACCATGAAGGTGGACTGGCCCCGGGCCAGGTCGTCGCCGGCGCCGATGCGGGTGAGGATGCGGTCGATCGGCCCGATCGTCGCGCGCGCGGCCGGCACGAAGCTGCCGATGTGCGCCAGCAGCACGATCAGCGCGTTCTGGCGCATGTAGGTGCTCTTGCCGCCCATGTTGGGGCCGGTGACGACCAGCATGCGGCGCTGCGGGTCGAGCATCAGGTCGTTGGGCTCGAAGGGATCGTCGCGCACCGCCTCCACCACCGGGTGGCGGCCGCGCTCGATCCGCAGGCAGGGCGCGGCCTCCAGTTCCGGGCGCGTCCAGTCCAGCGCCTGCGCGCGCTCGGCGAAGCAGGCCAGCACGTCGAGTTCGGCCAGGGCGGCGGCGCAGCGCTTGAGCGGTTCCAGCCGCGCGTCCAGCGCGTCGAGCAGCTGCTCGTAGAGCAGCCGCTCCCGCGCCAGCGCCCGCTCGCGCGCCGACAGCACCTTGTCCTCGAAGGCCTTGAGCTCCTCGGTGATGTAGCGCTCGGCGTTGGTCAGGGTCTGCCGGCGGGTGTAGTGCGTGGGCGCCTTCGCCGCCTGCGCCTTGCTGATCTCGATGTAGTAGCCGTGGACCCGGTTGTAGCCGAGCTTGAGCGTGGGGATGCCGCTGGCCTCGCGCTCGCGCGCCTCCAGGTCGACCAGGAAGCCGTCGGCGTTGGCGGAGAGCGCGCGCAGCTCGTCGAGCTCGGCGTCGAAGCCGTCGGCGAACACGCCGCCGTCGCGCGCCAGCACCGGCGGCTGCTCGACCATGGCGCCGGCGAGCAGGTGCGCCTCGGCGTCGTGCTCGCCCAGCCCCTGCGCCAGCGCCCGCAGCCGTGGCGAGTCCAGCGGCGCCAGCACGGTACGCAGGCCGGGCAGCAGGCCGAGGCCGTCGCGCAGGGTGGAGAGGTCGCGCGGGCGCGCCGAGCGCAGCGCGATGCGCGAGAGGATGCGCTCCAGGTCGCCCAGGGCGCGGAAGCGCTCGCGCACGTCGGCGTCGGCGCCGCAGTCGACCAGCGTCTGCACCGCGTGCAGGCGCTCGCCCAGCACGCCGCGGTCGCGCAGCGGCCGGTGCAGCCAGCGCCGGAGCAGGCGCCCGCCCATCGGCGTCACCGTGGTGTCGAGCACGCCGAGCAGGGTGTGGCGCTGGTCGCCGTCGACGCGGGTGTCGAGCTCCAGGTGGCGGCGGGTGGCGGCGTTCATCGCGATCGCGCCGTCGCTGGTCTCCACCGCGATCGAGGTCAGGTGCGGCAGCCGCTGCTTCTGCGTCTCCTCCACGTAGCCCAGCAGCGCGCCGGCGGCGGCGATCGCCTGCGGCCGGCCTTCCAGGCCGAAGCCCTCCAGGTCGTGCAGGCCGAAGAAGCGCAGCAGGTGGCGGCGGCCGCCGTCGGCGTCGAACAGCCATGGCGCGCGGCGGCGCAGCCCGCGCCGCTCGGCGAGGAAGGCCGGCCAGCCGTCCTCGTCCGGCAGCAGCAGCTCGGCCGGGTCCAGGCGCGCCAGCTCGGCCTCCAGCTGGTCGTCGTTGCCGACCTCGTTGACCAGGAAGCGGCCGCCCGCCAGGTCCGCCCAGGCCAGGCCGTAGCCCCCGCCTTTGGACGAGGTGCCGCCGCGCGAGAGCGCCAGCAGCAGCGTGTCGCGGCGCTCGTCGAGCAGCGCCTCGTCGGTGACCGTGCCCGGGGTGACGATGCGCACCACCTTGCGCTCGACCAGGCCCTTGGCCAGCGCCGGATCGCCGATCTGCTCGCAGATCGCCACCGACTCGCCCAGTGCCACCAGCCGCGCGAGGTAGCCCTCGGCGGAATGGTGCGGCACGCCCGCCATCGGGATCGGCGCGCCGCCGGAGCTGCCGCGCTGGGTCAGGGTGATGTCCAGCAGCCGCGCGGCCTTGCGCGCATCGTCGTAGAACAGCTCGTAGAAGTCGCCCATGCGGAAGAACAGCAGGACGTCGGGGTGCTCCGCCTTGGCGGCGAAGAACTGCTTCATCAGCGGGGTGTGTTCGGCCACGGAGGCGTTGTTCTCGGTCGGTTGCGGCGAATCGAGGGGGCGCGCCTCCGCGCCGCGCCGGAGGCGGACAGCGGCAGGGGCGGATGCGTCGCGAGCCGGGAATTGTAGCCAATGAGCGGGACGTCCCCGAGGCGTCGCGCCGCCGGCGCGAGCGGCCAGGCGGGACCCGGTCGATCGGCCGGCAGGCGAGGGCGGCGGGCGCGGCGACGTCGCTGCGCGGAGTCGCGGGGAAGGGACATCGGGTCTGATATCGTCCGCTCGCGCACGCAGGCCCGCGTCTCGTCACCGTTCCCGGCTTCGATTCGCCTGGCCCGCCACAGGGGAGCGGACGGTCGGTTCCGCTGGATCAACGCCTCGACAGGGATATGTCGTGATGACCGGCTGTTCGTTCTTCGCAGTCGGCAGGGGCTACGGGCAGGCGCCCGCGCTCGCGCGCCGGGTGACGGGGGGCGCCGGGTGAGGTTGGAGGAGCGCCGCCGCATGTTGGCGCGAACGCCGTTGTTCGAGGGTCTGGCCGAGGCGGCGCTCCGGGCGATGGCGCGCCAGACCAGGGAGCACACGCTGGAGGACGGCGCCTTCCTGCCGCTGCAGGGGCGACGCACGCAGGCGCTCTACGTGGTCGTGCGCGGTTCGATACGCCTTTCGCTGGTCTCGCTGGGCGGGCGCGAGTTCGTCGTCGCGATCGTCGGCCGCGGCGAGGTGCTGGGCGAGCTGGCGCAAGGCGGTCGCCCCCATCCTTCGCTCGTCGCGATGGCGCAGGAGCCGACGCAGGCGCTGTGCGTTCCCTGGACCGCCTTGGCGCGTGGCGAGGACGGCGCCGAACTGCTCAGGCGCTGCAACGCCATGCTCGCCGAACGCGAGTACTGGCTGCTCGAGCTGCTGGAGGATCTCGCCCTGCATCCCCTGGACGCCCGACTGGCGCGCCTGATCGCGCGGCTGCACGCGAGATCCTCCCTGCACGCGGCCATGCGCCCCCATCGATTCAGCCAGAGCGCCCTGGCGCAGATGGCCAACGCGTCGCGTCCGAAGGTCAACCAGCACCTGCAGGTGTTCCAGCGTATGGGCGCGATCGAACTCGTGGAGGGTGCGGTGCTCGTGCGCGACGGCGCGGCGCTGGCCCGGATCGCCGGGCGGCGGGGCTGAGGTTGGCGCCTCGTGGTGTTCCCCAGGGAACAGGCCGGCCGCCGCCGCAGGACCAAGGTGGCCTTGCGCGGGCAATGGTGCCCGCGATCAAGGAGGAGTACGCCATGAATGCACTCGTATCCACCCAGCTCCACGGCGCCAGGAGCTTTTTCCTTCGGGCCCCGCGGGGCCTCAAGGCCGCGGCCGACCCCGATCCCCAGGGGGCGGGCAACGTGCCGACCATGTTCCAGCCCAACGGCAACACCACCGGCGGGGTGATGCAGTTCAACGGTGTCCTGCCGGACGGCGTGAGCGACGACGAGAGGGCCGTGTTCGCGCAGCTGCTGAAGGATCAGCAGTTCTACCTGCAGTCCGGCCTGGGCCTGGTCACCGCGTGGATGACCCGCAACTACCAGCAGGATCCGGCGCAGTGGGCCAATCCGGCCAACTGGCAGTCGCCGCTGAGCAACCTGCCCGCGGAGTTCTACACCCCGACCGAGATCACCCAGTACACCTTCCAGCAGCACATCCGGGGCGTCGAGATCGCCACCAGCTTCCTGAGCACGATGATCGGCTGGGCCTCCGGCGCCGGCCTGGCCGGCTCGTTCACCGGGTTCCTGCAGACGCTGGGCGACCAGATCCGCCTGGGAACGCAGTCCAAGCAGACGAGCATGGACACCTACCACCTCGCGTTCGGCTACCAGCCCGTGCTCGACAGCGCAGGCACCTGGCAGCTGGTGAGCACGGCCGACTACTACTTCGTGAGCTTCAGCCAGAGCGAGAAGACGGTGTATTCCAACTGCGCCTCGGCGGAGGTCTTCGACTTCGACTTCAAGTACCGCAAGGGCACGCTGCTGCTCAACTGGGCGAACCTGTCCAACGAGATCAACCAGCAGAACCGCAAGGACTGGAACGACGTCATCACCGGCTCGACCCGCGACGACGTGACCAAGTCGAAGAACTTCTTCGGCGGCAACGTGGCGAAGAGCTGACCCGCGCCGAGGCCGGTCCCGGCCCGTTCCACTCCAGGAGGTTCGCCATGAACACGCCCGCTCCAGCCTCGGCGCGCGCGCCGATGTACATCGAACTGGCGGCGCCGTCCCCGCCTGCCGCCGGCTCGGCCGGGGCCGTGCTGCGCGACTACCTGTCGGTCCTCGCCTGGTACTTCGAGGCGGGCGGTGCGGCCCGGACCGTCGATGCGGTCGGCCAGGCCTTCGCCAACCTGCCGGGCCTGGTGATGCAGGGCAGCACCCGGTACGCCGACCAGGTGAAGGTTCCCCCCGGTTCGCAGGCGGGGAGCCGGAGCCTGGCGGGGCTGCTGGCGGGCGCCTGGGGCGTGGTCTCGCAGGCCGCACGGCTCTCCGCGCTGACCGGACCCGTGGTCGCGGGCGCGAAGTCCGCGCCGGCGGGTTCTGCCCCCGGCACGGAACCGGGCGTTCCGCTGATCGTCCTGCAGCGCCCCCGCGGCGACGTGCCGCTCCTGGGCTACATGGCATTGCAGGTGTCCTGGTCGGCTGCGCCGGAGGCCGGCAACGCATGGCCGTCGTCGCCCCAGCGGCTGCTTTCCGTGGCCTGGACCAGCACGACCTATGCCCTGGCGGACGCCCAGTCCGACGCCGCGACACAGTTCGTGGCGCAGATGCGGGCGCAGGGCCGGCTGGCCGACCTCTCGAAGACCGCAGGCTTTCTCGCCATTCCCCTTTCCTGAACTTGCGCAACCAACACCTAAGGAGTCTTCCATCATGTCCTCCCTGTCCACTCTCCGCCGCGGGCTCGGCGGCGTCCTCGTCGCCCTGCTGCTCGCGCTGGCGCTGCCCTCGCAGGCGCTCGCCCAGTGCACGGCCACCACGACCCAGACGCGCGCCGCCGCGATCGCCAACGGACACGCGTTCGCGAAGCACGGCAGCGAGTTCGTGCACGGCCGCGTCATCGCCGGACTGCCGTTTCCGGATGCGACGATCGCCAACGCCGGGCAGTTCGCCACCCTCGTCGCCGGCATCATCAACAATCCGTCACAATCCAAGGCGCTCGCCAACAACCGCCGTGCGTACTGGGACAACCGGACCGGCACCGTCGTGATCTACAACCCGGGCGCCAACGATTGCGGCACCGCATTCCGCCCGAACGCGGGCGTGACCTACTACAACAACCTGATCTGAGTCGATGTCTCGCGCCCGGGGCCGGTCCCCGGGCGCCTTCTTCCGGAGCCGCCCATGACCTCCAAGCTCGCGTTCGACGTCTCGCCCGGCGAAGCCGACGCCCTCCTCAATGCGCTCAACTATTTCGCTCATGCCGTCGACGAGGACGAGTGCCGGACACTGACGGGCCTGGCGCAGGAGGACCTGCGGGCGCTGTTCTTCCGCCTCAAGCGCCTTCGCGGCGAGTAGGTCGGGGCGCCCGCGCCGCTCATCCCGGACCCTCCGGGCTCTCCGCGACCGGGCAGGTACGCTCCCGGCGGATCGGCGGGTGGTGCGCCGCAGCAGGTCCCCGCCGCGATCGGTGTTAGTTTTCCGTTCAAGGCATGCGATGCGTGCCGGATCGTGTCCCCCACGCCGATCCGGCCCGCCGCCCGGGAGGGGCTCCCGCGGCGCGCACTCGCGGCCCGTCGCGGCCGGCGACGCCGATGCGCCGGTCCTTTCCTAAATGGTTCGGGGGACGCCATGAATTCCGATTTTCCGCAACGCAGGCTGTTGGCCGCCGCCGTCGTGGCCGCGCTGGTTTCGTCGATCCATGCCGCGCCCGTGCGGGCGCAGGACGCCACGCCGGCCGAGCAGGCCCGGCGCGACGAGCCGGCCACGCTGTCGACGCTGGTGGTGACCGCGCAGAAGCGCGAGGAAGCGCTGCAGGACGTGCCGATCGTCATCAACGTGCTGCCCGAGCAGCTGTTGCAGGACACCGGCGTGCGCGACATCAAGGACCTGCAGGTCCTGGTGCCGGGCCTCACCGTGACCAGCACGCAGTCGGCGGCGCAGACGGTCGCGCGCATCCGCGGCATCGGCACGGTCGGCGACAACCCGGGGCTGGAATCCTCGGTCGGCGTGGTGATCGACGGCGTGTACCGGGCGCGCAACAGCGTCGGCTTCGGCGATCTCGGCGAGCTGGAGCGCATCGAGGTGCTGAAGGGCCCGCAGGGCACGGTGTTCGGCAAGAACACCTCGGCGGGCGTCATCAACGTCATCACCCGCCGGCCCAGCTACACGCAGGCGGTCGAGGGCGAGGTGACGGTGGGCAACTACGGCCTGGTGGGGGTGGCCGGCTCGTACAACGACGCGCTGGGCGAGAACGCCGCCTTCCGGATCTACGCCACCAAGCGCAAGCGCGACGGCGTGGACGACGTGGTGACCGCGGGCGGGCCGCGCCGCGAGGACGACGACGGCGACCAGAACTACCACGCGCTGCGCGGCCAGCTGCTGCTGGAGCCGAGCGAGACCCTGAGCGTCAACTTCATCGCCGACTACAGCAGCCGCGAGGAGAACTGCTGCGTGTCGGTCACCACCGACCGCGGCCCAACCGCGGCGATCATCGACGCGCTGACGCCAGGCGGGCAGGGCATCATCCCGGTGCCGGATATCGACCGGCGTCTGGCCTACGCCAACCGCACCACCGAGCAGGACCTGAAGGACAAGGGCGTCTCCGCCGAGGTCAACTGGACCACGCCGTGGGCGAACGACGCGGTGCTGACCTCGATCACCGCCTTCCGCGACTGGCAGGCCATCACCAGCATCGACTTCGACTACAGCGGCGCAGACATCATGTACCGCCCGCCGGACGAGGATGCCTCGCTGGCCGCGTTCGAGACCTTCAGCCAGGAGTTCCGGCTGACCGGGGCCACCGACCGGCTCGACTGGATGGTCGGCCTGTTCTATTCCGACGAGGACCTGGCCCGCAACGACTCCTACTACATGGGCTCGGCCTACGAGCCCTACCTGTCGACCCTGGTCGGCAGCCAGGTGCTGGGCGCGATGTCCGCGCAGCTCGCGCCGCTGGGGCTCACGGTCAACACCGCCAACCCGGCCACCTTCCTGTCGCAGGTCAGCGGGCGCCCGTTCGGCACCAACTACACCGGCGTCGGCGCGCTCGACCGCTACAGCCAGAGCGCGCGCAGCACGGCGATCTTCACCAACAACACCTTCCACGCCACCGACGCGTTCGACATCACCCTGGGCCTGCGCTACACCCGCGAGAAGAAGACGCTCGACTCCGACTTCTCCAATCCCAACGGCAGCCTGGCCTGCGCGGCGACCCTGGCCGACCCGGCGGCGCGGGTGGGCGGCGCGCTCGCGCAGCGCATCAACGGCTTCGCCAGCCTGCCGCCGGCGCTGCAGCAGCAACTGCTGGGCCAGCTGGTGCCGGCGATCGCGCCGCAGGTGGCGGGCTTCATGTGCCTGCCGTGGGCCAACGTCGCCCACGACGGCCGCAACACCCGCCAGGAGCGCACCGAGAGCGAGTGGTCGGGCACGCTGAAGCTCGCCTACGACTGGTCCGACGACGTGATGACCTACGTCTCCGCCGCGCGCGGCTACAAGGCCGGCGGCTTCAACCTCGACCGCGTGCAGTCCTCCAACGGCCTGTCCAGCGGCGTGGGCGGGATCATGCCGGTGGACGACACCTCGTTCCCGGGCGAGTTCGTCGACAGCTACGAGCTCGGGCTGAAGACCACCTGGGCCGAAGGCAACCTGCTGTTCAACGCCGCGCTGTTCTACCAGGAGTACGAGGACTTCCAGCTCAACAGCTTCCTGGGCACGGCCTTCGTGGTCCGCTCGATCCCCAAGGTGACCTCCAAGGGCATCGACGCCGAGGTGCTGTGGCAGCCGGGCATCCGCGGGCTGATGGTGCAGGGCGGCCTGACCTACGCCGAGACCGAGTACGGCGACGATCCGCTGCCCGACCCGGAGCTGGTGCTGCTGCCGGGCAACCAGATGAGCTTCGCACCGAAGTGGTCCGGCAACGCCTCGGTGACCTACGACTGGGACATCGGCTCGAACCTGCTGGGCCGCTTCAACATCGGCGCCAAGTACATGTCCGAGTACAACACCGGCTCCGACCTCGACCCGCAGAAGCTGCAGGAGGCCTACACCCTGCTCAACGCGCGCATCGGCATCGGCCGCCAGGACCAGCGCTGGATGCTGGAGTTCTGGGGCCAGAACCTGACCGACGAGACCTACAAGCAGGTCGGCATCGACGCGCCGATCCAGGCCGGCTCGTGGAACGCGTTCCTGGGCGCGCCGCGCACCTACGGCATGACCCTGCGGCTGCGCTACTAGCGCGGATCGTGTCCCGGCAGGCCGCGCCGCCCGCGCGGCCTGCCGGGCATCGGGCAACCGCCCCGGCCCGGTCCGGGGACGACTTGCGGCGGCCGATCGGCCACACTGTGCGCGTCTCCCCACAGGCACCGCACCGCCATGTCCCTTCCCGACGACGCCGCGCTCGAACGGCTCGCCGAGGCCACCGGCCGCCGGCTGCTGGCGGCCCGCGACACCCTGGTGACCGCCGAGAGCTGCACCGGCGGCTGGATCGCCAAGGTGATGACCGACGTCGCCGGCTCCTCGGCCTGGTTCGACTGCGGCATGGCCGTCTACAGCTACGAGGCCAAGCAGGCGCTGCTCGGCGTGCGCCCGCAGACCCTGGAGTCGGAAGGCGCGGTGAGCCGCGAGACCGCGCTGGAGATGGTCTCCGGCGCGCTGGTGCGCTCGGGCGCGAGCGTGGCGGTGGCGGTCACCGGCATCGCCGGTCCCGGCGGCGGCACACCCGACAAGCCCGTGGGCACGGTGTGGATCGCCTGGAAGCGCCGCGGCGGCTATCCGCGCGCGACGCTGTTCGGCTTCGACGGCGACCGCGGCGCGGTGCGGCGGCAGACCGTCGAGGCCGCGCTGCGCGGCCTGGAGGACCTGTGATGCGTTCCGCGCGCACGGCGGGGAGCGGCACGTGATGTGGGAGACCCTGGGCACCGTCCGCGACCTGGGCCGGCTGCAGGAGATCGCCTCGGTGCTGATCCGCTACGGCTTCGGCGACCTGGTCCAGCGCATCGGCCTGTCCGGCGCGCTGGAGCGCGCCGGGCGCCTGCTGCACTGGCACCATGCCGAGGAGATGCTGCGCATGGCCCCGCCGGTGCGCCTGCGCCACGCGCTGGAGGACCTGGGCCCGACCTTCGTCAAGCTGGGCCAGGTGCTGGCCACGCGCATCGACCTGCTGCCGCCGGACTGGATCCGCGAGCTGGGCGAACTGCAGAACGCGGTGCCGGCGCTGCCGTTCGAGGCGATCCGCGACCAGCTCGCCGCCGACCTCGGCGCCGACCCGGAAACCGTGTTCGCGCGCCTGGAGTGCCGGCCGCTGGCCGCCGCGTCGCTGGCGCAGGCCCACCGCGCCTGGCTCGAGGACGGCAGCGCGGTGGTGCTGAAGGTGCGGCGGCCGGGCATCCGCGAGGTGGTCGAGGCCGACCTGCGCCTGCTGGCGCGGCTGGCCGAGATCGTCGAGGCGCAGGCGCCCGACCTGCGGCGCTACCGGCCCGGCGGCATCGTCCAGCAGTTCGCCGCCTCGCTGCGCGCGGAGCTCGACTTCGCCGGCGAATGCCGCAACGCCCAGCGCATCGCCGCCAACTTCGAGGGCCACCCGGGCATCGCGATCCCGGACGTGTACTGGCAGTGGACCTCGGAGCGCCTCAACGTGCAGTCCTTCATGGACGGCATCCCCGGGCGCGACTTCGACGCCATCGACGAGGCCGGCCTGGACCGCCACGAGCTGGCGCGCACCGGCGCCGGCATCGTGCTGAAGATGGTGCTCGAGGACGGCTTCTTCCACGCCGATCCGCACCCCGGCAACATCTTCTACCTGCGCGACGGCCGCATCGGCGTCATCGACTTCGGCATGGTGGGGCGCATCTCCGAGCAGCGCCGGCTGCAGGTCGCCCAGCTCCTGCACGGGCTGGTCGACCAGGACGCGGAGGCGGTCACCGACATCCTGCTGGAATGGACCGAGGGCGAGGCCGACGTGGAGGAGGGGCGCCTGCAATCGGAGGTCGGCGCCTTCACCGACCAGTACCGCGGCGTGCCGCTGAAGGAACTGCGGATGGGCGCGATGCTGGTCGACGTGGCGGCCCTGCTGCGCCGCCACGGGCTGACCCTGCCGCCCGACCTCGCGCTGATGATCAAGGCCTTCCTGACCCTGGAAGGGCTGGGCCGGCAGCTCGACCCCGACTTCGACATGGCCAGCGAGGCGCGCCCCTACGTGCAGCGCGCCATGCTGCAGCGCTACTCGCCGCTGGTGCTGGCCCGGCGCGGCCGGCGCACCGTCTCGGGCGCGCTCGACCTGCTGGGCGACCTGCCGCGCGACCTGCGCCGCCTGCTGCAGGCGGCCCGCCACGGGCGCCTGCGCGGGCAGATCGAGGTGACCTCGCTCAAGGCCTTCGGCGACCAGCTCAACAGCGCCGCCAACCGGCTCACCATCGGCGTCATCACCGCGGCGCTGATCATCGGCTCCTCGATCGTGATGAACAGCGTCGGCGGCGGCGTCTCCAACCGCTGGCTGATGGCCATGGGCGTGCTGGGCTTCGTCGGCGCCGCGCTCACCGGGATCTGGATCGTGCTGTCGATCTGGCGCAGCCGGAAGCATTGACGCCTCGGGCGGTTAGTAGTAATACTACTAACCATGCAGCTGACCCAGACCCAGCAGGCCGTCCTGGCCCTCATCGCCGAGCGCGTCGAGGCGGAGGGCGTGCCGCCCTCGCAGGCGGAGATCGCCCGCGCCTTCGGCTTCAGCGGGGTGCGCGCGGCGCAGTACCACCTCGAAGCCCTGGAGGCCGCCGGCGCGATCGAGCGCGTGCCGGGGCGGGCGCGCGGCATCCGCCTGCTCGCCGCGCCGTCGCCGCGGCAGGAGGCGCTCGCGCTGCCGGCCGCGCAGGACGACGCCCTGCGGCTGCCGGTGCTGGGGCAGGTCGCCGCCGGCCTGCCGATCGGCGCCGGCGCGCCCGGCGACCTCGCCGCCGCCGACGACTACGTGGTGCTCGACCGGGTGCTGTTCTCGCCGTCGCCGGACTACCTGCTCAAGGTCAAGGGCGACTCGATGCGCGACGAGGGCATCTTCGACGGCGACCTGATCGGCGTGCACCGCACCGCGCAGGCGCGCTCGGGACAGATCGTGGTCGCGCGCATCGACGACGAGATCACCGTCAAGCTGCTGCGCGTGGGCAAGGACCGCATCCGCCTGATGCCGCGCAATCCCGACTATGCGCCGATCGAGGTGCAGCCCGGGCAGGACTTCGCCATCGAGGGCCTGTACTGCGGCCTGGTGCGACCGAACCGGTGACGGCGCCTGCGGTCCCGCGCGAAATCCCCGGCCCGCGCGCGGCGTTTTCCCACGGCCGTCGGCGGCGCCCGCCGATGCCGCGCCCGGCGCGCCCGCGCCAGCATGGCCTGCACGGGGGCGGGGTCGCAGCCCGTGCGACCGCCGCCGCCTAACCTGCCTTCCGACGAATCACCTACCCCGGAGACCACCAGATGGACGAGAACAAGAAGCGCGCGCTGTCGGCCGCCCTGAGCCAGATCGAGAAGCAGTTCGGCAAGGGCTCGGTGATGCGCATGGGCGACAACCCCGTCGAGGCGGCGGAGGTCATCCCCACCGGCTCGCTGCAGCTCGATCTCGCGCTGGGCATCGGCGGCCTGCCCAAGGGCCGCGTGGTCGAGGTCTACGGGCCGGAGTCCTCCGGCAAGACCACCCTGACGCTGCAGGCGATCGCGCAGTGCCAGAAGGCCGGCGGTACCGCCGCCTTCATCGACGCCGAGCACGCGCTCGATCCCTCCTACGCGATCAAGCTCGGGGTCGACATCGACAACCTGCTGGTCTCGCAGCCCGACACCGGCGAGCAGGCGCTGGAGATCGCCGACATGCTCGTGCGCTCCAACGCGGTCGACATGGTGGTCGTGGACTCGGTGGCGGCGCTGACGCCCAAGGCCGAGATCGAGGGCGAGATGGGCGACCAGCTGCCGGGCCTGCAGGCGCGCCTGATGAGCCAGGCCCTGCGCAAGCTGACCGGCAACATCAAGCGCTCCAACTGCCTGGTGATCTTCATCAACCAGCTGCGCATGAAGATCGGCATCATGATGCCCGGCCAGAGCCCGGAGACCACCACCGGCGGCAACGCGCTCAAGTTCTACGCCTCCGTGCGCCTGGACATCCGCCGCATCGGCGCGATCAAGAAGGGCGACGAGATCATCGGCAACCAGACCCGCATCAAGGTCGTCAAGAACAAGATGGCGCCGCCCTTCAAGCAGGTCATCACCGAGATCCTCTACGGCGAGGGCATCAGCCGCGAAGGCGAGCTGATCGACATGGGCGTCGAGCTCAAGCTGGTCGACAAGGCCGGCGCCTGGTACGGCTACGACGGCGAGCGCATCGGCCAGGGCAAGGAGAATGCCCGCCAGTACCTCAAGGAGAACCCCGAGGTCGCCGCGCGCCTGGAAGCGGCGCTGCGCGCGCAGTTCGTGCCGGCCGAGGCGAACCGCGCCGAGGACGCCGACGCGGAGGACGACTGACGACCGTTCCGGTGCAGTGAGTTCCGATCGCGACCCGTCTGCCGCGGCGCCCGCGCCGCCGGCGCCTGCCCGGCCGGCTCCTGCTCGGCGTGGAGCGGGGCGGACGAAGCGATGACTGCCGGCGGCGGCCCGGAGGATGCCGGCGCCGGTACGCGCCGGCGCCGGCCGCGCGCCGAGCCCAGCCCCGCGCAGCGCGCGCTCGGGCTGCTGGTGCGGCGGGAGCATTCCCGCCGCGAACTGGAGCGCAAGCTCGCCACGCGCGGCGTCGGTGTCGACGACGCCCGCGCCGCCGTGCGGCAGATGGCGGAGGCCGGCTGGCAGGACGACGGCCGTTTCGCCGCGTCGCTGGCGCGCACCCGCGCGCTGGCGGGCTACGGGCCCGTGCGCATCCGCGTCGAGCTGGAAGGGCACGGGCTGGACGCCGCGCAGATCGCCCACGCATTCGCCGCGCTGGCCGAGGGCGGCGAGGACGACTGGCCGGGCAGGGCGCGGGAACTGGTCGCGCGGCGCTTTCCTGTCCCCGGGGACGAGGATCCGGAGGCGGCGCGGACGCGCCTGCGCAAGGCGGCCGATTTCCTGCTCCGGCGCGGCTTCGACGTCGACACCGCGCGCGTCGCCAGCGGCCTGGACGACGACGCGCAGTAGCCAGCCTGTAGGAGCGCGCTCGCGCGCGACAGCCCTTTCCCGCGCCCGGTCGCGGGCACGCGCGCGCTCCTGCCCCCCCCATCCGCGCAAGCGCGTTCCCGTGGATGCTGCGCGCCATGCCCCGGCGTTCCGTCCCCTCGCGGCATCCAGTGCTGGCGGCTCCGACGTCGATGCGCCGGCCCGCTCCATCCACTGCCCCGCCGCGCCCGGCCGCCCGCTCCGGTGTCGCCGCGCGGCGGCGGGGCGCGGATACCTGCGCGGCGCCGGTTCCCCGAGGGCGCCGTGCCCCGGAGCGCCCTCCCGTCCGACCTGTCCGGGGCCGGCCCCGCGGCGGGCCTGCACGCACGCTGTCGGCCCTGCTACCCTTGCCGGTTACCGGGTTGTCTGTTCCTCGTCGTGGCCGCATCTGTGGTCGGCGCCGGATCGGTGCCCTTCCACGTCGCAGTTGCCGCCCCGCATGAAGACCACCGCCGACATCCGTTCCGAGTTCCTCGACTTCTTCCGCGGCAAGGGCCACACCATCGTGCCCTCGGCCTCGCTGGTGCCCGGCAACGACCCGACCCTGCTGTTCACCAACTCCGGCATGGTCCCGTTCAAGGACGTGTTCCTGGGTGCGGAGAAGCGCAGCTACGTGCGCGCGGCCGACGTCCAGCGCTGCCTGCGCGCCGGCGGCAAGCACAACGACCTCGACTCGGTCGGCTACACCGCGCGCCACCACACCTTCTTCGAGATGCTGGGCAACTGGTCGTTCGGCGACTACTTCAAGAAGGACGCCATCGCCTGGGCCTGGGAACTGCTCACCGAGGTCTGGCAACTGCCGCGCGAGCGCCTGCTGGTCACCGTCTACCACACCGACGACGAGGCCTACGCGCTGTGGCGCGACATGGTCGGCCTGCCCGAGGACCGCATCGTCCGCATCGGCGACAACAAGGGCGCGCCCTACGCCTCGGACAACTTCTGGCAGATGGCCGACACCGGTCCCTGCGGCCCCTGCACCGAGATCTTCTACGACCACGGCCCGCACATCGCCGGCGGCCCGCCAGGCTCGCCCGACGAGGACGGCGACCGCTACATCGAGATCTGGAACCTGGTCTTCATGCAGTTCGACCGCCAGCCCGACGGCGCGCTGCTGCCGCTGCCGGCGCCCTGCGTGGACACCGGCATGGGCCTGGAGCGGCTGACCGCGGTGCTGCAGCACGTCCACAGCAACTACGAGATCGACCTGTTCCAGGCGCTGATCCGCGAGGCCGCCGGACTGACCGGCACGCCGGACCTGGAGAACAAGTCGCTGCGGGTGATCGCCGACCACATCCGCGCATGCGCCTTCCTCATCGTCGACGGCGTGCTGCCCTCCAACGAGGGCCGCGGCTACGTGCTGCGCCGGATCATCCGCCGCGCGCTGCGCCACGGCTGGATGCTGGGCGTGCGCGAGCCGTTCTTCCACCGCATGGTGGGCACCCTGGACGCACTGATGGGCGAGGCCTATCCGGAACTGCGCGCCAAGCGCGAGCTGGTCGAGCGCAGCCTGCGTGCGGAGGAGGAGCGGTTCGCCGAGACCCTGGACGCGGGCATGCGCATCTTCGACGAGGTCGCCGCGCGCAGCGCCGGCACCATCCCCGGCGAGGACGCCTTCCGCCTCTACGACACCTACGGCTTCCCGCTCGACCTGACCGCCGACATCGCCCGCGAGCGCGGCCTGCAGGTCGATACCGCCGGCTTCGACGCGGCGATGTCGCGGCAGCGCGAGACCGCGCGCGCGGCCGGCAGGTTCGCGGCGGGCACCGGCCTGCCGGCCGACCTGGTCGCGCAGATCCCCACCACCGCCTTCCTCGGCTACGACCGGCTGCAGGCCGACGACCTGCGGGTGGTGGCGCTGCTGCGCGACGGCCGGCCGGTGGAGCGGGTGGAGCCGGGCGAGGAGGCGGTGGTCGTCCTGGACCGCACGCCATTCTATGCCGAATCCGGCGGACAGGTCGGCGATACCGGCACACTCCAGGGCGAAGGCGCGCGCTTCGAGGTCGCCGACACGCGCAAGCTCGCCGGCCAGTTCCACGGCCACATCGGCCGGGTGACGGCGGGCGCGCTCGCGCGCGGCGACCGGCTGGCCGGGCGCGTCGACGCCGCGCGCCGCGGCACGATCGTGCTCAACCACAGCGCCACCCACCTGCTGCACGGCGCGCTGCGCGGCCTGCTCGGCACCCACGTGGCGCAGAAGGGCTCGCTGGTCGCCCCCGACCGCCTGCGCTTCGATTTCTCGCACTTCGAGCCGGTCGACGCCGGCCAGCTCGCCGAGATCGAGCGCCGGGTCAACGAGCAGGTGCGCCTGGACCACCCGGTCACGATCCGCGAGATGGGCATGCAGGAGGCGCTCGACGCCGGCGCGATCGCGCTGTTCGGCGAGAAGTACGGCGAGCGCGTGCGGGTGGTGGCGATGGGCGATTCGGTCGAGCTGTGCGGCGGCACCCACGTTGGCCGCACCGGCGAGATCGGCCTGTTCAAGCTGGTGTCCGAGGGCGGCGTCTCCGCCGGCGTGCGGCGCGTCGAAGCGCTGACCGGGCAGGCGGCGCTGGAGCACGTGGCGGCCGAGCAGCAGCAGCTGCGCCAGGTCGCCGGCTTGCTGGGCGCCACGCCCGCCGAGGCCGCCGACAAGCTGCGCGCGCTGATCGACCGGCAGAAGAAGCTCGAGCGCGAGCTCGACGGCCTCAAGGCCAAGGCCGCCAGCGGCGCCACCGCCGATCTCGCCGCCTCGGCGGTCGAGGTCGCCGGGATCAGGGTGCTGGCCGCGCGGATCGAGGGCTTCGACGCCAAGGCGCTGCGCGAGGCGGTCGACCGGCTCAAGCAGCAGCTCGGCGACGCGGTGGTGCTGCTGGCGGGCGCCGCGGACGGCAAGGCCTCGCTGGTGGCGGGCGTCAGCGGCGCCGCGCTCGGCCCGGTCAAGGCCGGGGAACTCCTGTCCGCGGTCGCCGGTCGGATCGGCGGCAAGGGCGGCGGTCGTCCCGACCTGGCGCAGGGCGGCGGTCCCGACGGGCCCGAGCTGGCGGCCGCGCTCGATGCGGTGCCCGAATGGGTGTCCGGACGGGTGGGCGACGCCCGACCGTGACTTCCTGCCCAGGTTGTCTTCAGCCGATCGCGGTTATGATGGCCGTTTGCTGTATCCAAAATCGCAATGGCGGGGCCGGGCCGGATTGCCCGGGCCGCCGCTGGCGGGGTCCCCGCCAGTCCATGGAGAAGTTCTCATGTTGATTCTGACTCGACGCGTCGGCGAGACCCTCATGATCGGCGACAACGTCACCGTGACCGTTCTCGGCGTCAAGGGCAATCAGGTGCGCATCGGCATCACCGCGCCGAAGGACGTGGCCGTCCATCGCGAAGAGATCTACCAGCGCATTCATCGCGGCGAGAGCGGCGAGGGCGGCGACGACCAGCCCTGAGGGTTTGCCGCTTCGTAGCCGAACCGTTATCCTTCGCAGCCGGGTTTCGCATCGTGTGCGCGGCCCGGTCCGCGGAGAGTTGCCCGAGAGGCCGAAGGGGCTCCCCTGCTAAGGGAGTATGGGGTCAAAAGCTCCATCGAGGGTTCGAATCCCTCACTCTCCGCCATTCCTTCCATCCGTCCGCCCGCGAAAGAGGTGTTCCCGGGACGCGCGAGGCGGCAGGCATGATCCGGATACGAGTTCCACCCGGTGCCGCCCAGGCGGCGCCGGCAGGGGATGTGCCGCGGTCCGGCGCTTCCCGACGCGCGGAAACGCGGCGTCGCGTTGCACCTTTCGAGATGCGCGGCATGCATTGACGAGGTGGGAAGCGACCGTCATAATTCCGCGCCTTCGCGCCCGTAGCTCAGTTGGATAGAGCACCAGGCTACGAACTTGGGGGTCGGAGGTTCGAATCCTTCCGGGCGCGCCATACAGCGAAACGACGGGGCCGGCACGATGTGCCGGCCCCGTTTCGTTTTGCGCCGCTCCACCGTGGGAGCGCGCTCGCGCGACCCATTGCGCCCCACGGGACACGCGCGGGCGAATCGCGGCCGGCGTCCGGATGCTGCGCGGGGTTTCGCGCCGTCGTGCGGCTCGTCGCGGGCCTGCCATGGCGCGCTCACGCACGCGCGGCCGCACCGCGCTATCGTTTGCGCCATGCCCGCACATGCGCTCGTTCCGATCATGTCCCCGCGCGATCTCGCTACCCTGCGCGAGGCGCGCGCCCTGCTCGAAAGCCCGGGCATCGCCGCCCAGCTCGCGAACCTGGTCGGCGCCCCGGTCGAGTACCTGCTCGCGCACCGGCTGCCGCCGCGCGCCACGCGTCTGATCAACAGCGGCGTGCGCGCCGCGCTGCGGCGCTCGCTGCGGCTGGCCACCGCCACGCTCGGCGACGTGCCGGGGGCGCGGGCGCCGCGCACGCGCCTGCATACCGTCGCGGTCGCCGCGACCGGTGCGGCCGGCGGCGCCTTCGGCATGCTCGGCCTCGCCGCCGAACTGCCCGTCACCACCACGCTGATCCTGCGCTCGATCGCCGAGGTCGCCCGCAGCGAAGGCGAGCGGCTGGACGATCCGGCGACGCTGCTGGCCTGCTTCGAAGTGCTGACGATGGGCGGGCGCAGCCGCCGCGACGACGGCGCCGAGTCCGGCTACTTCGCCGCGCGCGCGGTGCTGGCGCAGCAGATCGCCGCCGCTGCCGAGTACGTCGCCGCGCACGGCCTGATGAGCAGCGGCGCGCCGGCGCTGGTGCAGGTGATGGCGTCGGTGTCGTCGCGCTTCTCGATCAAGATCGGCCACAAGGTGGCCGCGCAGAGCATCCCGGTGATCGGCGCGGCCAGCGGGGCCGCGCTCAACGCGCTGTTCATGCGCCACTTCCAGCGCATGGCGCGCGGGCACTTCTCGGTGCGGCGGCTGGAACGCCGCTACGGCCGCGAGACCGTGCGCCGCGCCTACGACACGCTGGAGCCGCCGGCGCACGACGCGCGAGCGCCGTAGGCGCGCTCGGGGCGCGGAAGCCCGTCGCGCGCGAGCGCGCTTCTGCGGCGGATCATGGCCGGGCAGTGGGGGATCGCGGGCTTGCGCGAGCGCTTCCGTGCGGGACCGCGCCTCCATCGTGAAGCGCCCCTGTAGGAGCGCGCTGGCGCGCGACCGGATCGCGGGGAAGGCTCGTCGCGCGCGAGCGCGCTCCTACAGGTGGATCGTGGTCGGGGCGGTGCCCTGAATTGGGGCTGCGCGTTCGCTTCCTGCGGGACCGCACCTCCATCGTGAAGCAACCTTGTAGGAGCGCGCTGGCGCGCGACCGGGGATCGCGGGGAAGGCCCGTCGCGCGCGAGCGCGCTCCTACCAGTGGATCGTGGTGGTGTGGGGACTGGGATGCGTGCTTCGCAGGTGCTTCCGTGCGGGACGGCACCTCCATCGTGAAGCCACCCTGTAGGAGCGCGCTGGCGCGCGACCGGGATCGCGGGGAAGGCCCGTCGCGCGCGAGCGCGCTCCTACAGGTGGATCGTGGTCGGGGCGGTGCCCTGAATTGGGGCTGCGCGTTCGCTTCCTGCGGGACCGCGCCTCCATCGTGAAGCAACCTTGTAGGAGCGCGCTGGCGCGCGACCGGGATCGCCGGGAAAGCCCGCCGCGCGCGAGCGCGCGCCTACGGGAGCGGCGGGGTGCGGTCCGCTTCGGGACCGTCCAGGCTCGCCAGCAGCGCGTCGGCGACGGTCGTGGGGGCGCGCATCCAGGCGAAGTGGTCGGCGCGCGTGCCCAGGGTTCGGGCGTCCAGGCTGCGGATCTGCGCGGCGGCGCCGCTGCCGAGCTTGCCGAGCAGGTAGCGCAGCGAGGTCTCCGGGCCGAGCCAGTCGTCGTCGAGCGTCATCGCGGCGACGTCGGCGCGCACCGCGGCCAGTCCGGCTTCGAGGTCGGCGTCCAGACCGGCGGCCGCGTAGCGGCCGGTCAGCCCGCTGCGCGCCCAGTCGCGGATGAGGCTGCGCGCCTCGTTGCCGCCGAAGCCGATCGCGCGGCCGGGCAGGGCGCCGCGGCGGGCGGCCAGCCACGGCAGGAAGCGGTACACCAGCGGCAGCAGGTAGCGGCGCGGCGGCGCGAACGCGCGCCACCAGGGCGCACCGCTGGCGACCAGCCACAGCCGCGAGGCCGCGCTGGGCGCCAGCGCCAGCCGGCAGCAGGCGAGCTGGCCGCCCAGGCTGTGGCCGCCGACGATCCGCGGCAGGCCGGGCCATGCCGCCTCCACGGCGGCCTCGCTGGCCGGCAGGTCCTCGCACAGCAGGGCGCGGTAGCCCCAGTCCATCTCGCGGCCGGCGCGCTGGCTGCTGCTGCCGTGGCCGCGCCATTCGTGCAGGCAGACCGTCACGCCGCGCGCGGCCAGTGCTTCGGCGAAGGGCAGGTAGTGGCGTGCGGCGACGCCCATCGCCGGCAGCCACAGCAGGCTGGCGCGCGGCGCGGCCGCAACCCGGGCGATCAGCTCGCTGCGATGGCCGCCCGTGCCGTGGACGGAGAGCGTCCGGGCTTCGAACGCCTGCGCGTTCATGCGCGCGGGGCCATCGCGCCGAAGTGGTCGAGCACGCGCACGTCGCTGCGCCCGGGGCGGTAGCCGCCGAGCAGCGCGCGGTGCACGTAGTCGGCGGCGCGCGCGGCCGCCTCGGGCATGGGCAGCCCGAGGCTCAGGTTCGCGGCGACCGCGGAGGCCAGCGTGCAGCCGGTGCCGTGCGCGGCCTCGGGCAGGCGCGCGTGCCGGAGCAGGCGCGCGCCGCCGGCGTCGGCGTACAGGTCGACCACCTCCTCGGCGGCGTCCTCGAGGTGGCCGCCCTTGAGCAGGACCGCCGGCGCGCCGAGCGCCAGCAGGGCGTCGGCGGCCTCGCGCATGGCCTCGCGCGAACCGATGCGCCGGCCGAGCAGCAGCTCGGCCTCGGGCAGGTTCGGGGTGAGCAGGGTGGCGCGCGGCAGCAGGCGTTCGCGCAAGGCCTGCAGCGCCTCGGGTTCCAGCAGGCGCGCGCCGGAGGTGGCCACCATCACCGGGTCCAGCACCACGTGGGCCGGGGCGTGCGCGTCGAGCGCGTCGGCGACCGCCTCGATCAGCGCCGCGTTGGCGAGCATGCCGAGCTTGACCGCGCCGATGGCGAAGTCGTCGAAGCAGGCGTCGATCTGCGCGCGCAGGAAGGCGGCCGGCGGGGCGTGGACCGCGGTCACCGCGCGGGTGTGCTGCGCGGTCAGCGCGGCGATCGCCGACAGCCCGTGCACGCCGTGCGCGGCGAAGGTCTTGAGGTCGGCCTGGATGCCCGCGCCGCCGCCGGAGTCCGAGCCGGCGATGGTCAGGGCGGAGACGATGGCGGGGGTACGCATGCGCGCATTGTGCCCGCTGCGCGGCCGGGGTGCGCAGCGCGCCCGCGATGCTTGTCTTGCGGTGCCGGAGAAAAAGCGTCGCGCGCGAGCGCGCTCCTACGGTGCCGCCAGTTCCAGCATGCGTTCCGGCGGGCGGCCGATCACCGCGCGCTCGCCGTGCACCAGGATCGGCCGTTCGATCAGCCGCGGGTGCGCCGCCATCGCCTCGACGAGCGCGGCCTCGTCGTGCGCGGGGTCGGCCAGCCCCAGTGCGGCGTACTCCGGTTCGCCCTTGCGCAGCAGGTCGCGGGCGGGAATCCCGAGCGCGGCGAGCAGGGGGCGCAGCGTGGCGGCGTCCGGCGGCGTCTCCAGGTAGAGCACGATGCGCGGCTCGATCCCGCGCTCGCGCAGCAGAGCGAGCGCCTGCCGCGACTTCGAGCAGCGCGGGTTGTGGTACAGCACGAAGCCGGCGGCGTGCGCGTTCATGGCGCGGCCCCGGCGGGCAGGCCCCAGGCCGTGCGCAGGCGGTCGTACTCGGCGCGCGGCAGCAGCACGAACACCGGCTCGCGCGCGGGGTCCAGCCAGTCCAGCAGCGCGCGCATGCGCGCCTCGTCCATCGCGGTGCAGCCGGCGGTCGGCACCTCGGGCCCTTTCCACAGGTGGGCGAAGATGCAGCTGCCGGCGCCGGGCTCGGCGCGGGCGTTGTGCTCGATCACGAAGCCGAGCCGGTAGCGATGGTCGCCGTCGGCGTGCAGGTCGCGGCGCATCGGCTCGGTGGAACCGGCCACCGCGTCGGCGCCGACCTCGCCGGCGTCGACGATGCGGTTGTAGAGCGGCGAGGCCGGCACGTCGATGCAGTAGTCGGACACCTGCATGCCGCGATAGTCGAGCGCGGTGCGCAGCCGGTCGGCGTAGCCGAAGGCGATGCCGATGTCGAACGCGCCCGCCGGCGCGCGGCCGTCGCCCTCGCGCTTGGCCGCGCCCGGCTGCGGCGGGTGCAGGCCGCTGCCCCAGGCCGAGCCGCTGCGGCCCACGGTCACCGCGGCGGCGGTGCCGACCTCGCGCCAGGCGCCGTCGGCGCCGCGCGCGTAGCTGCGCAGCGTGCCGGCCGGCGCGTCCCAGTCGGGGGTGAGCACCAGCACCAGCTGGCCGGCACCCGCGAGCGGGCCGTCGCGATCCGCGCGCGCGGTGCCGTCGCGGCCGGCGCAGGCCGCCAGCGCCATGGCGAGGACCGCGCACAGCAGCGGCGCGAGCAGGCGGCGTGCGTCGCGGGCGGCGAATCGGGCTCGGTGGTCTGCGGTCTCGGGCATGGCGTCCTCAGGTCTCCAGCAACTGTCGCATCCGCGCGGCCTGGCGGTCGAGCCGCAGCGCCCGCTCGCCGCCGTCCTCGCACAGCAGCAGGAACAGCAGATCGAGCAGGTGCTGCTGCGCGGACTGGTAGAGCAGCGGCTCGACGTGGGCGCGCTCGTCGTGGGCGCTGACCAGCAGGGCGTGGTCGGCCAGCGCGCGCAGCGGATTCGGGGTGTGGCGGGTCACGCTGACCACCGTGCCGACCCGCTCGCGGAACATCCGCCCCAGCTCGCGCAGCGCGCTGCGGCGGCCGTGTTCCGAGACCACGACCAGTACGTCCTCGCGCCGCGCGTTGGCGAGCCCGGTGGGCAGCAGCGCGGGGTCGGACAGGTGCACCGCCAGCACGCCGGCCTGCGCCAGCCGCAGCGCGAAGGCGCGCGCGCCGATCCCGTCCTGGCCCAGGCCGATCACGAACACCGTGCGCGCCCGGCGGATCGTCGCGGCGATCGCGTCCAGCGCCTCGGGCGGGTTCAGCAGACGGGTTTCCTGCTCGGCGGCCGCCTTGGCCCCCCACAGCGCCTCAGACAGCGCCGCATGACCGCTGCGCACGGCGGCCGCGGCAGGGGCGGCGCCGCCCTGGCCGCCGCCGCGGGCCACGTCCTCGCCTACGGCGAACTTGAGGTCCGGCCAGCCGCGGTAGCCCAGCTTCTGGCTGAACTTGACCACGCTCGACTGGCTGATCTCCAGCGCGTTGGCCAGCTGCTGCGAGGAGTAGTCGCGCAGCAGGTGGGCGTTGTCGAGGACGAAGTCGGCGACGCGGCGCTCGATCGCCGACATCTGGTCGCGCTCGGAGCGGATCTTGAGCAGCGCCGACATGCGCGTCGACAGGCCCTATCCGGCGGCCAGCGGTTCGAGGCCGCGGATCTCGCGGATGCCCAGGCCCGGCGCGTCGCCGATCGAGATCTCGGCATCGTCGAAGCGCACCCCGCCGACCACCGGGTCGAAGCGCGCCAGCGAGGGGCCGTCGAGGTCGACCTTGCGGATGGTGTCGGCCTTCGCGACCGCCACGTGCACCGCCGCGGCGACGCTGATGCTCGACTCGATCATGCAGCCGATCATGCACTCCACGCCGTGCAGGGCGGCGATGTCGGCGATGCGGATGGCGTTGGAGATGCCGCCGGTCTTCATCAGCTTGATGTTGACGATGTCGGCCGCGCGCATGCGCAGCAGGTCGATGACCTCGGCCGGGCCGAACACGCTCTCGTCGGCCATGATCGGCGTGTGCACGCGCTCGGTGACGTAGCGCATGCCCTCCAGGTCGCGCGCGCGCACCGGCTGCTCGACCAGCTCCAGTTCGACACCGGCGTCCTCCAGGGTGCGGATCGCCCACACCGCCTGCTTGGCGGTCCAGCCCTGGTTGGCGTCCAGGCGCAGGCGCGCGCGGCCCTCGACCGCGGCGTAGATCGCCTTGACCCGCTCGATGTCGACGCCGATCTCCTTGCCGACCTTGATCTTCAGCGACTCGAAGCCGCGCTCCAGCGCGTCCAGCGAGTCGGCGACCATCTTGTCGATGTAGTCGACGCTGATGGTCAGGTCGGTGGCGATGACCGGATCGCCGCCGCCCAGCATGCGGTACAGCGGCGCGCCGTAGAGCTGCGCCCACAGGTCGTAGACCGCGATCTCGACCGCGGCCTTGGCGCTGGTGTTGCGCTCGGCCGAGGCGTGGATCGCCTGCAGGATGCGGTTGAGGTCGGCGACTTCCATGCCGACGATGCGCGGCGCGATCAGCTGCGAGATCGCGGCCACGATCGAGCCGCGGGTGTCGCCGGTGATGACGGCGGTGGGCGCGGCCTCGCCATGGCCGACGTGGCCGGTGTCGGTGTGCACGCGCACCACCACGTCCTCCACCGCGTCGATGGTGCGCAGCGCGGTCTTGAACGGGGTCTTCAGCGGCACGCGCAGCAGGCCGAGCTCGATCCGGGCGATCTTCATGGGCGGCGGGTCCGGGGCGCGGTCAGCGGATGCGCACGATGCTGGTGATGCGGTCGATGGTGGTCGCGTCCTCGCCGGCCATCAGCGGCTCCAGCGGGGTGACCACCACGCCGTCGAGCGGCATGCGGACGTAGCCGCCGCCGGGGCCGCGGTAGCCGATGCCGACGGTGTCGTGGATGACGTAGGTGAGGCCGTGCTCGCGGCCGATCACCATCATCACGTGGCCGGGGACGAACACCAGGTCGCCGACCCGCAGCGCCGCGACCGCGGCCATGCGCGCGTCGCGGCCGTCTTCCGCGGAGAACAGGGTCTTGTCGAAGGCCGGGCTGACCGCCTGGTCGCTGGTGTTGCGCGGCAGCTGCACGCCGAGGCTGCGGTAGACCTCGGAGACGAAGCCGCTGCAGTCGCGCGCGTTGTAGGCATGGCCCCAGCCGTAGCGCTCGCCGAGGAACTTGAACGCCTGCCGGATCAGGTGGGCGGGCGTGAGCGGCAGCGGCGCGTCGGCGACGTCGGCGGTGCGCGGCAGCAGCGCGGGCAGCAGTTCGAGCGAGCCGTCGGCGCGGCGCGCGGGCAGCTCGACGACGTGCCCGTAGAGCGGGTGCTGGCCGTGCACGTGGCGGTCCGGCGGCCAGCCGGCGAGCCGCGGCACCCGCACCCCCATGTCCAGCTGCAGTTCCGAGACTTCCGGCCGCTCGGGGTTGAACACGGTGCGCGCGGTGGCGCCGGTCACCACCAGCGCCGGGCTGCGGCGTCCGTAGGCGAGGACGGTCCCGGCGTCGCCGATGGCCAGCTTCGCGCTCTCGATCCATGCCAGGTAGCGGTCGCTGGCGACGAAGGACCAGGCGCCGTCGTCGGTGGCGTGCAGCACGGCGACCGCGTCGCCCGGGAACAGCGCGCTCTCCTGCAGGCGGTCGATGTCGGTGTCGTCGGGCGCGGAGAACACGCGCTCGGCGGTGGGCCAGGCGCGCAGGTCGGCGCGCGCCACCACCAGGCCGAAGCGGGGCGCGACCCGCGCGGGGATGGCGTCGCGGGCGATGCGCGCATCGAGCGCGTCGAAGAAGGCGCCGTCCACCTTGCGGCCGGCGCTGTCGTAGCGGTCGGCGCGCGGCCGCGAGGACAGTGCGTCGATCCAGTCGCGTACCTCGTCGCCGGCCACCTCGCGCGGGAACGCGGCCATGTCGCGCACACTGTCGTCCTCGGCCACCAGCCGCGCGTTGAGGGCGGCGATCGCGGCGGGGTCGAGGTAGGCGACGTCGGCGTCCGCGCCCAGCCGGCGCACCCAGTGTCCGGGATCGAGCTGCGCCTCTTCGACGGCCACCACGCCGTGCGGCGGCACCGGCCAGGCGCGCGCCGTGTCCGCCGAAGCGGCCGGCGACCAGGCGAGCAGGCAGGCCAGCAGGGTGCCGGCGAACGACGCCCCGGCGTGCCGGGCTCGGTAGGTGGATGTCATCGCGGAATAGTTCTTCCCGGTCTGATTCCGGGCGGGAATAGTTTATTGACGGCCTATCATGCCCATGTTACATACCGGTGAAAAGGGGGCTCCAGGGGCGGTCGGTTCGGGGGAAGGGATGCGATCGGCATGGCAGGGGGCCATGCGTCGCGGCTTCGCGTCTTCTCGCGCTGCGCGCAACCCGTGCGCCGGTCGCGGCGCCGTGCGTCGCGCCGCGGTCCGCCGACCCGGAGCATCACGGCCCGGCCCGCCCGGGCGTTCGGATCGCAACCGGAGTCGACACGATGGCAGCCTTGAACCCGTTCTTCCGATGTCGTCCCCTGGCCGCGGCGCTGTCGCTCGCGCTGCTGCCGGCCGCCGTGGTGCAGGCGCAGGACCCCGACCAGCCGCCGGCGCGCGCCGGCGACGCGACCCGGCTGGACACGGTGACCGTCACCGGCTCGCGCATCGCCCGCGCCACCATCGAGGGCCCCGCGCCGGTCACGGTGATCACCGCCGAGGAGATCCAGAAGCAGGGCTTCAGCACGGTGTGGGAATCGCTGGGCACGCTGACCCAGTTCACCGGCGACGCGCTCAACGAGACCGACCAGACCGGCCAGTCGCCCAACGGCCAGTTCATGAACCTGCGCGGCCTGGGCCCGGGCTACCAGCTGATCCTGCTCAACGGCCAGCGCCTGGCCGACTACCCGCAGGCCTACGGCTCCAACGGCACCGCGATCAGCCTGGGCAGCATCCCGACCGCGGCGATCGAGCGCATCGAGGTCATGAGCGGCGGCGCCTCGGCGATCTACGGCTCGGATGCCGTCGCCGGCGTGGTGAACATCATCACCCGCACCGACTACAACGGCGACAGCTTCCGCCTGCGCGCCGGCACCGCCACCCGCGGCGGCGGCGACACCGGCCTGTTCCAGTGGACCGGCGGCCGCAGCGGCGACCGCTGGAGCCTGACCTACGCGCTGGAGCGGCTGGACCGCGAGGAAGTGCTGGCGGCCCAGCGCGACCTCGACTACTGGGCGCACCCGCAGTACCTGACCGATCCCGAGCGGCCCACCGCGTCGATCTCCGGCGTCTACCTGCGCCAGGGCAGCAGCAGCTACCTGTGGCGCGGCGCCGACGGCGCGCTGTCGGGCTCCTACGATGCGCTGCTGGAAGCGTGCGCGGCGACCAACCCGGACTTCGTGCCGTTCCACAGCTCGTCGACCGCGCCGCTGCCCAACCGCTGCGGCGCCTACGGCTACTACGACGCGCGCTCGCTGCAGAACGGCTACGGCAAGACCTCCGCCTACCTGTACGGCACCTTCGACTTCGGCGAGAACCTGCAGGGCTACGCGCAGGTGCTCGGCAGCCGCTCGGAGGACAAGAGCTCCAGCCAGACCCACTACTACATCGGCGAAGGGCCGTTCACCGTGCAGGACCCGACGCTGGGCCGGATCACCGCGCAGCGCATCTTCGAGCCCGGCGAGGTCGGCGGCGCCAAGTACATCACCTACGACGAGCGCGCCTGGAACCTCAACGCCGGGCTGCGCGGCACGCTGTTCGGCGGCCGCTTCGACTGGGACGCCAGCGTGACCGTGTCGCGCTTCGACATCACCACCGAGCGCCCGCGCTTCCTCACCAATGCCGTGCGCGACTACTACATGGGCCCGGTGCTGGGCTACACCGCCGACGGCACCGAGATCCGCGAGTTCCACGTCGACCGGCTGTTCGCGCCGGGCACGCCGGCGCTGTACGACCAGCTCACCACGACCGTGGTCAGCGAGGGCAGCTCCAGCGCCGACCAGGCGCAGTTCGTGTTCAGCGGCCCGCTGTTCGACCTGCCCGCCGGCCCGGTGCAGATGGCGGCGGTGGTGGAGGCCGCGAGCCAGGACTACGAACTGCGCCCTGACCCGCGCATCACCGTGGACTACACCGGCCCCGAGCGCGTCTACAACCTCACCGGCACCCCGGGCGGCGGCCCGCGCGACCGCTACGCGGCCGGCGTCGAGTTCCGCGTGCCGCTGCTGTCGGGCCTGGACGCCACGCTCGCCGCGCGCTACGACAAGTACGACGACATCACCTCGGTGGACGACGCGGTGACCTGGCAGGCCGGGCTGGAATGGCGGCCCTGGCGCAACCTGCTGGTGCGCGGCAGCCACGCGACCAGCTTCCGCGCGCCGGACCTGCTGTGGATCTACGCGGGCACCACCGGCTCCAACCCCTTCATCGTCGACGAGTACCTGTGCCGGGTGAACGGCCTGACCCCGGAGTCGGAGGACTGCATCGCCGCCTACGAGTACCAGTCCTACCGCGTGCAGTCCTCCAACCCGCTGCTGGAGGAGGAGACCGGCGAGTCCACCACCTTCGGCATCGTCTGGGACGTGCTGCCGAGCCTGTCGCTCAACCTCGACTACTACCGCATCGAGCTCGAGGGGCGGGTGCAGACCGTCGAGGACCGCACCACGCTGGAACAGGAGGCGGCCTGCCGCCTGGGCACCGACCGCGCCGGCAACCCGGTGGACAGCGGCTCGGCCGCCTGCCAGTTCTTCTTCGACACCGTGGAGCGGCCGGTCAACGAGCTGAACCCCGAGGGGCGCATCACCCGCTACGCCACCTATCCGATCAACCAGTCGCTGATGAAGACCACCGGCCTCGACGCCGGCCTGCGCTGGTCGCACGGGATCGGCCGCTGGGGCAGCCTGGGCCTGCAGGCCAGCTACACCCACGTGCTGACCTTCGAGACCGCGCAGTTCGCCGATGAGCCGCTGCAGGACTCGCGCAGCGACGTCGACTACAACGCCTTCCGCAGCCGGGTGAACTGGCGGATCAACTGGGCGATCGGCGACTGGACCACCAGCCTCTACGGCTACCGCTGGGGCTCGCGCCCGAACTACAACCAGACCGTGCTGCCCGGCCGCACGCACCCCTACGCGATCTGGAACGCCGACGTGTCGAGGAAGATCACCGAGCAGGCGACGCTGGGGCTGAGCGTGGTCAACCTGTTCGACAACATGCCGCCACGCGACACCTCGCACACGGTCTGGCCGTACTTCCCGCGCGCCTACAGCGCGATCGGCCGGCAGGTCTACTTCAACTTCACCTACGATTTCTGACAAGCGCATGTTCCGGACGCCCGCCGGCGCAGGTCGCCTGGTCCATCGAACCCGCGCGCGCGTGCGCGCACTGCTGCTGCTCGCCGCGCTGTGCGCGCCGGCCGCCGCGGCCGGCTCGCCGCCCGCGCCGGCCTTCGACGCGCGCGCGGCCGACGCCGCCTTCGACGACGCGTTCGCCCGCTACGACCTGCCCGGGCTGGCGGTGGGCGTGGTCGTCGGCGGCGAGGTGGTCTACCGCCGCACCGCCGGCGAGCTGCGCGCGGGGCGGGGCGA
This sequence comes from Alterluteimonas quercicellularis, assembly GCF_021191635.1. Taxonomy (GTDB): domain Bacteria; phylum Pseudomonadota; class Gammaproteobacteria; order Xanthomonadales; family Xanthomonadaceae; genus Luteimonas; species Luteimonas quercicellularis. The sequence continues at coordinate 90,073 of NZ_JAIWPR010000019.1, forward strand.
GCCGGTCACCCCGCGCACGCTGTTCAAGGTCGCCTCCAACAGCAAGGCGATGACCGCCGCGCTGCTGGCGCGGCTGGTCGACCAGGGGCGGCTGGCCTGGGACGACCCGGTGGTCCGGCACCTGCCCGGGTTCCGCATGCACGACCCCTGGGTCACCCGCGAGATCCAGGTGCGCGACCTGCTGATCCACAACAGCGGCCTGGGCCCGGGCGCCGGCGACCTGATGCTCTGGCCCGAGCCCAACGCCTTCACCCGCGAGGACGTGGTGGCCGGGCTGGCGCACCTGAAGCCGCTCCACAGCTTCCGGTCCCGCTACGCCTACGACAACACCTTGTACATCGTCGCCGGCGAAGTGGCCGCGGCCGCCGGCGGCGCGCCCTACGAGGCGCTGATGCAGCGCGAGGTGTTCGCGCCGCTGGGGATGTCGCGCTGCACGGCCGGCGGTTTCGACCTGGCGCGCACCGGCGACGTGGCGCAGCCGCACCGCCGCGACGGGGACCGCAACCGGGTCTACCGCGAGGACCCGCCGCAGGTGCCGGCGGTGCCGATGGCGGCGGCCGGCGGCGTGCGCTGCAGCCTGGACGACATGCTGGCCTGGGCGCGGGCGTGGCTGCAGCCCGAACGCTTCGCCATGGTGGACGGCGCGCCCTGGCTGTCGGAGGCGCAGCGCGCCGCGCTGTGGACGGCGCACATGCCGATGCCGCTCGGCGCGCGCCTGCGCGAGTGGGACGGCAGCCGCTTCTATGCCTACGGCTACGGCTGGCGCCTCAACGACGCGCACGGCCGGCTGAAGGTCTCGCACACCGGCACCCTGGCCGGCATGTACTCGGCGCTGACCCTGCTGCCCGAGCTCGGCGCCGGCTTCGTGGTGCTGATCAACGGCGAGGGCAGCGATGCGCGCACGGTGCTGGTGCAGGCGCTGTCGGACCTGTTCGCGCGGCCCGGCGGCGCCAGGCCGGTCGCGGACTACGCGCAGGCGCTGGCGCGCGAGCGCGAAGCGCTCCCGGCCGATCGCCGCGTCCCCGACACCTCCGCGCGCCGGCCGGTGGTCGCGGGCGAGGTGGACGTGCCGCTCGGCGTCTACCGCGACCCCTGGTTCGGCGATGCGCGCGTGTGCGCCGTCGACGGGGGCGTCGCTTTCGTCTCCGACAAGTCGCCCAAGCTCGCCGGCCGCCTGATGCGGGCAGGCGAGGGCGTGCTGATCGACTGGGACGACGAGGCCATCGACGTCGAGGCCTGGGCGGCGTTTTCGGCCGGGGACGGCGCGGCGCGGCTGGGCCTGCGCAAGGTCGATCCCGAGGCCGACTTCAGCTACGACTTCGAGGACCTGGCGTTCGAGCGCATCGCCGACTGTCCGTGACGTCCGCCGCCGGCACCGCCGGGACAGGTGCGCGCTTGCGCTCCCGCATGGGCGTAGCGGCTGTCGATCTCGTAGGCGCGCGCTCGCGCGCGACCGCGCCAGGTGCGTCCCGGGCCGCGGCAGCAGACGAACGCGTCGTCACACGTCGAAGGCGGTGAGCGACGGCCGGAACCGCTTTCCGGGATGTCGGGAGAAGCGGTCGCGCGCGAGCGCGCTCCTACAGATCGCCGGGATGTCGCCCCAGACGTGCGGATGGACCCCCCAAACGTCAACGAGCCCCGGAGGGCTCGCTGGCGGGCAACATCCTGTCGCCAAAACTGGTTGTCCCCGGCCCAGCTCCAAGGCTTGCTCAAGGCCTTTGGTCGGCGTTCCGTTGCAGAGCGGCATCCGTTGCCGTCGCATGACCAAGCTGCCGGGGCGAGGCCAGCATGCGCTTTCCGCCATGCCGGGGCAGTAGGCGCTTGCCGTGGCGTCGTGTAGGAAAAATCCTACGCGCCGAGTCAGGATCGTGGAGACCGGGGGCGGTCGCGCCCGAAACGCATGCTGCGCTGCAGTAAGGTATGCGCGCCGCGACGGGCGGCGATGCGGCGGGACGACATGGCGAAGCTCCTCGACGGCCTCCGGGACGCGCTCCGGCACTTCAGAGACGCGGTGCCGTTCCGCGTCGTCCCCGCCGCCATCGCCACCGCGGTGCTCGTGCTCCTGCTGCTGGTCCCGGTGCCCGAGGGCCTGACGCCCAAGGCCTGGGGACTGGTGGCGATCTTCCTCACCACCATCGTCGCGATCATCCTCAAGGTGATGCCGATCGGGGTGATGGCGATGATGGCCATCGTCATCGTCGCGCTGTCGCAGGTCACCGCCACCTCCTCCGGCGGCGCCATCCGCGACGCGCTGGCCAGCTTCGCCAGCCCGCTGATCTGGCTGATCGTGGTGGCGATCCTGATCTCGCGCGGGGTCAAGAAGACCGGGCTGGGCAGCCGCATCGGGCTGCTCTTCATCGCGCTGCTGGGCAAGCGCGCCATCGGCATCGGCTACGGGCTGGCCGCCTGCGACCTGCTGCTGGCGCCGTTCACGCCCAGCAACACCGCCCGCGGCGGCGGCGTGGTGCACCCGATCATGCGCTCGATCGCCAACGCCTTCGGCTCCGACCCCGCGCAGGGCACCCAGCGCAAGGTCGGCACCTACCTGGCGCTGGTCAACATGCACGCCAACACCATCACCTCCGGCATGTTCCTCACCGCCACCGCGCCCAACCCGCTGGTGGTGGACTACGTGGCGCGCGCGACCGGCCAGAGCTTCCAGCTGTCCTGGACCACCTGGGCGCTGTGCATGCTGCTGCCGGGGCTGGCGTGCATCCTCGCCATGCCGCTGCTGGTCTACCTGCTCTCGCCGCCGGAGCTGAAGGAGACGCCGGACGCCGCCGGCTACGCGCGCCGGGAACTGGAGCGCCTGGGGCCGCTGAGCGCGCGCGAGAAGATCATGCTCGGCACGTTCGCGCTGCTGCTGGTGCTGTGGGCCAACGTGCCGGCGATGCTGTTCGGCCCGGCGTTCCAGCTCGATCCCACCGTGGTCGCCTTCGTCGGCCTGTTCGCGCTCATCATCACCGGCACCATTGACTGGGACGATGTGCTGTCCGAGAAGAGCGCCTGGGACACGCTGATCTGGTTCGGCGCGCTGGTGATGATGGCCGAGCAGCTCAATCGCCTGGGGGTGATCGCCTGGTTCTCGCAGGGCCTCAAGGACGCGATCGCCGGCAGCGGCATGGGCTGGCAGGCGGCCGGCGCCGTGCTGGTGCTGCTGTTCGTGTTCTCGCACTACCTGTTCGCCAGCACCACCGCGCACATCAGCGCGATGATGCTGGCCTTCCTGACCGTCGGCCTGCAGCTGGTGCCTGCCGACTACGCCGTCCCCTTCGTGCTGATGATGACCGCCGGCTCCACCATCATGATGACGCTGACCCACTACGCCACCGGCACCTCTCCGGTGATCTTCGGCAGCGGCTACGTCGGCCTGGGGGAGTGGTGGCGCGTGGGCTTGGTCATGTGCGTGGTCGAGCTGGCGATCTACGGCAGCCTCGGCGTGCTGTGGTGGAAGGTGCTGGGGTACTGGTGAGCGCGCTCACGACCGCCCGCGCCGCAGCCGCAGCGCCGCCAGCACGCAGGTCGCCATCGCCGCGGCGTAGGCGGCCAGCGGGAGCGCGGTGTCGCCGTCCAGGCACACCACGGCCGCGGTGCCGAGGATCGAGACGATGAGGCTCTGCCCGCAGAAGTAGAGGGCCACGGCCGAGCCTGCCCGGTCGCCGAAGGCGGCGAGCGCGCCATTGGCCGAGACCGAGACCGTCAGCGCGATCCCGGCCGCGAGGATCCATGCGGGCATGACGAAGCGGGCGAACGACGGCGCGCCGGTCGCCGATGCCAGGGCGAGGGCCGCGGCGCCGGCGAGCAGCAGCGCCATGCCGCGCCGGACGCTGCCTTCCACGCCCCAGTGGCCGACGAGGCGCCTGGCGACGCGCGCGGTGGCGAGCATGACCAGCGCCACCGTCGAGAACGCCAGGCCGAAGCGCAGGCCGGAGTAGCCGGCGCCTCCGATCAGCACCCGCGGCGCGGTCGAGAAGAACACGAAGAACGTGCCCATCGCGGCGCCGAACGCGGACGTGTAGGTCCAGAAGTCGCCGTTGCGCAGGATCGGCAGGACCGATCGCGCTCCCGCGGTCCGCGGACGCGTCTCGTGCCAGCGCCGGGACGCGTGCACGAGCGGCGGCAGGGCCGCCAGCGCCAGGAGCCAGAACAGCGCGCGCCAGCCCAGCGCGCCCGCGAGCACGGCGCCGAGGATCGGCGCCAGCGCCGGCACGCAGGCCAGCATCGAGCCGAGCAGCCCGTAGATCGCGACGCTCTCCGGGCGGTCGGCGTACACGTCGCGCACCGTCGCGAAGGTGGCGACCAGCGCCGCCGCAGCGCCGAGCGACTGCAGCAGCCGGAACGCGACGAAGACGGGCGCGGACGCGGACAGGGCGAGACCGGCCGAGGCGATGGCGAACACGGCCGCGCCGCCGAGCAGCACCGGCCGCCGGCCGATGCGGTCGGAGACGGGGCCGAAGACGACCTGGCCCAGGCCGAGGCCGAGCAGGTACAGGCTCAGCGTCAGCTGGACGATCGCCGGGCTCGTGCCGAGCGCGGCCGGCATGGCCGGAACCACCGGCAGGTAGATGTCCATCGCCAGCGAGGCGAGCAGATCGAAGGGTGCCAGGAGCAGCAGCGCCGCCGGCAGGGAAGGGGCCCAGGTCGGGCGGACGTCGGGCATGTCGAAACCTCCACGCGGATATGGATCCGGCGGCGTCTGCCTGACGCGATGGCGGTGGGTTCGACAGGACGCCGCAACAACGAACGACGGTTGTTGCGGCCTAGCGGTCCGAGGTCTTGCCGGCTCCCATGGGAAGGCTCCGTGGAGGTGCGGATGGGGATGCTACAGGGGCGCGGGCGCGATCGTCGCGACGGCCGCGTGCACCGCAGGCGAAACGAAGAAGCCGGCGCGGGGCCGGCTTCTTCGATGCGACGATCTGGTGGGCGGTGCAGGGATCGAACCTGCGACCCTTGCCGTGTGAAGGCAATGCTCTACCGCTGAGCTAACCGCCCGGGAACCTTGGTGGCCGGGGAGGGAATCGAACCCCCGACACGGGGATTTTCAATCCCCTGCTCTACCAACTGAGCTACCCGGCCAAGTGACGCGACGCGGCCGAGCCGTGTGCGAGGGCGGCATGATACGGGGCCGGGGCGCGGGCGGCAAGCGCGATGCGCGCTGAACCGGCGGCCGCCGCCGCCTTGCGGCAGCCGGCCTGCGGGGGCATGTTGCCCGCATCGCGCCCGACGCTTCACGGAGACCGCAGATGCGCACGTCCGCCTTCCCCGCCGCCGCCGCGGCGGGCCTGCTCGCCCTGGCGCTCGGCGCCTGCGCGACCGGGCGCATTCCCGACGAGCAGAAGCTGGAGATCCATCGCGCCCACGCCGGCGAGCCGGTGCCGAGCTTCCAGTTCTTCGGCAGCCTCAACGGCTGGACGCCGCTGGGCGACAGCGCGGTGGCGGTGTGGACGCGGCCCGGCGAGGCCTACCTGCTGGAGCTGACCGGCCGCTGCCAGGACCTGGAGTTCGCGCAGGCGATCTCGCTCACCAGCACCCAGAGCCGCGTGCACGCGCGCTTCGACAAGGTGATGGTGCTGGGCACCGGGTCGATCCAGGTGCCGTGCCACATCGCCACGATCCGCCCGCTCGACGTCAAGGCGGTGCGCGAGGCCGAGCGCCAGGTGCGCGACGGCGAGGCGCCCGCGGCTCAGCCTGCGGAGGGCGGCTCGGGCACGTAGCCCGCGGGCCGGTCGGCGCCGCCGCCGAACAGGAACTTCTCCATCTCCGCCTCCAGGAAGGCGCGGTGCTTGGGATCGAGCGGGGAGAGGCGGTTCTCGTTGATCAGCATGGTCTGGTGCGCCAGCCACGCGGCCCAGGCGTTGCGGCCGATGCCCGCGAACACGCGCTTGCCCAGTTCGCCGGGCCAGGGCACGAAGTCGAGGCCTTCGGTTTCGCGTTGCTCGTACTGGCAGAACACCTGGCGGCTCATGGTCGTCGTCTCCGGGGTTTCGGTGCGTCAGGCGCCGGTGAGGCGCAGCAGCTTGCGGATGGGCGCGGGAATGCCGAGCGCGTCGAGGTCGCCGGCGGCGACCCAGCGCAGATCGTCATTGTCGCGCACGGCCGGCCGCGGGGTCACCGGTCGCCACAGCAGCGGGTGCAGCTGCAGGCGGTAGTGGGTGAAGCCGTGCTGCACGGTGTCCAGCGCCGCGCCGTCGCCCGCCAGTTCGGCGTGCCGCGCGGCCCAGGCCTGCGCGTCCTGCGCACTGGCGGCTTCCGGCAGCGACCACAGCGCGGCCCAGATGCCGGTCGGCGGGCGGCGCTGCAGCAGCACGCGGCCCTGCGCGTCGACCAGCGCGACGACGTGGGTCTCGCGCTCGGGCAGGGCCTTGCCGGGCTTGGGCGTGGGCAGTTCCTCGGTGCGGCCCTCGATCCGGGCCGCGCAGCCGTCCTCGACCGGGCACAGCAGGCAGCGCGGGGCGTGGCGCGTGCACAGGGTGGCGCCGAGGTCCATCTGCGCCTGGGTGTAGTCGGCCATGCGCGCGTCCGGCAGGTGCGACTGCGCGTGCGCCCATAGTTGCCTCTCCACCGCCGGCAGGCCGGGCCAGCCCGACACGCCGTGCCAGCGCGCGAGCACGCGCTTGACGTTGCCGTCGAGGATCGCGAAGCGGTCGCCCCAGGCCTGGGAGAGGATCGCGCCGGCGGTGCTGCGGCCGATGCCGGGCAGGGCGACGAGGGCGTCGAAGTCGCGCGGCAGGTCGCCGCCGTGGCGCGAGACGCAGGCCTGCGCGGCGGCGTGCAGGTTGCGCGCGCGGGCGTAGTAGCCCAGTCCCGACCACAGCGCGAGTACGTTGTCGAGCGGCGCTGCGGCGAGCGCCGGCACGTCCGGCAGCGCGGCCACGAAGCGCTCGAAGTAGGGCACGACCACCGAGACCTGGGTCTGCTGCAGCATGATCTCCGACAGCCAGACGCGGTAGGGCGTGCGCGGGTGCTGCCAGGGCAGGTCGTGGCGGCCGTGGCCGTCGAACCAGTCGAGCAGCCGCTGGGCGTAGCGGTCGGCGCTCACGGTGTAGCGTCGTCTTCGACGCGGATGTCCACGCCGTGCAGGGTGGCGCCGTCGAGTTCGAGCACCGGCGCCTGCAACCGCCCGTCGAGCGGCGGCAGCGGCGTGCCGCGGTCCAGGCCGTCGAGCCAGGCGAGCAGCTCGCCCGGCCTGGCGCGGCCTTCGAGCCGCGCGCCGTCGCGCGCCAGCCGCAGGGCGACGGGCGCGCCGAGGTCCGCCGGCCCGTCGTAGCCGAGCGCGAACGGCAGCGGCGCGTCGGAGGCGCCGATCGGCGCCGGCAGCGCCGGCCAGCCCTCGGGCCAGCGCGCCAGCTCGCCATCCAGCGCCACGGCGAGGGTGCCGTGCAGCGCGGCGAGGCCGCGCGCGCGCAGGCGCGGGACCGGACCTTCGCCGCGCAGCGCCAGCGCCAGCGGCTCCGCGCGCACGCCGCCGCCGGCCAGGGCGAGGTCGCCGGCGATGCCCGCGACCAGCGGTACGTCGGTGCCGCCGCCGCGCAGGCGCGCGCGCAGCGACAGCGCGGTGCGGTGCAGTTCGATGCGGCCGTCGCCGGCGTCCAGCGCGGCGCCCAGGCGCAGCCATGCCGGCAGCCGCCAGTCGCCCGCGGCCGGCGCGAGGGTGCCGGCCAGGCCGACGCCGGCGCGGGTGGAGGCGCGGGTCATCGCCAGGCGCAGGTCGAAGGGCGCGCGCAGGCCGCCGGTCTCGTAGCGGCCGCGCACCTGCGCGCGCAGCGGCGCGCCGGGTGCGAAGCGGGGCAGGTCGAGGCCGAGCGCGTCGAGCCGCCAGCCCGGGGCGACGATGCGGCCGTCCGCGATGGCGATGCCCTCGGCGAAGCTGGGCGCGCGGCCTTCGCCCGGCGGGCGGGTGGCCCACCAGCGCTGGAAGGCGGCCAGGTCGAGCACGGGCGCGTCGAGTTCGAGCCGGGCCACGTCGAGCGTCGCGCCGCGCGCGCGCAGCGTGGACCAGGGCGCGGAGATCAGCACGCGCCCGGCGGTGAGCAGCGGGACGTCGGTGCCGGGCTGCCGCGCGACCACGTCGCGGGCGACCAGCTGCGGGGTGCCGCGCAGGCGGTACTCGAAGCCGCCGGCGCGGATGTCGAGGCCGAGCGCGTCGCCGGCCATCCGCAGCGCGAAGGCGCCGACGGTGGCGGCGCGGCTGGCCCAGTACAGCGCGCCCAGCGCCACTATCAGCAGCGCCACGATCACGACCAGCGCGATCGCGCGCCCGCGCTTCATCAGGGCCCGAGCGATTCGGGCAGCAGGGCGTCGACGAAGGCCTCGGCGTCGAACACGCGCAGGTCCTCGGGCCGCTCGCCGATGCCGGCGTAGCGGATCGGGATGCCGAACTCGCGCGCCAGCGCGAACACCACGCCGCCCTTGGCGGTGCCGTCGAGCTTGGTCACCACCAGGCCGGTCACCCGCACCGCGGCGTGGAACTGGCGCAGCTGCGAGATGGCGTTCTGGCCGGTGGTGCCATCGACCACCATCAGCACCTCGTGCGGCGCGTCCGGGTCGATCTTGCCCAGCACGCGGCGGATCTTGCCCAGTTCCGCCATCAGGCCCTGCTGGGTGTGCAGGCGCCCGGCGGTGTCGGCGATCAGCACCTCGGTGCCGCGCGCGCGCGCGGCCTGCAGCGCGTCGAAGGCGACCGAGGCCGGGTCGGCGTCCTGGCCCTGGGCGATCACGGCCACGCCGTTGCGCTCGCCCCAGGCCTGCAGCTGCGCCACGGCCGCGGCGCGGAAGGTATCGCCGGCGGCCAGCATCATGCTGCGGCCCTCGTCGCGGTAGCGGCGGGCCAGCTTGCCGATGGTGGTGGTCTTGCCGACGCCGTTGACGCCGACGGTGAGGATCACGAAGGGCCTGGCGGCGGCGTCGATCGCCAGCGGCTGCGCGACCGGGCGCAGCAGCGCGACCAGCTCGCCGCGAAGCGCGGCGAGCAGGGCGTGGGCGTCGGCGAACTCGCGCGCCTTCATGCGCCTGCGCATCGAGTCCACCAGCGAGGTGGTCGCGGCGACGCCGACGTCGGCCATCAGCAGCGCGGTCTCGATCTCGTCGAGCAGGTCGTCGTCCAGCCGCGGGTTGCGCGAGAACAGGCCGCCCAGGCTGCGCGCGAAGGCGCTGCCGCGCAGGCGTTCGCGCCAGCCGGAACGGCCCTCGGGCGCCGGCGGCGGGGCGGTGGGCGCGAGGGGCTCGGCGGCGGGAGGCGGCGCGGGCGCGGACGGTACCGGGAGCGGAGGCGGTTCAGGCGTCGGGACCGGCGGCGGCGCGGCAGGGGCTGCGGGCGCTGCGGCTTCCGGCGCGGGCGTCGGCGCTGCCGCTGCCGGTGCCGGCTGCAGTTCGGGCGCGGGTGTTGCGGGCGACTCGCTCGCGACGGGGACGTCGGCCTGCGGCGCCGGTGCAGGCGGCGCTTCCGACGCTTGCGGCGGCGCGGCCTCGGCCGGCGCGCCCGGGAAGGCCGCGGCCAGTTCCTCGATGCTGTAGCCGCGGCTGGTCGCCGTGTCCTTGCGGTCGGCGGGCGGCTTGCGGCGGAAGAAACTGGCCATCGAACGAGGGGCTGCGGGCGGGGGGCGTCATGCTAACACCGGCCCCGTGCGCGCCCGTCCGGATTCAGGCCTCTCCGGCAGTGGTCGCGACGGTTCCGGACCGGGCTCCGGGCAGCTCCGCGATCGTGCCGATCACCGCATCGGGCGATTGACAGGCCAGGGCCCGGTAGTCGCGCGGCGGCACGCCCACGGTGGCCTTGAACTGGCGCGCGAACGCGCTCTGGTCGGAGAAGCCGCAGGCCTGCCCGATCTCGGCGATGCTGGACCCGGAGTGCAGCAGCCGCATCGCCGCCTCGATGCGCAGTTTGGTCAGCAGCTGCTGCGGGGTCAGCTGGAACACGCGCTTGAACAGGCGTTCGAGCTGCGCCACCGACACCCCCGCGATGCCGGCCAGGGTCTGCACGCGCAGCGGCTCGCCGTAGTGCGCCTGCATGTGCTGCAGCGCGCGCTGCAGCCGGGCGAACGCGGAATGGCGGTCGTCGGGCTGGCCGAGGTCGCGCGAGATGCCGATCAGCCCGGCGATCTCCTCGTCGACGACGATCGGCCGCTTGAAGGTCAGGCACCAGCCGGGCGAGCGGTTGGGGTAGAGGTGCAGCTCCAGCTGGTTCTCGATGATCTCCCCGCACAGCACGCGCTTGTCCTGCACGAAGTAGGTGCCGCCCAGGCGCGGCGGGAACAGCTCCAGCACGGTGCGGCCGAGGATCTCGGCGCGGCTCTTGAGGCCCAGGCGGCGCACCAACGTGTGGTTGACGTGGGTGTAGCGGCCTTCGCGGTCCTTGACGAAGAACACCACGTCCGGCAGCGCGTTGAAGATGGTCTGCAGTTCGTCGGGGGCGAGCATCACGTCGATGGCGGCGGCCTCCTTGAGCTGGCGGGGCGGTCGAGGGCCCCGTGGCGAGGGATGCGCGGGCGCGGCCCGGCTCGCCTGCATTATGCATATTTCCGCACAGCGCACGGGGAGTGCGTCCTAGCCCCTGCCGGTGCCCCCGCCGAAGATGGGCCATGCGGAAAATGAACGTCATCGATTCGCACACCGCGGGCGAGCCCACCCGGGTGGTGCTGGACGGATTCCCGGACCTGGGCGGCGGCAGCCTCGCCGAGCGGCGCCGGCGCTTCCGCGACGGCTTCGACCACTGGCGCAGCGCGGTGGCCGCCGAGCCGCGCGGTTCGGACACGATGGTCGGCGCGCTGCTGCTGCCGCCGGACGACCCGCGCTGCTGCACCGGGGTGATCTACTTCAACAACGTCGGGTACCTCGGCATGTGCGGGCACGGCACCATCGGCGTGGTGCGCACGCTGGCGCACCTGGGCCGGATCGGCCCGGGCGCGCACCGGGTCGAGACGCCGGTGGGCGTGGTCGGGGTGGAGCTGCACGACGACGGCCGGGTGTCGATCGACAACGTCGAGAGCTACCGCCACGCGGCCGGCGTCGAGGTCGAGGTGCCCGGACACGGCACCGTCGCCGGCGACATCGCCTGGGGCGGCAACTGGTTCTTCATCACCGCGCAGTCGCCGCTGGCGCTGGAGGTGGCCAACATCGCCGGGCTGACCGCCTATACCCAGGCCATCCAGCGCGCGATCGACGCCGCCGGGCTGGGCGGCGAGGACGGCGGCGTCATCGACCACATCGAGATCAGCGGCACCTCGCCCGGTGCGCCGGGCGTGGCGCGCAACTTCGTGCTCTGCCCCGGTGGCGCCTACGACCGTTCGCCCTGCGGCACCGGCACCAGCGCCAAGCTCGCCTGCCTGGCCGCCGACGGGCAGCTGGGCGAGGGCGAGCGCTGGCTGCAGCAGGGCATCCTGGGCAGCGCCTTCGAGGCCAGCTACCGCAGGGGCGCGCGCGGCGTGCTGCCGCGCATCGTCGGCCAGGCCTGGATCACCGGGCGCAGCGAGCTGCTGCTGGAGCCGGACGATCCCTTCGTCTGGGGCATCGGCGCGAGGCCCCCGGCCTCGCCATGAGCGGATTCGACCTCATCGTCGTCGGCGCCGGCATCGTCGGTGCGAGCTGCGCGGACCTGGCGGTGCGCTGCGGGCTGCGGGTGGCGGTGGTGGAGTCGGGCGTGCCGGGCGGCGGCGTCACCGCGGCCTCGATGGGGCACCTGGTGGCGATGGACGACGATCCCGCGGAACTGGCGCTGGCGCGGCTGTCGCAACGGCTGTGGGAGGACTTCGCCGCGCTGCCGGAGGCGGAGTTCAGCCGCTGCGGCACGCTGTGGCTGGCGGAGACGCCCACGCAGCTGCAGCGCATCCCCGAACGCATCGCGCGGCTGGCCGCGGCCGGCATCGAGGCCGAGCGGCTGGACGCGCGTGCCCTGTACGCCTGCGAACCGCACCTGGCGCCGGGACTGGCCGGCGGCATGCGGGTGCCGCGCGAGGCGGTGGTGTACCCGCCGCGCGTGGCCGCCTGGCTGCTGGCGCGCGCGCAGGCCGGCGGCGCGGCGGTGTACCGCGGCCGCCGCGCGCTGGCGCTGGCGCCGGGCGGCGTGCGCCTGGACGACGGCACCGTATTGCGCGGGCAGGTGCTGGTGGCGACCGGCAGCGACCTGCCGGAACTGCTGCCTGCGCTGCCGCTGAGCGTGCGCCGCGGGCACCTGGTGATCACCGACCGCCATCCCGGGCTGGTCCGCCACCAGCTGCTGGAACTGGGCTATGCCGACAGCGCCCACGGCGATGCCGACAGCAGCGTCGCCTTCAACGTGCAGCCGCGGCCCAGCGGGCAGCTGCTGATCGGCTCCTCGCGCGAGCAGGGCCGGCGCGAGCGCGAGGTGGACCCGTCGATGCTGCGGCGCATGCTGGAGCGCGCGTTCGAGTTCCTGCCGGTGCTGCGCGGCCTGCAGGCGATCCGCGCCTGGACCGGCCTGCGCCCGTGCACGCCGGACGGCCGGCCCTACATCGGCCGCGTGGCCGGCCGCCCCGGCGTATGGGTGGCCGCGGGCCACGAGGGCCTGGGCGTGACCACCGCGCCGGGTACCGCACGGCTGCTGCTGGACCTGCTGCTGGGTCAGCCGCCGGCGATCGACCCGGCGCCCTACGATCCCGCGCGGGTGGCGGCATGAGCCCGATGCCGGCGGCGACGGTGCGCCTGGCGGTCGACGGCCGCGAGGTCGCGGTGCGCGCCGGCAGCAGCGTCGCCGCCGCGGTCGCGATCGCGGGCGCCGGTTTCCGCACCTCGGTCGGCGGCGAGCCGCGCGCCCCGCTGTGCGGCATGGGCGTGTGCTTCGAGTGCCGGGTGACCATCGACGGCGGCGCGCAGCGGCGCGCCTGCCTGACGACCGCGGCCGACGGCATGCAGGTGCGCACCTGTGGCTGAGCGCCTGGCCCGCTGCGACGTGGCCGTGGTCGGCGCCGGGCCGGCCGGGCTGGCCGCCGCCGGCGAGGCCGCGCGCCGCGGCGCCCGCGTGCTGCTGGTGGACGCGCAGCCGATGCCCGGGGGGCAGGTGTGGCGGCACGACAGCGCGCACGGCGCGCCGCCGGCCGCGCGCCGCGCGCTGGACGCGGCGGACGCGGCCGGCGTGCGCCTGCTGCCGCGCTCGGAAGTGGTGGGCCACGCGGGCGGGCGGCTGTTCGTGCGCGAGGACGCCGCCGCGCTGTCGATCGACTACGGCGCGCTGGTGCTGGCCACCGGCGCGCGCGAACTGCTGCTGCCGTTCCCCGGCTGGACGCTGCCGGGGGTGGTCGGCGCCGGCGGCGCGCAGGCGCTGGCCAAGCAGGGCTGGCCGCTGCGCGGCGTGCGCGCGGTGGTCGCCGGCAGCGGACCGCTGCTGCTCGCGGCCGCGCACACGCTGCGCCGCCACGGCGCGCGCGTCGTCGGCATCCACGAGCAGGCCGGGCGCGAGGCGCTGGCCGGCTTCGCGCTCGGCCTGTGGCGCTGGCCCGGCAAGGCGGCGCAGGCCGCGCGGCTGCGCACGGCGCTGTGGCGCTCGCGCTATCTCGCCGGCAGCCACGTGCTGCGGGCGCTGGGCGATACGCGGCTGGAGGCGGTGGAACTCGCCGTGGCCGGCGGCGGCCGCCGCACCGTGCCCTGCGACCTGCTCGCCTGCGGCTTCGGCCTGGTGCCCAACCTGGAACTGGCGCACGCGCTCGGCTGCGCGCTGCACGACGACGGCCCGCACGCGGGCGTGCGGGTGGACGCGCAGATGCGCACCAGCGTCGAGGGCGTGTTCGCCGCCGGCGAGGCCTGCGGCGTCGGCGGCGTGGACTGCGCGCGGATCGAGGGCCGCATCGCCGGCCGCGCCGCCGCGGGCGATGCGGACGCCGCGCTCGCGCTGGCGCCGCGCCGCGCGCATGCGCGCCGCTTCGCCGCGGGCCTGCGCCATGCCTTCGCGCTCGACCCGCGCCTGCACCGGCTGGCCTGCGACGACACCGTGGTCTGCCGCTGCGAGGACGTGCGGCTGGGCGCGCTGGCCCCGTTCGCCGACGCGCGCGAAGCCAAGCTCGCCACCCGCGTCGGGATGGGCGCCTGCCAGGGCCGCGTCTGCGGCGCAGCGCTCGCCGAGCTCGGGCGTTTTCCCCGCGGCGGCTTCCGGCCGCCGGTGTTCCCCGTTCCGCTGGACGTGCTGGCCTCGTTCGGCGCGGCGGATCCTTCCATGACGACACGTACAGGAGTCCATCCATGAGCCGATCCATGTGGCAGGGCGTGATCCCCGCCATCACCACTCCCTTCGCCGAGGACGGCCAGGTCGACCACGCGTTCCTGGCCCGCCACGCGCTCTGGCAGGTCGAGGCCGGCTGCATCGGCATCGTGCCCTTCGGCTCGCTGGGCGAGGGCAGCACGCTGTCGTTCGACGAGAAGATCGCGATCGTGCGCACCCTGGTCGATGCGCTGGGCGAGCGCGCGCCGGTGATCCCGGGCATCGCCGCGCTGTCGACCGAGGAGGCGGTGCGCCTGGCCCGCGCGTCCGAGGCCGAGGGCGCGCGCGGGCTGATGGTGCTGCCGCCCTACGCGTACTCCACCGACTGGCGCGAGATGGGCGAGCACGTGCGCGCGGTGGTCGCCGCGACCTCGCTGCCGGTGCTGCTGTACAACAACCCGATCGCCTACAAGACCGACTTCACCGCCGAGCAGATCGTCGCCCTGGCCGAGGAGTTCCCGCAGATCGAGGCGGTCAAGGAGTCCTCCGGCGACCTGCGCCGCTTCGCCTCGATCCAGGCGTTGTCGGGCGACCGGCTGGTGCTGATGACCGGCATCGACGACGCGATCGTGGAGGGCATCGCGATGGGCGCGACCGGCTGGATCGCGGGCCAGGTCAACGCCTACCCGGCCGAGTCGGTGGCGCTGTTCGAGCGCGCCCGCGAAGGCGGCTACGCGGCGGTCAAGGAGCTCTACGACTGGTTCCTGCCGGTGCTGCGCCTGGACACGGTGCCGAAGTTCGTGCAGCTCATCAAGCTGACCCAGCAGCTGGTGGGCTGGGGCAACGAGCGCGTGCGCGCGCCGCGGCTGACGCTCGAGGGCGCGGAGCGCGAGCAGGCGCTGCGCATCATCGAGCACGCCATCAAGACCCACCCGGGGCTCTGACGTGGACGCCCTGCAGCAGGTCCTGGTGGCGGGCGGCTGGCACGACGCGGTCGCGCCGGCCGGCCGCTTCCGCGCGCGCGATCCCGCCACCGGCGAGGAGATCGGCCCGTGGTTCCCGGTCAGCGGCGCGGAGGAGGTGGAGGCCGCGGTGATGGCGGCCGAGGCCGCGGCGCCGGAGCTGGCCGCGGCCGATCCGGTGCGGGTGGCCGCGTTCCTGGACGCCTACGCCGACGGCATCGAGGCGGCCGCCGACGAACTGGTCGCGCTGGCGCACGCGGAGACCGCGCTGGCCGCCTCGCCGCGCCTGCGCGACGTGGAACTGCCGCGCACCAGCGGCCAGCTGCGGCAGGCCGCGCGCGCCGCGCGCGAGGCGAGCTGGACCCACCCGGTCATCGACACCGCCGCCGGCCTGCGCTCGGCCTACGGCCCGCTGGGCCGGCCGGTGGTGGTGTTCGGGCCGAACAACTTCCCGTTCGCCTTCAACGCGGTCGCCGGCAGCGACTTCGCCTCGGCGATCGCCGCACGCAACCCGGTGCTGGCCAAGGCGCACCCGCTGCACCCGGCCACCAGCCGCGCGCTGGCGCGGATCGCGCACGCGGCGCTGCGCGGCGCCGGGCTGCCGGCGGCGGCGGTGCAGATGCTCTACCACCTGGAGCCGGCGACCGGGCTGGCCCTGGTCGGGCGGCGCGCGATCGGCGCGGTCGCCTTCACCGGCAGCCGCGCCGGCGGGCTGCGCCTGAAGGCCGCCGCGGACGCGGCCGGGGTGCCGTTCTACGCCGAGCTGTCCAGCGTCAACCCGGTGTTCCTGCTCGACGGCGCGCTGGCCGAGCGCGGCGAGGCGCTGGCGCAGGAGTTCTTCGCCTCGTGCACGATGGGCAGCGGCCAGTTCTGCACCAATCCCGGACTGGTGGTGGTGCCGCGCAGCGCGGCGGGCGACGCCTTCGCGGCCGCGGCCGCGGCGCGCTTCGACGCCGCCCCGGCGCAGGTGCTGTTCTCCGAGGACGGCCGGCGCCAGCTGCACGCCGCGGTGGACGCGCTGCTGCAGGCCGGCGCGCAGCGCGTCGCCGGCGCCGCCGCGCCGGAGGGCGACGGCTTCCGGGTCGCGCCGGCGCTGCTGTCCGCGGACGGCGAGGCCTTCCTGGCCGACGCCGCCCGGCTGCAGGGCGAGGCCTTCGGCCCGGTGTCGCTGCTGGTGCGCAGCGCCGATGCGGCGCAGGCGCGGGCGATCGCCCAGGCCTTCGAGGGCAACCTCACCGCCACCGTGTACCGCGCCGCCGACGGCGGCGACGATGCCGAGGCCGCGGCGCTGCTGCCGCTGCTGCGGCCGCGGGTGGGGCGGCTGATCGTGGACCGCATGCCCACCGGGGTCGCGGTCAGTCCGGCGATGAACCACGGCGGCCCGTTCCCCGCGGCCAGCCACCCGGGCTTCACAGCGGTCGGCATGCCGGGCGCGATCCGCCGCTTCGCGGCGCTGCACAGCTACGACCACGTCCCGGACGCGCTGCTGCCGCCGCTGCTGCGCGACCGCAATCCCGGCGGCGTGTGGCGCCAGGTGGACGGCCGCTGGACCGTCGCCGATCTCGGCGAGGGCGGATG
Organism: Alterluteimonas quercicellularis; assembly: GCF_021191635.1. Taxonomy (GTDB): domain Bacteria; phylum Pseudomonadota; class Gammaproteobacteria; order Xanthomonadales; family Xanthomonadaceae; genus Luteimonas; species Luteimonas quercicellularis. The sequence continues at coordinate 106,759 of NZ_JAIWPR010000019.1, forward strand.
AGCGCGGCGCCATGGCCATCGCCATGCGACGCGGGTTTTTCGCGGCCGGCTCCGCCGGCCGGCCGCGCCAGCGCATGAGGCGCCGGCGCAAGGGACGCTGACCGGTCGCGCCGTGGCGGGGAGGCCGCGGCGCGATCCAAGAGGGTGCCGAGGGAGGACCCATGACCGTAGAAGGCAAGTTCCGCAAGACGCTCAGCCTGACCGACCTGACCTTCATCGGGCTCGGCTCGATCTTCGGGTCCGGCTGGCTGTTCGCCGCCAGCCACGTGGCCGCGATGGCCGGCCCGGCAGGCATCCTGTCGTGGCTGTGCGGCGGCTTCGCCGTGTTCCTGCTCGGTCTGGTGTACTGCGAGCTGGGCGCGGCGCTGCCGCGCGCCGGCGGCGTGGTGCGCTACCCGGAGTACTCGCACGGGCCGCTGCTCGGCTCGCTGATGGGGTTCATCACCCTGATCGCGTTCTCCAGCCTGATCGCGATCGAGGCGGTGGCCAGCCGCCAGTACGCGGCGGCGTGGTTCCCCGGCCTCACCGGGCCCGACGGCACCAGCCCGACCCCGCTCGGCTGGGCGGTGCAGCTCGGCCTGCTGGTGCTGTTCTTCCTGCTCAACTACTTCAGCGTCAAGAGCTTCGCGATCTCCAACAACATCGTCAGCGTGTTCAAGTTCATGGTGCCGGTGCTGGTGATCGTGCTGCTGCTGTCGAGCTTCCGGCCGGAGAACATGAGCGTCCAGGGTTTCGCGCCCTACGGCGCGGCCGGCGTACAGGCGGCGATCTCGACCGGCGGCATCATCTTCGCCTACCTGGGGCTGACGCCCATCGTGTCGGTGGCCAGCGAGGTCAAGGACCCGCAGCGCACCATCCCGATCGCGCTGATCCTGTCGATCCTGCTGTCCACGGCGATCTACGTGCTGCTGCAGCTGTCGTTCCTGGGCAGCATCCCGACCGAGCAGATCGCCAACGGCTGGGCCGGCATCGACGCGCTGTACTCGCTGCCCTACCGCGACATCGCGCTGGTGCTGGGCCTGGGCTGGCTGGCCTGGCTGGTGGTGGCCGACGCGGTGGTCTCGCCCAGCGGCACCGGCAACATCTACATGAGCGCCACCCCGCGTGTGATCTACGGCTGGGCGCGCAGCGTCGGCATCGGGCCGCTGACCCGGGTGGACGCGAAATCCGGCATCCCGCGTCCGGCGCTGTGGTTGAGCTTCGCGCTGTCGGTGTTCTGGACCCTGCCGTTCCCGTCCTGGGAGAAGCTGATCGGCGTGGTGTCGGCCGCGCTGATGCTCAGCTACGCGGCGGCGCCGGTGACGGTGGCCGCGCTGCGCCGCAGCGCGCCGGGTCTCGCGCGGCCCTTCAGGGTACGCGCGCTCGGCGTGCTGGGGCCGGTGTCGTTCGTGGTGGCCGCGCTGATCGTGTACTGGTCGCGCTGGGAGACGCTGTCCTGGCTGCTGGGCCTGCAGGTGGCGATGTTCGCGGCCTACGTGCTTTACCGGCTGCCGTCGGAGGCGGGCCGCGCGAGGCTGCGGCGGCAGGTGCAGTGCTCGCTGTGGCTGATCGTGTTCTATCTGCTGGTCATGGGCGTGTCCTGCCTCGGTTCGTTCGGCGGCAGCGGCGCGATCGCGCATCCCTGGGACACGCTGGCGGTCGCGGCGATCGCGTTCGGCATCTACCACTGGGCCGCGCGTTCCGGCCTGCGTGCGGGGGAACTCGCGCTGGAAGAGGACGATGGCGTCTAGCGACGCGCGCGGCACGGCGAGGGGAGCGAGCATGAGAAGCATCGCGGCATGGCTGTTGCTGGGTTGGCTCGGCATCGCGCAGGCGGCGCCGTCCGCGGAGGACTACGCTCGCTCGCTCGGCTTGCGGGAACGCTGGATCGGCACCACGCGCGACGTGGCCTGGCCGGCGACCTGGCGCGACGCCGACAGCTTCCATTACCGCAAGACGGTCGCCGGCGGGTTCGCCTTCGTGCGTTACGAACTGACCCGCGGCGAGCGCGTGCCGGCATTCGACCATGCCGCCCTCGCCGTCGCGCTGGAGCGGGCCGGCGGCGGGCGCCACGACCCGCTGCGGCTGCCGTTCGAGACCTTCTCCGCCGAGGACGGCGGCGCCGCGATCGCGTTCCAGGCCGCGGGCGCGCGCTGGCGCTGCACGCTGGCGCCTGCCGAGTGCGCGCCTGCGCCGGCGCGGCCGGGCCGGCCGCGCGCGTTCGGCGTGGTGCGCGACCTGGCGGTGCCGGCCGACGACCGCCCGCGGCGCTCGCCAGACGGGCGCCACGAGGCGACGGTGGACGGCCACGACGTGGTCGTGCGCCGCGTCTCCGACGGGGCGGTCGTGCTGCGCGGCGAGGGCGGCCACGCGGCGGACTTCGACGATCCCGAGACCCTGGCCTGGTCGCCGGACTCGCGCTGGCTGGCGGTGTACCGGGTCCAGCCCGGCGACCGCCGCGAGGTGGTGCGGGTGGAGGCGGCGCCGCGCGACCGCCGGCAGCCGCGTGTGCGGACGCAGCTGTACCCGAAGCCGGGCGACGCGGTCGACGTCGAGCGGCCGTTGCTGTTCGACGTCGGGCGCGGGCGCCGCTTCGAGATCGACGCCGCGCAATTCGCGAATCCCTACCGGCTGTCGCCGATCGAATGGCGGCGCGACAGCGGCAGCTTCGCGTTCGAGGTCGTGCACCGCGGCCACCAGCGCGTGGACCTCATCGCGGTGGACGTGCCGGGCGAGGGCGACGTCGCGGGACCGTGGATCGCGGTGGCCGAGCCGGGCGCGACCTTCGTCGACACCTGGCGCGGCTTCCGCCACGACGTCGGCGGGCGGGGCGAGGAGATCCTCTGGCTGTCCGAGCGCGACGGCTGGCGGCACCTGTACCTGTTCGATGGACGCAGCGGCGAGGTGAAGCGCCAGATCACGCAGGGCGAATGGGTGGTGCGCGAGGTGCTGCGCGTCGACGAGGCCGCGCGCCGGGTCTGGTTCACCGCCAGCGGCATGGATGCCGGGCGCGATCCGTACTTCCGCCACCTGTTCCGGGTGGATTTCGACGGCGGGAACCTGACGCGGCTGACCGATGCCGATGCCGACCACGACGTCGCGGTTTCCCCCGACGGGGCGCACTACGTGGACGTGCACTCGCGCGTGGACCTGCCGCCTGTGATGGAACTGCGCCGCGCCGACGGCGGCCTGGTCGCGGAGATCGAGCGCGGCGACATTTCCGCGCTGCAGGCGGCCGGCTGGCGCGCGCCCGAGCCCTTCGTCGCCAAGGGCCGCGACGGCACGACCGACATCTGGGGCCTGGTGGTGCGCCCGCGCGACCACGATCCGGCGAAGCGCTACCCGGTGATCGAGAACATCTACGCCGGCCCGCACGACGCCTTCGTGCCCAAGACCTTCTGGCCGTTCGGCTACCACAGCGGCGGCGACAAGCAGATCGGCATGCAGGCGCTGGCGGACCTGGGCTTCATCGTCGTGCAGATCGACGGCATGGGCACCGCGCACCGCGGCAAGGCCTTCCACGACGTGGCCTGGAAGAACCTCGGCGACTCGGGCTTTCCCGACCGCATCGCCTGGCACCGCGCGCTGGCCGCGACCGATCCGTCCTACGACATCTCGCGCGTGGGCATCTACGGCGCCTCCGCCGGCGGCCAGAGCACGCTCGGCGCGCTGCTGTTCCACCCGGACATCTACAAGGTCGGCGTGGCGTGGAACGGCTGCTACGACAACCGCATGGACAAGATCAGCTGGAACGAGCAGTGGATGGGTCTTCCCGAAGGGGAGGGCGACCACTACGCGCGCGCCTCCGGCGTGGACAACGCGCACCGGCTGCAGGGCGAGCTGCTGATGATCCTCGGCGAGCAGGACGACAACGTCGATCCGGCCTCGACGATGCAGGTCGCCGACGCGCTGGTCCGCGCCGGCAAGGACTTCGACCTGCTTGCCATTCCCGGCGGCGGGCACGCGGTCGGCCGCTCCGAGGGGCCGATCGAGTACGCGCACCGCCGCCAGTCCGATTTCTTCGTCCGCCACCTGCTCGGCGCGCAACCCCCGCGCTGGAACGGAACGGCGGCCACCGGCCCATGAATCGCCTCGCAGGAGACCCACGATGACCCGTGCGCGCAACGCCCGTCCGCTGTGCTCCATCCTCGCGCTGTCGCTGTCGCTCGCCCTCGGTGCCGCCGTGCCCGTCCAGGCGCAGGACACGCCGCCGGCGCCGCTCGCCGCCCCGGCCAACGACGCCGAGTCCGCCCTGCGCCGCCTCTACGACGCCGAATGGGCCTGGCGGCAGCAGGAGTTCGTGCGCGAGAAGGTCGAAGGGCGCTGGCAGGCGGGCGACCGCCTGCCCTCGGTGACGGCGGAGGACTGGGCGCGCCGCGCGGACTACTGGCAACGCACGCTGGAGGCGCTGGACGCGATTCCGCTCGATGCGCTGGGCGCCGAGGAGCGGATCAACGCCGCGGTGTTCCGCGCCTCGGTGGAGGCGCTGCACAACGGCGCCGTATGGCGCACCTACGAGGCGCCGTTCAACAGCGACACCTTCTTCTGGGGCGGGCTCAACCCGCGCCAGCCCTACCAGACCGAGGCCGACTGGCGGCGCTTCATCGGCCGGCTGGCCGACGTGCCGCGCTACTTCGACGAGCAGATCGCCAACATGGAGGCGGGCCTGTCGCGCGGCTGGAGCGTGCCCCGTTCCTCGGTGGAGGGCCGCGACAAGACCATCGAGCCCTACACGCTCACCGACGCCGGCAACCCGTTCCTGGCGACGCTGGACCGGATCCCGGCCTCGATCCCCGAACCAGTGCGCACGCAGCTGCGCGAGGAGGGGCGGCGCGCGGTGCTGGAGCGCGCGGTGCCGGCCTACGCCAAGCTGCTGACCTTCATGCGCGAGCAGTACCTGCCGCGCGCGCGCACCACCACCGCCGCCCGCGACCTGCCCGACGGCGAGGCGTTCTACCGCACCCAGATCCGCGAGTTCGTGACCCTCGACATGAGCGCGCGCGAGATCCACGATCTGGGCCTGGCCGAGGTCGAGCGCATCTCCGCGGAGATGCGCGAGACGATGGCGCGGGCGGGCTTCCAGGGCTCGTTCGAGCAGTTCCTCGAGTTCCTGCGCACCGACCCGCAGTTCTACGCCAAAACCCCGCACGAGCTGCTGGCCAACGCCGCCTGGATCGCCAAGAAGGTGGACGGCGAGCTGAAGCACGTGCTCGGCACGCTGCCGCGCTACCGCTTCACGATCCTGCCGGTGCCCGACGACCTCGCGCCGATCTACACCTCCGGCCGCGGCGGTCTGGAGTCGTGCCTGTTCAACACCTACGACCTGCCGTCGCGCCCGCTGTACAACCTGCCGGCGCTGGTGGTGCACGAATGCGCGCCGGGCCACAGCCTGCAGGCGGCGCTGGCGCTGGAGGCGCCGGCGCGGCCCGACTTCCGCCAGCAGACCTACTTTTCCGGCTACGGCGAGGGCTGGGGCCTGTACACCGAATGGCTCGGCACCTCGATGGGCATCTACCAGACGCCCTATGAGGAGTTCGGCCGGCTGACCTTCGAGATGTGGCGCGCGGCGCGGCTGGTGATCGACACCGGCCTGCACGCCTACGGCTGGACCCGGCAGCAGGCGATCGACTACCTCGCTGGCCACACCGCGCTGGCGCACCAGGACATCGTCAACGAGGTCGACCGCTACATCGCCTGGCCGGGCCAGGCGCTGGCCTACTACATCGGCTACAAGACCATCCTGGAACTGCGCGCGGAAGCGGAGCGCGAACTGGGCGCCGGCTTCGACCAGCGCCCGTTCCACGACACCCTGCTGAACCTCGGCTCGGTGCCGCTGCCGGTGCTGGAATCGGAGCTGCGGGCGTTCATCGCCGCGCAGAAGGCCGCGCAGGGCACGGGCGGATGAGGCGCCGCCCCCGCATCGCCGCCGCGCTGCTGGCCGTCGCGTCGGCGGCCGCCGCCGGCGGCGCCGGCGCCAGCGACTGGGCGGCCGAGGACCGCGCGATCCGCGAGGTCGTCGCCGGCATGCAGGCGGCGTGGAATCGCGGCGACTTCGAGGGCTACATGCAGGGGTTCCTCAATCCCGGCGTGGTCTTCGTCTCGCGCGGGCGCTTCCAGCGCGACTGGCAGGGCACCCTCGACCACTACGTGGCCGACTACGGCAGCGCATCCGGCGCGCGCGGCACGCTGTGCTTCTACGACATCCGCATCGAGCCGCTCGCCGGCGACGCGGCGCAGCTGGTCAGCCGCTACCACCTCGCGCGCGAGGCCGAGCCGCAGTACGGCATCAACACCCGGCTGATGCGCAAGGTCGACGGCCGCTGGGTCATCGCGCTCAACCACGTGTCGTCCGTCGACACCCCGGACTCCGGCGACCGGCTGCTGGCCACCGATTGCCGGCCATAGCGCGCCTTGCGTGCGCATTGTAGGAGCGCGCTTGCGCGCGACCGGGCCAGGTGTCACCGGACCTGCGGCAGAAGACGAACGCGTCCCCACGCGCGGACGGCGGTGAACGACGGCCGCCACCGCTTCTACCGGCGGCCGAACAACTCCGTCGCGCGCCAGCGCGCTCCCGCAAGGGTCGCTTTCGCGGGGGATATGCCGTGACCTCTCGTAGGAGCGCGCTCGCGCGCGACCGGGCTCTCGCCGCGGACTCTGTCGCGCGCGAGCGCGCTCCTACAGGGGATCCTGCCTACGGGTTGGCGTCCTCGCTGCGCGCCAGCAGGTCCACCAGCGCCTGCTTCCAGAACACCGCCGAGGTATGGGTGCCGTGGCCGCGGGTCTCGGGCGAGGCGGGGATCAGCACGTAGCGGGTGGTCTTCAGGCGCGGCAGCGCGCGTTCGGCGATCCCGAGCTCGGGCGGGTTGATGAAGTCGTCGGCCGAGTTCACCCAGGTGGTGGGCGCGACGATCCGCTCCAGGCCGGGGGAAGGGTCGTAGTGGCGCGAGGCGTCGAGCTGGTAGAGCCAGTCGTTGGCGTCGCGGCTGCCGATGTCGGCGGCGAAGCGCTCGGCCCACCAGGCGTCGGCGCCGTCGCGGTCGGGGTACGCGGCGTGCAGGTTCAGCGGCGCGATGCCGACCAGTACCGACAGCGAGGACGCGGTGCGCAGCCCCTGCAGCGGCTGCGTCTCGTAGTCGCCGCCGCGCCAGGCGGGATCGGCGCGGATGGCGTCCATCGCCGCCTTGCGCCAGACCCGGTTGCGGTCGCCGATCGGCGCCGGCTGGCAGGCCAGCGGCATCAGCGCGCGCGCGAAGCGCGGATGGCGCTGGCCCCAGTCGAAGATGTGCATGCAGCCCATCGAGGTGCCCATGATCAGGCGCAGGCCCTCGACGTCCAGCGCCTCGGTGAGGAAGCGGTGCTGGATGGCGACCATGTCGGCGTAGTCGTAGCGCGGGAAGCGGGCGCGCAGGCCGTCGCTGGGCTTGGACGAGCCGCCGTGGCCGATGTTGTCGGGCAGCACGATGAAATAGCGCTGCGCGTCCAGCGGCTGCCCGGGCCCGAACAGTTCGTCGGCGAAGCGCGGCTGCAGGAACTGCGCGCCGCTGCCGCCGGTGCCGTGCAGGATCATCACCGCGTTGTCGATGCGGCCCTGCGCGTCGCGCGTGGGCGTGCCGAGGGTGCGGTAGTGGATGCGCAGCTCCGGCAGGCGGCCGCCGTCGCCGAAGGCGACGTCGCGCAGCACCGCGTCGGCCTCGCGCACCGGCGGGGTCTCCGCATGGGCGGCCGACAGCGGCAGCGCCGCGATCAGGACGAAGGCGAGCAGTCGAAGAATGCGCATCGGGATCCCCAGCGATTGGTGTTTATGCCGATTTCGTCGCCCACCGTGGCGAATGCCCCACAACCGGCCGGGTCCGGCCCGGACGCGGTACGGACGCCGCCTGCGCCGACGATCGCGGCGTTCGGGCGCCATCGCGTTGGGACACGGGGCAAGGTGCGGCATGTCGGCGCGGACTGCAAGAGGCGGCTTGCACGAATCGTGATGAACACCGGTTGTATGCATATTTCCGCATCGAAGTCCGGCAATTGACGCAAGACCGGCGGCGGGGTGCGCGTCGAGACTGCATGTAAGGGAATTGTCATCCGCCCCGCCGCGGGGAGTTCCGCAGGCAGCAGGGCCGGTCCTTGAGCGCATCGCCTCGGCTTCGCCGAGCAGACACTGGGGATTTTCATGACCGCCACTCCGCGTTCCGTCACGACCCGACGCCGCCACGCCCCGGCCGCGGCGACCCCGCGCCCGCATCGGCTGGCGACCGCGCTCGCCGCCGCCCTGCTGGGCGCCGCCTTCGCCGCGTCCGCGGCGGCGCAGGAGGCGCAGCAGTCGCAGCCGGCGCAACCGTCGTCCGGGGAGCCGGCCACCCTCGACACGCTGACCGTCACCGGCTCGCGCCTGATCCGGCAGGACCTCAACGCGCCCAGCCCGACCACGGTGGTGACCCGCGAGGACATCCAGATGTCCGGCAGCGCCACCATCGAGAACACGCTCAACGAGTTCCCGCAGCTGGCCGCGGGCAACACCTCCAGCGTCAACAACGGCGGCGGCTCGGGCGTGCTGACCGCCAACCTGCGCGGCCTGGGCGCCAGCCGCACGCTGACCCTGGTCAACGGCCGCCGCTTCATGCCCGCCAACTCCGACGGCGTGGTCGACCTGGCCAGCATCCCCGACGCGCTGATCGAGAACGTCGAGATCATCACCGGCGGCGCCTCGGCGGTGTACGGCTCGGACGCGATCGCCGGCGCGGTGAACTTCATCCTGCGCCAGGACTTCGAGGGTCTGGAGGCCGCCTACACCCACGGTGCGACCGCCGAGGGCGACGGCGCCTACGACAAGGCCGACGTGACCATCGGCGGCAACTTCGCCGACGGCCGCGGCAACGCCGTGTTCTCGATCAGCCGCACCGAGCGCGACCCGGTGCTGCAGGCCGACCGCAGCTTCTCGCAGGTGCCGCTGGACACCGTTGCCGGCGAACTGGTGCCGGGCGGCTCGGGCTCGGTGCCGGGCACGCGCATCGGCCTGAGCGGCGCCCAGCTCGCGTCGCTGGTCGGCGTGGACCTGTCGCCGGCGGGCGAGTGCAGCGCGATCACCGGCGTGCGCTTCGGCGAGGGCGGGTTGGCGCTGCCGTACTGCAGCCCGCAGGACGCCTACAACTACGCCGACCTCAACTATCTGCAGCGCCCGCTGGAGCGCACCCAGGTGACCGCGCTGGGCCGCTTCCGCCTGACCGACACGGTGGAGGCCTACGGCGAGGCCTACTACGCCAACAACCGCAACGGCTACCAGCAGGCGCCGGACTCGTTCACCCCGGTCACCCCGGGCGCGCCGTCATCGACCCTGCTGGTGCCCAACTACGCCACCAACCCGGTGCTGCTGCCGGCGGTGCGGCAGTTCTTCGCCGACAACGCGCAGATCTTCGATCCCGACGGCGACGGCGTGGCGCAGATCGTCGGCGCCGGCCGCCGCGCCGACGAGCTGGGCCCGCGCTTCTATACCTACGAGCGCGCCAGCTGGAACGTCATCGGCGGGCTGCGCGGGGAGTTCGAGTTCGGCGACGGCCACTGGTGGCGCTGGGATGCGTTCTACCAGGAGCAGCGCACCCGCACCGACATCACCAACAACAACCAGATCAACCAGGCGCGGCTGTCGCAGGCGCTGGACGCCACGATCGACGCCAACGGCCAGCTGGTGTGCGTCAACCCGGGCAGCGGCTGCGTGCCGGCCAGCATCTTCGGGCTGGGCTCGATCAGCTCCGATGCAGCCGCCTTCCTGACCCCGCAGCGCGCCAGCTACGAGACCTTCGACCGCACCGTCGGCGGCGCCTCGATGAGCGGCACGCTGTTCGACCTGCCGGCCGGCGCGGTCTCGCTGGCCTTCGGCGCCGAGTACCGCAAGGACGAGTACGCCTTCCAGCCCAGCCCGATGGACGTGTCCGGCGACTACGGCGCGGTCTCGCAGTCGCCGATGGCCGGCGAGTACACCGTGCGCGAACTGTTCGCCGAGTTCCGGGTGCCGCTGCTGTCGGGCGCGCGCTTCGCCCACGAGCTGGCGCTGGAGGGCGCCGCCCGCTACTCCGACTACTCGACCATCGGCGGGGTCAACACCTGGAAGCTCGGCGCCGAGTGGGCGCCGGTCGACTGGCTGCGCCTGCGCAGCGCCTACAACGTCGCCATCCGCGCGCCCAGCCTCAACGAGCTCTACGCGCCGCAGACCCGCGGCTTCACCGCCGGCGTCGATCCCTGCACGGCCGCGGCCAATCCCACGCCGGCGCAGCAGCAGCTGTGCATCGCGCAGGGCGTGCCCGCAGCGGACCTGCCCAACTTCACCCAGGGCTCGGTGGGCTTCGAGCGCACCACCGGCGGCAACCCCGACCTCGCCGAGGAGCAGTCCAAGACCTTCACCGTCGGCGCGGTGTTCTCGATCCCGGCGGTGGAGGGGCTGAACTTCGCCGTCGACTACTTCGAGGTCGAGGTGGAGGACGCGATCACCAGCATCACCGCCAACCAGATGCTGGCCGACTGCTTCACCCGGCTCGACCCGAACTCGGCCAGCTGCCAGTCCATCGTGCGCCTGCCCAACGGCCAGATCGACGACGTGCGCTCGATCCTGCAGAACATCGGCCTGCTCAAGGCCAGCGGCCTGGACGTGCAGGCCGACTACCGCTTCGCGCTGCCCGACGCCTGGGCGATCGGCGGCGGCGCCGAGGTCTCGCTGACGGCGCTGGCCAGCTGGCTGTTCGAGCGCTCGATGCAGGTGATCGCCGACCAGGGCGAGCTGGACTGCGCAGGCTACATGGGCGGCGGCTGCGGCGGCGGCACCGGCAACTTCATGATCCCGGACTTCAAGTTCAACCTGACCGCCGGCTACCGCAAGGGCCCGCTGTCGCTGCGCCTGCAGAGCCGGATGATCGGCGAGTTCGAGCTGACCCCGGGCACGACGGCGGCGGTGGAGCGTTCGCCCCGCGCCTGGTACTTCGACGCCAACGCCAGCTACGACATCAACGAGCACCTGCAGGTCTTCGCCGGCATCGACAACATCGCCGACCGCCAGCCGCCGATCCTGGGCACCGCCCTGGCCGGCGACGCCAACACCGACGTCTCGCTGTACGACGTGCTGGGGCGGCGCTACTTCTTCGGCGCCCGGGTGAGGTTCTGAGGTGGGCGTGCCGGGGAGGGCGCGCGCGGCCTTGCGTGCGGCGCGCCGGCTCGCGGCGGCGGCGCTGCTGCTGCCGGCGGCGTGGGCGGCCGCGTCGACGGCCGACATCCCCGCGCGCGACGAGGGCGAGGGCCCCTACGCGCGGCTGGTGATCCGCAACGCCATGGTGATCGACGGCACCGGCGCGCCGATGCAGGGCCCGTTCGACATCGTGGTCGAGGGCGACCGCATCGCCGAGGTGCGCGCGATCGGCGCGCCCGGGGCGATCGACGGCGCCCGCCGCGCCGCGCCCGGCGACCGCGAGATCGACGCCACCGGCTTCACCGTGATGCCGGGCTTCGTCGACACCCACGTCCACCTGCACACCCTGCAGGACGAGCAGGGCGTGCCGCCGGAGTACGTGCTCAAGCTGTGGCTGGCGCACGGGGTGACCAGCGTGCGCGAGGTCGGCAGCCGTCGGCCGATCGAATGGCTGGCCGACGTCAAGCGGCGCAGCGAGCGCAACGAGATCGCCGCGCCGCGGATCCAGGTATTCCCCTTCTTCGGCGCGATCCGCGAGGGCGTCAACGACCCGCGCGCCGCGCGCGAGGCGGTGGCGCAGGCGCAGCGGCGCGGCGCCGACGGCATCAAGTTCATCGGCTCGATCCCCGAGGACGTGCTGTACGCCGCGCTCGACGAGGCCGAGCGCCTGGGCATGCCCACCACCATGCACCACGCGCAGCAGGTGGTGGCCTACGCCGACGTGCTGCGCACCACCTCGCACGGGCTGGACGCGATGGAGCACTGGTACGGCCTGCCGGAGGCGATGTTCGTCGGCCGCCGCCTGCAGGACTGGCCCAACGACTTCGTCAACACCGACGAGCAGATGCGCTTCGCCCACGCCGGCCGGCTGTGGCGGCAGGCGGCCGAGCCCGGCTCGCCGCGCTGGAACGAGGTGATGGACACGCTGCTGGAGCGCGGCTTCGCGCTCAGCCCCACCTTCACCGCCTACCTCGCCAGCCGCGACCTGATGCGCATGACCAACGCGACCTGGCATGCCGAGTACACGCTGCCGGCGCTGTGGGACTTCTACCGCCCCAGCCGCCACCACCACGGCTCCTACTGGTTCGACTGGACCACCGAGCAGGAGACCGACTGGAAGGAGAACTACCGGCTGTGGATGGCCTTCGTCAACGAGTACAAGAACCGCGGCGGCCTGGTCGGCGTGGGCAGCGACTGCGGCTACATCTACAACCTCTACGGCTTCGGCTACGTGCAGGAGCTGGAACTGCTGCGCGAGGCCGGCTTCAGCCCGCTGGAGGTGATCCACGCCGCCACCGGGGCCGGCGCGCGCATCCTGGGCGTGGACGGCGAGGTGGGCACGGTGCGCGCCGGGCGCAAGGCCGACCTGGTGCTGGTGCGCGGCAACCCGCTGGCCAACCTTCGCCTGCTGTCGGGGACCGGCACGATCCGGCTCGACGACGCCAGCGGCCGCGTGCGCCGCGTCGGCGGCGTCGACTACACCGTCAAGGACGGCATCGTCTACGACGCGCATGCGCTGCGCGAGGAACTGCGCACGATGGTGCGCGAGGCCAAGGCCGCGCGCGGCCTGCCGGACGGGCCGATGGCGGTGACCGACGACGACGCGCAGTGAACCCGGGACCTCCATGACCGCAAGCCCGTTCGCCCTCGAACCCTTCCCGATGGATCCCGGCCGGCGTCGCTTCCTGGGCTGGTGCGCGCTGGCCGCGGCGGCCGGCATCGCCGGCTTCCCGCAGCGCGCAGCCGCGCTGGCGCCGGCGCGCCGGGCCGCCCCTGCCGACGGCAGCGTGCGCCTGCTGCCCTCGGTCTTCGCCGACCAGGTGGCGGCCACGCGTGGCTACCTGCTGCGGCTGTCGCCGGACCGCCTGCTGCACAACTTCCGCGAGCAGGCCGGGCTGGCGCCGAAGGCCGAGTCCTACGGCGGCTGGGAGGCCGACACCATCGCCGGCCACACCCTGGGCCATTACCTCAGCGCGCTGGCGCTGATGCACGGCCACGGCGGCGACGAGGACTGCGGCCGGCGCGTGGACCACATCGTCGACGAACTGCGCGCCTGCCAGGCGGCCGGCGGCGACGGCTACGTGGCCGGTTTCACCCGCAAGCGCGACGACGGCACGGTCGAGGGCGGGCGCGCCGTGCTCGACGAGATCGAGCGCGGCACGATCCGCGCGCGCCCGTTCGACCTCAACGGCAGCTGGGCGCCGTTCTACACCTGGCACAAGCTCTTCGCCGGCCTGCTGGACGCGCACCGCTACCGCGGCCGCGACGACGCGCTGGAGGTGGCCGTGGCCCTGGCCGCGCACGTCGATCGCCGCCTGGCGCCGCTGGACGAGGCGCAGATGCAGGAGCTGCTGGAGTGCGAGTTCGGCGGCATGCCCGAGTCGCTGGCCGAGCTGGCGGCGCGCAGCGGCGACCCGCGCTGGCTGGCGCTGTCGCGGCGCTTCCATCACGCCCGCGTACTCGACCCGCTTGCCGCCGGGCGCGACGAGCTGGCGCGCCTGCACGCCAACACCCAGATCCCCAAGCTGCTGGGCACCGCGCGCCAGTTCGAGCTCGACGGCCGGCAGGAGGACGCGGCCGCGGTGCTGTTCTTCTGGGAGCGCGTGACCGGCGTGCACAGCTACGCCATCGGCGGCAACTCCGACCGCGAGTACTTCCAGCGCCCCGGCACGCTGTCGCGCTACGTCACCGAGCAGACCTGCGAGCACTGCAACACGCTCAACATGCTGCGGCTGACCCAGCACGTGCACGCCTGGAGCGGCGAGGCGCGGCAGTTCGACTTCCACGAGCGCGCGCTCTACAACCACGTGCTCTCGCAGCAGCACCCCGACGGCGGCCGCTACACCTACATGACCCCGCTGCAGGCCGGCGAGGCGCGGCGCTACTCCGATCCCGAAGGCCAGTTCTGGTGCTGCGTGGGCACCGGCATGGAGAGCCATGCGCAGTTCTCCGATGCCATCTACCGCTTCGGCGACGGCGCGCTGCACGTGAACCTGTACATCCCGTCCACCCTCGACGATCCCGCGCACCGCCTGGCGTTGCGGCTGGAGAGCGGGCTGCCCGCGCGCGGCGACGTCGCTGCGACCGTGCTGCGCGCCGACGCCGGCGCACCGCGCACGATCGCCCTGCGGGTGCCGGACTGGGCCGGCGGCCAAGCGCTGAGGATCAACGGCGCCACCGTCGACGCCCATCCGCAGGACGGCTACCTGCGCCTGGCCCGCGACTGGGCCGAAGGCGACCGAATCGAACTGGAGTTCGTGATGCCGGTGCTCGTGGAGCCCTGCGCCGACGACCCGGCCCTGGTCTCGCTGCGGCGCGGCCCCTGCGTGCTGGCCGCCGACCTGGGCCCGGCCGACGCCCCCTGGGACGGCCGCGAGGTGCTGCTGGACCCGGACACCGCGTTCGACCCGGACGCCGACGGTGGCGCCCGCGCGCGGCCGCCCTCGCACCCTGAGGGAATGCGGCTGGCACCGTTCCACGCCCTGCACGAGCGCCGCTATGCGGTCTACTTCCGGCGCCTCGACGCCGCCGGCCGACGCCGCCACCAGCAGGCGCTGGACGACGCGCGCGAACGCGACGCCGCGCTGGACCGACAGAGCCTGGACCGGCTGGCCCCGGGCGACGAGGGCAGCGAACGCGCGCACGACCTGCGCACCGAAGGCGCCTCCCACGCCGTGGTCTATCGCCGCATGCGCGGCCGCGACGCCCGCAGCGGCGGCGCCTTCGAGTTCGTGCTGCGCCCCGACGCCGCCCCCGGCCGGCTGCGGCTGCGCTACTGGGGCGAGGAACATCGCCGCCGCTTCGTCATCCTGGCCGGCGGCGAGCGGCTGGCCGACGAAGTGCTCGACGGCGGCCGCGGCGACGACTTCGTCGATATCGACTACCCGCTGCCCGACGCCCTGCGCATCCCGCAGCCCGACGGCCTGCGCGTCCGCATCCAACCCGAAGACGGCTACTCCGCCGGCCCCGTTTTCGGCGTCTGGCTGCTGCCGTAGGCGCTTCGGTCCGGTATGAGCGCGCTTGCGCGCGACAGGCTTGCCCCGCGGCCCCGGTCGCG